>NZ_AP012977.1:600000-1200000 GCF_016592595.1 Abyssogena phaseoliformis symbiont OG214
GTGGTTGATTCTATGACGGGTCAGGATGCGGCGCATACTGCCAAAGCATTTGCTGATGCATTGCCATTAACAGGGGTTATTCTTACCAAAACTGATGGTGATGCTAGAGGTGGTGCGGCATTGTCTGTGCGTCATATTACGGGCAAGCCGATTAAGTTTTTAGGTATTGGTGAGAAAATTGATGCCTTGGAGCTATTCCATCCAGAGCGTGTGGTTTCAAGGCTTTTGGGTATGGGCGATGTACTTTCATTGGTAGAAGAAATTTCACGTAAGGTTGATCATAAAAAAGCGCAAAAGTCCGTCAAAAAAATGGCTAAAGATCAATTTGATTTATCCGATATGCGTGACCAACTTTTGCAAATGGAGCAAATGGGTGGTATGGAAGCATTGATGGACAAACTGCCAGGTATTATGATGGGTCAAATTCCACAAAATGTTAAAAATCAAATCATGGGTGGGGCTGAAACCAAGAAAATGGTTGCCATTATTAATTCGATGACACCTAAAGAGCGTAGCCACATTAAGCTCATTAAAGGTTTGCGCAAGGCGCGTATTGCTAATGGCTCTGGTACGAACGTCCAAGCAGTTAACAAACTCATCAAGCAGTTTGAAAAAATGCAAAAACAAATGAAAAAAATGGGCGGTGGGAAGATGCAAAAAATGATGGCTAAAATGGCAGGCGCTGATGGTATGCCTGATTTCTCTAAGATGAAATTGCCTAATATGGATGGCGGTAATAAGTTTCCTTTTTAAGGGTTACTAGATTTCAATAGTACCTGTCATGTATTTGATGGCTTTGCCAGAGATTTTTACTCTTTGACCTAAGTGTTGACATTTAACTTCGCCACCTCGTTTTGAGAGTTGTTTTGCAATTAGGTTGTTTTTATCAAGTTTTTTGACCAATACGGAACAAGCTGGGTGAATGAAGAACCTGTAACAGGATCTTCATCGATGCCATATTTTGGTACGAAACACCGAATAACAAAATCAAAATCACCTCCTTTGCTGTAATTACAACCCTTCTTAAATCCAATTGACTTAATAAGGATAGGTATGGTTTTGCAGTTAATATGTTTTGTTCGTCTTTAAAAACGACAATATAATCTTCGGATTTGAGACATGCAATGGGTGTTATTGAAAATGCGTTTAAAATTTGTTCAGGTATTGGAGGTTGGGCTGGAAAATCCATTTCTAACCATTCTTTATTTTTAGTGACAATTAGAGTACCACTCTTTGATGAAAATTGTATTTTATTTTGCTCATATTCAAGAATATTAAACAATACAAATGCAGCGGCAAGTGTGGCATGACTGCATAAGTTAACCTCACAAATAGGCATGAACCACCTGATTTTATAAGTTAATCCAGTGGGAACAGAAAGTGCCGTTTCAGAAAGATTATGTTCACTTGCTATTGATTTGCATAAGTTCATCAGATGGCCACTTTTCAAGTGGGCAAACTGCTGCAGGATTGCCTTCAAATAGTTTGTTTGCAAAGGCATCAATTTGATAGATGGTTAATGCCATATTTTATGTTGATGAATTAGTGATTTATTCGATATTTGGCAGATTGAGCATGGGCTTGCAAACCCTCGCCATCCGCCAAGATAGCAGCTACTTCACCCAGTGTATTTGCGCCTTGGTGTGATACCATAATTAAGCTTGATTTTTTTTGAAAATCATACACACCCAAAGGGGATGAAAAACGCGCTGTACCTGAGGTGGGTAATACGTGATTTGGCCCTGCGCAATAATCCCCTAAGGATTCACAAGTGTGACGGCCCATAAAAATTGCGCCTGCGTGTTTAATGTCATCCAACATGGCTTGTGGATTTTCAACAGACAGCTCTAAATGTTCAGGTGCAATTTGATTAGATAGAGCAATGGCTTCATTCATATTTTTGGTGTGAATGAGTGCGCCACGGTCTTTAAGTGCGGTTTTAATGATGGCTTTTCTATCCATGGTGGGTAATAATTTAGCAATGCTTTTTTCAACTTGATTAATAAAATCAGCGTCTGGGCATAGTAGGATTGATTGTGCGTTTTCATCGTGTTCTGCTTGAGAAAATAGATCCATAGCAATCCAGTCAGGATTGGTTTTTCCATCACAAATAATTAAAATCTCACTAGGACCAGCAATCATATCAATGCCAACTTGGCCAAATACTGCACGCTTGGCTGTTGCTACATAAATATTACCAGGACCTACAATTTTATCTACTTTTGGTATGGTTTTTGTACCATAGGCAAGGGCTGCGATTGCTTGTGCGCCACCTACTGTAAATACTTGAGTGATGCCTACAATATATGCTGCTGCTAATACTAATGGATTGCTGATGCCATTGGGCGTTGGCACAACCATAATTAAAGACTCTACACCAGCAACTTTAGCCGGAATGGCGTTCATTAAAACAGAAGAAGGGTAAGCTGCTTTACCACCAGGAACATACAAACCGACGTGATCAAGTGGTGTGATTTTTTGCCCCAACATTGTGCCATCATCTTCTGTATAACTCCAAGTGCTTTGTTTTTGCTTTTCGTGGTAAAGGCGTACGCGGTCTGCTGCTATGGTTAGTGCAGATTTTTGTTTTTCATTAAGGGTGTCAAATGCTTGTTTAAGTACAGGCAGCTTAATGGTTAAATCTTTCATGCTAGAGGCATTGACACCATCAAATTTATTCGTGTAATCAATTAAAGCGCGATCACCACTATTACGAACATTGGTAATAATATTATCAACCGTTTGGGCGACCTCTTTGTTAGAAACGTTATCCCATGCAAGCAATGAGGCAAGTTTTTCTTGAAAATCAGATTGTGTGGCGGTTAATTTAGTAATCACAAGCTGTGCTCAATATTGTGAATCCAAGACTTAATTTGTGCATTTTTGGTTTTAAATGAGGCGGCATTTACCACCAAGCGCGAGCTAATCTCTTCAATGTGCTCAAGTGGAATAAGGCCATTGGCTTTTAAGGTGTTGCCAGTATCAACCAAGTCAACAATACAGTGCGCTAAGCCAACCTTAGGTGCTAATTCCATTGCACCATAAAGTTTGATTATTTCACAAGACTGGCTTTTTTTTTGAAAATAACGCTTGGCTGAATTGACATACTTAGTGGCTATTTTAAGTGTGCTCTGCTTAAGTTTGTCTTGTGATTCGGCAGCCACCATCAGTTTGCATTTAGCAATACCTAAATCCAGTACTTCGAATAAATTATTAGAGCCATGCTCAAGCAAGACATCTTTGCCAGAAATACCCATATCAGCAGCACCGTGTTGTACAAATACAGGCACGTCAGTTGCACGAATGATAATAACCTGAACACCAACAAGATTGGTGTCAAGAATTAATTTACGTGAGTTTAGTTCTTCTTTGGCAATGATTAAACCCGCTTTTTCAAGTAAAGGTAGCGTTTGTTTTAAAATTCTACCTTTAGATAATGCAATAGTTAGCATAAGTTTTTAATCCTGTACGCGTTCAATTTGAGCGCCTAGTAGTTTTAATTTTTCCTCAATGGTTTCGTAACCACGATCTAGATGATAAACACGTTCAATCGTTGTGGTGCCTGTTGCTGCTAGTCCTGCCAATACCAAGGATGCTGAAGCCCTTAAGTCGGTTGCCATTAAATGCGCACCTGTCAAAGATTTTACCCCTTTGCAAACAACGGTGTTGCCTTCTAAAGCGAGGCTTGCGCCCATGCGTGATAATTCAGGAATGTGCATAAATCTATTTTCAAAAATAGTTTCAGTAATGGTGCTATGCCCATCAGCAATGGCATTGAGTGCTGTAAATTGTGCTTGCATGTCTGTGGGGAAATTTGGATAAGTACTGGTTTTTATATTAACAGCCTTGGGTCGTTTTCCTTTCATATCAAGCGTGATTGAATTTTTTTCAGTCTTAATGTCTGCACCAGTTTCAAATAATTTTGCAAGAATGGCGCGCATTGATTGATAACGCACATTTTTAATGGTAATTTTGCCACCTGTGATGGCTGCAGCAACAAGATAAGTGCCTACCTCAATCCGATCAGGACAAACTGCATAAGTCACGCCTGATAATTCATCAACCCCTTCAATGGCGACAATTGAAGTGCCAGCACCAGAAATTTTCGCACCCATTTTAATTAAGCAATTAACCAAATCTACAATTTCAGGCTCTTGTGCGGTATTATGAATGGTGGTTGTACCTGTTGCCAAAGTTGCTGCCATGATGATGTTTTCAGTGGCAGTCACTGAAATTTGGTCAAAATGTATTTCAGTGCCAATGAGTTTTTTAGCTGTAGCGTAAATATAGCCGTTTTCAACCTTAATAAAAGCACCTAAATCTTCTAATGCCTTTAAGTGTAAATTAACAGGGCGTGAGCCAATTGCACAGCCACCAGGTAGGGATATTTTTGCTTTACCATATTTGGCAAGCATTGGTCCGAGTGCTAAAATTGAAGCACGCATGGTTTTAACTAAATTGTACTGAGCAACCAAGTTGGTTAACTTTGAGCTATCTACAAACAAAGAATTGTCTGATTCTAGTATAAATTCTGCGCCCATATCCATTAATAACCTAAGCGTGGTTGAAACGTCACTTAAATGTGGTGTGTTGGTTAAAGTAATGGGGCTATTAGCCAATATTGAGGCAAATAAAATGGGTAAAGATGAGTTTTTTGACCCCGCGGCTTTAATGTGGCCATTTAGAGTAATACCCCCATTAATAATAAGCTTATACATTATTTAGACAATTTTTCAAGTTTCTTTTTTGACTTTAGAATCAAGCTGTCAATGCCTTTTCGTCTAATATATGAGTTAAATTGAGCACGATAATTTTTAACAATACTGATGCCAGAAAATACAATGTCATATACATGCCAAGTGTTAAGACGTATCATTTTTAGAGAAATAATACTGGGTTTTGGGTCATCATTAACGTTAATAATTAATTTTACAATGGCTTTATCATCCTTGCGTTTAACGTCAGGATCTACTGAGATGTGAACACTGTCAAGTTTGCCATAACTGGATAAAACACCTGCATAATCTTGAATTAAAGATTCTGAGACATAGTATTGAAAAAACTGTTTTTGTTGGATGTTCAAGCCATCCCAATGTTTGCTTAATACAATTTTAGTGGACACGCCTATGGCGATATTAGGCAGAAGCTTTAGTCGAACTAAAGCTTCGATATTTTGCTTTGTGGCTTTTTTTTGTTTTTTTAATTCTTTTAAAGAACTTAGGACGCTAACCATAACATTAAGTGCGGCTGAATTAGGCGGGTCAATAATATCCACAATTGCTTGATGAGTTGTATTTGGCGTTTTATCTATTGCTAAAGCAGAATTTATAGGCAAAATAGATAATATAATAAGGAGTGTTTTAATCACATTTTTTAAAAGAGAAATCAACTTAAATCAAATTTTACCTTTGTAAGTGTTTTTTGTATAGATGCCAATTAAAGAAAAGCTACAATTTTTAACCACCAATCCTGGTGTTTATCAAATGTTTGATAAGCAAGACCAAGTGATTTATGTAGGTAAGGCTAAAAACCTAAAAAATAGAGTATCAAGCTACTTTGTGAAAACACATGAGCAGAATAAGACTAGGGTTTTAGTTGCAAATATTAAGGACTTTAAAGTAATCGTTACTGCAACAGAAACTCAGGCTTTGTTGTTAGAGTCTGAACTAATTAAGCAGTACATGCCAAGATATAACATCTTGTTGAAAGATTCAAAAAGCTATCCTTATATTTTTATCAGCCATGACAAGCATCCTAGAGTGGGTTTTTATCGAGGTAAAAAGCATCAGAGTGCTCAATATTTTGGCCCCTACCCTTCGGCTCATGTGGTTAGGGATTCGCTTAATTTACTTAAAAAAATCTTTAAAGTTAGACAATGTACTAATAGTACTTACCGATCACGCTCCAGACCTTGTTTAGAATATCAAATAGGGCTATGTAGCGCACCTTGCGTTAACAAAATTAGCGATGAAAATTATCAATCAGATGTGTTGATGATGTCTTTGTTTTTGTCTGGCAAAGGTAGGGAAACCCTGGAAAAGGTGTCAAAGAAAATGCAATTTGCCTCTCAAAATTTAGAGTTTGAATTGGCAGCACGCTTGCGTGATCAATTGATTGATTTGCGCACCATTCAAGAACAACACACTTCAAGTGCCAGTAATGACTTAGATGTGGTTAGTATCGCCCAGCAAGATGGAGTAAGTGGTATTGAGGTGTTATTCATACGTTCTGGTAAGCAAATTGGGCAAGTATTTATTTTGCCTAAAAACTCAAATAACCAAGATATTAAACAAGTTTTATCTGCTTTTTTGCCTTTGTATTATTTGGGCAAAAACACCCCAAAACAAATATTAATTAGCCATAAGTTGAGTGATAAAAAAACAATTGCCTCAGTTTTAAATACGCACATTATTGATACACCAAATAAAGACAAAAAGTATTATCTAAATATTGCTAATTTAACCGCTAAGGAAAATCTTAATCAAAGTTTATTATCAAGATTTAGAAAAAAATCAACACTTGTGCATTTGCAAGTTATTTTGGAATTGGGCAAATTTCCTAATTATATTGAATGCTTTGATATTAGCCATATGATGGGCGAGGCAACTGTTGCCTCGTGCGTAGTATTTGAAAAAGGCGTACCAAAAGTGAGCCAATATTGCCAATTTGACATTAAAAATATTACCCCTGGTGATGATTATGCCGCAATGAATCAAGTTGTGTACCGGCGTTATTCTAAATTACTAAAGGATAAAAAGCCTTTACCAGACATTATTTTTATTGATGGCGGATTGGGGCAGCTCAATCAAGCCATCATGGTGATGAATTCAATCGGTGTGGATGATGTACAATTGGTAGGCATTGCCAAAGGAGAGAGGCGAAAAGCAGGGCTTGAGACTTTAATTACAGTTAAAGATGATAAAGTTAATAAAATCAATCTACCACCTCATGATCCTGCACTTATGTTGGTCAACCACATTCGAGACGAGTCACATCGTTTTGCAATTAAAAATCATCGAAAGAAACGCGCTTCAAAACGTACAACTTCAATACTAGAATCCATTATAGGCGTGGGAAAGTTACGCAGAATGGCACTGCTTAATTATTTTGGCGGTTTGCAAGAAGTGAAGAAGGCATCGATTCATGAAATTCAAAAAGTCAGTGGTATTAATTTAGCATTAGCGACTAAAATAGTTGAAAAACTTAAAGGTTAATATGTTTATTAGAATACTTGTGATTGCTTTTGTTATCGGCTACTTTGTATGGTGGATTAACAATCGATTTTTTGGCAAAAATTTAAAAATGGCCAGAGTGATTGCTACCACACTTGTCGTTATTAGTGTTATATACTTGCTTTTGGGTAGTTTGTCTTATTTAATTGAAGGGGTTTGACGATGTAATAATTTGGACTCTTTTATTTAAAAAGTGAATCTTAAAAGCTACGCCATATAGATTATTTTTATTAGCCAGTGCCCTATCTTATAGCAGCACACTAAAAATAGTTGTTCTTTAAAATAGCACGCTTATTTTTTTAATTCTTTTTTGACAAGACTAACGCATTAAGATGCTTAGTTTTATTGATAACTTTATTTGATACATTCACTAAAATTGATAAATTAGACACCTCCCAAACGGGTAAATCACGCATATGATCACCCATGTAGTCGAAGCCTTTATCACCAAAGCGCTCAATTAGTTTTTCTGCTTTATTGTGCGAAGATAAATTAAAGTTTTTGTTGCTTGCCATGATATCATCAAATAAATCAATTTTTTTAATGGTTGTTTGTTGGTTATTATGGGTAAAAAGATCAAAATCCTGTTGATTATTTTTTGCCTGAGTTTTTTCTGTTTTAAGATAATTACTAACAGCAAAAGCATATAGTTTATGTGAGGCGGTGGCAAGAATGATTTTATCGCCTCGTTTTTTGCGTTTTTTGATATAGTCAATGACGTTTTGATTGTAAGGCAAGGTGCTGACATCAATGGAAAATCGCTTGGTTAATTGTTCTTTTAAATAGCCTTTTCCACGCAAGAACCAAAAGGGATAAATAAAAATAAGCAATGGATTTTTTTTTAATGCACCCATTGAAGATTCATACAATAAATCTGTATCAATCAATGTATGGTCTAAGTCAACGATTAATGGTGTCATTCTAAAGCCTCCCATTTTTCATAATATCTTTCAAGGTCAGCCTCTAATCTGGCAAGTGTGATTAAGGCATCTTGAGATTTTTCTTGTTGAAAAAACTCAGGGTCTGATAATTGTAATTGAATTTGACCGATTTTTATTTCAATTTGTTCAATTTTTTTTGGCAAATCTTTAAGTGTTTGCTGTTGTTTGTAGCTTAATTTTTTAGTGTTTATTGTTGGTTTTTTAGTTGTTTTAACTTTAGGTTTGTCTTTTTTCTGGTCTAATTTGTCTTGTTTTTGAATCAAGTAATCATCATAACCACCAGCATATTGGTTGATAACGCCATCGCCATCCATAACAACTGTAGAGTCAACAACATTATTTAAGAAAGTCCTATCATGTGAGATTAAAATTAAAGTGCCGCTATAATCTACTAGCATTTCTTCTAACAATTCAAGCGTTTCAACATCAAGGTCATTGGTTGGCTCATCAAGCACCAATAAATTGGCAGGTTGGGATAAAATTTTAGCCAACATGAGGCGATTTCTTTCACCGCCAGAAAACATTCTAATCGGTGCCATGGCTTGCTTTCCAGTAAATAAGAATTGACGCAAGTAGCCAATAATATGCTTACTTTTTCCACCAATATCAATACGTTCACGACCTTCAGAGACGAAATCCATGGCTTTCATGTTAGGATCAAGATATTCACGCATTTGGTCAAAGTAGGCTAATTTAATGGTTTTTGACCTGCGAATAGAGCCACTATCAGGTTGTAATTCATCAAGCAGGAGTTTAATGAAAGTAGATTTTCCTGTGCCATTGCCACCAATAATACCGATTTTTTCACCTTTTAAAACCAGCATAGAAAAATTTTCAATCAGTTTAATGTCAGCAATTTGGTAGTTAATTTTTTTAACTTCAAAAACCAATTTGGAAACGCGGTTTTCATCATCCAGTGCGTGGATTTTAACTTGACCTTTTTTCGCACGGCGATTTATAAACGATTCACGCATAGATTGTAAAGCACGAACACGCCCTTCATTGCGAGTACGTCTGGCTTTAATGCCTTGCCTAATCCAAGTTTCTTCTTGCGCAAGTTTTTTGTCAAATCGCGCATTGGCAATTTCTTCAGCATGCAGTTGTTCATCTTTGCGTTTGACGTAATCAACATAACCACAATTAAATACTGATAAATTGCCACGATCAAGATCAAACACGCGATTAACAATGCCTTTAATAAATGAACGATCATGACTAATAAGCACCAAGGTGCTATGATAATCTTTTAGCATACGCTCAAGGTCAAGAATGGCAGTAATGTCCATGTGATTAGTTGGCTCATCAAGCAATAACACATCCGGCTCTTGGATTAACGCTTGAGCCAGCATTACTCGCCTTCTCCAACCACCAGAAAGTGTGGATAAAATTGTATCAGCATTGAGCGTAAAACGATTAAGAATAGCTTGAATTTTATGTAAATATGGCCAGCCATTTAACTGATCAATTTTCTCTTGTACCTCGCTAGCCTGCTCTAATTTTCCATCATTAATTAAATGCTGGTACTGTTTGAGAATAATGCCCATTTCTCCCAGACCTTCTGCCACAATGTTAAATAGATTTTTGTCATTATTTTGTGGCAGTGTTTGCTCTAAGTAGCTAATTTTGGTGCCTTTTTTAATTTTTAATTTGCCATCATCTGGCTCAATTGTGCCAGCAAGAATGCGTATAAAAGTAGATTTTCCTTCGCCATTTCTACCAATGAGTGCGATTTTATCGCCTTTATGGATGGTTGAACTTACCTTGTTTAAGATAGGTTTGTCAGAAAAACTAAGAGAAATATTGTCAAGCGTAATAAGTGGCATGGGTTAAAATTATTTTTTTTAAATAAAATTTTATTGTGCGCTATTTTATTCAATTTTTATTACTATTAGAACTTATTAATCCTGCTTATGCTGAGAGTATTGAAGCTAAAAGTTTTGTTAATAGTCAGCAGCAACAACTCTATCAGACGTTAATTAACGAGATTCGCTGTCCAGTTTGTCAAGGTCAAAGCATTGGCAGTTCGAATGCGGGATTGGCTAAAGATTTACGCGAAAAAGTCAGAGAATTAATATTAAAGCAAAATACCGATGATAGTATTCGGAAGTTTATGACGGATCGATATGGCGATTTTGTCGTGTTTAAACCACCGGTTAACAAAAATACCTATTTGTTATGGTTTGCACCTTTTGTGTTTTTGGCTTTAGGCCTGTTCTTTTTAGTACGCTCTTTATCAACTAAAAAACCTAATGTTAAAAGCACTGTAGATACAACCAAGGCTAAAGATTTATTAAAATGAGTCAGCAACAATTATTTATTAAAACCCACCGACGTGGCGCTATTGAAATTACACAACAAGTGAATAATGTTATTGCTATACAAGGTCATTTAGTTGAATTGTGCCACGTGTTTGTACTTCACAGTTCGGCATCACTTATGATTACTGGCAGTGAAGATTCAGATATATTATTAGATGTTGAAGATTATTTGCAAAAAACAGTGCAGGATGCAAACCCCAAATATCGACATAACAACAAAGGTGATTTTGACATGTCAGGACATATTCGCACAATTTTGACTGGTGAGGCTAAAACCATTCCTATTGTTGATAATAAATTGGGTTTGGGTCAATTTCAAGGGTTGTTTTTATACGAACATCGAGCCGGTGAAAACACTAGAAAATTGATTATAACGCTATCGTGAGTAGTAAAACCGAACTAAGTGATTTAATCATTAAAGCTTATGCACATCAAAAAAATGGTGAATCATTAAAGGCAATTACAGCTTGGAATAATTTGCTCAATCATCAATTCGCTGATAAAGATTTAAAAGCCAGTATACGCATTTAAACTTAGGCAATTTACATCAATTAGAAGGTAATGATGAGGGTTAGCGATTCAGAGCATGTCAAATGCCATTAAAGCCAATCCAAATAGTTCATAGGCGTATTATTGCTTGGCTTATATGGTACAAGAAAATCAATCTTTTGAACAGGCTATTGGCTATTTTGAATGGGCTTTGGTCACAAGCAGAACTAGAACAAAAAACACATTAAGGAGTCCGGTGAGCGACCAAGATAACAATAAATTAATGATTGAAAGAAAATCAAAATTGGCTTTATTAAGAGAAGCTGGCAATCCATTTGTTAATAATTTTAAGCCTGAAAATTTAGCGCAAGATATTATTCAAAAATTTGACGGTTTTTCTAAAGAAGTGTTGGCGCAAAAAAATGTGCAAGTATCTATAGCAGGGCGGATGATGCTCAAGCGTGTGATGGGCAAAGCTAGTTTTACACATGTACAAGATTCTAGTGGACAAATTCAGCTTTTTATCACTCGTGATGAGTTGCCTGAAAGTTTTTATAATGAGCAGTTTAAAAAATGGGATATTGGCGATATTATTGGCGCTATAGGTGTTTTATTCAAAACCAATGTAGGTGAATTATCCATTCGTATTAGTGATATTAAGTTGCTGACTAAGTCATTACGCCCACTGCCTGAAAAATTTCATGGATTAAGCAATCAAGAAATTCGTTATCGTCAGCGTTATGTTGATTTAATTATGAGTGAAAATTCGCGCAACACGTTTAAGCGTCGCAGTCAAATTGTCGGCTATATTCGCAATTTTTTTAATAATCATAATTTTATCGAAGTAGAAACGCCCATGTTGCAAACCATTCCAGGCGGCGCAATAGCCAAACCATTTGAGACGCATCATAATACATTAGACATGCCCATGTATTTGCGTATTGCACCTGAGCTTTATTTGAAGCGTTTAATTGTTGGTGGTATGGATAAAGTGTTTGAAATTAATCGTAATTTTAGAAACGAAGGACTTTCCACAAGGCACAACCCAGAATTCACCATGATTGAGTTTTACCAAGCCTATGCCACGTATCATGATTTGATGAATTTGACAGAAAGATTATTCCGTGGTATTGCACTTGACGTCTGCGATAGTGCTAATATTCATTACCAAGGCGATGATTTTGATTTCTCTAAGCCGTTTGAGCGTATCAGCGTGTTTGATTCAATTTTGCAATACAACCCAAGGTTAACAGCAGCCGATTTAAATCAGGATAACGCTAAAAAAACAGCAGAAGAATTAGGCATTCAAGTCAAAGAAAATTGGGGTTTAGGTAAAATTCAAATTGAAATTTTCGAAGCTACTGTTGAAGAAAAGCTCATTCAGCCCACTTTCATCACGCAGTATCCAACTGAAGTATCACCACTAGCACGGTGTAATGACGACAATCCATTTATTACCGACCGATTCGAACTGTTCATTGGTGGTCGTGAAATTGCCAATGGCTTTTCTGAACTTAACGATGCACAAGAACAAGCTGAACGTTTTAAAAAACAAGTCACAGAAAAAGACACAGGTGACGATGAAGCTATGCACTATGATGCTGATTATATTCGCGCCCTAGAATATGGTATGCCACCCACAGCGGGCGAGGGCATCGGCATTGATAGATTGGTGATGCTATTTACTGATTCACCATCAATTCGTGATGTGCTTTTATTTCCACATATGCGCCCCGAAGTAAAATGAAAAAATATCAACTAGTTTAGGTTTATTGGCGTCAGTAAATGAATCAAGATTCTTATCAGTCCATGTTGGCAATCGTGCAATCATTTCACGATAAGCATGATTTTAAAAATCATGGCGGTGAAGATTTGGCTTATCGTGTGGCATTAATGGCAGAAGAGTTGGGTGAAATATCTGCTTGTGTGACCAAGGGAAAATCTAATGAAGATTTGGCAGAAGAATCAGCAGATTTATTGATTTTATTGATAGGTACGGCGATTAGTGCTAGTTTTGACCTTAATCAAGCCTTCTGGAAAAAGATGGAAAAACTTAACAAACGTCAATCAAGAATGGTTAATGGAAAAATTAGGGTGTCTGAATTTCGAGGTGTGGATAAATGAGTCAAAATACAATGCCAGTTTTAACCATTGATGGCCCAAGTGGGGTTGGAAAAGGCACTGTGGCAAGAATTGTGGCACAAAAACAAAACTGGTATTTGTTAGATTCTGGCGCGATTTATCGTGCTTTTTCTTTAGCGGTTGATGCTAGAGAGGTTGATATTACTGATGAAAAAGCCTTAGGAAAAATCGCACAAACCCTTGATTTAGAATTTAAAACCCAATTAGGCAATGAACTTGTGAGTGTTTATCTTGATGGTAAAGACGTGTCCACGATTTTACGTACAGAGAAAACAGGCGAGATGGCTTCAAAAATTGCCTCTATTGGCGTGGTTCGTACCGCTCTTTTAAAGCGTCAGAAAGACTTTGCTAAACTACCAGGATTGGTGGCAGATGGCAGGGATATGGGCACAATTGTTTTTCCTGATGCACCATTTAAAGTATATTTAACTGCAAGTGCTGATGAGCGAGCTAATAGGCGCTTAAAACAATTGCAAGCGCAAGGCAGTAAGGGTATAATTTTGCAAATCTTAGCAAAGGTGAAAGCGAGAGATGAGCGTGATAGTTCGCGTAAACACTCTCCACTTAAACCTGCTAAAGATGCACTTATCATTGATACCACTGAGTTATCTATTGATGAGGTTATCGCTCAGGTGGTAGCATTAATTGAGGCTTAAGCGGTTAAACCTCTTAAATAAATTAACCCGATAATGTACTAGGCATATACCGTAAATAGCTTAAGAATTACCGGTCAATATCAAAATAATAATATGTCAGAATCATTTGCTGAGCTATTTGAAAATAGCGTAGAACAACAAAACGTAAAAGTTGGTGCTCTTTTAATGGGAACCATTGTTAGTATTAATCGTGAAAAAGCGATTATTAATGTTGGACTTAAATCAGAGGGCTTTATCTCTCTAGACGAATTTAAAAATCCACAAGGAGAATTAGAGGTTGAAGAGGGCGACATTGTTGAAGTTGCACTTAAATCAATTGATGATGGCTTGGGCAATACCTTGTTGTCACATACAGATGCTAAGCGTATTAAGCTATGGCAATCACTTGAATTGGCAATGAACTCTAAGGAAGTTGTAACTGGCGTTGTAACTGGTGCTGTTAAAGGTGGTTTGACGGTTGATATTGGTGTAGTTAAAGCATTCTTACCCGGTTCATTAGTGGATATACGTCCTGTGAAAGATTTTTCATATCTAACTGGTCAAGAAATTGAGGTTATTGTTATTAAGATGGATGAAGTTAGAAATAATATTGTGATTTCTAGAAAAGCTGTATTACAAGAAGTTAACTCTGCTGATAGGGAGGCGCTACTTGAAGGCCTTGAAGAAGGTAAGGAAATTGAAGGTATTGTTAAAAACCTTGCAGATTATGGTGCGTTTGTTGATCTTGGTGGTGTTGATGGCTTGTTGCACATTACAGATATTTCTTGGCAACGTGTTAATCATCCATCTGAAAAATTAACAATTGGCGATAAAATTACTGTTAAAGTACTTAATTACGATAAAGAAAAAATGCGCGTATCATTAGGACTTAAACAGTTAGCTGCTAGCCCTTGGGACAACATTTCAGACCGCCTACCTATCGGCAAGAAAGTACCAGGTACGGTTTCTAACTTAACAGATTATGGCGCATTTGTGCGCATTGAAGAGGGTGTTGAAGGCTTGGTTCACGTGAGTGAAATGGATTGGACAAATGCCAATGTTCGTCCTTCTAAAATTGTTAAATTAGATCAAGAAGTTGAAGTGGTTGTATTAGATGTTCAAGAGTCCAAACATCGTATTTCATTATCCATGAAGCAAGCTCAAGAAAACCCTTGGGAAGCATTTGAGGCAACACATAATAAGGATGACAAAATCCTTGTTAGTGTTAAATCAATCACTGACTTTGGCTTGTTTGTTGGTCTTCCAGGTGGTATTGATGGCTTGATTCACTTGGCTGATATCTCACGGGAAAAACAATCCTCAGATCAATTGGTGTCTAGTTATTCTAAAGGACAAGAATTGGAAGTGGTTATTTTGAATATTGATGCTGAAAAAGAGCGTATTTCTTTAGGCATTAAGCAGCTTTCAGAAGATGACTTTATGCAGTATGTATCTGCTAATAGCAAAGGTTCAATTGTTAAAGGTGTCATTATGGAAGTTGATCTACGTGGTGCAGTCATTAGTTTGGGTGAAGACATTACAGGCTATTTGAAAGCAGGGGAAATTTCAGAAGATCGTGTTGATGATGCAACCTTGGTATTAAAAACTGGCGAAGAAGTAGAAGTTGCAATTGTGCATATTGACAGAAGAGCTCGTAATATTTCAGTCAGTATTAAAGCTAAAAACTTAGTGGAAGAAAAAGCAGCAATGAAAGATTACAACAAACAATCTTCTGATGCAGCAACTGGTTCTACATTGGGCGATTTGCTGAAAGAAGCAAAAGACAATAAATAACACTTAAAAAACAATCATGTAGTGATATGTGATTGTTTTTTTGTTTATTATGAAAAAGACCGACCTTATTTTAAATTTATCAGACAGTTCTGATTTATCTAAAATTGATGCCAAAATAGCGGTTGAGGTAATTTTGCAAGAATTAACGCAAGGCATTATTTCTGGTCAAGGTGTTGAAATAAGAGGTTTTGGAGGTTTTTACAAGAAACACCGTAAGGCTCGTCAGGGTATTAACCCTAAAACTAGCGAAAGGACACAAGTAGATGAGAAGTTTGTACCATTTTTTAAGCCAGGTAAATTACTTAAAGAAATCGTTAATAAAGCCTAGTTTCTGATTGATTTATAAAGTGTGATTAATGTATAATTTCATTTTTTTTTACGAGAAGTATTAAAATGCTTAGAGCGTTAAATAAATAGGGGCGTTAGCTCAGTTGGTAGAGCATCGGACTTTTAATCCGCTGGTCGAGCGTTCAAATCGCTCACGCCCCACCATACTATTAAAGGGATTCAAAATTATTGAGTCCTTTTTTCGCATTAATAAAAATTTAAATATACATAGGGGGCAATAAATGACAGTAAAAAAAGGCAAAGTGGTTAAGATGCGTTACACGCTAAAAAATGATTCTGGTGATGTGATTGATTCATCAAAAGGAAAGAGCCCATGCCGTTTATTCAGGGTTTTGGCAATATCATTCCAAGTTTAGAGAGTGCATTGGAGGGTATGAAAGCGGGCGATTCTTGTGAAGTCTCAGTGAGACCAGAAGATGCTTATGGCGTTCATCACCCAGAAGCCATTCAAGACATTCCTATGAAAGCCTTACAAGATATTGATAATTTGACAGTGGGTATGGAATTACAATCATCAAGATGAGCATGGAAATCCATTTATTGTTCGTGTTAAAACTATTAATAAGGAAACAGTAACGGTCGATGCTAATCATCCTTTGGCAGGCGAAACATTGCATTTAATGTGAGTATTGAAAGAGCATCAGAGAGGCCAGTAAGGACGAGCTGGAATATAGTCATGTGCATTCTAGTTCCTGCTCTCATTAGGCGTTTTTTCTAGATTGGCACATGGAAAGTCATTGTCCATTATGCCAATCAACTGATTGAAAACGCTATTTTAAAAACAAAGATTCAGATTATTTTATTTGTACCCAATGCGAGTTGGTTTTCGCGCCTGTTGAATATCATTTAAGTAGTATTCAAGAAAAATCTAGGTATGATTTTCATCAGAATAATCCTCAAGATTTACATTATTGACAATTTCTATCCAAAGTTTTCAACCCAGTATTAAGATATATTTCACCAAATGCTATTGGGCTTGATTTTGGTTCTGGCTCAAGTCCTACACTCTGTGTTATGTTTTTAGAACGAGGATACCACATAGATTTGTTTGATAAATTCTATGCAAATGACACTTCAATTTTTAATAATTATTATAATTTTATTACCTTAACTGAAGTGGCGGAGCATTTTGACAAGCCTGGATTTGAGTTAGATAGACTTTTTGCTATGTTGGATGGTGGTGGTGTCTTATCTATCATGACTAATATGCTAAATAGTGATACTAATTTTGAATACTGGCATTATAAGGACGATCCAACGCACATCTGCTTTTTTAGCCAAATGACTATGAACTACCTTGCCAATAAATGGGATGCAAGGATTAAGTTTTATGGTGATGATGTTGTTTTGTTCTTCAAATGAAATATCAAGTAGTCAACCTATTTAATTTAAGCGTATAATTATATAATTTTTTTTATAAACAAGAAAGTGACTGATGAATTTTTTTTGGATATTTATAGCATTAAGTGGTGTTTTGGCAGTGATAATGGGCGCAATGTCAGCACATGTTTTAAAGGATATTATGCAAGCAGAAGATATTACACGCATACACACAGCAGCTACTTACCAAATGTACCACACTTTAATGATTGCAATATTAGCTACGTGTTCGCAGCGTATTTCGTTTAAGTCTATCGATCAAAGTATTTGGCTTTTTATAGGGGGTATTGTGCTATTTTCAGGTAGTTTGTATTTATACACTTTGACCAAACTACATGGTTTTGTTTTTGTTACACCAGTAGGTGGTGTGCTATTGATGCTTGGCTGGTTAAGCGTGGCAAGACTTGCTTTTGTTTTTGCCAAACTAAAATAACACTTATCTAGAGGTCTTTATCTTAAAAAAAAGATAATCCCAGTATGCTGGGTTCTTATCTGTCATTTTTGTTAAATATTTTTTCACCCAAGGATTAGGTGATGTGTCGTTATTTTTTAGCAATTAGCTGCATTTTTATATTGATTAACACTCATGCTGATATTGGTATTATTAGTGGCAATCAAATGCTAGAATCGGTTAATAAGCAAATCGTCAATATTAACACAGATGAGTTAAAAGCCATTCTTGATACTGAACCCAATTTTTGACCGTACGCACACCTTCTGAATTGGCCAAATTAGGCACAATTAAGCGCAGTCAGAATGTGAATTATTACTAGGGGACTGGTTAGAGTTTCGAGTGGGTGATTATGTCAAGTCAAAGGACACGCCAATTATTGTTTATTGTGGCAAAAATATACGCTCGCCTAGCCGAAAAGACCTTATAGAATATAGGCTATATTAATGTTAAAAATTATGCTGATGGCTATTTTGCATGGAAAGGGGCATCTCACCCTATCAAAATTAGTGATTATGCAACAGACAATATTTTATATAGAAAGCCTATTCAAATCGCTAAAAATATTTATTCTGCGATTGGCGCTACTCAGCCACCTACTTATGAGAACTCAAACCATAATAACAATTTATCATTTGTTGTAACAATAGATGGTGTTTTGGTGTTTAATGCAGGTGGTAGCTACTTAATTGCAAGGGCTATGCATGAGTAGATTAAAAAAATTACTTCTCAATCTGTTAAATACGTGGTGCTAGAAAATTCACAAGGGCATGCTATTTTGGGTTCAAATTATTGGAAAGAACAAGGAGCAACTTTAATTGCACATACCAAAGCCTATAAAGAAATTCAACATCGGTCTGGTCTGAGGATATCTACGCACGTGCATTGAGAACACAAAAAGGTAAAATGATTCTAAATATGGGCGATACCGTCATTGAATTATTGCGCCTTGGCGCTTCTCATTCACCTGATGATATTCAGCTTTGGCTGCTGCCCCTAAAGCTGAAATTGTTAATTAGTGGCGATATGGCATTTAATGAACATATGTTGCTAGTGTTTGTCCATACTGATACTCACTGCTTGGATTAAAAGCTTGGGACGAGCTTGAAGCCTTACAACCTAAAATTATTATCCCAGGGCATGGTGCATCAACAGATTTAGCGACTATTACTAAATTCACTAAAGATTATTTGGTTTATATGCATACTCAAGTTGAAAAGGTATTAGATGATGATGGCGGTTTACTTGATGCTTATCATATTGACCAATCTGCTTACCAAGATTGGGGTACTTATAGTGAACTGCATAAGCAAAATGCTGAGCGTATTTTTAATACAAATGGAATTTGAATAATTAATCTTATTTATGCTGAAACTAGAGCTAAGTAAGATTGGTAGCGTTTTTTTTGAATTTCTCCTGATTTGACTGCCGATTTAATTGCGCATTTTGGTTCGTTAATATGAGCGCAGTTTCTAAATTTACAAGCGTTAATGAGCGGCTTAAACTCTTTAAATCCACTCAAAATTTCTTGATTAGTGAGCTTATTTAACTGAAATTCACGAACACCTGGGGAATCAATTAAATTACCACCTGAAGGAATGTGGTACAGTGTGGTATTGGTTGTTGCGTGTTTGCCAAGCTTACTTTTTTTGGATATTTCATTAATACGCAAATTTAAATTAGGTATTAATTCATTAATGAGCGAGGATTTTCCCACGCCAGATTGGCCTAGAAAAATATGAGTCTTGTTATTAAGTCGGGTTTTGAATTGATCAATATTGATTTGCTCTTTAACGCTTAAATAGTTCACTGAATAACCAATATTTTCATACATAGAAAAATCAGATTTAATGTGTTCAATGTCACCTGCTAATTCAATCTTATTAACCATAATATTAATGGGTAGTTTGGCATTTTCAGCCACCACCAAATAACGATCGATTAATTCAAACTGGTAATATGGCTCAATGGCAACCACCAACCATAGTTGGTTGATATTAGCAGCAATGAGTTTGTGTGCGCGATGAAGTTGATTATTGCGTTTAAGTAGGGCAGTAACAATACCTTGATTGGATTGTGTTATTTGAAAGATGACTTGATCGCCAGCAACGGATAAGTCAATATTGCGCCTAGCAGTGCATTGATATAACTTGCTTGATTTTGCTTTAACTAATAAACGCTGTCCATAGCGAGTAATCACCAGGCCTATTTGTGCTTTGTCAGAGTTAAGGGTTGATTCTTCAAAATTATCTGAGGCTTTATTTGCTCTAGCAATGCGCTCAGCTTGAATTTTTTCAAGTTGCCATTTTTGGCGGCGTGTTAGAAGCAAAACCGTATACTATTTTTTGAACTTATAATATTCATTGTTTAAGTGATTCACAACTGATTTTTCCTCATCAGGAAACCAATCAATGCTGAATGCGCTGACACAATTACTCACTTGGCGATTCAAATCAAAGTGATTGTGTAAACGCGAATTGTCTCGCGTGTAAAAAGCATCATCATGCTCAATAATATGACAAGCAATACAAGATTCTTTGTGTAATTCCTTGCCTTCTTCATTGGCAAATGTGGTACTTGATGCAATTAATATTGTGGTTAGTAATAATTGATTCATAAATTTTCCCTCTAGTTAGTTTTAAGTATACCGTTTATCGCTTATAAGTCTTAAGCTGATTAATGCGAATTGACGCACTTGGATGAGAATCATGAAAAGCAGAGTATAAATAATCTGGCGTGAGGGTTGCAGCATTATCTTTATATAACTTCACCAGCGAAGATGCCAAATCATCTGCATTGGTATGTTTAGCGGCGAAGTTATCGGCTTCAAACTCATGCTTCCGTGATAGGTAATTATTAACAGGTGCAATAAAAAAACTAAATACTGGTACGGTTAGTGTAAATAAAATAAGAGCTGTATGATTTGAAGGATGGCTAATACCAAGTCCATGAAAAAACCAGTCCTGATTAATCAAATAGCCAAGCAACGCCAAACCAAGTAAGGAAATTGTAAACGAACTGAACATGTGTTTGCGAATATGTTTGTGATGAAAATGCCCCAGTTCATGAGCAAGAATTGCTTGTACTTCATCATCATTCATACCTTTAAGCAGTGTATCAAAAAACACAATGCGTTTGTTTTTACCAATGCCTGTAAAGTAGGCATTGCCATGCGATGACCTTTTAGACCCGTCCATCACAAATACGCCGTCACTTTTAAATCCTGTACGCGTAAGTAAATGATCAATCTTGGTTTTTAACTTAACATTATCTAGCGGCTTAAATTGATTAAAAATTGGCGCAATATAAGTGGGATAAAGCCAAAACATCAATAGTGAAAATCCAGTGAGAACCAGCCAAACATAAATCCACCAATATTCACCCATGGCACTCATTAAATAAAGAATGACATAAATCAGTGGCAAACCAATAATCAGCATAAGTAACGTGCCTTTGAGTAAATCCATGATAAAGGTTTTCACACTGGTTTGATTAAACCCAAATTTTTGTTCTAATACAAAAGTCTGATACACACCAAATGGTAAATCAATCAAACTACCTAACACCATCAGACTCACCACAAAACCCACACCTATGTATAAGGCGTTGTCAGTTTGCGCTTGCCAAGTGTTGTCTAAGTAGTCCAATCCGCCACCAAGTGTCCATAGTAGCAATATGGCAGTTGAAAATATAACTTTAAAATGATTTAATTTGAGTTTAGCTTGTGTGTATTCAGCTGCTTTTTGGTGTTCTTTTAGCGTAATTTTTTTGCTAAATTCGCTAGGTATTTTATCAAACGATTGAATAATCGCCTTGCTTTGTCTGACGTTTAACCACAATAAGGTAATAACATAACTAAAAGCAGCTATTAGAAAAATTAAAGTAAATAGATTAAATGTCATGCTTTATTAACAAAAAATAAAAATAGATATTTTACCTAGGTAATAAAAAGATTTTTATTAAAAATCTAGCCAAGGAATAATCAATAATTGTAAACCTTTTTATTGATTAAATCACAGTCACTAAAGTATAATTCATTAATTATTTATTCATCAAATGTGAATGGCATTAATTGTACAAAAATACGGCGGTACTTCAGTCGCTTCGGCTGAACGTATTCAGGCGGTTGCACAAAAAATCAAAGCATTTAAAGAGACAGGTGATCAACTGGTGGTGAGTGTATCTGCTATGAGTGGTGAAACCAATCGAATGATTGCACTTGCACAAACCATTCAAGATACACCTTCTTTAAGAGAGATGGATGTTTTACTAACGACTGGTGAGCAAATGATGATTGCTTTGTTGACTATGGCATTGCAACAGCTAGGTTGTGATGCGATTTCTTATATAGGTGCGCAAGTGCGCATTATGACTGATTCTGAGCACGGCAAAGCACGCATCAAGTCGATTGATGGCCATCGTATTCGCCAAAGTCTGGCTCAAGGCAAAGTTGTTGTTGTGGCAGGATTTCAAGGTGTGGATGCTGATGGACACATTACCACTTTAGGTCGGGGTGGTTCTGATACTACTGCTGTGGCACTTGCAGCTGCGCTTAAGGCTGATGAATGCCAAATCTATACTGATGTAGATGGTGTGTTTACAACTGACCCACGTATTGAGCCAAATGCCAGAAAAATGAATGTTGTGAGTTATGAAGAGATGTTAGAGATGGCATCACTTGGCTCAAAAGTTTTGCAAATTCGCTCAGTGGAGTTTGCATCAAAATATAAAGTGCCATTAAGAGTATTGTCATCTTTGATTGACAATCCAGTAGGCACGTTAATTACTAGTGAGGAGAATATTGTGGAACAAGCGGTTATTTCAGGCATTGCTCATAATAAAGATGAGGCAAAATTAAGTTTAATCGGTGTGTCAGATGAACCTGGTATCGCATTTAAAATTTTAAACCCAATTGGCACTGCCAATATCGAAGTTGATATGATTGTGCAAAGCGTATCTGCACGTGAAGGCTTGACTAATTTTGCTTTTACTGTACATAGGAATGACTTTAAAACTGCTAGTAAAATCCTAGACCGTTTGTGTCAAGAATTAGGTGCAACAGCTGTCCAAAGTGATGACAAAGTGGTTAAAGTATCATTGGTGGGTATTGGTATGCGTTCTCATGCAGGTATTGCCGCGCAAATGTTTGAGGTGTTGCATAATGAGGGTATTAATATTCAGATGATTTCCACCAGCGAGATTAAAATTTCAGTGGTGATTGATGAAAAGTATTTAGAATTGGCAGTACGTTCATTACACGCTGTGTTTGAATTGGATAAGGAATAAAAATGCATACATTTGATGACAGGGATGGTTTAATTTGGTTTGATGGCGAGTGGGTAGATTGGCGTGAGGCCAAAGTCCATGTATTGACTCATACTCTGCATTATGGCATGGGTGTGTTTGAAGGGGTTCGTGCGTATGAAACCAAAAAAAGACCTGCAATTTTTCGCCTTGAAGAACACACCAACAGGTTGTTTAATTCTGCCAAGATTATGAACATGGATATTGGCTTTTCCAAAAATGAACTTAACCAAGCCCAAAAAGACGCAGTTGCTAAAAATAATCTTGATAGCGCCTATATTCGCCCCATGTGCTTTTATGGTTCAGAAGGCATGGGATTGCGTGCTGATGGGCTTAAGGTGCATACCATTATTGCTGCTTGGGAATGGGGATCGTATTTAGGTGAAGATAGTATGAAAAATGGCATTCGTATTCGCACTTCAAGTTATGCGCGCCACCATGTTAATATTACCATGACTAAAGCCAAGGCTAATGGCAATTATATTAATTCAATGCTGGCTTTACAAGAAGCGTTAACTGATGGTTATGATGAGGCATTAATGTTAGATGTTGATGGTTTTGTGGCTGAAGGTAGTGGTGAAAATATTTTTATTGTGCGAGATGGTGTTATTTATACACCTGATTTAACCTCAGCACTAGCAGGTATTACTCGTGATACCGTATTTAAATTGGCAACTGATTTGGGTTATAAAGTGATTGAAAAACGCATCACTCGTGATGAAGTGTGCATTGCAGATGAAGCATTTTTTACAGGTACAGCGGCAGAGATAACCCCTATTCGTGAACTTGATAATCGTACAATCGGTTTAGGTACACGCGGTCCAGTGACTGAGCAGTTACAAACTTTATATTTTGATTGTGTTTATGGTAGAAATGAACAATACCAACACTGGATTGCCAAGGGGTTTTGCCAATGAATTTATCCGTAGATGATTTTCAAAAAAAGCATGAGAGTTTTAGCGTTGTGGAAGAAAAAGATTTGCCATTTCATTGCCCACCACCAGAGGTGCAAAAGTGGAATATGCACCCCAAGGTATTTTTAAAATTCGACAAAAATGGTAAAGCATCTTGTCCGTACTGCAGTGCCAGTTACGAATTGGCATAAACTTGATGAGTAGTAACTCACCAAATGTTGTTTTAGTTGGACCAATGGGCTCTGGCAAGACATCGGTTGGTCGCCGTTTGGCCTGTGTTCTTAAACGTGATTTTTTTGATTTAGACTTCGAAATAGTGGCGCGCACGGGTGTGGCCATTGATCATATTTTTGATGTGGAGGGTGAACAAGGCTTTCGTAAACGCGAAACACAAATGTTGGCTGATTTGTGCGAGATTAAGAATATTGTCATCGCCACTGGTGGCGGTGTTGTTATTAAGGCTGAAAATCGAGAAATGATCAAGCATAATAGTTATGTAGTGTATCTATCGTCAACGGTTGAACAGTTACTTAAACGCACCATGAATTCTAAATCTAGGCCACTACTTGAACAATCAAGCAATCGAGAGAAAACCATTCGTGACTTGGTATCAAAGCGTGAATCTTTATATCAAGAAGTGGCAGATGCGATGATTGACACTACAGGTAAGAAGTTATACGCTATTATTAACGAGATTAAAAAAGCCATTCCAGTATGAAAAAAAACCTAACCACTGCGTTGATTTTTGTCATTTGTCTTGATGCTCAAGCAATGACACAAAATGAGTTTATTGAACGCTTAAAAAATACACATCCTTTTTTTACACAACTTGATTTATCTATACAAATTAAGCAGATTGATCAACAAGCAACCACAGCTAATCAAGATTGGGTCGTTGGCGTAAAAACTAATTTTAAGAATGAAGATATAAGCGATATTTCATCCATAACGACTTATAATAATTTAAACACCACTTCAGTTGATTTTTCAGCAACTA
The DNA here is from genome assembly GCF_016592595.1 of Abyssogena phaseoliformis symbiont OG214. Taxonomy (NCBI): domain Bacteria; kingdom Pseudomonadati; phylum Pseudomonadota; class Gammaproteobacteria; species Abyssogena phaseoliformis symbiont. The sequence continues at coordinate 624,946 of NZ_AP012977.1, forward strand.
AAAAAATAGTAAGCTCAGGTGCTGATATTACTCTCAAGCACAATTGGAAAAATAAAAAAAAAGCTGAAAATACCAATAGAAATAAATTTTCTATCGATTATGTTCACCCATTATTGAAAAATGCAAACGGCATTAATGATCAACTAAATACAGATTTATCCAATATTGACGTGCAAATATCTAGGCTTGAGGTTGCTGAACAACAAAAGGTTTTTACACTTGCTCAATTGAAGAAATTTATTAATTTGGCTTACGCTCAAGAGCGCTTAATGATTAGTAATCAACGCCTAGATTTAGCTACTCAGGAATTGATTTTGGTTAAACAAAAATTTACCATGTCAGTGGTTGATAAAGCTGATGTCTTGCTGCAAGAAGATGCTTATCAAAGTGCTAAGCAACAACAACTCCAAACCCGGCAAGATTTAAATTTTTTGCGTCATGAAATGGCCATTATTTTAGATATTGATTTTTCTAATGTTAGGGCTGAATTTGATTTATATCAACGCTATACAACCAATGACGATAATCTTAAACAATACTTATTGACTAATTCTAGAGTATTAAAAATAGCTGATTTAAATCAAGATTTGCTAAAACGTCAGCTAAAGAGTGACAAAAGTAATTCAAAAATACAGCTTGACTTAAAGCTTGGTATTAGCAGCGAAGGTGAAAATAGTCGCTATACAGACTCTATTTCTAACCAGAGTCCATCATGGAATATTGGCTTGGATTTTAGTTACCCTATTGGCGGTACGCAAGCCAAATCGACCATTGAAAAAACACAAATAAAACTTGCTAGGGCTAAAGAACAAAAGCAAGAGCAATTATTAAACATCCACGCCAAGGCGAACGCATTAAAGCAAAAAATTCAGTATTTGGTGGAAATACTTGAATCCAATATAATGCAAATCAAAATTGCTAAGGCACGCACCAAAGAGGAAAAACGAAGATACAATAACGCCAATTCTCAAGCAAGTTTTGTTATTTCAGCGCAAAACAATGAGCAAAGTGCAAACCTTAACCACATTCAAGTGGCGAAAAATTATCAACAATCAGTGCTTGATTTTAAGGCAACTATTGACCAATTATTGCCATGATAAATTTTACTTTGGGTAATGCGAGCGATATCGGCATTTTATTTTTTAAAGCATTAAAAAGAACAAAAAACGCCTTATGAGCATTCAATACATGGTTGCCATTAAAGATACTCATGCTCATATTTTTAAGGTTGTATTGACTCTAAAAAATCCCAACTCATTAGGACAAGTATTTTCATTACCCAATTGGATTCCTGGTAGTTATCTAATTCGTGATTTTGCTAAAAATATCATCAGTATTAAGGCTAAAAGCCACCACCATCAAATACCGATTAAAAAATTCGATAAAAATCATTGGATTACCTATCCTTGTGAAAATGTACTAAGTATTGAATACGAGGTTTATGCCTTTGATTTATCAGTTAGGTCGGCTTATTTAGATAACGAGCGTGCTTTTTTTAATGGTAGTAGTTTGTTTTTACTGCCTTTAGGATTTGAGTCAGATTTATGTGAGCTGAACATAAAGTCTACTAATCAGAATCAAACTTTAGGCAACTGGTCGTGTGTCACAGGTTTGACTACCTTGAGTAATATGAACTTTATCGTTCATAATTATCAAAATTTGATTGACCACCCTGTGGAAATGGCAGATTTTACTAGGCTAGAGTTTGATGCGAGAGGCATTAGCCACAAAAGGGCAATCACTGGAAAGCACAACGCAGATATTAAACGTCTAGCAAAGGATTTGGTGATTATATGCACTCACCATATTGATTTTTTTAACGGCGCTATTCCATTTGATGAGTCCTTATTTTTAACCCTAGTTAGAACAAATGCTTATGGTGAATTGGAGCATAAAAACTCTTCAAGTCTTATTTGTTCTAGGAAAGAAATGCCAGTGCTTAATGAGCATAACATAATACCAGAATATACAAGATTTTTAGCCCTATGCTCTCATGAATATTTCCATGCTTGGTGGACTAAAACCATTAAGCCTGCTAGCTTTCATCAATTAGATTTGAACACAGAGAGCTATACTCAGCAGTTGTGGATTTTTGAAGGTTTTACCTCATATTATGACGAACTGTCTTTATTACGCACTCAAATCTTAACGCCAAAGCAATATTTAACTTTTTTTGCTCAAAACCCCCCATAACGCGAGTGCAACAATTCAAAGGTAGGCAAAAACAATCCTTGGTAGAATCTAGTTATGACACTTGGACTAAGTTTTACCAACAAGATGAGAACGCTCCCAATGCTATTGTTAGTTATTACGCCAAAGGTGCATTACTTGCTTTTGTGCTTGATATCAATATTAGACAACGCACCAATGACAAGACATCGTTGGATGATATTTTAAAATTCGCTTGGGAGAATTATCAAGAGTTTGGACTGGAGGACAACATCATACAGCGTGTTGCCAATGATTTGGTTAGAGGTGATTTGTCTGATTTTTTCAATGATTATTTATATGGCGTAAAAGAGTTACCACTACACAAGAAGCCTTTGCCTATGTTGGTGTAGATTGCGTCTTTAGCGTTAATAAAAAAAAGTTGTCTAATTTCGGTGTTAGTGTTAGTGTTAATGGAGAATTTGCTCAAATTACAACTGTATTTTCAGGCACTTGTGCACAAAAGTCTGGGCTGTATGTAGGTGATAAAATCATCACTATTAACCGTGAAAAAGTAAGTGGAAAGAGTTTGGTGGTAGTCATTAATCAGTATGTCGTTAATGAGATAATCAAAGTAGGGTTTTAAGAGATGAATTATTACTTGAGATATCCGTAACATAACCGACAGCGAAAAGACTTTTTGTACACTAAGTATTCAAAATGATTTGAGCACAGAAACCCTAGGAAGACAAAGAAATGGTTTGCACAAGCAAAATAAACAATCCTAAAAAACACACACCGTTAAACCTAGAATGGTTTTGCCAAAATTATTAGTTAAACCAGTCGGAGGCGTACAATGAGTGATTTTAAAATGATTAAAGAGGAGGGTAAGGTACTTTTGGCAGTGCCTGGCGGTAAAGACTCGCTGAGTTTGTTTCATATTTTGCACCATTTTCTTGCCTCTGCCCCAATTCATTTTGAACTTGGCGTGGTTACGATTGACCCTCAGGTAGATGGTTTTGAGCCACAAGCTTTGGAAAGTTTTTTAAAAAAATTTGACACGCCTTATTTTTTTGAAGCCTTTCCAATTATAAAGCAAGCCGAAAAAAGCATGAAGGGCAGTTCATATTGCTCTTTTTGTGCGCGCATTAAGCGAGGACTAATGTATCAAGTGGCACGGTATGAAGGTTACAATGTTTTAGCATTGGGGCAGCATTTAGACGACTTGGCTGAATTGCTGATGATGTCAATGTGTCATAATGGCAAAATTCAAACCATGGAAGCACATTACATTAACGATGCAAAAGATTTGCGTATTATTCGACCACTGGTGTACGTTCGAGAAAGACAACTGGCTGATTTTGCCAAAACAACACGTTTGCCCATCATTAAAGATTCCTGCCCAGTTTGTTATCAAATACCCACCGAGCGAGCACATTTTAAACAGTGGCTGTTGACTGAAGAAAAGCGCACTCCTAACTTGTATAAAAACCTACTAAGCACCATGAAGCCCATGTTAGATGAAACTAAGGAAGGCTTGGATGGTTAGATTTATTCTTTGGATTTTTTCAATCATGCCACTGAGGTTAAACCATTTTGTTGGCACATTGATTGGCCAATATTTGTATTTAATAAAGTCTAACTCCAAAGCCGTGGTGAGTAAAAATATTCAACTTTGTTTTCCAAAATTAAACCCAGAGCAACAACAAATATTGATTAAAAAATCACTCATAGAATCAGGTAAGGGTTTAAGTGAGTCTGGGTTTATTTGGTTTAGGAATTTTGATAATAATGCCAAATACGTGACAAAAACAATAGGCATGGAACATCTTAAAAGCGACAAAGCCGTTATCTTATTAGTGCCTCATTTTGGCTGTTGGGAATTGGTGGCTAGAATGGTATCATTATCTGAGCCAGTCGTGTTTATGTACAAGGCATTAAAAGATAAACAGCAAAACGCATTATTACTCTCAAAACGACAACAGGGAGATTTGCTAATGGCACCAGCCAATAAAAAAGGTGTTATCAAATTGCAAAGAGCAATTAACAACAAACAACTCATTGCCATATTACCCGACCAAGATCCGGGTGAAGTGGGGAGTGTTCTAGTGCCATTTTTTTCACAAAATACGCGCACGATGACTTTATTGGTAAGGCTTGCTAGGAAGAATGATGCTCAAGTAGTTATAGCATGGGCAAAACGCTTGCCAAATGCTAAAGGTTACGAGCTTAATCTCAAACCAGTAAAAGTGCTGTCTAGCGCCAACACACTTGAAGATGACACATTGCTGATGAATAAAGTCATTGAAGATTTGATTACAACCCAGCCAGAGCAATATTTATGGAATTATAAACGTTTTAAATCGGTTATTAATTACTAAGGGTTTTTGCGTATAAACGCAATTTAAGACATTAGCGCTGTATGATATAATTTAGCTATGAAATTTATTGAAGATATTCAAAGTATTTTTGATCGTGACCCTGCTGCTAGAAACATCTTTGAAATTATAACTTGCTACTCAGGCGTGCAAGCCATGTTGTTTTATCGTTTAGCACATCGATTATGGCGTTTAAAATTTAAATGGTTGGCAAGATTTATATCATCATTAGCAAGATGGTTCACAGGTGTTGAAATTCATCCAGGTGCTGTTATCGGTCGTCGTTTTTTTATTGACCATGGCATGGGTGTGGTGATTGGTGAAACTGCTAAAATTGGGGATGATTGTACTTTATATCATGGAGTGACACTTGGTGGCACAACTTGGCAAAAAGGTAAACGCCATCCCACTCTGGGTAATAATGTCGTGATTGGCGCTGGTGCAAAGATACTAGGTCCGATTACACTTGCTGATAACGTTAGAGTAGGCTCAAACTCTGTTGTGGTTAAATCTATTGATGAATCTCAAACGGTTGTTGGTGTGCCTGGTCGTGTTCTGAAAAACAACCAAATTAAATCAGACCATTTTGATTCTTATGCTGTGAGTGGTGATGTTGATGATCCTACTGTTAAAGCTATCAATTCTATCTTGGTACATTTACATGATGTGGATTTGCAATTGCACAAAGTTTCAAAAGAATTGAACATCAAAGACCAAAAAGACACTTCTGTGAATGATTTGGAAATTGAAAATAAATAACCAACTAATATTAAGGTTATTTACTTGACTAAATAACTTGGTTAAGTGTATAATCATCCCTTGTTATTAACTAGAATTAGGACTGATATGCAATTAACAACCAAAGGTCGTTATGCAGTAACTGCAATGTTAGATTTGGCATCTAACGATACTGGAAAGCCCATTACCTTGGATATTATCTCACAAAGACAGAATATTTCATTGTCTTACTTGGAGCAATTATTCGCCAAGTTGCGTCGCGTTGAATTGGTTAAAAGTGTGCGTGGCCCAGGTGGTGGCTACTTGCTCGACGCTAAAGCTTGTGATATTAATTTAACTCAAATCATTGAGGCAGTGGATGAGAATATTGATTTGCGTCGTTGTAAAGGTATCAGGGGGTGCAACAATGGGCGTCAGTGTATTTCTCACCAATTATGGTGTGAAGTTAGTGAACAAATTAGAACATTTTTGAACGGCAAAACCTTGCAAATGGTAATTGACGATCATAACTCATCAAATAAAGGAATATAAATATGTCAACACCTACTTATATGGATTATTCAGCAACAACACCCGTTGACGAGCGTGTTGCCCAGAAAATGATGCAACACTTAACCATGGATGGTGATTTTGGTAATCCAGCATCAAATTCTCATTATTATGGTTGGCAAGCTGATGAAGCTGTTAAAAAAGCCAGACAGCAAGTTGCTGATTTGGTAGGTGCCGATCCAAAAGAAATTGTTTGGACTTCGGGTGCAACCGAATCTGATAATTTGGCCATCAAAGGTATTGCGCACTTTTATCATAAAAAAGGCAAGCACATTATTACATTAAAAACTGAACACAAAGCGGTATTGGATACTTGTCGGCAGCTAGAGCGTGAAGACTTTGAGGTAACCTATTTAGACCCAATGCCAAATGGCTTGTTAGATTTGAATGTTTTAAAAGATGCGATACGTGAAGATACCATATTGGTGTCGATTATGCATGTTAATAACGAAATTGGCGTGATTCAAGATATTGAAGCCATTGGTAATCTATGTCGTGAGAATAAGATTTTTTTCCATGTTGATGCAGCACAATCAGCAGGCAAAGTAGCGATTGATTTATCAAAACTACCCGTTGATTTAATGAGTTTTTCAGCCCATAAAATTTATGGGCCCAAAGGCATGGGTGCACTTTATGTACGTCGTAAGCCACGCGTACGCATTGAAGCACAAATGCATGGTGGTGGGCATGAGCGAGGTATGCGTTCAGGCACTTTAGCCACACATCAAATTGTTGGTATGGGTGAGGCTTTTGCGATTGCACAAGCTGAGATGAAAGAGGAGAATGCAAAAATTAGACAATTACGTGATCGCTTATTAGCAGGTTTTGTTGATATGGAAGAAGTTGTGGTCAATGGTGATATGGAAAGTCGCATTCCAGGCAATTTAAATATCAGTTTTAACTATGTGGAAGGTGAATCACTAATGATGGCTATTAATGATATTGCTGTGTCTTCAGGTTCAGCTTGCACAAGTTCAAGTCTTGAACCATCGTATGTTTTGCGTGCACTAGGCTTGAATGATGAATTGGCACACTCATCAATTAGATTTACCATTGGACGTTATACAACCGAAGCACAAGTTGATAAGGCTATTAGTTTAGTACGTACTAAAGTTGATAAATTACGCGATTTATCGCCACTTTGGGATATGTTCAAAGATGGCATCGATATCAGTAAAGTTGAATGGACAGCACATTAAATGAGCGTAATAAATACATGGGTTAGCGACTCACAACAAGACTAGAATAACAACAAGCACTTAAAAGGAGAAAAGAGATGGCATATGGCGAAAAAGTAATGGATCATTATGAAAACCCACGCAATGTAGGCGTATTAGATAAGGACGCTAAAAATGTTGGCACAGGTATGGTGGGCGCGCCCGCGTGTGGTGATGTGATGCGTTTGCAAATTCAGGTTGATGATAATGGCGTGATTGAAGATGCCAAGTTTAAAACTTATGGTTGTGGCTCTGCTATTGCATCAAGTTCATTATTAACAGAATGGGTTAAAGGAAAAACGCTAGATGAGGCGGCAGAAATTAAAAATTCTGATATTGCAGAAGAGCTGTCCTTACCACCCGTTAAAATACATTGCTCAGTCTTAGCTGAAGATGCTATTAAAGCAGCTATTAATGACATTAAAAGCAAAGCCTAATTAATAATGGCAATTATTTTAACTGACCGTGCGGCAGGGCGTGTTGTTGATTTTTTAACCAATCGTGGTTCTGGCATAGGCATTCGCCTTAGCGTGCAAACTACGGGTTGTTCTGGTCTTGGTTACAACATAGAATTTGTTGATAATACTAATGACGATGATACTGTATTTGAAGGCAACGGCGTTAAAGTTATTGTTGATGCAAAGAGTTTAATTTATTTAGATGGCACGCAAGTTGATTATGTTAAAGAAGGTTTAAATGAGGGTTTTGAGTTTAACAACCCGAATGCTAAAGCTGAATGTGGCTGTGGCGAATCTTTTACGGTTTAGTTTTTTAAAAAATGGAAAACTATTTTGAGTTGTTTTCATTAGCAGTTGACTTTGATATAAATATCACTAAGCTTAATACTGAATACCAACAACAAGTTGCAAAATTTCACCCTGATAAATTTGCCTCTGGTAGCGATAAAGAAAGGGCTTTAGCATTACAAAATACCTCGTTAATTAACACAGCATTTGATACTTTAAAACCCCCACTTAATCGTGCTAATTATTTATTAGAACTAAACGGTATTAACGCATTTGACGAAAAAGACACAACAATGGCGGTTGATTTTTTAATGTCTCAAATTGAGCTAAGAGAGACTTTAGAGTCAATTCAAGCTAGCAAAGATGAGACGGCTTTAGATGATTTTATTGAAAAGGTAGATGAAAAAATTAAGCATAATGTAGATAATATTAGAGCTTCATTTACCAATACAAAGGTATTAAATAAGATTAAAGACTTGGTTAGGGAATTAAAATTTTATGAGCAATTAAATGCTCATGCAAAACAATTAATGGATGAGTGGTTGTAGCAATCAATATCAATAATGGCTTTATTACAAATATCAGAATCTGGTCAAATATCCGTACCACATCAGCATAAATTAGTGATTGGTATTGATTTAGGCACGACTAATTCATTGGTTGCATCCGTGATGAGTGGTCAAAGCAAAGTTCTCATGGATGAAAATAATCAGGCAATTTTGCCTTCGGTTGTGCATTGTGGTAAGGACAATAAATTAACGGTTGGTTGTGATGCTTGTCCTTATGCGAAAACTGATCCGACCAATACTATTATTTCAGTCAAACGCTTTATGGGCATGAGCTATAAAGAAGTTAGTACATTCAAAAATTGTCCTTACCAATTGCTTGAAAATGGTGATAATGTATTATTTCACACCGCTACGGGAGACTTATCTGCGATTGAAATTTCTGCCAGTATTTTAGCCTCACTTAAACAGCGCGCTGAAAAATCATTGGGCGGTGCACTATTTGGCGCAGTAATTACAGTGCCTGCTTATTTTAATGATGCACAGCGTCAAGCAACTAAAGATGCAGCAACTTTGGCTGGGCTTAAAACCTTGCGCTTGCTTAATGAGCCAACTGCAGCAGCGGTTGCTTATGGTTTGGAATCGGGTGAAGAGGGTGTGCATGCAATTTATGACTTAGGTGGTGGTACGTTTGATATTTCAATTTTAAGCTTTAGCAAGGGTGTGTTCAAAGTATTAGCAACAGGCGGTGATGCCACCTTAGGCGGTGATGATTTTGATGCACTGATTGTTGATGATTGCATCGAGCAATTGGGTATTAGTGAACTTACACCCACCCAAATGCAAAAGATTAAGCAATTTTCACGCACCGCTAAAGAAACCTTGAGCAATCATGAATTTGCAGAATTTGACTGCATTGAAAAACCTTATCGCATTACCAAAGAAAAATTTGAAATGCTAGCTAAAACCCTTATTAAACGTACTTTATTGTTAACCAAACGAGCCATTAGAGATGCGCAAATTGATGTTGAAGGTATTAAAGATATTATTATGGTAGGTGGTTCTACACGCATGCCATTAGTTCGCTCTATGGTGGGTGATTTATTTAACAAATCCGTTTTATGCTCTATTAATCCAGATGAAGTTGTTGCTAAAGGTGCAGCAATACAAGCTAATATTTTAGCTGGCAATAAATCACAAGAGGATATGTTGTTATTAGATGTATTACCGTTGTCACTTGGGCTTGAAACGATGGGCGGATTGGTGGAAAAAGTCATTCATCGCAACACTACAATTCCTATTATTCGCGCACAAGAATTTACCACCTTTAAAGATGGGCAAACAGCCATGAGCATTCATGTATTACAAGGTGAAAGAGAATTGGTTAAAGATTGTCGCTCGTTGGCTAAATTTGATTTGCACGGCATCCCACCTATGGTGGCAGGCAGTGCTCGCATTCAAATAGAGTTTCAAGTGGATGCTGATGGCTTGTTGTCTGTGAGTGCTGTTGAGAAAACATCAGGTGTTAAAACAAACATCACCATCAAGCCATCTTATGGGCTAACAGATGTGCAAATGGAAAAGATGCTTAAAGATTCTGTTTTATTTGCCAAAACTGATATTCAAACCAGACAGCTTCATGAAACACAAGTAGAAGCAGACAGAACCATTCAAGCTATAGATTCAGCACTTAAAAAAGACAAGCACATGCTTGATGATAAAATGCTTAACAAGATCTTAAACGCAAGAACCACACTGTTTGACATTACTCATTCTGATAATGAAAAAGCCGTTAAGACCGCTATTGACAATCTTGAGAACACTTGTTCAAAATTTGTTGAAATGCGCATGAACAACACCGTTATGAAAGCCATGAAAGGTCATAATGTTGATGAATTTTAACAAAAATATTTAGGAAATTTATATGCCACAAATCATTGTATTGCTCCATCATGAATTATGTCCAGAAGGCATTGTTATTGAAACTCAATCAGGTGTTAGTGTTTGCGATGCACTACTTGCCAATGACGTTGAAATCGAACATGCCTGCGAAATGTCAAATGCTTGTACAACTTGCCATATTTATCTGCGCGAAGGATTTGATTCAGTAGAGGAGTCAGATGAAACAGAGGATGATTTATTAGACAAGGCTTGGGGCTTAGACTCAGATTCTCGCCTATCTTGTCAGACGATTATGGGTGATACTGACTTGGTGATTGAAATTCCCAAATACACCATCAATCAAGTCTCTGAAAACCACTAAATTTTCACCTTTTAAGACAGCACCCAAAGTCTATATCCATTAGATTGTACATTTTTAACCTCTAAGTAACATTCAGCCTAGTATTTATGTTATAAACATAAGTTATTTAAATTGTTAAATAAACTATATATAATATATGTTTTTAAAAAGAAGTTGTCATAATATGGAATTCTATTTGATGTCACAAAATCTAGCAACAAGCACATTCAAAAATACTCCACCCCCAGTTCTTTAGTTTCTAAACCGCTTTTAAGTACCCCTCCCCCGAGTTCTCTCTAAGTTCTAAAACCTTCAAACCCAGTGCACTTACACTGACTATATTCACCTTCTTACTTGCTGTTGAAGCGTAAGCCGTTAATACCTTTGATAAATAGACTTAAACACCGAATACACCCACAATCTTAACAATCCAGCCATTGTTAAAAAAGACAACCAAGCCACCACCTTGCTCAAAGAAGTGACAGGCGCTGTCCGTGTAACGCCATAGGTTCTACAGACTCAGACAATGTTAACCAATTAGGCGACAAAATTACCACAGGATTAAGCAATCAATTAAAAAAATAAAGCCATTAGTAAAACCGAAGGTTTAATTAATGACAAAGCCAACCAGTTTTTTAATCAGTTTGGCTTTGGCCGTACTGAAATCAGTATTCATGGAGTTAACTCAAAAGAGTTAGATTACAGCATCAAAACGATTCAACCACCATCTGAGTTAAACGACAACAGCAAAGAACTCACTTTCTTCCAAGATCAAATCACCTCTCTGGTGACAACCAAGGCAATCGCCGTGAGACTATTAACTTAGGTGTAGGACAACGTTACTTAGTCCAAGATGACATGGCAATCGCAGACATTAACCTATTCACTGACTATGAAACCAAATCTGCACACAAACGCCTAAGCCTTGGCTTAGAGTACCAACGCACAAACTTTGGTATTAGTGCAAATGTCTATCATCCACTCTCAGACAAAAAGACAATCGCTGATACTACTGAAGAGACCTTAGCAGGTTATGATATCAAATTCTCAGGACAAATGCCATACCTGTCTTGGGAAAAAATCAAAGGCACCCATTACTTTTAGGTTGGTAACAACATCAAAGGTAATATCTTGGGCGTAGAGATTGAATTTTCTCCTTCTACTCGTTTTGAATTTGGCACTGAGAATTCTAATACTGCAGAGTGTACTAGTTATGCCCGCTTAACCACTGCATTGCCTTTTAAGGATAATGAAAAGTTCACCAATTTTATCACTGACAATCGAGCGTTTAAAATCAGTAGCACAATAGATTTAACCACACTTGTCTCAGTTGAACGTACCAACAAGATTCGCATTGAAAAGGTTAGTAATGGTACTGGCAATGTTGTCTTAGGTGAATACAATTCAACAACCGATGGTGCTTCTTGTACGCTTAAAGATAGCACAGGTTTGTCTAAAGTTGCAACGACAGGTGCTGATATTGGTAGTTTCAGTTTAACCAATGCAAGAGTAGCAGCAGGGTTAGTAACCTTGTCTTGTACAGGCGGTGAATATACGGATGAAGCAACTAGTGTGGTTATTAATCCTGCACCATCAATTCGTGCAGCAGCTATCTATTCACGCACAGGTGTTGTTCAAATTTTAGCATCACCGCTATCAGAAGTGGCTTATCAGTTAGCAGGCGGCACTGCTATTACGCCTAGTATATCAGCCCCCTCCTTAACAAGTGAAATTAAGGCTAAAAACTAAATGATTGCGACTCAATTTAGTATGCCAGGTGTTAAGTTTGTTGGTGTGATTCCAATTGATCTTAACAAAAAGCCAGCAAGAAGCGATAATGAAGGCAAGTTTGGTGTTTTAAATGTTGAAGTTGCCAAACGCACCAGTGCAGAAGTAGATAGCAGCACCAAAATTCAAACAATTGTTGATGGTTTTGCAAGTGTGACACAATCCACCCTTACTGCCAATCCAAGTGAAGCCGATGCAAATGGGTTTACAACCTCAACCATTACCTTTCAAGCCAAAGATGCTCATGGCAACGACATAACCACAGGTGGTTTAATAGTTACAATGAGTTTTGGCGGCGCTCGGTTGAATTGTGTTGTTAGTAATAGTGTGGTTGATACTGTAACTATTAATTTTATCGGAATTCCAAGCGCATTTTGCTCCGCTATGACTGCTAGTCCAGTTTCAATACTTGCAGGAGGCTCTTCAACCATTACCATACAAGTCAAAGACAGTGGTGGAGAAAAAATAACCACAGGTGGTGCAAAGGTTACAATGACTTCGGGAAGCGATTCAAGTATTAGCACTGTGGTTGATAATAATAATGGCACTTATGCTGCAACTCTTACTGAAGAATTTCCTCCCTTACCACCAGGGATAGGTTATGGAGATCCTTATCATTATGTGACAGGGTTATATTGATGGTGTAGAACTTTCCACGTTACCAGTTCGGGTAACGGTTACATTTTAATAGTATAAATATTATAATTTCGGCATACATAATTTAGTCTAGCTGTGCTAAGGACTAGCATAAAAGTATAACTGATGACGCTTAAATAGCAGAAACTAGGTGAGTTTTTTTATGTGCTGTGATACTTTCACTTGGTCTTATACAATGATGAAGAAGTAAAGATATAAACTGGACGAGAGGTGAATATAAAAATGAATTTTTAATGTTTAAAAGTATATTGAGTTAACTCAATATTTTTATTCAAAAAGAAACAAACCTAGCCTGTTCTTAGAATGGGCAAAGCTAGTTTTTGAGATGTTAGAATTTTAAATATTTAGAAACAAACCCTTGTGCTTTTTTGGACTCAAATTCTGTTTCTATCTCCATAGACTTGTCTTAAGACAATAACCACCTTGGTATTAGCGGATTTTCACTGCTGCCGCAAACTTTGCCTAAATTGTTTGGGTGAAATATTTTGACAAAGTCAGGATTGTCTAAATCATTGATATAAACAATACCTTTCTTGGTGTTCGTTTTTGATGACTTTTTTAATGTCATTTAATGCGTCAATAAATTCACTGGCATGAGTAACTACTTATGGCGCGACTTTTAAGGTGTCGTATAGATACCAATCGTTTGGATTGCTATTAAGCTTGTCAAATAGTGCGTAGCAATCATTCCCCCATTGCATGATGTCAATAAACCTGCCTTTAAGCCGCTCTATATAATCCATGTTTGCTTATTTAGTGCTATTCAATGGTAATACTTGGGAAAGCACTGGTTGCACGAGATTGTTGGGTTAGTTTGGCACTGACTTTTTTAGCAATTTCTTTATAAATCTCAGCTATTCTGCCTTCTGGATTTTTGGCAACGGTTGGCGTGCCTTCGTCACCGTCAGTTCGAATGTCCATTTCTAAAGGGAGTGCGCCTAAAAACTCAACACCTGTATCAGCAGCCATGGTTTCGCCACCACCTGTGCCAAAAATAGCCTCTTCGTGTCCACACTTAGAGCAAATATGTAACGACATATTTTCAACAATACCCAAAATAGGAATGTTAACTTTTTCAAACATTTTTAAGCCTTTTTTAGCATCAATTAGTGCAATGTCTTGTGGGGTTGTTACAATCACAGAACCACTGACTGGGATTTTTTGTGACAGTGTTAGTTGTGTATCGCCTGTGCCTGGTGGCAAGTCAATGATCATATAATCAATACCACGCCACAAGGTGTCTCTTAGCATTTGCTCTAAAGCTTGAGTTACCATAGGGCCACGCCAAATCATAGGATTGTCTTCATCCACCAAGTAGCCGATTGACATGCTTTGCATACCATGGCCTAAAATAGGTAATAATTTACCCTCAGCGGTGGATTCTGGCTTTGCTTTGCTAACGCCTAGCATTCTAGGTTGAGAAGGGCCATAAATATCAGCATCTAAAATAGCAACTTTAGCGCCTTCTGCTTGTAAAGCTAATGCTAAATTAACCGCAGTGGTTGATTTACCAACGCCACCTTTACCTGAGGCAATAGCAATGATATTTTTAACTTCTGGTAGGACATCAACGCCTTTTTGAGTGGTATACTTAACAATCTTGGTTTTAATATCAACGCTAACATTGTTAATATTGGCTTTTGCTAATGCATCAGTAATAGCACTAGATAAAGTAGCGTGATAACTATTGGCAGGGTAATTAAATTCAATGTTAATTTGTACTTTGTCGCCATCAATGTTAATATCATTAATGATATTTGAAGAAACAATATCTTGTTTGGTATAAATATCAACAACCTTGGATAAAATATCTGCAATTTGCTTGTTCGTTAAATCTATCATCTTTTGATGTACCCAATTAAGTAAAATAGCGATATTTTATCGTATAACGATATAAGCCACCCTTAATATTAACAAGCCTATTATGACATCACGAAAAATTCTCGTTACCTCAGCACTGCCTTATGCCAATGGTGAAATTCATCTGGGGCATTTATTAGAATACATTCAAACTGATATTTGGGTACGTTTTCAAAAAATGATGGGCAATGAGTGTCATTATGTTTGTGCAGATGATGCGCACGGTACACCTATTATGCTTAAAGCTGATGAGCTTGGCATTACGCCTGAGGCGTTAATTAAAGGTGTGAGTAAGCGTCATCAGGCAGATTTTAAAGAATTCTCCATTGGTTTTAGCCAATATCACTCAACCCATAGTCAGGAAAATAAAGATATTTCTACCAATATTTATCATAAGTTAAACGCTGCTGGTTTTATTAAAACACGTACCATCTCTCAGGCATTTGACCCTGAGAAGCAAATGTTTTTACCCGATCGTTTCATTAAAGGTGATTGCCCTAAGTGTGGTGCTAATGACCAATATGGTGATAATTGTGAAGTTTGTGGCGCAACCTATTCGCCAACAGAGCTGAAAAATGCCAAATCTGCCATTTCAGGCGCAACCCCAATCACTAAAGACTCAGAGCACTATTTCTTTGACCTACCTCAATTTGAAGCGCAACTTAAAGCGTGGACCAAAGCAGGACATTTGCAAAATGAAGTGAGTAATAAATTATCTGAGTGGTTTGAGCAAGGTCTTCAACAATGGGATATTTCTCGTGATGCACCGTATTTTGGCTTCCAAATTCCTGGCGTAGAAGGTAAATACTTCTATGTTTGGCTAGATGCACCGATTGGTTATATGGCGAGTTTTAAAAAGCTTTGCAACGAGCAAGGGTTGGATTTTGATGAGTACTTTAACAAAGACTCAAATACCGAACTTTATCATTTTATCGGCAAAGACATTGTTTATTTTCATGCGCTTTTTTGGCCGGCTATGTTGATGGGTGCGAATTATCGCACACCAAGTGCGATTTTTGCGCATGGGTTTTTAACTGTGAACAGCCAAAAAATGAGTAAATCTCGCGGCACATTTATTCAGGCTAGAACTTATCTTAATCATCTTAATCCTGAATATTTGCGTTATTATTATGCCTATAAACTGTCTGCTAAAATTGACGACATCGACCTTAATTTAACTGACTTTAAACAACGTGTAAATTCAGATTTGGTGGGAAAAGTGGTTAATATTGCTTCACGTAGTGCAGGGTTTATTGTTAAGAAATTTAACAAAACTTTATCTGCCTACGCTATTGAACCTGAGCTTTATCAGGCGTTTGTTGTTTGTGGTGATGTCATTAAAAAACATTATGAGACACGTAATTATAATCAAGCCATGCGTGAGATTATGAAATTAGCTGATAAAGCCAATCAATATATCGATGGGCATAAGCCGTGGCAACTGGTAAAAGAAGATGCCAAGCAAGCACAAGTGCATGACGTGGCTTCACTTGCTATTAATTTATTTAGGGTACTGATGACCTACCTTAAACCAGTATTGCCCGTTATGGCAAAACAAACTGAGGTGTTTTTAAATATAGATACACTTAATTGGCAGGATTTAAAACACCCTTTAACCAAGCATCAAATTAATGCATTCAAGCCTCTGATGTCACGTATTGAAGATGAGAAAATTGAGCAAGTTATCGAAGCTTCAAAACAAAATATGCAAGTAACTATGCAGGACAAACCTAAGGATGATAATATGATTCAGATTGATGATTTTACTAAAATTGATTTACGGGTTGCTAAAATTATCAAAGCCAAAAATGTAGAAGGTGCTGATAAATTATTACAATTAACACTAGACGTCGGCGAACAACAAACACGCAATATATTTGCAGGTATTAAAGCGCATTATACAAATGAGGAATTAGAAGGGCGGTTCACCATTATGGTTGCAAACCTAGCGCCTAGGAAAATGCGCTTTGGTATTTCACAAGGTATGGTGCTTGTAGCAGGAGATGGCGAGTCGTTGCATATTTTGTCAGTTGATTCTAATGCCAAGCCAGGTATGAAAATCAGCTAACCTTGAAATATTAGCCATTATTGATTAAAATAATTTTTTTCGGAAGGATGTCAGAGCGGCCGAATGAGTACACTTGGAAAGTGTGTGTACCTTTGGGTACCGTGGGTTCGAATCCCACTCCTTCCACCATATTAATACCTTATGAAACCAAATTTTCAACCTAAAAATATTGTTAAAACCATTGAAAAATTAACCCAAGATGGGCTTAAAGTAGTAGAACAGGCAAGTCTTGGCACTAGTTGGGATAGTGTGGTTGCACCTATTGACCAAATGGAGTTTAAGCTGGGAAAGCATACCAGTGTTAATTCACATTTAAATGCAGTGATGTTTAGTGATGAATTTAATCAGCAATATGAACAAACGCTGCCAATCATTACTAATTTTTATTCTGATGTATCTACCAATAAAGCCTTATATCAAGCTTATAAAACGCTTGAAAAAACCACTCTTAACAAACAACAACAACACATCGTTAAAAATGCCATAGAAGGGTTTGAGCTTTCAGGTGTGGATTTGGAAGGCAAGACTGCAAATAGATTTAAAACCATTAAGGAAAAACTCAGTTTACTGAGCAATGAGTTTTCTAAAAACGCTTTAAAGTCCGCCAATGAGTGGAAAAAAATTGTAGATAAAGATGAGTTAAAAGGCTATAGTGATAATGAACTGGCAAAAATTAAAACTGATAAGGGTTATGAGTTAAGTTTGCAAATGCCTGTTTATATGGATGTTATGACTTATTTAGATAACCGAGATTTAAGAGAAGAGATGTATAAGGCTTATGTATCAAGAGCCTCAGAATTAGGCATCACTTCAACTAACTATAACAACAAGCCAATTATGGATGAGATTTTATCATTACGTGCTGAGATGGCTAGTATCTTAGGTTTTGAGCATTATGCGCAGTTGTCTATTGCATCTAAAATGGTTAGTACAGTTGATGAAGTGCTTCAGTTTTTGTCTAATTTAGTGGCGCAGTCAAAGCTTCAGGCGCAATTAGAGCTAGAAGAATTAGAAAAATTTTCAGGTATTGATTTAAAACCGTGGGATTTAGGGTTTTATAGTGAACAACTTAAAGAACAAAAATTTGGATTTAAAAAATCTGATTTAACCCCATACTTTCCAGTAGAGGGCGTGTTAAGTGGGTTGTTTTCAACCATTGAAAATTTATATCAGATTAAAATTGAGCAAGTACAGCAAGACAGCTATCACGTCGATGTTAAGGTTTTAAATGTTAGTGATAAAAATGGACTCATTGGTAGAATTTATCTTGATTTATATGTTAGGGAAAACAAGCGTTCTGGCGCATGGACGGCAGATTATCAGCCTTTAATTGAGCCTCATAAACCTGTTGCTTTTGTAGTTTGTAATCTTAATTCTCCCACTAAAGACAAACCAGCTTTATTTGAGTTTGACGAGATTGTTATTCTATTTCATGAATTTGGACATGCATTGCATCACTTATTGACTAAGGTTAAATATCCTTGTGCTGCAGGCATATCTGGCGTGCCATGGGATGGTGTGGAACTACCTAGCCAATATATGGAATTTTATGCGTTTGAAAAACAAGTCATCGCCTTGATTTCAAAGCACTACAAAACTGGGCAATCTTTACCTGATGATTTGTTTGATAAGTTCATTGCTTCTAAAAATTTCCACTCAGCACTGGCCATGTTACGACAGTGCGAGTTTTCATTGTGGGATCTTAAAACACACATGTCAAATGCAGACACCTATGAAGTATTAACCCAAGTTCGATTAGAGACAGCACTGATGGACAACATTAACGAAAGTCGATTTTTAAACACCTTTGGGCATATTTTTTCAGGGGGTTACGCAGCAGGATATTTTAGTTATAAATGGGCAGAAGTTTTAGCGGCTGATGCTTATTACTATGTGCAAGAGAAGGGCGGTATTGGCTCTGATGCCTCTCAAGATTTCTTGTATAATATTTTGCAAATAGGTGGTAGTCTAGATTTTATGCAACAATATATAAAATTTAGAGGTGAAAAGCCCTCAATTAGTGCCTTATTAAAAGCAAACGGCATCATTCATTCAACTAAGGAAAAAACATGATTAAATTTATTCTCAGTATTATTATTATTTTGGCATTGATTGGCGGTGCTGTACAGTTTGTTGCAACTGACGAAAGCTGGTCTTTGGTTATGAATAAGGAAATTGCGTTTAGCAGTGTTAAAAATGGTGCAATTGCAATTTATGAGTTTATTGAGGCGTTAATTTCTGATGCTGATAAAATTAAAGGTGTTGATTTAACAACAACAAAATAGCCGATATTCTAAGTTATTTTCATGAGTAAGATTTTTTTAAATCTTACTCAATACAATTGAGCCATTAGTACCGCCAAACCCAAATGAGTTAGAAATGGCATGATTGATTGTCATTTCTCGTGCCTCGTTAGCGCAATAATCTAAATCACAATTTGGGTCTTGATTGATAATATTAATGGTAGGTGGCGCTATTTGATTTTGAATGGCAAGTGCAGTAAAAATGGCTTCAATACCACCGGCAGCGCCCAATAAGTGCCCAGTCATAGATTTGGTTGAACTCATGACAATGTTATAAGCATGCTTACCAAGGGCTAATTTTGCAGCATCTGTTTCTGCTTGGTCGCCTGCTGGCGTAGAGGTACCATGGGCGTTAATATAATCAATTTGATCAACGTTAATACCTGAGTTTCTCAGCGCATTTTGCATGCATCTGGCTGCCCCTTCCCCACCTTTTGAAGGTAGTGTCATGTGATAAGCATCCCCACTCATGCCGTAGCCTGACACTTGTGCATAAATTTTTGCACCACGCGCTTTAGCGTGTTCAAACTCTTCTAATACCACAACACCTGCACCGTCGCCAAGTACAAAACCATCTCTGTCTTTATCCCAAGGGCGAGAAGCGCTTGTCGGGTCATCATTACGAGTGGATAATGCACGTGCTGCAGCAAAACCACCTAGCCCACAATTAGTGGTTGACATTTCAGCGCCACCAGCAATCATCACATTAGCGTCGCCGTATTCAATCAAGCGAGAAGCATCACCAATGTTATGAGTACCTGTGGTGCAAGCAGTCACAATGGAAAAATTAGGACCTTTTAAGCCATATTTGATAGAAAGATTGCCTGAAATCATATTGATGATTGACGAAGGAACGAAAAAAGGTGAAATACGTTTTGCGCCTTTTTCTCTGAATAGATCTGCAGTTTTTTCAATTGTGCCAAGACCGCCAATGCCAGCACCGATGGCAACACCGATACGGTGAGCATTTTGCTCAGTAATCTCAATACCACTGTCTTCAATAGCTTGAATGCCAGCGGCCATGCCGTAATGGATAAAGGCATCCATTTTTTTGGCTTCTTTAGGTTTTAAGTAGTCAGTAATTTCAAAACCTTTAACTGAGCCACCAAACGTGACCGATTGACCTTTGGTATCAATATTGGTGAGTGAGGCAATGCCAGAATGACCTTTAAGGATATTATTCCAAGATTCACCTACACTTAGACCCACTGGACAAACCATACCCATGCCTGTAATAACAACTATTCTTTTGCTCATAATGTTTTAAAATTTAATATAAAAAGGCGCTTAATTCAAAGAAAGAAGCGCCTTATTGCGTTAAGTTGATAAACGGAAATTACAAATTATTGTTAACGTAGTCAATTGCTTGTTGAACTGTGGTAATATTTTCGGCTTGATCGTCAGGAATTTCGCAGCCAAACTCTTCTTCAAAAGACATGACCAATTCAACAGTATCCAAAGAATCTGCACCTAAATCATCAATAAAAGAAGCGTTGTTATCAATATCACCGCTTACGTCTAATTGTTCAGCTACAACTTTTTTTACTCTTTGCTCAATACTCATTTGTCTATTTCCTTAACTATTTTAAAATCATTATTTTATCGTCAAAAAGAGGTTATACAAGACTAAATTTAAAATTTTTAATTAAAGTGTTTTATATAAATAATGCTAGATTTGATATCGGGTTGGGTCTATTACTTTCGCTTCTTTAAAGCCTAATTTCCTATATTCACATGCATCACAAATGCCACAAGCTTTTCCATTTTTATCTGCCTGATAGCACGTTATGGTTAGTGAATAGTCAATGCCAAGAGAAAGCCCTTTTTTGATAATTTGTGCTTTATTCAAATGAATTAGTGGCGTGTGAATGGTTAGTTTTTTCCCTTCAATACCTTGTTTAGTGGCAAGATTAGCCATCACTTCAAATGCTTTGATATAAGACTCTCTACAATCAGGATAACCTGAATAGTCTAGTACATTAACGCCAATAAACACATGCTGGCAATCTAGCACCTCTGACCATGCTAGTGCATAGGATAAAAAAATGGTATTACGAGCAGGTACGTAAGTAATCGGAATATCATCGTTTTGAGAAAATTTGGGTATGTCAATCTTATTATCTGTTAAGGCAGAACCGCCAATATCAGATAAGGATATTTTCATAACTCTATGTTCAGTAGTGGCAAAAATTTTGGCAATACTTTCAGCAGATTTTAATTCTGACTTCTGTTTTTGTCCATAATCAAAACTCAGACTATAACATTCAAAGTCTTTTGTTTTGGCAATAGCTAAAGTTGTCGTAGAATCTAGCCCACCAGATAAAAGAATAACAGCTTTGGTTTTATGTTTAGCATCAGACATTGGCCAAATTGCCTTTTTCTTCCAACCATTTTTTTCGATCAGCTGCGCGTTTTTTATTTAATAACATGTCCATGGTTTGAAAAACTTGCAATGGATCATCTAATGTGAGTTGAATTAAGCGTCTAGTATCGGGTAGCATGGTGGTTTCTCTTAATTGAGAAGGGTTCATTTCACCCAAACCTTTAAAGCGCTGAACTTGAATTTTAACACGCTTGTTTTCACTTTCTATTTTTCTAATAATGGCGTCTCGTTCATTGTCATCAAGGGCGTAGTGAACTTGTTTTCCTGCGTCCACACGATATAAAGGTGGCATTGCAACAAATATATGACCTTCTTTAATAAGTTTTGGGAAATGTTTCACGAATAAAGTGCAGATGAGCGTGGCAATATGCGCGCCATCTGAATCGGCATCAGCAAGAATACAAATTTTGCCATACCTCAAGCCTGATAAATCTTCACTATTAGGCTCAAGACCAATGGCAATGCTAATGTCATGAATTTCGTTACTGGCTAATACTTGCTCAGAATCAACCTCCCAAGTGTTTAAAATTTTGCCGCGTAGCGGCAAAATGGCTTGATATTCTTTGTCTCTTGCTTGTTTGGCAGAGCCACCTGCGGAGTCACCTTCAACTAAAAATACTTCTGTTTGATTAAGGTTAGTACTGGTGCAATCTGATAATTTTCCAGGCAGGGCAGGACCACTAACTATTTTCTTGCGAATGACTTTTTTGTTGGTTTTAAGTCTTGCTTGTGCATTGATAATAGCCAATTGAGCGATTTTTTCTGCAATGCCAGTATGTTGATTTAGCCAAAGACTAAAGGCATCTTTAACGATATTGGCAACAAAACTAGCACACTCTCTAGAGGATAGTCTTTCTTTAGTTTGGCCAGAAAATTGTGGGTCTAATATCTTGATAGATAACACATAGGCAATTTTTTGCCAGATATCATCAGGCGTGAGTTTGATGTTTTTAGGGATTAAATTTCTAAATTCGCAAAACTCTTTTAAGGCTTCAGTAAGTCCTGATCTTAGCCCGTTAACATGCGTGCCACCACCAATGGTTGGAATAAGATTAACATAGCTTTCAGCCACAACATTAGTGTTGTATTGCGTCCATGCGAGCGAACAATTAAGTTGTTGTTCGTCAGTTTTATAATCAACAATAAAAGGGGCAGGTGGTAGACAATCTAGGCCATCTAAAGACATGGATAGATAGTCTTTTAAGCCTTCTTTGTAAACCCACTTGTCTGTTGTTTCATCTATTTCATTATAAAAATAAACCTCTAAATCTGGGCATAAAATTGCTTTAGAGCGTAGGTTGTGGCATAATTTAGCTGCGGAGAATTTAATAGTGTCAAAAAACTGTGCATCAGGTTTAAATTTAAGGATAGTACCCGTGTGGCGCTTGCCAACAGCGCGAGTTATTTCAAGTTCTGTTTGCTTAAAACCGTTTGAAAAAGTGATGTAATGTTCTTTAGCATCTCTTTTAATCCAGATTTCTACCAAAGTGGAAAGAGCGTTAACCACTGAAATTCCAACACCATGTAAGCCACCTGAAAATTGGTATGAGTCATTTGAAAATTTTCCGCCTGCATGGAGTTTGGTTAAAATAACCTCAACACCTGATTTACCCTCCTTAGGGTGAATATCCACAGGCATGCCTCGGCCATTATCTTCAACAGATAAGGATCCGTCCTTGTATAAAACAACGCTAATTTTAGAAGCATACCCTGCAATTGCCTCATCAACACTATTGTCAATAACTTCTTGGGCAAGGTGGTTTGGGCGCTCAGTTTCAGTGTACATCCCTGGACGTTTGCGTACTGGCTCAAGACCTGTTAAAACCTCAATAGAGGATGAATCGTAATTGCTCATGGTGAGGTCACTGATTAGCCCAGTGCAACTTGGGATATATGGAAAATAGTACATTTTCCATACAAAAATAAAGAGAATGGTTGGTTGTTTGACGAGTTTTTTGGCGGAAAAGGTACTGTTTTATGTGTTTCATGGGTTGTACTGGGTTAATGCAGTAGTCTCAATGTTTGAATATGATAATTTGGCAAGTATCATACCAAATAAAAAGCCCCATAAAATGGGGCTTTTTATTTACTTAAAAATATAACGGTTACATCATGCCACCCATACCACCCATATCAGGTGCAGCAGCAGGCGTGTCGTCTTGAGGAGTATCAGTAATCATTGCCTCAGTTGTAATCATAAGACCTGAAATGCTGGCAGCATGTTGTAGTGCTGCACGAACAACTTTTGTTGGATCTAAAATACCCATCTTAAGCATATCACCATATTCTTCTGTTGCTGCATTGTAGCCATAATTACCCTTACCTTTGGCGACTTCGTTAAGAATAACAGAAGCCTCACCACCACCATTTGTTACAATTTGACGTAGTGGCGCTTCCATGGCGCGTTTAGCAATGTCAATACCAATGTTTTGATCATGATTATCACCTGTTAATCCGTCTAAGGCTTTAATAGCACGAACCAAAGCAACACCGCCACCAGGAACGACACCTTCTTCAACAGCAGCGCGAGTGGCATGTAGTGCATCATCAACACGGCCTTTCTTTTCTTTCATTTCAACTTCAGTAGCAGCACCTACTTTAATCACAGCAACACCGCCTGATAATTTAGCCAAGCGTTCAAGTAATTTTTCTTTATCGTAATCGCTCGTTGTGGTTTCAATTTGTGCTTTAATTTGTGCAATACGACCATCAATATCAGCTTTTTTACCTGCGCCATCAACAATGACAGTATTTTCCTTGCCGATTTCAATGCGTTTAGCAGTACCAAGATGGTCATCAGTTACTTTTTCTAAAGACAAACCAACTTCTTCTGAAATAACCACACCACCTGTTAGTACGGCAATGTCTTCCAAAATTGCCTTACGACGATCGCCAAAACCAGGTGCTTTAACTGCTGCAACTTTAACAATACCACGCATATTGTTAACCACTAAAGTAGCCAGCGCTTCGCCATCAATGTCTTCAGCGATGATTAACAAGGCTTTGCCTGATTTTTGGACTGCTTCTAGCGCAGGTAATAAATCACGAATATTTGAAATTTTACCATCATGTAATAATACAAAAGGCGTTTCAAGATCAACAGTCATTGCTTCTTGATTGTTAACAAAGTAAGGCGACAAATAGCCACGATCAAATTGCATACCCTCGACCACATCAAGCTCATTTTCAAAACCAGAACCTTCTTCAACCGTAATGACACCAGCTTGACCTACTTTTTCCATGGCATCGGCAATAATATCACCCACAGAAGCATCAGAGTTTGCAGAAATATTACCTACTTGGGCAATGGCTTTTGTGTCATTGCAAGGTTGTGAGATGTCACGCAACGCATTAACAGCAGCTTCTGTCGCTTTATCAATGCCTCGTTTAAGATCCATAGGGTTCATACCTGCTGCCACTGATTTAACACCTTCAATAACAAGGGCTTGTGCAAGCACAGTTGCTGTTGTGGTGCCATCACCAGCAATGTCATTGGTTTTTGATGCCACTTCTTTGACCATTTGAGCACCCATGTTTTCAAATTTACCTTTTAAGGTGATTTCTTGAGCAACAGTAACACCATCTTTGGTGATTGTTGGACCGCCAAATGATTTATCTAGCACAACATTTCTACCTTTAGGTCCTAGTGTTACTTTAACTGCATTAGCTAGCATATTAACACCATCTAACATTAAGTTTCTAGCTTCTGAGCCAAATTTTATATCTTTTACTGACATTTTTAATCTCCTTTATTCAATAACTGCGACAATATCGTCTTCACGCATAACTAGCAATGTTTCACCATCTGCTTTAATTTCGTTACCTGCGTATTGACCAAATAATACTTGGTCGCCAACTTTAACATCCAATGCAATAACATCACCATTGTCGTTAATTCTGCCGTGACCAACCGCCAAAATTTCACCCTTTGAAGGTTTTTCTGTGGCTGAATCTGGAATAATTAATCCACTTTCAGTGGTTTTTTCCTCTTGTGTTCTACGGACGATCACACGATCGTGAAGGGGGCGAATATTCATTTTTTCTCCTAGTTAATAAATAAATAATTTTTAAGCTTAATGCTTGAACTTAAAATCAGCCTTTAAAGAGTTTGCTCTTGTAAATTTGATTTAAGCTTTTGCATGGCTTTGGTTTCAAGTTGGCGCACTCTTTCTTTTGAGATACCATACTTGTCTGCTAAAGTATGTAGGGTTGTTTTTTCTTCTTTCAAGTATCTAGATTGTAAAATATCCAAACTTCTTTCATCTAACGACGACAAGGCTTTGTAAAGTTGTTGCTGTTGGTTCTGCTTTGAATCGTCTATTAGTAACAACTGCTCAGGTGTTTGGACGTTTTCATTGGTTAAGTATTGTTCTGGTGCATGAGAATCCTCATCATTAGATATTTCAAACGTCACATCGTTAAATTGCAAGCGCGACTCCATCTCCAGTACATCTTTACGACGCACGCCTAAATCATTGGCAATTTTATCTGCTTGTTCCTCGTTTAATGAGCTGTAAATATGTGCTTTAGCTTGCTTGAGTTTGAAAAATAATTTACGTTGCGCCTTGGTTGTGGCAACCTTAACAATTTTCCAATTTTTGAAAATAAATTCGTGAATTTCAGCACGAATCCAATATACTGCGAATGAGGCGAGGCGCACATTTTTATTTGGGTTAAAACGCTTAACTGCCTTCATTAACCCAATGGTGCCTTCTTGCACAAGATCGGCTTGTTCAAGACCGTAACCTTTGTAGCCATGGGCAATAAAGGCGACAAAACGCATGTGCGACAAAACCAATTTTCTGGCCGCACTTAAATCGTGATTTTCATACAATTGAACGGCTAATTCATGCTCTTGTTCACTACTTAGGATGGGCGGATATTTTTGAACCTCTAGACTTGAGGTTTTTTTAGCAGGCGATAATGCAAATTCTTGACTCATTTTGTTAAATAACTAACGATAAATATTAGTAAGGGTTGACATTATAGGTTATATCAATGTTTTAAGCAAATCTCGATGCTTGCTTGATTGTTGCGCTAATGTTAGACGTTCAGCGTGCACAATGGTTGATAAATCATTCAGAACTACGTCAAAATTATCATTAATAACCAGATAATCAAATTCATTAAAGTGTTGCATTTCACTTACTGCATCATGCATTCTTCTGTTAATAATGCCCTGATTATCTTGTCCTCTGTTGGTTAGGCGTTTTTTTAATGCCGCCTTAGAAGGTGGGAGAATAAAAATACCAACTGAGTGATTAAAGGTTTTTTTAACCTGCCTAAAACCCTGCCAATCAATCTCTAAAATAACGTCAGAGTCACTATTTAATAAGTCTTGAACCGATTGTTTGGCACTGCCATAGTTATTATCAAACACTTGTGCTGACTCAATAAAGCCATTACTATTTTTTATTTTATTAAATTCATCTTTAGAGACAAAAAAGTAGTTTTCGCCCTGTACTTCGCCTAAGCGTGGCGCTCTTGTGGTGTGTGAAACTAAAACACATAAGTGATCAATTTTTTTAATAAGCGCCTTAACTAATGAGGTTTTTCCACATCCTGAAGGAGCGGAAATAACAAACAATACGCCATTACTCATTGGGCGTGTAACCTTGAATATCATCGGAACCTTCTTTGGAAAAGAAGAACTTATCCATTTGTTCTTTAAGATAGCTTTGCGCGTTTGAATCCATCAGATTTAAGTTGTTTTCATTGATCAACATAGTTTGATGTTCAAGCCAAAGTTGCCAGCCTTGCTTGGATACGTTGCTTAGTATTCTTTGACCCAATTCACCAGGGTAGGGCGCTCTATCTAAGGCTTCAAGTTGATGGTCTAATTTAATGCATTTTACAGTATTCATTGTTTTTTCATCCCTATGTTTAGCAGTTTTAAGCTGGTAAAATATATAATAATTGCAAGCACAATGGTTGTGCTAAGCAATGTTATTCTTGAACTGACATCAGCTTTTAAATAAAACCCAACCTCTGATCCAAAAATCAAAATAAAGACAGTCATTATAAAGCTTGCAGCCAAGGCTTTTAAAAAAGTTTGATATAAGTTACTAGAAATATTGAAGATAGATTGCTTATTTAAATAGTAATAGAGCAAGCCGGCATTAAGTAGGGCAGAAATAGAGGTGGCTATTGCCAGACCCACATGAGCAAAATAAAAACCTAAAATAATGTTTAAGAAAACATTAGATATCATGGCAATGATCCCGACTTTAACTGGTGTTTTAGTGTTTCCTCTGGATAAAAAAACAGGGGCTAAAATCTTAACAAAAATAAAAGCCATTAACCCTGAGCCATAAGCCATCAGGCTCAATGATGACTGTAATGCAGCAAATGCATCAAATTGATCGTATTGGAACAAGGTGATAATTAAAGGTTCAGCGAGTAACGCCAAACCAGCACAGGCTGGTAGTCCAAGTATCAATCCAATTGTTAAAGCATTGTTAATTGTTTGCACAAATTTCTCATCATTTTTATCAGCAAAATGCTGACTTAATTTGGCTAAAGATACAGTGGCTAAAGCAATGCCAATAAGTGCTAGAGGCAGCTCTAATAGTCTGTCTGAATAATATAACCATGAAACACTACCACTGACAAGAACTGAGGCAATCATGGTATCGATTAGTAAATTGATTTGTGATACTGAAACCCCAAATAGAGCAGGCAACATACGTTTTTTTAAGGTTTTAACTGCTTGATGGTCGCCAAGTGCTAATTTGGGTAGTTTTTTTATTTTTATTAAAAAAGGTATCTGAAATAAAAGCTGTGCAATACCGCCAAAAAACACCCCCCATGCCAGTGCTATAATAGGGGGGTCCATCTGTTCAGATAAATATATAGCACTCAAAATCATGGAAATATTGAGCAAAACTGGCGTAAATGCAGGCACTGCAAACTGATCATAAGTATTTAAAATAGCACCAGAAAAAGCTGTTAAAGAAATGAACAACAAATAAGGAAATGTAATTCTTAGCATATCCGATGCCAGATTAAATTGCATTGGGTCGGGTGAAAAGTAAAACCCCCAGGCGAACATAAAAATGATGATGGGCGCAATAATAACTGTAATGAGTGTGATTACAATTAACACAAAAAGAAATTTTGTGCCAATATGGTTAATGATATTTTGAACCTCGACCTGTGTATTATTGGCTTTAGCCTCAGCTAAAATAGGCACCAAAGCTTGTGAAAAAGCACCTTCGCCAAATAGGCGCCTAAAAAAATTGGGGATTCTAAAAGCGATTAAAAAGGCATCAGTCAGGCCGTTGGCACCAAAATATCGGGCAATAAAATAATCACGCACCAAGCCTAGTATGCGTGAAAGAAAAGTCATGGCAGCGATAATACTGCTGGACTTTAAAAAAGACTTATCCAAAGGACATCTCTAAAATATCATTCCTCAGTTGGACCGCGTATAATACCAACTTTAGAACTACGAATGCATTTAACAAATTGCACCACTTCTGGATGGTCAGATTCTGATTGTTCTAATTCTTTAAGAGATTGTTCTAACAAGCCAGATTCACGATAAACTGCTTTGAAGGCGCGTTTAATAGCAGCAATCGCATTAGGGCTAAAACCTCGCCGCCTCATGCCTTCGGCGTTAATACTTCTAACCCGAGTTTGTACGCCAGAGGCGACCATATAAGCAGGAATGTCTTTGTTGATTTGACAACCCATGCCAACATAGGTATGCATGCCAATCATGCAAAATTGTTTAACTAGGGTAAAGCCACCCAAAATTGCCCAATCATGGATTCTAACATGACCTGCAAGAGAGGCATTGTTGGACATAATAATGTGATTACCCACTTGGCAATCATGTGCAATATGAACATAAGCCATTAACATATTATTTGAGCCTACTCGGGTGATGGAGTTTTCTTTTTCGGTGCCACGGTTAATGGTGCAAAATTCACGAATGAGATTGTCGTTGCCAATAATTAAGCTAGATTCTTGACCTTCTGCATAAGTAATATCTTGTGGATCTCCACCTATTAAGGCGAAAGAATAAATATGGTTATTCTTTCCAATTTTGGTTGGACCTTGAATAACAGCGTGCGCCTCAACAATTGTGCCAGAATCAATTTCTACATTAGCACCAATAATGACATAAGCGCATATTTCAGCATTTTTATGAATTTTTGCACTAGGGTCGATAATTGCACTAGGATCTATAACCACCTTACGCTCCTTAATTTTTTTTAATTAATCTGCTGCTTTTTGAGTGCACATTAGTTCAGCGCTCGTAACAATTTGATTATCCACAGTTGCTTTGCATTTAAACTTCCAAATACCACGTTTAACGGTCATAACTTCTACCTCTAAACGCAATTGGTCTCCGGGTTCAACCATACGTTTAAATCTGACTTTATCAATACCAACAAGCATATATATTTGTCTATCAATTGGCCTGCCTACTTCAGATTTAAAAGCCAAAATTCCTGTTGCTTGGGCTAACGCTTCAACAATCATAACGCCAGGCATGATTGGCTGATCAGGGAAGTGTCCAGTAAATTGAGGCTCATTAAAGGTCACATTTTTTAATGCCACAATTGACTTGCCAACTTCCAACTCTAACACTCTATCAATGAGCAAAAAAGGATAACGATGGGGCAGGTAGTTTTTGACGTCTTGAATGTTCATTTCCATGTTATTTTTCCTTTAATTTTTTAAGTTTAATGTTTAAATAATGAGCGATTTTATCAAGATTTAACAGCCATACTTGTATTTTCTTCCATTTTTGATGCTTGCTAATAGAAGTGAAGCCTGTGTAATGCCCTTGCTCAGATAGGTTTTTATCAACAGTGCTGGCACCTGTTACAATAATGTCGTCTGTCAAACTAATGTGGCTGGCAATGGTTGCACCACCACCTACCATGCATCTTTTTCCCAGTGTGCAACTACCGCCAATAGTTACTGTAGCAGCAATGGCAGAGTCTTGTCCAATAATAACGTTGTGTGCAATATGTACTAAGTTGTCAATTTGAACACCGTTGTGAATTTGAGTATCTTCAATCGTGCCTCGGTCAATGGTTGTGTTTGCGCCAATGCTCACATTATTGCCAATAACAACATAACCAAGGTGTGCAATGCTATGCCAGCGTTTTTGTTGATCCTGAGCATTGCCAAATCCTTCTGAACCAATCACCACGCCAGGGGATATAACAACATTGTTGCCAATTGAACAACCTTGCAAAATACTCACATTTGGCTGAATCAAAGCGTCATTACCAATAGTAACATTATCTTCAATAACAACATTTGAAGCAATGGTACAGTGATTGCCAATAACAACATTTTTACCAATAACACAGTTCGGCGCTATTTTTGTATGATTGGTTTTAACGTTTGGATGAATACCTTGATAAGGCACAACTTGTTTTTTAAATAAGTGTGTGGCTTTTGCAAATGCTAAGTAGGCATCATCAACTACTAAAGCATTAGTAGGGCAGTTTTTTAGCAAATCGTTATTAAGAATAACAGCGCCAGCCTTGGAGTTTATTAATGTTTGTTTGTATTTGTTATCGTTGATGTAGGTTAGTTGTTCCTGATTAGCGGACAAGCTCGTGGCAATGCCTGTAATCTCAATATTAGCATCACCCACAAGTTTGGCGTTAATGGCTTTAGCAATTTCTCCCAACGTGTGCATTATTCAGATTAAGCCAAAAGGTGATTATATCTACGTTTGATTTAGAAACTAGTGCCTAATGTAAAGTCAAATGTTTTGGTTTTGTCGCCTGATTTTTCAATTAAAGGTTGGGCAGCATAAAAGCCTAATGGTCCAATAGGTGTTAGCCAAGAAAATGCAACACCTATTGAAAGGCGTAGTTCATCTATGTCAAATCCAGAAGCTTTTTCACTAATAGACCCTAAATCAACAAAGGCGCTAATGCGCATATTTTTACTATCATCCATAAATTTGATTGGCGAGATGACTGAAACGCTAGTTAGGAAAGAAAGCTCTCCACCTTTGGCTTTGTCACTACCTACATATTTTACACCTAAGGAGTTAAAGTTAAACCCACGTACTGACGTGGATCCACCACCATAATAGCGTTTAAAGAAAGGCAGTTCTTTATTATCATAACCTTGAGCAAGACCTAGACTACCCTTCAAGGAGAGAGTTAAATCATTTTTCAATGGGTAATAACTTTTATGAGAGGCATCTAACTTGTAATAACGAAAATCTGCCACGGGCAAGGCCAGACTAAAATTTAAACTATTTTTTTGCCCCTTGGTTGGAAAATTAAAGTCATTTAGTGTATTATTACTCCAATTCAAGCCTAATTTTAGTTCAGTTTTATCTTCACTAGCACATTGTGTTGGATAGTGATCTTTATCAGAAAAGGTTGTTCCACAAGTAATATCACGTTTTGAAGCCCTTAAGTCAGCGCCAATTCTTGTTTCTTTTGTTATGGGTGCGCTATAACCTAAACTAAAGCCATTTTCATCAATCTTATATTCATCTAGTTCTAGTTCAGATGCGTCTAATTTTTTTGAAAATACGCCGTAACTAATGCTGTGCCCATTTTGAGTGAAATACGGGTCAGAAAAATAAAAACTAATATTTCTTGCTGCTTTAGAATCAGATAAAGAAAGATTTAGTGTATTACCCGTACCTAAGAAATTTCTTTCTTGTACGCCTAGGTTAAGTGATGCACCTGTGCTATTAGAGTGTGACAAGCCAATTGAAAAAGTACCAGTTTGGGTTTCTTCAACACTAAAATGCAAGTTAATTTTATCTTTAAAGCCTTCAAGTTTTGAAACTTGCATTTTTACATCGGAGAAAAAGCCCAAGCGTTTGATTTTTTCGATAGATTTATTAAGTTCAGTATTAGAGTATAAGCCATTCTCATGAATGTCAATTTCACGACGAATAACCTCATCCTGAGTGCGAGTGTTGCCAACAATAGTGATGCGGTTAATGTAAACTTTTTTATTGGGCGTTATGTCAATATTTAAATCAATCGTATGTGCATTTGCGTTTTCTAATGTTGCAACTTTGACATCAGAAAAAGCATAACCCTGATTAGCGAATACGTCATTAATGGACTGCAAACCCTGCATCATTTTTTTACGTTCAAACACGTCACCTTTTTTAAAACTCAATAATTTTCTAAGATCTTCAATGGAATGACTAAGCAAGTCACCCGTAAATTGAATGGTGCCAATTTTGTATTCAGCGCCTTCGCTAATCTGAATGTTAATACTAATACTTTGTTTATTTTCTGATAAATCTGTTTTGACTTTATTAACTTTAAAATCAAGATAACCGGCGTTAATATAGAACGACTTCATAGATTCAATACCAGCATCTAATGCCACTTTAGAGTGATGATCTTTTTCAGTGAAATAATTGATAATAAAAAAGTCGGCTTGCCCAATTTCAAATAAAGTTAACAACTCGCTTTCATCAAAAACATGATTGCCAGTAATTTTCATTGAACTAATTTTTGCCACCTTGCCTTCGCTAATATTAAGCTCAATACCTACTCTATTTTGTGTGTCAATCTTAATAGTTTTGGCGATATTAATGCTATAATAACCTTTTGATGCATAGACAGCTTTTAGTTGGGCAATTAATTTATCAAGTTGTCTTTTATTGAAAATTTTGCCTTGAGAAAGCCCCATGGTTTTCAAAATTTGATTTAATGACTTTTCTTCAATTACTTTGTTTGAATAATTAGTCACATCAATATATTTAATGTACGGGTTTTCTGTTAACTTAATTTTTAAAATTTGAGCCTCTTGAGAAACTTCAATGTCTTTAAAAAAATTAGTTTTATATAGGGCGCGAATAATTTGTCCTGACACTTGATTGTTGTAATCATCACCTGCTTCAACTGGAAGATAGCTTAAAACCGTACCTCTAGAAATAACATTAAGACCTAGAATTTCAATATTTTTAATAGGTGCTGCCAATGTAACTGAACAAGCTAAAACGTTTGCTGATAAGACAAATAAGGTGATAATTTTTTTCATATTTTTTTCATAAATTATAATAAACGCGACAAATCATTATACAGAGCAACAACCGTTAGTGAGATAATAACAAACAAGCCAAATTTCGTTAAAATTTGTTGAAATGATTGGCTAACAGCCGAACCTTTAATAAGCTCTATTAAATAGAAAAATAAATGCCCGCCGTCCAATAGTGGAATAGGCAATAAATTAAGCAAACCTAAGCCAATGCTAATGAGTGCTAAAAAAGATAAAAATGGAACAAAACCCACTTGGGCGCTTTTGCCAGCATAGTTAGCAATGCTAATAGGGCCACTAATTTGATCAAGTGATGTGTCACCCATAATCATCTTTTTAATCATTTTTAGGTTAAGTAGGATGAGTTGATAGACTTTATCATTGGCTGCTATAAAGGCATCAAACATATCTTTTTTAACTAGCACAAGCCATTTATCTAAATAACCAGTGGGCACTAAGACACTAACACCTGCTTTAGCTAAACCGTTCTCAATTTTTGGTGTTAGTATCGTATTTAAAATATTACCATTGCGTTTAACTTGTAGATTAATTTCTTTGTTTGGGTTGTTTTGAATGACATTAACAAAATCATTCCATGAATTGATATCAGTATGATTTGCACTTAGAATTTTATCATTTGTTTGCAAGTCCGCTATTGATGCGGGTGAATTAGGCACAACTTGGTTAATAATTGCCTCAAGTTTAGGCATGGCAAATTTAAACCCTAAGTAGTGCTCAATACCTTGTTCTGGGTTAGATAAGAAATCACCAGATAAGTTAAGTTCTAATTTTTTAAAATTTGAAGTACTGGAAATAACGTTAATATAAAGAGGGTTTTCATCCAATGATTGAATAAAATTAATTGAAAATTCGCTAATGGTTGGTGTTAAAACACCATTAATACCTAATAGTTGATCACCTGTTTGAATGCCTGCTTGCTGGGCAATGCTAGGACTCTCAAGCACACCTACAACAGGCTTAAGGCCATTAACACCGATAACAAAAACAACAGTATAGAGGACAATGGCTAAAAGAAAATTAGCAAGCGGTCCGGCTGCAACAATCATGATGCGCTTATAAACGCTTTGCTGATTAAAAGCACGGTGTTTTTCTGACGTCTCAACTGGCGCTTCGTTTTCATCAAGCATTTTAACAAAGCCGCCTAAAGGAAGTGCACACAATGTGTATTGTGTTTCACCATACTTGAATGATTTTAAAATCTTGCCAAACCCAATAGAAAAACGCAATACCTTGACGTTGAGTTTTTTGGCAACTAAAAAATGACCTAGCTCATGGATAGTTACTAAAATACCAATGGTAATTAAGAAAAATCCTAGTGAGGAAATAAACGCCATTAGGATTTATACTTGTGGATGGGTATGTCCCGCGTCTTTGAGCTTTTGCAAATATTCATGCCAAAGCTTATCATGATTCAAAGCAAGTTTGTGTAAATGCGACCAAGAGTAAATGCCACTGTCATGATCATCGCTAAAAAATAAAATAACGGCATAATTACCTGTTGGCTGAATGCGTAAGATGGTTACGTTTTCTTTATTAAGTTGCAAAGTTTCTTGCCCCTTGCCATGACCAACCACTTCAGCTGAAGGTGAGTAAACCCTTAAATATTCAGCGCTAAGTGGATAATCAATCTTGTCAAAGGAGATGGTTAATAAGGTTTTTTCTTTGTTTAGGGTAATATTAGTTGGTGTTTGCATTGATTTGCCTTGATGTGAAAATTAAGCCGTATTTTATCAGAATTCAATTATTCTTAACCTTGAGAGTTATGAGTGGATAATACATAAAATATGTTGATTAATTTTATAAAAATGCACGGACTTGGTAACGACTTTATGGTGGTTGACAATCTTGCTGGTGATATTATTTTTAATACTGAACAAATAGCAAATTTATCCAATCGACATTTTGGCATTGGCTTTGACCAACTATTGGTGGTTGAAACTAGCAGCACAAAAGATGTTGATTTTCGTTATGTTATCTATAATGCTGATGGTTTAGAGGTGGAACAATGTGGCAATGGCGCGCGTTGTTTTGCGCGTTTTGTTAGTGAAAAAGGCTTAAGTAATAAAAATCCAATTGTTGTCGAAACTCGCTCTGGTATTATTAGTTTGCATCTGAATGCTGACAACGCAGCGCGTGTTGATATGGGGAAGCCTAGTCTTAATCCAGTTGATATCCCACTCCTCGTGCCACAACAAAGCGTACATTATCAAATTGAAGGGTTTGATTTAGGTGTTGTCTCAATTGGCAATCCTCATTGTGTCATGCTGGTTGAGGATGTTAATACTGTTGATGTTAGTAGCATTGCACCCAAAGTTCAACAAAGTAAATTGCTACCAAATCAAGCCAACATTGGCTTTATGCAAATTTTGAATACTCATGAAATTAACTTACGTGTTTATGAGCGCGGCTCTGGTGAAACTTTGGCTTGTGGCTCTGGCGCTTGTGCAGCGGTGGTTTATGGTGTTGAACAAGGCTTGTTAAAAGAAAATGTGGTTGCTCACTTGAATGGTGGCGATGCTTTGATTGAATACACACAGGGTGGACATGTATTTTTATCAGGTCCTGCACAATTTGTGTTTGAAGGACAAGTGGAAATTTAACAACTGACAGAAAAGACTTTTTTGTCTTTTAATCTGATAGCGCTTAATCGTCCATGCCAAATACAGCCGCGATCCATGGGATAAATGTGTGTTTGATTAACGCCTGACAAACTAGACCAATGACCAAAGAATATATCGGTATTTTTTAACAATCTATTTTTGTGCATAAACCAAGCTTGAAAGCCTTTTGGCGGATATGTGTAATTCATTTTATGACTAAATTCTAACTCGCCATTAGCTTTGCAAAAGCGTAGTCGCATTAGGGCATTAATAGTGTATCGACATTGTTCTAGTTCGGTCAAACCTGTAGACCAAATATTAGGCTTATTGTCATACATATTGTCTAAAAACTGTGAAATATTAGTACCTTGCAGATGTTTTTGCACTTGCTTAGATTGTTGAAGAAGTCTATCAGCATCCCAATTTGGTGGCACACCAGCATGAATCATGAGAACATTTTTATGCTTAATCATCAAAGGCTGGTTGCGCAGAAAGCCCAGTAGTGAATCTGCATCATTGGCATTGATAATATCCATAAACGTGTCTTTCTTATTAGGCTTTTTGCTACCCAGTGAACAAGCCAGTAAGTGAAAATCATGGTTGCCTAATACTATTGAAGCATTGCCTTTTAAATCTTTAATAAAGCGCAATGTGGCTAGAGATTTCTTCCCCCTATTAACCACATCACCTAAAAAAAATAGCTGGTCTTTGTCGCTTGAGAATTTAATTGTTTTTAACAAGGCTTGCAAGGCGTCAAAGCAACCTTGAATATCACCAATTAAATAATCCGACATTAATGTAGCGTATAAGGCTTGCTAAGCACAAATTCAGGAATTTGTACATTAAAACGCTCGCCATAGTCATCAACCATACCATAGGAGCCTTTCATGGAGCCAGTTAGGGTTTTGATAATGGCACCTGAGGTGTACTGAAAAGATTCTCCTGATACCAAATGAGGCTGTTGACCAATTACACCTTCGCCAATAACATCTTCAGTATGTCCAGTTTCATCTTGAATGCGCCAATGACGCGTTAAAAGTTGCACGCCAGCATTGCCTTTGTTGGTGATTGTAATGGTATAAGTATAGGCATATTGACTCGCATAAACATCCGATTGATGCTTTAAATAAGCCACTTTGACCTTTATTTCAATGTTGTTTTTCATGGTCTTGTGTTAAGGTAATAAAATTATCAATTGTTAGCATTTCAGCGCGCTGAAATAAATCAATAGCAGTTTGCTCTTGAGTGAGTATTGATTTTAAGCAATTCCTAAGTGTTTTTCTGCGTTGTGAAAATGCTAATTTTACAACTTTTTCAAGTGCTTTAATGTCTTTGGTTTTAGCTTGTGTTAAGGGTTTTAAATGTACAATAGCAGACTCTACTCTTGGTGCAGGGCTAAATGATTCTGGTGGTACGATAAAAATCATCTGAACATCAAAAAACGCTTGCATCATGACACTTAAACGTCCATATATTTTAGAACCATTGTTTGCTACCATTCTTTCTACAACTTCTTTTTGTAGCATGAAGGTCATGTCTTTTATTTTGTCTAAATTTTCAAGCAAATGAAAAAGAACAGGGGAAGAAATATTGTAAGGCAAATTTCCAACCACCCTAATTGGTGTAGGTAGGGTATTTAAATCGAATTTAAGCACATCGCCTTGATGAATGATTAAATTAGGATGTTTCAGTGATTCTAGCATTGAAATTAAATTTCGATCAATTTCAATGACGTTCAATTGGTCAACATAATCTAATAAGGGCAGTGTTATGGCGCCTTGCCCAGGGCCAATTTCTAGTAAACTATCATCACACTTTGGAGCAATGGTGGCAACAATACGGTCAATAATTCTATTATCAATAAGAAAATTTTGCCCAAAACGCTTGCGAGCTTTATGCATAAAATGATGCGCCTTGTGAAGGTTGACGTTTTTTACGATTGGCTACTAGCATTTGTGCATAATTCAGTGCAGTATTTAAGCTACCAAGGCTAATATTTCCAGTACCTGCAAGACTAAGTGCACTACCATGATCGACTGAGGTTCGGATAAATGGCAAACCCAATGTAATATTAACCGCTTTTTTAAATCCCAATGTTTTTAACACTGGCAAGCCTTGGTCGTGATACATGGTAAGCACACAATCAACACCAGTCAGCGCATCAGGTGTAAAGGCTGTATCAGCAGGCACACTGCCAACAAGATTGTACCCTTGGTTGTTTAGTTTTTTGATTAAAGGGTTGATAATTTCAACCTCTTCCATGCCTAAATAGCCATCTTCGCCTGCATGTGGATTTAAGCCACATACAACAATCTTAGGCGTGTCAATACCGTCATTTAATAAGAATTGATGAATAATACTAATGGTTTTTTGCAAAGATTGCGTGGTAATACTTTGAGGCACTTCTGAAAGCGGCATATGCGTGGTTGCTAGCGCAACCTTTAAATCATTTGTTGCCAACATCATGACTGTTTTATCAGTATTAGACAAGTTGGCTAAATATTCAGTATGCCCCGTAAAACTAACTCCTGCTTGGTTAATAACACCTTTATGTACTGGGCCAGTAACCAAAGCATCGCATTGTGAGTTAAGACAGCACTTAGTTGCATAATCAAGTGTATTTAATACATATTGTGCATTGTCTTTATTTAAAATGCCGCATTCTACAGGGGTGTTAATTTTAATTGGATAGACAGACAGCTCACAAGCTGAACTGACTTGCTCAGATTCAACAATTTTTATGTTTAAATTAAGTTGTTTTGCACGATTTAATAAAACATCTGGATCTGCAAACAACAAAAGATTTTTATTTAATTTTTTTTGAGCGTAAATGACAGCCAAATCAGGTCCGATGCCTGATGGTTCTCCAACAGTGAAAGCAATGGTCATTAGGTAAACATTGTGAGGTTTTTATACAATCGAAATTTATCCATGAAAGTAAATAAAATTATTTAAAAACAAGCACTTATATCAATAGGATAAAAGTGGGTTGCCCGTATTTAAAGAAAATAATAGACATGGTGTATTTTAATCATATAAAATTCTCGCTAAAGTTTATTTTTTTCACTTTAAAAAACAGGTCAACTATGGACTTATCAGTCTTATTATTCACATCAATTTTATTAATGTTTTCGCTGTCTTCTCAGGCACAAATTACATCATTTGGCTCGCCTTTGAAAGGCACAAATCAAAGTGTTAATAATTTTGAATCTATTTATAACGTCCAAGTGGTGAGTGGCATGTCACTTGATAAAAGAGCACTTTTGGGCGGCTCAGTCATTTCTTCTTCTCAGGTTAATTTACTTGCTCAAGTTTCTGGCGACGTGTTAAGCATTGGCGGTCAAGAGGGTGATATGTTTAAAAAGGGTTCAATTTTAGTCACATTAGAGCAAGAATCCATTCAAGCACAAAGGGATTCGGCTTATGCAGAAATTGCCTCAGCCAATGAGGCGCTTAGAAATGCAGGTGTTCAATATTCACAATCAATCGTATCGCCAAACTCAGGTGGCATGTTTGGTAGCGTACCAGGTATGTTTTCAATGTTTACTGATCCTATGTTAAAGATATCAGGACAAGGTAATCCAGATTTTGATAAGTTTGCCAATAGAACCTCTAGATACACAAACTATCAGCAGGCTAAGAATAAGCTCAAGCAAGCTGAATTGCATTTAAAGCAAGTTGAATCACGCTTAAAAGATGCCAATATTAGTGCGCCATTTGATGGTGTGATTGTGGCTAAAAGTATTAATAAGGGTGATGTTGTCCAACCTGGTCAAATTTTAATAAAATTTGCCAATATTAAAAATCTTCAAGTCGAAGTAAATGTGCCTTCAAGACTAGTCAGAAGCCTTAAACTTAACAAAACATACCGCATTAAATTGGACATTGCTAATATTGTGGTTGATGCCAAACTTTCACAAATTTATCCCATTGCAGATAATGCCAAACACAGTGTTAAAGTTAAGTTTGATTTGCCAGCTAATGTGCCAGTATTGTCAGGCGCATATGCAGAGGTAGAAATTTTTGAAACAGATTCTGGCGTACTAACACCTATTATTCCTGAGGTGGCTATTATGTGGCGTTCTTCACTGCCAAGTGTGTTTGTTATTAACTCATCAACCAATAAAACAGAGTTAAGATTCATACGTTTAGGCGAACAAGTTGGCAAGGATAAGAAAAGCGTTCTATCAGGTTTGAAAATTGGCGAAAGAATTGTTGCCAATCCGAACATCTTAATGGTTTCAGGCATGAGTATTTAATTTAATTATGGCAAATAAAAATCACGTTGATCAGGCAAAAATTGATGAGGCGTACAAAGAGTTTGAAAAGATTGACGGGACCTATAAAGAATTTGAGTTAGGTATTGCTGGGAAGCTTACCAAGGCTTTCATTATTTCACCATTATCTATTATCATATTCTTCGCTATGTTGGGTGCGGGTATTATTGGTTTAATTTCAACCCCAAGACAAGAAGACCCTCAAATTTCTGTGCCACTTATTGACTTATTTGTTGAATATCCAGGCGCTTCTTCTGAGGAAGTGTCAAATATTATTGTTAAGCCTTTAGAGCGTTTAATGTCAAATATTTTAGGCGTTAAGCATGTTTATTCTGTTAGTGATAAAAGCCAAGGCATTATTACTGTTGAGTTTGATGTGGGTCAGGAAATGAACGCCTCTATTATCAAAGTGCGTGACAAAATGTTAGCAAATCTTGATTTTATGCCGCCAGGTGTTAGGCAGCCACTCATTAAGCCTAAAGAGATTGATGACGTGCCAATTATTAATTTAACACTTTGGTCAAAATCACTTGATGATGGGCAGTTGCGTTCATTGGGCTTGGAGTTGTTACAACAACTCGCCAAGGTTAAAGATACTAACAACGGTTTTATTGTTGGCGGACGTAAGGAAATTTTCCATATTGATGCTTATCCAGGTCGTTTAGCTGGACATGGTATCTCCATTCAACAAATTGCTAACACAGTTGGGAATGCTAACGTCAGGGGGCATACAGGTAATATTGAGCTAAATGGCTTTAAGATGGAAGTCTATTCAGGTGATTTTTTTAGTAAAGTTGAAGATATTGAAAACTTAGTCATTATAGTTAGCGATGGTAAGCCAATTTATATACGTGATGTGGCTGATGTATATTATGCCCCAGAAGATGCTGAGCACATGGTTACTTATTACACGGGAAAAGCAAACAAAACAGGCAAAAAAGCTACTGGTGAACAAGCTGTAACCATTGCCATTGCAAAGAAATATGGTACTAATGGTGTAGAAGTAGCTGAAAATATTCTCGCTAAAGTTGAAGAATTAAAGGGCAGATTAATTCCTGATAATGTAGAAGTTAGCGTCACTAGAAATTACGGAGAATCTGCAAAAAATAAAGTAAACGCTTTGATTAAAAAATTATTTATTGCCACAGGTGCGGTAACTGTGCTTGTTTGGTTTGCTTTGGGCATTCGTCCAGCTATTGTTGTCACACTGGTTATTCCAGTTGTATTATTGATGACCATTTTTTCTGCATGGATGCTGGGTATGACCATTGATAGGGTGAGTTTATTTGCCCTAATTTTCTCAATTGGTATTTTAGTGGATGATGCAATTGTTGTTACCGAGAATATTTATAGGCGGTGGTTGATTGATAATAAAATCACCATTGGTACTGCAATTGACGCAGTGCGTGAAGTGGGTAACCCAACAATTTTAGCAACTTTTACTGTGGTGGCAGCTTTAATGCCCATGGCAGCAGTTAGTGGCATGATGGGTCCATACATGGCGCCGATTCCTGTATTAGGATCGGTTGCAATGATGTTTTCATTATTTGCAGCATTCGTTTTTACGCCTTATTTTATTATGGTGTTTGTGC
Organism: Abyssogena phaseoliformis symbiont OG214; assembly: GCF_016592595.1. Classification (NCBI taxonomy): domain Bacteria; kingdom Pseudomonadati; phylum Pseudomonadota; class Gammaproteobacteria; species Abyssogena phaseoliformis symbiont. The sequence goes on from NZ_AP012977.1 coordinate 667,016, forward strand.
CACCTTTAAATGTATTGCACAAAATGCACAAAAAAGAAGAAAAAAAAGCAAAGATTATGTTTGCCTTTTTTCATTCAACCATTTCTAAGTTGTTCAATACAAAAATATATGGCTGGAGTTTCTTAATTGGATTGGTCGTTGCTTTTTTTATATCAATGTCAATGTTCTATACTACTTCGGTTCCTGTGAAAATGTTGCCACTGGATAATAAGTCTGAATTTGGCGTGGTATTAGATATGCCTGATGGTACAGCACTAGCAAATACCGCTTCAACCTTGCATAAAATGGCACAAGTGTTGCGTAACATGCCAGAAGTGGTTGCCATTCAATCTTATTCAGGCACTGCCAAGCCTTTTGATTTTAACGGATTGGTAAGACATTATTATTTAAGACAAACCCCTTCAGAAGGTGAATTACAAATTCAGTTAATTGGAAAGTCAGAGCGTGATCGCTCTAGTCATGAGATTGCTTTAGAGGCAAGAACTCTGGTTAAACAAATTGTGGAAGATGCAGGTGCTAATTACGCTGTTGTTGAAATGCCGCCAGGTCCTCCAGTGTTGCGCCCTGTAGTTGCTGAAGTGTATGGTCCAGATAAAGAAACACGCCGCAAACTTGCAAACGACTTGACAGAATTATTTAAAGAATCTGGCACAATGACAGATGTTGATAATCTAATGCGTGACAAATATCCCGTTATTGATTTTCAAGTGGATACAGCAAAAGCCTCTCGATTTGGTGTTAGTGTGATGACCATTAAAGAAACACTTTCTATGGCTATGAGTAGTTTTAATGTAGGTACAATTCGATTAAAAAACGCACTTGAGCCTTCACGTATTTGTCTACAAATACCGTTATCTAAACGCTCTCAATTGTCTTATTTAACTCAATTGCCCGTACCTTCACAACATGGCGGTATGATTCCAATTTCGGAGCTAGGCTCGTTTAGTTATAAAAAGCAAGATGACTTAATTTTCCACAAAGATTTAGCAGATGTTGAATATGTATTGGGCGAGCCTAAGGGTCGCTTAAGTGCGCCCATTTATGCAATGATGGGTGTGGATGACTTGCTGCTTAAGTATCAAACGATTGATGGCAAGCAATTACGAGGTGAATATCTAGGACCGCCAAAAGATCAAACTGTTCCAAGTTTTGAATGGACAGGAGAATGGACGGTTACTTATGAGACTTTCCGTGACATGGGTAGTGCATTTGCTGTGGCATTGGTAGTGATTTATATGCTGGTTGTATGGCAGTTTGGTAATTTTATTATTCCAGCTGTTATTATGGCGCCAATTCCATTAACACTATTAGGCATTGTTCCAGGTCATTGGTTGTTAGGTGCAGAATTTACAGCCACTTCAATGATTGGCTGGATTGCATTGGCAGGTATTATTGTACGAAACTCTATTTTATTAGTTGACTTTACGGTTCAAGAATATGCCAAAGGCATGCCATTTTTTGATGCAGTGATTAATTCATGCTCTTCACGCACACGACCTATTATGATTACTGCATTTGCATTGGTTGGGGGCTCTAGTGTTATTTTGTCAGACCCTATCTTTCAAGGCATGGCAATTTCGTTGTTATTTGGCGTACTGATTTCTACCGTACTTACTCTAATTGTAATTCCATTAGGCACTTTGTCTGCTGGTGAGGCTGCTTGCAGGAATATTGCAGTTAACATGGGACTTCTTCCTGATGATGCAGATGCAGATGCAAAATACAATGTTGCAAAGCCAGTCAAAGCTAAAAAATCAAAATCTGAAAAGACAAGCAAAGACCCTAAAGAGTGGATAAAAATGGTACTGGGCAGAAAGGACCAAACTAAAGAGGCTAGTGGTGAAAAAATAGACACCAACGGACTATTGAAGAAAGAAGATAAGAGTGATTTATGATTCGAAACATTAAAACAATAATAGTCATTATCGCTATTATTGTTTTTGTTTAAGTCTGCTAACGCCTTTTGGCCTTCAGAGCTTGTTAAGTACTCTACTGCTCAATTTATAGACGGTGATAATACACTCGCGCCCTTTGTTGCACAAAAGAGAAAGATTATTAATAAGGAAAGAATGACATCGGGGAAGGGCGCTATAAATCATATTGTTTATTTGCCTGTATATATTCCCACACCGATTGTGTCTTACTATCCGGTGTATATTTCCATCTTCATTCCTACTAACTTTTTAACTCATTAACTCGCCCTTGACTTGTAAATCAGCATGGTAAGAAGAGCGTACCATAGGTCCACTAGTAACTTGGACAAAACCTAGCTTAAGTGCAATTTTTTTGTATTTATCAAATTGATTCGGATGAATATACGCCTCAACAGCTAAATGATGTTTACTTGGCTGTAAATACTGACCTAGGGTAAGCATGTCTACATTGTGCGTGCGTAAGTCTTTTAATACATCAATAACTTGTTTTTCACTTTCACTCACCCCTAGCATTAATCCTGATTTGGTAATGACAAATGGGTGTTGTTGTTTAAATTCTTTAAGCAGTCTTAATGAATACTCGTAATTTGCACCAGGTCGAACTTTTGGATATAAGCTTGGCACTGTTTCTAGATTATGGTTAAAGACATCAGGCGAGCAAGATTTAAAGACTTCAAGTGCTTTATCAATCCTACCTCTGAAATCTGGTGTTAAAATTTCAATCTTTACTTTGGGTGTGCTTAGCCTGATATTATCAATGCACATTTTAAAATGTTGAGCGCCGCCATCACGTAAATCATCCCTATCTACTGACGTGATTACCACATATTTAAGTTGCATTTTTTTAATGGTATCAGCCAAATGTTTAGGTTCATCTACATCAAGCGCCTTTGGCTTGCCATGAGCCACATCGCAAAATGGGCAACGACGTGTGCAAATTTGCCCCATAATCATAAAAGTGGCAGTACCATGATTAAAACACTCGCTTAAATTTGGACATTGTGCTTCTTCACAAACTGTAAATAACCTTTGTGATCGAAGTGTGTTTTTTAATTCATCAACTTTTGAGCCAGCAATGTGTTTAATGCGGATCCAACTTGGTTTTCTAATGGGTAATCTGTCAGTATCGGGCTTAATTTTTAAGCGCGCCACTTTGGATTTGCCTTTTAGGCTTTTAATGTCTATTTCTTGTAACATGATTAATAAGTATTTGGCTAAGCTTCTCAGCAACGATATTTAAGGTATCGCTATTATCCGTTAAATCACAAAGCTGTGTTACTTTCAAGCCTTGATATCCACAAGGATTAATTTGCATAAATGGAGACAAATCCATATCCACATTAAGACTCAAACCATGATAAGTTCTTGATTGTTTAACCTTTAAGCCCAGCGCTGCAATTTTAGCGTTATTAACATACACACCAGGTGCGCCTGATTTTAGATGTGCTTTAATGGTGTAAGTTTTTAATAAATCAATGATTGAATTTTCAATGACTTCAATCATTTTTTTAACCCCAATGTTAAGACGTTTAAGGTCAATTAAGCAATAAATAACCGCTTGACCAGGGCCATGATAAGTAATTTGTCCGCCACGATCGGTTTGAATAATGGGAATATTACTGCTTGATAAAACATGCTCTGGTTTACTAGAAATACCTTGCGTAAACACAGGGCTGTGCTCTACAATCCACAACTCATCTTGGGTATTTTTATCACGAGCATTAGTAAATATTTTCATCTGTTCCCAGATGTTTAAATAGTCTTGACGCCCTAAGTTGATAATACGCATAAGAATTTATAAAACATAAGACACTAGGTGGCAGTCTTGTAAATCTTGATTAATGGCATCTAATTGAGCTCTACTACTGGCAATAATACGAATGGTAAAAGATACATAACTACCTTTAGAACTGTGCTTTTTTGTTATTTGATTGGGGTGTAATTTATCAATGTGGCGCTCAACAATGCTGCAAATTGTGTGCTGAAGTGCTTTACAATCTTTGCCAAGTATCTTAATAGGGTAATCGCAAGGAAAATTAAACAGTGTTTCTGAAGTGGGATTAGTGGTAGTCATATCAAGTGATTTTATCTTTTGTTACTATAAAATAGGATCTGTTTTAATAATTTCAAGTATTCATGCGTCCTGAACAAGTCAGTAAAATCCTTAATGAAGAGTTAATATCAGTGATGCACGGTCATCATACACCTGTTATGTTATGGGGCGCACCAGGAATTGGCAAGTCTCAAATCATCTCTCAAGTGGCGACCAAGAATGGGGTCAACATCATTGATATTCGCTTATCACAAATGGAGCCTAGTGACCTTCGTGGTATACCGTTTAAAAATGGAGATTTGGTTGACTGGTCAGTGCCTTCATTATTGCCCGATTCAAAGCGTCATGGCGAGCAAGGTATTTTGTTTCTTGATGAAATTACCTCAGCACCACCGACCGTATCAGCAGCGGCTTATCAACTCATTCTTGACCGTCGTTTAGGTGATTATATTGTGCCTGAGGGTTGGGTGATATTTGCTGCAGGTAATCGCCAAGGTGATCGAGGTGTTACTTATTCCATGCCCGCACCTTTGGCAAATCGATTTTCACATTTTGAGCTTGATGTTAACTTGGATGATTGGGTGGCATGGGCATATGAAAACAACATTGATGAGCGTATTATTGGTTTTTTACGCTACCGTCCTGAGCATTTGTTTGAGTTTGACGCTAAACACAATCCAGTTGCCTTTCCTTCGCCAAGAACTTGGGAATTTGTACATCGGGCGCTGAATAAATTTGGCACTGATTTGTCTTTATTTAGGCAGGCTGCTAGCGCTTGTGTTGGTGAAGTGGCAGGGGTTGAAATTACCACGTTTGTTGAACACATGGCTGACTTGCCTGATCTTGATGCTATTATTAATGGCGAAAGCGTCTCAATTCCCAAAGAGCTTGATTTGCAATATGCAATTTGTGCAGCACTAACAGGTAGAGCAATCGATGTTAAAGGCACCGACCATGCTGAAAAAGTGTGGGGTAATATTCTTAATTTTGCTAAAAATTTTCCACAAAAAGAATTGGGCGTTATGCTAGTATCAGATATGCAGCGCGCCATTGGTGGTGATATTTTTACCATTCCTGAATTTGCTGATTGGGCAAATAAAATTGCCGATGTCATGTTTGACTAAAACTGATGATTAGCCTTAATCAAAATAACACTCATCCAATAATGCTATTTTTACGTTCAGGATTTAGGGTGTTTTTTATGGTAGCAGGTTTAGTTAGTGTTTTTTCACACATTGATACTAACCAGCAATATCAACAGTACTATTTGGCATGTACATGAGATGATTTTTGCCTACACAATGGCAGTTATTGTGGGTTTTTTACTAACTGCTGTTAAAAATTGGACAGGTGTGCAAACTTTATGTGGCAAGCCTTTATTGATGCTTTTGGTATTAGTTTGATTACCATTGGCATGATGAGCCGAGTAAGTCTAGGTCATACAGGTAATGATGTTTTCAATCTACCTAAAAAACTCAATTTAATTTTCGTATTATTGACATTATCTTTTGTGTTTAGAGTTATTTTTCCGGTGTTAGACAAGGTATATTACAATGAGTGGATTTCAATAGCACAATTCTTATGGATTAGTGCTTTTATGGGGTTTTTACTTATTTATACACCACTATTTTTCAAGCCTAGAATTGATGGTCAATTTGGATAATGAAAATAGCTGATGAACTTTTAATCTTGACTAGAGAACATCACATGTTACTATCGTTAGCAAACAAGTGCGTTAACACGGCAAAATCAAACAACGCTTCTAATGTTAAAGATTTATGTTTACAGATATCAAAAACATTTAAATCTACTTTTTCTGAGAATTTTGAAACAGAAGAGCTGACAATTTTCATGCCTTTAAAACATAAATCAGGCTCGCTTTTTAAATTATGCAACCAACTGATTGATGAGCATCAACAATTGTACCAATTGGCACAAGATTTGCCCAATCATCCAGAATGCTTACTAGCCTTTGGTAACTTATTAAAGTCTCATTCTCGATTAGAAGACAGGCAACTATTTCCAAAGATTGATTTATTATCAAACAGTGAAAAACTTGCTATTATTAAATTAAGTTCATGTCATACATCCCCCATGCTTAAAATATGAGTAAATCAGACTGCCAGTTTTGGCAAAACAGTAATATTGAGCTTGAACCGCAGGTAAGAGTTATTGGCGAAGATGTTATGATTGAAAACAACATTGACAAGATTGATTTACAAGCAGTTGAGGTAAAGCTAACTAAAGCACGTACACAACTTATTCTTGACAAGCCTTTTCTGGGTAATTTAGTACTTAGACTACCGCTTAAAGCCGCTGGCTCTTGGTGTAGGACCAGTGCAACTGACGCTAAAAGTTTTTATTATAACCCAAGTTTTATTGACCAGCTTGATAATCATCAAGTTAAGTTTGTGCTCATTCATGAAGCTTTGCATTGTGCATTAACGCATTTTTCTCGCCGTGGCAATCGGCTTAAACATAAATGGGATTTGGCCTGTGATTTTGCCATTAATCCACTTTTGGTAAAAGAGGGGTTTCATCCACCCCTTGATTTACCTATTTTTCATAAATATCAAGGCATGATTGCAGAAGAAATCTACCCAATGATTGATGATAGTATTGATACTGATCCCATGGATCAGCATTTATATGATGACAACCCAAAAGATGATGCGAGTGAGTCTGATGGTGGATTGCGCGAGGACGACTTACAAGATAATTCAGCAAAAGACAATGGCAAAGATAATCACAAAAACAATACAACTTCTTCTGGCTTGGCAGATAAGCCCAACCCCTTAACGTCAGATGAAATTCAACAATTAAGCAGCAAATGGCAAAAAAATCTTGCCTCAAGCGCACAACTTGCACAACAAGCCGGAAAATTAGACGGTGAATTTGTTAAATTAATTGATTTTTTCTTGCAACCTCAGTTTTCTTGGCAGTCTTTGTTATCACAATATATGGTTAGTTTTGCACGTGACGATTTTTCCTATGCTAGGCCATCACGTCGTAGTGGCGATGCAATATTGCCATCACTTAGATCTAGCCAAATTGATATTACTGTTGCCATTGACACTTCTGGCTCAATCTCTGAAGATGAAATTGATGAGTTTGTAACAGAAATTAATGCCATTAAAAGTAACATACGCGCCTCAATTACATTAATTGCTTGTGATGAAAAAGTCAGTAAAGAACTAATATGGCATTTTGAAGCTTGGGACGAACTAACATTTCCAGCGTCATTAGGTGGCGGTAAAGGCACTAATTTTAATCCTGTGTTTGATTATGTTAATGCGCAAGACATTGCTTCCAGTGTGCTGATTTACTTTACTGATGCCAAAGGCAAGTTTCCAGAATTTGAACCAAACTATCCAGTGATGTGGCTTGTTAAAGGTAAGGAAAATGTGCCGTGGGGTCGTCGTATTCAATTAAATTAATTACATGAAAGACTTCACACCATCTGAGTTAGAGACGTATTTAAAACACAATCATTCATTAATGCTAGATGTTCGCGAACAATGGGAGTGGGACAAGTGTCATTTTGACGAGGCAAGATTACTGCCCATAGGGGAAATTATGACCAGCCTAGATAACCTTGGATAAGTCAGAAGAAACGGTACTTATTTGTCATCACGGTATTCGTTCAATGCGCAAGTTGCGCGTTATTTTGAGTCTATTGGTTTTGGTCGTGTTATCAACTTACGTGGTGGGATTGATGCCTGGGCTAAACAACTTGATGATTCAATGGTGCAATACTAGTGGCTAAGTAATTTTGTCGGTATTCTTTGAGAATTATTTCTGTTATGCCAACAAAAGCCTGTATGTTGCTTAGTTGTGTATGATTTCCATTGGCTAGTGTAAATTCTAATTTGTTTTGTTGTGTATTGATGGATTTGAGCTGTGAATAAGAGCTATCAGCCGATGGTATTGTTTTATCTAAAAAGTCATTAGCCCACTGAACAGCAAACTGAGCGCGAACTGGGTTATAACTAGAGTCAATAGCAGTTTTGTCTTTATTGGCAATAACATTGCTAACATACAACGCATCATACAAACTTCTCCAGCGAACATTAATTGCATTTAGCGCAAAGCGCGCACTGGAAATTGGCACGACTAATTGTTGCGCTGCAATGATTGCAATTTCATCATCTACATTGTCCACCTGAATCGAAAAATCAGTAGGTTCAGGCAGTAAGTAGTTGATCTTTTGCAAGAATTGTTTATAGATTGTAAAGTCAAAACTGGATTGATGTTTAATATGCCACTGGTCAATTTTATTTTGTAAGTTGTCACGTGTTTGCAATAATTGTATATTGCATGCTGTTAACAATGTCTGCCAATGATGAAAAAAAATCATCAGTTTTAATACTTAAACCCGGCATCACTTCTTGGTCTATAAATTGATATAAATCTTGATTGATGCTTAAATTGTGAATGATTTGATATTGGGTATTCAGCATTTGATTTCTTCCTTAATGACAATAATACCGTCTTGGTCAGCATATAAATAAGCACCAGGCATAAAATCAACACCTGAAAAACTCACTTTTATGTGTTTTTCTCCTATTTTTTTTAACACTTTTTAAAGGATGCACCCCTAGTGCGCGCACGCTAATTGGCATTGAGTTGATAATTTCAGCATCTCTAATAAATCCATAAATAACAACACCTGCCCAGTGGTTTCTAAATGGCCTTGGCTGCCAACTGATCGCCCAACATAGCACAACGTTTAGAGCCTCCAGCGTTGACAACCAGTACTTTGTTTTTACCATTAGTGCCTAATACTTCCTTGACCAATGAATTGTCCTCAAAACACTTAACTGTTTCAATTTGTCCTGAGAAACTTGTTAAAACGCTATAAGTATGAAGTTGATTTTACGTATTGCACCTCAGGGTGTAATTTGTCTGATATATCTGCTGTTGTTGGTTGCGTCATCATTTTGTATTATAAATTTAAGACATTCTGTCTTCAGGTTTGTAAGGGTAATAATCTTTAGCATTTCCCTGTCTAAGGTTGTCTTGTATTGTTTGCCAATAGTTAACATCCAGTAATTTTTTATAATGCTGGTTAAATATCTGTCTATTTTTACGATCAAAAAACATAAAAAATTTAAACTCTTCTGGAAACACATCATTTGGACCTAGGTAATACCAAGGTTCAGATGCCATTTCATCTTTTTCATATTTAGCATTTGTAATTTTTCTAAAAACAGGACTATTCATTGATATTATTTCATCGTAATCATAAAAAACCACTCGATTTTGTCGAGTCACGTCAAAAATTTTAGTGAGCATATCCCCAGGAAAAATGTTAATATTAATAAGCTCATCAATGGCGCTGCCATAATCATTAATAATATGCTTTAATTGCTTATCATTTGCATTGTTGATGTATAGGTTTAACGGTATCATTTTATTTTCCATATACAGGTTTCTTAATAATCAAAAGATCTCCTTCTATAGAGATGCTAGAGCCCACTTTATCAGTCAACTCTTTTAATAAATCCGAGCCTAAATCACGAATGGGAAATGCCACATTGGAAAACTCCCAAGTATCGGCCAAACGTCCAATTCTACAATGGCTTTTAACAAAGAAATATTTATCTTTAACCTTTTTTGGTGTGCTTGATTTAGAAGGTGTAAATTTATCGTTAATCACTTTAAAAACATAAGGAAACATGGGAAAAGTGAATACGGTCATTACCATGCCTTTGATGCCTGGCGCAATAATTAACTTTTCATCGGTGTCACCTTTAGAGTATTTTAAAAATGTTCTATAAAGCAAAGTCTTACCATGTTTGTGCAAGCCAATTGCGCTGTACAGATCTGCTTTAGTTTTAGTAAGTAAGATTGATTTTCTAAAATCAACAATCGCAGCAGGGTAGTGGGTGTTGATAAAAAATATGACCTTGAGAAGCTAAAAATCATAGAAATGCTACTAACATTTGTTAATAAAGCATCCACATATAAGCCAGTTTTTTCATCATTAAGAATGGCAATTAACAAAGGGTGAGAGGTGTTATTGTGTGAAACAATTTTGCCGATTAGGTAACTTGCTTTTCTTCTAAAAAACGGTGAACTAATTACTTGAATTTCACAAGACTGCCCCTCTAAAAAATTTGTTTGTTTAATGAGCTGTTTTGCTAACCTTTGTGCATCACGATCAATATTTTCATAGTTTTTATTAAAAGAAAAACTGTTTAGAATTGATTTGGTGATTTCTTCAAGATTTTTATCTTTAATATAATAACCGGCGATAACTGGGTTGCCTATGTCAATAAATGTTGTAGAAACACCTGGTCTTACAAAAATAAAGTTATTGTTATAAAAGCGTTTATCAAACAAACGACAAAACACCGAATTGTAAAAAGTTTCTGCCAGTTCAGGCTGATTGTAAGTGGAAATTAAGTTGATATAGGCAAGTTTGGTATTTACCCATAAAATTTCATCAAACTGGCTGATATTAATGCTTTTTTCAATGTCCTAACAATTTTTTTTAACTTGTTTGTCGTAGAAATATATTCTTTGTTTTGAGTCTTTTAATAATTGCACCCACTGCCTTTTTTCAAAGCATTTTTTTGCACGTACAGAACTTTCTGTAAAAACCTTGTAATGCACTTCAAAGCCACTCAGTATTTTTTGTGCAGTGATTGTTGAAAGATTATTTTCCATGGGATCATCATTCGACTTGTGTTAGTTTGCTTAATTTATCACCTAGTTGTCTACATTCAGACACATCCAAGCAAATTCAAAGCTTTAAATTTGTGCCTTCTCTGTTGAACCTGTTAAGGCGGCTACTGAAGATACACCACCTTAAATAACGGTAGTAACATCATCAAAATAACCTGCCCCAACTTCTTGTTGATGAGAGACAAATGTATAGCCTTTTTCTGCTGCTGAAAATTCAGGCTCCTGAACTTTTTCAACATAATACTTCATGCCTTCGCCTTGAGCATACTTATGAGCAAGTTCAAATATGTTATGCCACATATTATGAATACCAGCCAAAGTGATGAATTGATACTTATACCCCATGGCAGCAACATCCTCTTGAAAGGAGGCTATTTGACTATCGGTTAAATTCTTTTTCCAATTGAACGAAGGCGAGCAGTTGTATGCCAGTAGTTGTTCTGGATTGTCAGCCAATACTGCTTGAATAAATTCACGAGCAAAACCTAAATCTGGCTTTCCAGTTTCACACCATACTAAATCAGCATATGGTGCGTATGAAACGCCACGTGAAATGGCTTGTTCGAGACCATTTTTAACAATATAAAACCCTTCTGGGATGCGTTTTCCAGTCACAAATCTTTCATCTCTGGAATCTACATCAGACGTTAATAGATTTGCCGCTTCAGCATTGGTTCGTGCTAATATAATCGTAGGAATGCCCATTACGTCTACTGCTAAGTGTGCTGAGGTGAGTTTTTGAATCGCTTCTTGAGTGGGGACTAGAACCTTACTACCCATGTGTCCACATTTCTTAACCAAAGCCAGTTGGTCTTCAAAATGAGCCGCTGCTGCACCATTAGTAATCATATTTTTCATAAACTCATAAGCATTTAATACACCGCTAAAACCAGCTTCAGCATCAGCAATAATAGGTAGAAAATAATCAACATATTCTTGATCGTTTTGATTAATACCTTTTGCCCACTGAATTTCATCAGCACGCTTAAAAGTATTGTTAATGCAACGTACCATTGTTGGCACTGAGTCATACGCATACAAGGACTGATCAGGTTGGCAAGTTTCTGATGTATTTCCATCAGCAGCAACTTGCCAACCTGATAAATAAATTGCTTCAATGCCTGCTTTTGCTTGACCTGCTGTGATTGCACTCATACAATTAACATAACCTTTTTTAGAAGAGCCGTTAATCAGTTTCCATAATTTTTCGGCACCTAGTCGTGCATAAGTATATTCAGGTTGTATAGAGCCCCGTAGGTGTACAACGTCTTGCGCATCATAAGCGTGTTTCACATTTTTCCAATGTGGATTCTCAGCCCAGTCTTTTGTCAATGCATCTGCCTACTCTTGTCTATTTGTGGAAATCTCCCAGTGTTATTTTTAAAATGGTTTTTTATACGTTTGTTTCAAAAGTCAATCATACATAGACGGTTTGAATTTAAGGTTGTTTTTTCACTATATAGTTTATTATTTCATAATATGAAAAAAATGATTGCGATAGAAAAAAGTTTGTACATTTTTTCTATGGATGAACCCATGTTAAGTTTGAAAGAAACTTGTACCAGAGTAGAATTTAACCCCTCAACCCCACGTATCGAATATTGCAAACTTTAGCTGATTATGGCTATGTTGTACGCACTGTAGACAAAAACTATTGCATTGGCACGCAGCCTTTATTTTTAAGTGCCATTTATAAAAATACCAATAATTTAGCCCAAATTAGACCTATTGTTGACGGCATTCGGGATGCTTGCGATGAAACGGCCTCGTTTTTTATTGAAGAAGATAATCATTGTATTTGTTTATATCGCGCTCATTCTTTTGGCCTATGGTCAGCGTAAAAACAATCCCAATGGCTTTTTCAAAAATATTCGTGATAAAGGTTATTATGTTTCAGTTAATGAACATAATATTTCTTTGTTTGCAATTTCGATACCAGTTATTGCTGATAATGGTCATTTTGTGGGGGCATTAACCGTATCTAGGCCTATTAGTCGTTTTAGCGACATAAGGCAGAAAGAATTATTATCATTGCTAACCAAATATGTGCGCAATATTCACATGCCTTGAGTCTAATAAAAGGCGCTGTCTATTTACCTCAAAGAGTGTCACTCCTGTGGCGACAGACACGTTTAAACTCTCCACCTTGCCTTGCATGGGAATTTTAGCCAATTGATCGCAAGATTGTTTGGTTAGCCTTCTAAGACCAGAGCCTTCAGCGCCCATAATGATAGCGTTTGGGGTGGTTAAATCTATTTGATAAATAGAGGTATTGGCCGAGCCATCCAAGCCGATTACCCAAATATTTTGTTGTTGTAGTGCTTTAATGGTGCGTGACAAATTGGTCACTTGAAAAATTTTTAGCTGGTTAAGCGCACCTGCGGAAGTCTTATGTACCAGTGCGTTAATAGGTGCTGAACCATCTTTATTAATGACCACACAATCAACCCCAGCTGCATTAGCACTGCGCAAGCAAGCGCCTAAATTTCTAGGGTCTTGAATAGAATCAAGTATTAAAATTAAACCAGTATTATTTAATTTAGACATATAAGAGATTAATTCGTCTTGGTTGGGCAGGGCAGGTAATAATATTTCAGCAGCAACGCCTTGGTGGGGTTGATGATTGCTTAATTTATCTAGTTGAATTTTGGTGCACTGCTGAACACTAATACCAAAATTGTTAAACTCGGAGGCGAGGGTGTTTAAGCGTTTATCACATCGTTTACTTAATGTAAAAACCTTAATAAAGCATTCAGGATTGGACTCTAACTGTGCTTGAACAGCGTGAAAGCCAGTGATAATAATTGATTTTGACATCTACAGCTTACTGTCAAAAATTTCAACATAAGCTTCTTCCCCTAATTTTTTTATCCAGTTATTAAAATCTTTTTGACGTACTAATTTAGCTTTAAGTTCAATTAAGTCGTTATCAACATTATGCTTGTCAATAATTTTAACAATTCTCCAGACTTGTCCTATTTTAAATGGCTGTGATAAACCACCTACTGAAAGGTTTTTCAAGTTCTGTTGAAAAATTTCTGGCAATTTTAATAGATCAAGCCAATCAGATTCGCCACCATTTTTATAAGAAGCATCCTGCGAGTGAAGTTTTGCTAAAGTAGAGAATGAATCGCCTTTGTTAATTTTCTCACTTAGGTTAATTAAGAAGTCCTTAATCAGACTATCTTTTGATCGCAACAATGAGTCTGCTTGATCAACAGAATTAACGGTGATTTGTGCAATTTTTATTTGTTGTTTTAACTTATTTGAATGATTAGGGGTTTTGAGCAATTGCTTGGTTATTTCAGCCTCAGTAAGCTTAATATTAAGATTTTCAACAATAAATTGTCTAAGATCTTCTAGCGATAAACTCTGTTTTACATGGTCAATAACTTCATCAAATTTAGGTAGAGATTGTAATTGCATTAAGCTTAAATCATTATTTGAGGCAATGTTGCTTAGCATGCTATTAATCACATTTGCTTTTGGTGTAATGTTTAGTTGCTTAATTTTCTGTAATTGCAAAATTAAATCTATTTGTTGATTGACCAAGTCAGCATTAACAATGGCAATAATGCTGTTAGGCGTGGCAAATGTATTCAATGAAAATGCACAAATTAATAGTAAAAATTTTTTCATTTTAAAAATCATCAAGATTAGCTAAGTAATTAGGTACATTTTCTTCTAGGCGTTTGTATAAGCTTGAAGAGGTGGTGGCCAATCCTTTGAGCACCACCTCAAACTTGGTTACATAATCATAATCATTGCCACTAACATGTTCTTTAAAGTGTACTAAACGCACCGCCCAACAGCAAGATTCATAAGTAATGCCTGTGGTTTCTTTGTTAGTAATTGAATCACTAATGGATCGATTAATACCCGCAAATACATGTATTTGCTGTGTTAGTGGATAGGCACCATATAATTCAGCTGATTTTTTGCCATTATCGTCATGATGTGCTAAAGTTAAAAACTTTCTAGGGTTTAGAATGTAGCCAACCGAACTATTGCGTTTGCTTATTTTATTGGTTTTTTGGTTGTATTGTAATGAATTATTAAAAGCAAAATCACGCATTGTTAAATTAGCCGACATGGCAATATTAGAATATTTTCTTTGGCTAACCAAGGTGCCATTACTGTTCATGCCTATGTCATCAAATCGGTATGCTTGAGCTATTTTTAAACTTAAATAAGTATCGCCCGTTTCTTCATCAATAAAATCTGATTCAAGACCAAAGGCAAGGTCATTGGCACTGGCAATTCTATCAATACCTGTGAATTTTTGCCCTGAAAACAGACCTTCATATGAATCATTTTTATCATCTGAATCAAAATTAGGCAGTGCACTTTGGTCTTTTTTAGGTGTGTAATTGTAAGCCAGTCTTGGGGTTAAGGTTTGGGTTAAATTTGTACCAAATAAGGATATTTTCCTTTCTAAAAATAATTTAGAATCAAGATTAAAACTAGCAATATTACGTTTTTGATTAGCAACATCATCCATCGTGTAATCGGTTGTTGATAAATTCAAACTTGGGGTGAGGGAGTAGTTATTAGTCTTTATTGAGCGGCTAAATTTTGCTTGTGCGTAAGTACGCATTCCAGTTTTATTGGTTATGGTATTTGAGTTTTTGTGTGTAAATTTGGTACTAACCAATGATAAATTAACATGACGCCCGCTCAAGCCTCCTTTATAGCCCTTGTTAATAGATAATTCTGGTGCGCGCGTGTACGAGGCACTACCATTATTAATGAGTTGTTCCGACTCGGCAAATAAAAACATGGTTAAATTTTGCTTTTGATCTTTATAAGACAAATCAATATGAGATTGTAATTCTGAATCTGAAGTGTTGCTATGAACAATTTCTTTAAAATAATCTGAATCTGACACTCGATTGGTAACAATACTTAAATCAGTTTTGGCATTAAGTGATAAATCTAATTTTGAATTTAATAGCCAGCGCCTATTGTTGGTAATTTTATCTTTATTTAAATAATGACCTTCAATTTCAAAATGCCCATCATCCAAGTACTTATTATTAATAAGTTGACGATATTTGCCCTCAAGTACACTGCCGCGACTTGACAGCTGGTTAAGTGTTAAAAGAAAATCACGATCAGGGGCAATATTAAAGTAATAAGGAATTCTAACTTGGTAGTTGTTGCCCTTGTCAGTGTCTGATTCATTATAACCACCAAATGCTGGCGCTAAAAATCCAGAGCCACGACCTTCCAACACCCATTCATGATGGGGAGAATAAAAAATAGGCACACCTAAAAACTCAATAGTAACATCTTCTGCCACACCCTTATTTGTTGAAGAATTTAATGTAATTTTGTCAGCCTTCATTTGCCAGTCAGAATTACCAAGTGGGCATAAACTATAGCTACCTGAGCTAAATACTTGCTTAGTACCATCATTAGTTACAACTTTAGCGCGACCATTTATCCTTGAATTAGGGTAGTGAAATTTGACCTGATTTAATGTTGAGAGAGTCACTTCGCCTTGTTTTTTAACCACAGCCTTATCACCAGTCAGCATAAGCTCGTTATCTTGAAATTTAACATGACCAGTTGCTATAGATGCTTTACTGGACTTGTTAATACTGATTTCATCAGCACCTAAAAAATAAGTACTTGAATTTAATGAAACATTACCTTTTAAGAGGTAATTACCATCTTTAATAACTTCACTATAATCCGCCTGAACATCGAGATCTTTGGTCTTGTCTGAAAGGATTTGTTTCGGGAAAAGTAAGGCATTGTTTTGACAATTTAATACTAAGCTTTCGGAGTTAATAGTACTAGATAGTAGGGTAAATAATGAATAAAGAGCTAATTGCTTTTTCATGGTGGTTGTGTATTTTCTTAAATTTTGCCATTTTAACATTATATACCGCAATAATAGATTGCTTATTAATTACATAAGCTTGCTTTAGTTTGGGTAAAATAAACTCTGATTTTCATTATAATTTGGACACACGTAAATAAAATGGCTTGGAATGACAACAACAATAAAAACCCTTGGGCTGGTAGTAATCAAACACCACCAGAATTAGAGGAAGTGATTAAAGATTTTAAAAATAAATTTGATGGTTTCTTTAATAATAAAAAATCATCGGGTGCTGGCGCATCTAAAATACCCTCAAGTGGTGGTTTTAAATATATATTAATTTTGGTTTTATTAGTCTGGCTGTTGTCAGGTATTTATATTATCGATCCAGCTGAAAAAGGCGTTGTGTTACGCTTTGGTGCATTCCAAGAAGAAACCTCTCAAGGGCCTCATTGGCACATTCCCTATCCGATTGAAACTTTAAATAGAATTAATGTTGAACAGATTAGAACAGCTGAGATTGGTTATCGTAATGTGATTAACGGCAATCGACGCTTTGGCGGCAACGTTTCATCCGAATCTTTAATGCTGACTAAAGATGAAAATATGATTGAAGCTAAGTTTGCAGTTCAATATAAAATTAATGATGTTCAGGCTTATTTATTTAATGTTGCCAATCCAGATACAACACTTCGTCACGTCGCTGAAAGTGCTATTCGACAAGTTGTTGGCCAAAATACTATGGACTTCATCTTAACTGAAGGTCGAGTTAGTATCGCTGATGATATTAAAGAAAAATCTCAAAGTTTACTCAATAGATATAAGACTGGCTTGTTAATAACAACGGTTAACATGCAAGATGCACAGCCACCAGAACAGGTGCAATCTGCCTTTTCTGATGCGGTTAAAGCTCGTGAAGACAAGCAACGTTTGATTAACGAAGCACAAACTTATGCCAATGATATTTTGCCAAAATCTCGTGGTAAGGCTGCGCGCATGCTTGAGGAATCAAAAGCTTATAAATCTGAAGTGGTTTCTAAATCAGAAGGTGAGGCGTCGCGCTTTAAGCAAATTTTAGCCGAGTATGAAAAAGCACCTAAAGTTACAAGGGAGCGCTTATATCGAGAAACAATGGAAAATGTACTGGCCACTACCAGTAAGGTAGTGGTCGATTCTAAGGCTAATAGTATGATGTACTTGCCTATTGACAAACTGATTAATGCCAGACAGGCAAATACCCAAGAATCATCAACACAACAAAACAATCAAGGTGGTAATGTTAGAGACATTTTCCGCAATAGAGGAGGTAGATAATGCAAAAAATAGGTTTAGCAATAATTGCTGTTTTATTCTTAGTATTGAGTTCAACACTTTACACAGTTAACGAAACCCAAACCGTTATTAAATTGCGTTTAGGTGAAATTGTCACTGTTGAGGAATCTCCAGGCCTTAAATTCAAAATGCCGTTTGTTAATAACATTGTAAAATTTGACAATCGTATTCAAACTTTAGATACACCAGCCGAGCGGTTTTTAACAGGCGAGAAGAAAAATGTAATTGTTGATTCTTACGTCAAATGGCGCATTACTGATGCTGAGCAGTTCTACAAATCAACAGGCGGTAATATAGCAAGAACCAATAATCGTCTAACACAGATTATTAAAACTGGTCTTAAAAGTGAATTTTCAAAACGCACGATTGCCGATGTAGTTTCTGGCGAGCGTAGTGAAATTATGTCCAATATTGTCAGGCTTGCTGAAAAAGACATCGCTCAATTTGGTATTGAAATTATTGATGTGCGCATTAAACGCATTGATTTGTCACAAGAGGTGTCTAATTCAGTTTATCGTCGTATGCAAGCAGAGCGCCAACGAGTGGCCAAGGAGTTTAGATCCAAAGGCGCAGAAGAGGCTGAAATCATCAGAGCGGCAGCTGACAAAGAACGTACCATTATTTTGGCAAATGCTTATCGAGATTCTGAGAAAATTCGAGGTGAAGGTGATGCAGTTAGTACAAATAACTATGCACAAGCTTATAATAAGAATGCAGATTTTTATGCTTTTTATCGTGCGCTAGAATCATACAAAAAGTCATTTTCTAATCAAAACAATATTTTAGTACTTAATCCAAATACGAAATTTTTCCGTTACTTCAATCCGCAAATTAAATAATTAAAATGGGGGCATGGCAACTACCTGAAGGTATAGATGAACTCACTAACGATCAAGCATTAGTTTTTGAGTCTCTGCGCCGTCAGCTTTTAGACTTATATGCTGACAAAGGTTTTGGTTTGGTTATTCCACCTATGGTTGAGCATGTTAATTCACTACTACTGACCAGTGATGCTATTGATGAGAAAACCTTTAAATTATTAGACCCTATCAGTGGTAAAATGCTAGGTGTGCATGCTGATATTACCCCACAGATTGCACGAATTGATGCCAAACGTGACAGTGATTCAGTTGAAAAATATTGCTATATTAATTCAATTCTAAAAACCAAGGCGGATGATTTTTATGCCTCACGCTCTCCCATTCAAGCAGGGGCTGAGTTATATGGCTCAAATGAAATTAATGCTGATGTTGAAGTGATTGAGTTGATGCTGGAAAGCTTAAAGTTGTTATCAATTAGTCCAATCGTGCTTAGTTTGAGCAATGTTGCAATTTTTGATGCATTGATAACACAAGAAGACATTTCAATACAAACCATCATACAATTGCGAGCAATTTTCTCGCGTCGTTCAACCCCAGATTTGGCAGTATTTTTAAATAATAACGCACTTAAAAATACTGATTTATTTACTCGTTTGATAAAACTAGAAGGAGGAGCAGATATTTTAAGCGAGGCATTGACAATATTTAGCTACCTTGATCAAGCCAAGGTAGCCATTGAAGATTTAATTATCATTGATAAACAACTTAATGCCAAAGGCATTAAAGCCATTTTTGACCTTAGTGAATTGCAAGTTCATGAGTATCACACCGGTATTGTATTTTCAGCTTATAACGAAAACTACTCCAAAGCATTAGCACAAGGTGGTCGTTATAATGGTATTGGCAAGTCTTTTGGCAAATCAAGAGCAGCTACTGGTTTTTCATTTGATTTGAAATTTTTATCTCAACGTCATTTTTAGTCAATGATTTTAAGCAAATATTTTTTTAAAAACATTAAATAGTTAGGAACTAGCATGTCAAAAAATGTAGTCGTTATTGGTACCCAATGGGGTGATGAAGGCAAGGGAAAAGTGGTTGATTTAATCACAGATAAAGTAGCGAGTGTGGTGCGCTTTCAAGGCGGGCACAACGCAGGTCATACCTTGGTAATTAACGGTAAAACAACTGTATTGCACCTTATTCCTTCGGGTATTTTGCGCAACCATGTTGAGTGTTTAATTGGTCATGGCGTAGTATTGTCAATGTCTGCTTTGTTAAAAGAAATGACAAAGTTAGAAACTGCCGATATTAATGTAAAAAAACGCTTAAAAATTAGCCCAGGCTGTCCTTTGATTTTGCCATATCATATTGCCCTTGATAACGCCCGTGAAGTAAAGCGTGGCAAAGCTGCTATTGGCACTACAGGCAATGGTATTGGCCCTGCTTATGAAGACAAGGTTGCTCGCCGTGGCTTGCGTGCAGGTGATTTATTAGATCCAAGCCTATTTGCTTTAAAACTTAAAGAGGTGATGGAATACCATAACTTTTCTTTGACTCATTACTATAATACAGACCCTGTTGATTGTCAAGCTACGTTAGATGAAGCCTTATCTCAAGCAGAGCAAATCAAACATATGATTGTTGATGTAACAGAGCAAATTCATCAACACATTGCTAATGATGAAAACATATTATTTGAAGGAGCACAAGGTGCATTATTAGACATTGACCAAGGCACTTACCCATTTGTCACCTCCTCAAACACAACCTCTGGTGGTGCAGTCACTGGCTCAGGTGTTGGCGTAACAGACATTGATTATGTATTGGGCGTTGTTAAAGCCTATACAACACGTGTGGGTGGTGGCCCATTCCCAACCGAGTTGATTTATGATGTTGCTCTTGATAAGGGTGATAAAATTGGCAAAGTACTGGGTACAGTTGGCCATGAATTTGGCGCAACCACAGGTCGTCAACGTCGTTGTGGTTGGTTAGATATGGTAACGCTCAAACGTTCATTTAACTTAAATGCAGTGACGGGCATTTGCCTAACCAAACTTGACGTGATGGACACTTTGGAGACAATCAAAATTTGCACAGCTTATGAGGTTGATGGTGTTGAAACAACCACCCCCCCATTTTCTGCTGAAGGTTACGCTAAAGCCAGGCCAATCTATATTGAAATGCCCGGCTGGAAAACCTCAACCATTAGCACCGATTCCTTTGATTCATTACCCGTTGAAGCACAAAGCTACATTCGCAAAATTGAACAATTAGCCAATCTTCCAGTAGATATCTTATCCACTGGTCCAGATCGCGCACAAACCCTAATTTTAAAACATCCATTCGAGTAATTAAATGTCAGATCCCCATTATAAAAGAGAGTCAGAAAAATACGATAGCCCAATTCCTTCAAGAGAGTATATCCTTAGTTTTTTTGAAAAAAAATCACATAAATTACATGAATTATGCGATTTGTTGGCCATTGATCATCATCAAAAAAAATCCTTAACGCACCGCCTTAAGGCTATGGTTCGTGATCAACAGCTAAATTGTGATCAGCGTGGCGTGTATCAAAAATTTAGTGCAAAAAGTGGGGTGATGACTGGCACAGTAATTTCCAATCCAAAAGGCTTTGGTTTTATTGCACTAGATGAAGGTGGTAAAGATTTAAGACTATCATCAAAGCAAATGCAATTGGTTTTTCATGGCGACCGAGTCAAAGTACGCTTGCTTAACCAGCGCGGTGATGCACAAATTATTAAAGTTATCAAAAGTATTGAAACTATAGTAGGGCGCCTACATCTTGAAAAAGAAGAGGCTTATGTTGTGGTTGACGACAAGCGTATTAAGCATAATATTAGCATTTTAAAGATTAATAAAGAACATCTTGATGAGCAAGTTGTGATTGTTAAAATCACCAAATCCCCAACCCTAGAAAGCCAAGCAGTGGGTGAAATTGTCCAAATTTTAGGCAGTTACATGGATGAAGGTGTAGAAACAGATTCCGCCCTTTATCGCAATGGTATTCCAGTTGATTTTTCACCCGAAGCGCTCTCACAAACCGATAAATTACCAAGCGTAGTAAC
Organism: Abyssogena phaseoliformis symbiont OG214; assembly: GCF_016592595.1. Lineage (NCBI taxonomy): Bacteria > Pseudomonadati > Pseudomonadota > Gammaproteobacteria > Abyssogena phaseoliformis symbiont. The sequence continues at coordinate 688,762 of NZ_AP012977.1, forward strand.
CGATAGCGATAAAAAAAGTCGAATTGACATCACTAAAATGAAATTAGTGACGATTGATGGTGAAGATTCTCGCGATTTTGACGATGCCGTTTACGCACAAGCCACCAGCAAGGGCTGGAAATTAGTTGTTGCTATTGCCGATGTATCGCATTACGTAAAAGAAGGCTCAGACTTAGACAAAGATGCCACAGATCGTGGCAATTCGGTATATTTTCCACGTCGCGTTGTACCAATGTTGCCTGAGGCTTTGTCGAACGGCTTATGTTCAATTAACCTTGATGTTGAGCGCTTATGTATGTCTTGTGAGATGAATATTGATACTCATGGTAATTTATTGGATTATAAGTTTTATCCTGCTGTTATGTTCTCACACGCGCGATTAACCTACACCAAGGTGAGCCAAATTTTAGAACACCACGATGTCGATCTGATTCAACAGTACGCATCAGTGATGGATAATTTAAATGCACTGTATGATTTATACAAAGCCCTTAAACACGCCAGAATTAAGCGCGGGGTGATGGATTTTGACCGCATCGAATCACAAATTTTATTTAATGATAACGGCAAAATTGACAACATCATTGCTCGCTCTCACAACGATGCCCACAAGCTGATTGAAGAATGCATGTTAATGGCTAATCAAGCAAGTGCTAAATTTTTAAATCATCATAATGAGGATTTTTTATACCGAATTCATCCCAAACCCACAGCAGAAAAAGTAGAAGTTACTCGCCAGTTTTTAACTGCCATTGGCTTAACGCTTGAAGGTGGCGCACAACCAGATTCTAAAGACTTTGCTAAAGTGCTTGAAAGCGCCAAAGGTAGAGACGATGAAAACATCATTAAAACCGTTGTTTTACGCACCATGAAACAAGCCGTTTACACCCCTGCCAACGAAGGCCACTTTGGCTTAGCATTTGAAGACTATACCCATTTCACCTCACCCATTAGGCGCTATCCTGATCTTTTGGTACATCGCGCCATTAAACGCGTTTTAGACAAAAAGAGCAGAAAACCCAGCAAAAAAATGCTTGAAATTGGCGCACACTTATCCATGACCGAGCGCCGAGCAGACGACGCCTCACGCGATGTTGAACAATGGCTAAAATGCGAATACATGCGCGATAAAGTAGGAGATACTTTTAATGGTGTTATTTCTGGTGTTGCTGGTTTTGGTATTTTTATCGAACTCACCGACGTATTTGTCGAAGGCATGATTGCCATGCGTGACATGAAAGATGACTATTATATTTTCGATGATATTCACCATCAGCTCAAAGGCGAACGCGCTGGCAAGGTTTATCAACTAGGCGACACCATTACAATTCAAGTCGCTTCTGTTAATCTTGACGATAGACAGATGGTATTTGTGCCAGCTAAATAAGGTGCTATAATTTGCCCAGTAAAACGATTAAAAACTGAATTTTTATAGTAATATTTTTTTCATTATAAGCATATAAGATAAAAAATAGTATTTTTTATCTTAAACAGAGGTGAAAGCCGTTATTTTTAATAGAGTATGTCCTTATACTAATAGATAGGTGTTCCTCCTATCTCCATCTTTACTGTTAAACTTTTGTTAAAAGAGGTATTTAGAAATATTGGAATGAAAAATGTATTATTAATGGATTTTATTATTTTACTTTCAGGGCACCCATACAAGATTATTGGTTAGCAACAGTTGGTAGTCGCGCTGATGGTATGGTTTCTGTTGTCCGTGATTATAAAAAATGGAAAGATAAATTGGATGATGTAGAGGCATCAAAACTTGCAAAAGAAAAATGTGGTTTAGGGGCGGAATTATTTAGTAGGGCCAAGTAACAGTCGTGTTCATATTGGGACCCATTTAGAGGCTGGAATGGGGCGTATAAGATATACTTTTGAGGCTAAATTTCAATGTTTGTAAAAACCAAACGAATAGGAGGAAATCATAAAAAAAAGTAATTCGTATATTAGAGAAAAACTCAGTTATGCAGTATATTGTTTAGCCACAATGGAAAGAGATGTTCGTGAAAGATTGTTAACTGCGTATGACGAACCTAGTACCCTTGCAAAAGAAGATTTTCCTGATGATTTATAGAAAGATTGGGGCTATGTAATACAACAACTAAGCAAGAGGTGGCAGTATTGAAGACATAATGAGAGAAATAAGAAATAAAATAGGAAGTGCAATAGCTGAAAAAATTTATAGTTTAAACCAAGAAATGCATAATAAAAATAAATACTCCTAATAAATCATTCCTAATTAAAGGGGGTAGTAAGGGGACGCTACCCTTTTATTTTGCAAAGGTTTGATGTGAGATTTACACCAATGACACTTAACTGAGTATGATTTTAGAGTTAAGCGACTAATCAGTCACTGCGCCTGCAGAGGCAGATTTAGCTAACTTTGCAAACTTAGCCAATACACCTTTGGTGTAGTTTGGTTTGGGTTGTGTCCAATTAGATAGGCGTTTATCGATAATTGCTTGTTCAATTAACAGTTCTAAAATGTTGTTTTTTGCATCAATTAAGATTTCATCGCCATCTTCAACCACAGCCAGTACGCCACCTTTAAAGGCTTCAGGGGTGATGTGGCCGACTACAAACCCATGTGTACCGCCAGAGAAGCGACCATCGGTAATAAGGGCAACCTTGCCACCTAAGCCTTTGCCCATAACTGCAGAAGTAGGGGCAAGCATTTCGCGCATACCAGGACCACCGACAGGGCCTTCATAGCGAATAACAATCACATCACCTGCTGTTATTTGGTCATTTAGGATGGCTTCAAGCGCATCCTCTTCGCGAGAAAAACATTTTGCACTACCTTTAAAACTCAAACCTTCTTTGCCAGTGATTTTTGCTACAGCACCATCGGTTGCAAGATTGCCACGTAAAATTCTAAGGTGTGAATCTTTTTTTATTGGGTTGTCTAATGCTCTAATGATTTCTTGGGAATCGGCGTATGGCTGAACATTTTCTAAATTTTCAGCTAGAGTTTTACCTGTTACTGTTAGGCAGTCTCCATGCAATAGTCCTGCATCAAGTAGCATTTTCATTAGTGGCAATGTACCGCCAATTTCAACCAATTCACTCATCATGTATTTGCCTGATGGTTTAAGGTCGGCAATAACAGGCACTTTTTTGCCAATACGGGTAAAGTCATCAATTTTAAGATTAACCTCAGCAGCACTTGCCATGGCAATTAAATGCAAGACAGCATTGGTTGAGCCGCCCAGTGCAATAATCACGGTAATGGCATTCTCAAATGCTTTCATGGTCATAATGTCACGAGGTTTAATGTCTTTGTTTAATAAGTTAAGGACAGCTTGTCCAGCTTGAACGCAGTCGTTATTTTTATCATCTGAAATAGCGTCTTGTGCACTAGAATTTGGCAAACTCATGCCCAACGCCTCAATTGCTGATGCCATAGTGTTGGCTGTGTACATGCCGCCACAAGAGCCTGGGCCAGGAATGGCTGTTTTTTCAATGTTTTCCAGTTCAATTGCATCGATTGCATGATTGGCAAATTGGCCAACTGCCTCAAAAACACTCACCACATCTGTATGATTTTTACCCGGCTGAATGGTACCGCCATAAACAAAAACACTAGGACGGTTAAGACGTGCCAAGCCAATAATACAACCAGGCATATTTTTATCACAACCACCAATGGCAATCACACCATCAAAACCTTGACAGCCAACAACAGTTTCAATTGAATCGGCAATGACTTCACGTGAGACTAAAGAGTACTTCATGCCTTCAGAGCCCATAGAAATACCATCTGAAATGGTGATGGTGTTAAAAATAACAGCTTTGCCACCTGTGGCATTGACTCCTTTTGATGCCTCATCAGCCAATTTATTAATGTGCATATTGCACGGTGTTACCATTGACCAAGTGCTTGCTATACCAACTTGAGGTTTGTTAAAATCCTCTTTTGTAAAACCAACCGGATAAAGCATGGCACGACTTGGTGCGCGCTTAAACCCGTCAACAACTTGTGAGGAATATTTTCTTGGGTTGTACATAAAATTTTTCTTCGCATAATAAAAGATTAGATTTTAGACTAAAATAGGTGTTTCATTAAACATTTGAGCCATCAGTTTGATTAAAGCCGAACAAATTCTAACCCTAATCAAGCCTTTTGTTAAGGAGGGTAAAATATTGCCCAAAACCAAGGCGCAAATCAATGAAAATATTGGGGATTTTGTTTATTTGATGGACGACAATCAATTACTTGCTTGTGCAGGTCTTAAAGACTGTAAGGAGGGTGGTGTAGGGGAGATTTATTCATTGGCAGTGTCTAAAAAAGCGCAAAAAATAGGGCTTTCATTAAAACTGCTTGACAAAATTATGAAAAAGGCAAAATCTGAAAATTTTTCCAAGGTTTTTGCATTGACCAAATACGGCACAGATTGGTTTATTAAAAATGGCTTTACCCAAATGAAAATTACTGATTTACCCCAAAAACGCCAAGCCTTATTTAATCAAGATCGCAACTCATCAATTTTTTTTAAAGATGTTAATTAAAGACAGAATTCGTGGCTATTTGCCAGTAGTTATTGATATTGAAACGGGTGGTTTTAACGAAAAAACTGATGCCATGCTGGAGATTTGCGCCATTGTGATTGGTGTTGATAAAGTGGGTAATTTATACCCAAAAGAACCGCAACATTTTCACATTGAACCTTTTAAAGGTAGTATACTAGAACCTAGTGCGCTAAAGTTTAATGGCATTGATGTTGACAATCCATTTAGAATGGCAATTAAGGAAGTTAACGCCATTAAGCGGATTTACACCAAGGTGTATACAGAGCTTAAACAAGAAAACTGTACTCGTGCTATCTTGATAGGGCATAATGCTTTTTTTGATTTGGGTTTTTTGCGTGCTGCAACTGACAGGTGTAAACTTAAAAGTCCATTTCATCAGTTTTCAACCCTAGATACCGTTAGTTTATCCGCCTTACATTATGGTGAAACCGTACTGGCTAAAGCTATGCGTAAAGCTGATATTGAGTGGGATGATGCTTGTGCACATTCTGCGTTATACGATACACAAAAAACGGCTGAATTATTTTGTAAAATTTTTAATACCAAGCCAATTTAAATTTCTAAATAAACTTAGGGTTAATCCTTATCTATTTCTTAAAATCTAGAAACGATTCATAAATAAGCAAGGTTACCTTATAGCAATAAAAAATCTAATGTTTAATGTTAAAAAATTGATTAAACACAACTCTTTCTTCTTGTGCTTCATTAATATTGATTAATTCAAATCTAAGATGGGCATTCGGTTGTTTTTGTGCAAGCTTGGCTAAGTCTAGTGAAAATACGGTGCCAATTTTCGGATAGCCACCAATGGTTGGTGCATCTTTTAATAGAATAATTGGTAAGCCATCTGTGGCAATTTCCACACTACCGTAACTCATGCCTTCAGAAATTATTTTGGTTTGTTTTAAGTCAATAGGCGCGCCTTGCAAACGACAGCCTGTTCTATCGCTGGCGTTGGTAATTTGATAAGTTTGATTAAAAAATAAATCACGTTGACTAATGCTAAATTCACTAAATTGATAACTGGGTAATAAGCGCAAAGTAATGTCTTTGTTGTAATTTGGGATGTATTGAATGGGTATTAAACGCTCGCTTATTCCAAAAGATTCAACATAATCCAATGGTTCACTTTGGCTTATTTTTGTGCCAATATGTTCACGCAGGTTGACTGATTTTGAGCCAAACAACACCTTAGTATTAAATCCGTTTTTAACGGCTAAATAAGCCCGTATGCCACTTTTTTGAGCACCCCAACTGAGTATATCACCTTTATGTACTTGTACACTGTGCCACATTGTTGCTGATTTTTGGTTAATTTTAAAATCTAAATCTGCACCAGTAACAACAATTAACACATCAAGTTGCGTTTCAAGCTCAACTGCGCCAAAGCTAATTTCTAGCACTGCATCATCAAATGCATTATTTAATAGATAATTTGTCCAACTGTAAGCATGTTCATCCATTACGCCACAACGACTCATACCGTGTTTGGCATGGTTAAAACGACCATAATCTTGTATGGTTGCTAAAAATCCTGATTTGATTACTTTAAAACTCATAATTTACCACCGTGCTTAATATACGCATTCTTGCTGATTGAGCAAAACTTAACTCGATCACCTGTTTTAAATTTATCAATATTATCAGGATTATTTAAAGATAAATCAATAGGTGTGCGCCCAATAATATTCCACCCAGCAGAGGAGTCAGCAGGGTAGATGGCAGTTTGGCTCTGCGCAATACCAACACTACCTGCAGGAATTTTAATTCTTGGTGTAGCTAACCTTGGTGCGCGAATACGACTATCCACCTCGCCTAAAAAAGCAAACACTGGGCTAAAACCAATGGCATAAACTAAATATTCAACAGATGAATGAATGTCAATAAAAGCATTTAAATCAAGTTGCTTTTCAGATAACAACCTTTCAAGATCAAGCCCAGTTTCAAACCCATAATACACAGGAATGGACAGCAAGGTAGACGCCGCGTGATTAGATTTATATTCAAAGGTATTCAGGCATTGCTCTACTTGGTTTACAAATTGTTGATGGGTGGTTAAATTTAAATTATAACTGACTAATAAGGAAGTATAGGAAGGGGTTAAATCAATGATAAGATTAGGGAATTTAGCAATAAGTTGCTCAGCAAAACTTGCAATATTTTTAGGTAAGTTAGAATCGATTTTATGACCAAAATAAATCAATAAGGAGTGCTCACCTGCCAGAATAATTTTATGCATTTTTTAGTATTTTTAAAGCCTCTATGGAGGCTATATTATCACTATGGAAGCAAATTATGTCTATTTTGAAGGATTTTTTAAATAAAAAATCTTGATATTGTTTAACAATGGCATGCGCATTATCCAAAACAGCCCCTTTCTCACCCCTAGGAATGATGTGTGTGCTATGATAACCACGGTCAGCAAATACCTCATGCAATAATTGAATTTTTGTGTTTGTTTCAATGTGCTTAAAATGATTCTCGTTACCCGCTTGCACAACAAGACTTAAGTTCTGATTAATTGCCTTAATAACATCACACATAGTATGTAGCACAAATTGCTTGTGTGTCATATCATGGTACAGTGCGCCATGTGGTTTTATATAGTTAAGCTGTGCACCATGTTCAGTGCACAAATGTTGAAAGTGTAGAACCTGATTGTAAATCAAATCAAACAACTCATTTTTATTTAAATCATAACTCAAACGACCAAAATTCTCCTTATCAAGATAACTAGGATGCACACCAATTGTGACGCTATTTTGCATGGCAAGCTGAATAGTTTGAACCATACTTTTATCATTACCTGCATGCCCGCCACAAGCAATATTTGCCATATCAATAAGTGGCATAATGTGTGTATCAGGATTGGGTGTTAAGCACTCGCCCAAATCACAGTTAATTAATTTTTTACTTGCTAAGTGTTGCATTATAATTCTTGATATTTTTTATATTATTATAAGGGTTTATTAATGAGTCAAATTAAGCAAATGTTTGAATTGCAACAGCAATTAAATGACAACACCAATGGTCCTGAGTGGAGTAGTGGCATCACCAAAGATGGGCGTTATATTTCTTGGTTACGTTGTATTTATATGGAGGCCACTGAGGCGATTGATTCGTTTAACTGGAAACACTGGAAAGATATTGAAGCAGCGCATGATTTAGATAACGCCAAAGTTGAATTGGTGGATATTTGGCATTTTATTATGTCTGAAGCCATTCATTTTGGCGATACTCAATTTGCTCAGAGTTATGAAAATACAAAGCCAGAAAGGCAGGCAAATCCAGAACTTGTGATAGAGATTTTAGAAAAACTGGTGGCTGCAGCAAGTGGTGCCAATGTAGATAAATCTCAAAATGCTTTATATGAAATTACAGGGCTTTTTTTTAAAGCGCTAGCAACAATGAGTATGGATGTGCCAGAACTTTACAAACGCTATCTTGTTAAAAATCAACTCAATGCCTTTAGACAAAAGCATGGCTATAAAGAAGGCACTTATATTAAGAATTGGGGTGCGGTGGAGGATAACGTTATTGCCTTTTGTATCATGGAAGAACATCCTGATTTAACACCAGAACAATTATATAAAGAATTAGAAAAAGAGTACAACTTGGTTATATAACCCCTTGCTTAATAAGTCGTTAAATTGTATACACCTTGTTAAATTAAACCGAAGAATATTAAAATTCATTCTTTGGGCTAGAATAAACGCAAGTATAGCACGTCAATATTGGCACTATTAATTGCAAAGAATGTACCTGTTTTGGCGTTGCACCCTAGTTTTTACCTAATCAGGGTATAATTCCTCAGGTGTGAACTTATCCAGTCAAACAATTAAACTTACTGAATATAGCCATGGACAAGGTTGTGGTTGTAAAATTTCGCCCAAAATATTAGATGCTATTTTAATATCCTCATTTGGTGAGTATAAAGATGCCAATCTCTTAGTAGGCAATGATACAAATGATGATGCTGCTGTGTATGATCTTGGTAATGGCGAAGCAATCATTAGTACAACAGATTTCTTTATGCCAATTGTAGATGATGCTTTTACTTTCGGGCGTATTGCTGCTACTAATGCTATTAGTGATATTTATGCAATGGGTGGCACGCCTATTATGGCAATTGCTGTTTTTGGCTGGCCACTAGACAAACTCCCTGTAGAGGCAGGACGACAAGTTATTGATGGCGGTAGAAGCGTGTGTCATGCTGCTGGTATGGTTCTAGCAGGTGGGCATAGCATTGACTCTCCTGAGCCTATTTTTGGTTTGTGCGTCACAGGACGAGTGAAGACTGAGCATTTAAAAGAAAATTCAACTGCAAGGATAGGTGATAAAATTTATTTAACCAAGCCTTTGGGTATCGGCATTTTAACCACAGCTCAAAAACAGAAAAAAATTACACCAGAAGATGAAATTCAAGCAATTAAGACCATGTGCCAGTTAAATGATATTGGTGCTGATTTTGCAAAAATTGATGGCGTCAACGCAATGACTGATGTGACTGGTTTTGGTTTGGGCGGTCATTTATCTGAGGTATGCATAGGTTCCAATGTGGCAGCAAAAATTGATTATAGCAAAGTACTTATTCTGCCTAATATTAAAGACTATCTAGCTAAGGGCTGTTCTCCAGGAGGAGCGCAGCGTAACTTTGAAAGTTATGGGCATCATTTAAGCCAAATGAATGATGAGATGCAATCAATTATTTGTGATCCACAAACCAGTGGTGGTTTATTGGTTATGGTTTCTAATAGCGCACAAGCACAATTTGACAAGGTTATGCGTTCTGCCGATCTTAATTTGGAAGCAATTGGTGAAATTGTTAAATCAAACCCTGATCAACCGATTATTCAAATGACATGAGCAGTTTTGCTCAAATAGAAGATTTTAACCAACTTTTTATTAATGACACGCCATTAATAGATACGCGTGCGCCAGTTGAATTTATACAAGGTGCATTTCCACACACACACAATTTGCCTTTGATGAGTAATGAGCAGCGAAAGTTAATAGGCACTTGTTATAAAAATAAAGGGCAAGGAGAGGCTATTAAGCTTGGGCATGAGTTAATACAAGACGAGGTTAAAAACACTAGAATAAAGGCATGGCTTGAATTTATTAAAAGCAATCCAAATGGTGCGCTTTACTGCTTTCGTGGTGGCTTGCGTTCACAAATTACACAAAGATGGATTTTTGAAACTTCTGGTATTGAATATCCGCGTATTAATGGAGGGTTTAAAGCGTTACGTCGATTTTTAATTGATGAGAGCGGTCGTATTATGAGTGCGACAACGCCCATAGTTATTGGCGGACAAACAGGCTGTGGTAAGACACTATTATTGGATAAAATTAAGGCAAAAATTGATTTAGAAGGCTTGGCCAATCATCGAGGTTCAGCTTTTGGCAATACCACAACAAGCCAACCTAGCCAAATTAATTTTGAAAATGAACTGGCGATTGAGTTGATTAAAAATCAACATTACACCCATTTAATTTTTGAAGATGAAGGCTCAAATATAGGTACAGTACATATTCCAATTTGTGTTAAAGATAAAACCTCTCAGGCTGATTTGGTTTTACTCAAAGCCAGTGTACAAGAGCGCATCATTATTAGTATGGATGCGTACGTAATTAATATGCATCAAGATTTTATTTACCAAGATGTGATTAATGGTTTTAATAATTTTGCTAATTATTGGCTGGGTAGTTTGCAAAAAATTCAAAAAAGATTAGGTTTAGCGCGTTATAAAGTAATACACAAAATGATTACCAGTGCACTTAGCCAACATCAAACAAAGAATCAATTTGATGGTTTTTATCCTGTTATTAAAAGTTTGTTCATAGATTATTATGATCCAATGTATAACTACCAAATTAAGAAAAAGAACAAAAGAATTGTATTTAAAGGCAACGCTAGGGAAGTCTTGGAATATTTAAACACTCGCTTAATCTCTTAAGCCAATTTTAATATCCGTAACGGGCGTTGCTCTACAAGCTAAAATTTCCCCTTGTGATAAAGGTACTAGAGAATCCTGATGGATGACATCACCAGATAAAATCTGCAATATGCAACTGCCACAATGCCCTTGACGACAAGAGTGGTTAATAAGCACATTGTGCTGTTCAAGCTCGGCAAGAATGGAGCGGTCTCCGTAGACATATAATAACTCAGTTTTGCCATTAATGTTATCAACCTCTATTCTGAACATTTAGTTAACTACAATTCAAAGCCGTTAAAATCAGAGTCCTGCTCATCCAAAGTATTATCAATAGCACTGACCAAATAAGAGGTAATTTCAGTTTCTTGTGGTGCAACTTGCACATTATCGGAATCTAGCCAGTGGTTAATCCAAGGTAGTGGATTGGTGCATTCATCAAATATGGGGCTTAGATTTAAAGCTTTCATACGTACGTTGGTGATGTATTCTAAATATTGTTTTAAAATCTGTGCATTTAAGCCAATCATAGAGCCATCACGAAACAAGTATTCTGCCCAGTTTTTTTCTTGCTCACAAGCCTCTCTAAACATGGTAATTACTTCATTTTGACACTCTTTGGCAATTTTTTGCATATCAAGGTCGTCTTTGCCATTGCTCATCAAATTAAGCATATGTTGGGTGCCTGTTAAATGGAGCGCTTCATCGCGAGCAATCATTTTGATAATCTTGGCATTGCCCTCCATAACCTTGCGTTCAGCAAAAGCAAATGAACAAGCAAAACTAACGTAGAATCGCACCGCCTCAAGAATATTGACCGACATAATCGTAAGATAAAGTTGCCTTTTCAAACAGTACAAGTCAATTGACACTTCTTTCTCTTGAACCTTAATCTTGCCTGTACCATGTAGCAAATAGGCCTGAGTGCATTTAATTAGCGCGTCATAATGTTTGGAGACACTTTCAGCACGTTGAATAATTTCATCTGTTTTCATGATATCGTCAAATACCACACCTGGTTCATTAACAATAGCGCGAATAATATGCGTATAAGAGCGTGAATGAATGGTTTCAGAAAATGACCAAGTTTCAATCCAATTTTCCAACTCTGGCAGTGACACAATTGGCAAAAAAGCAATATTAGGAGCGCGCCCTTGCACTGAATCTAGCAAAATTTGGTATTGTAGATTGGAGATAAAAATATGCTTTTCATTAGGCAATAATTTAGCAAAATCTATTTTATCTTTGGAAACATCAATTTCTTCTGGGCGCCAAAAGAATGAAAGTTGTTTTTCGGTGAGTTTTTCAAATATCTCAAATTTTTGCTTATCAAAGCGTGCAACATTCACACTGTCGCCAAAAAACATAGGCTGGGTTAGTGTATCACTAATTTTTTTGTTAAAAATACTGTATGACATAATATAACTCCTTTATTTGATTCCCAAGCAAAGCTTTTAATCTTTTATTTAAGATTTGATGTTGATGGTTTATAGTTTACAAACACCATCTGCACATGCGTTACCATCTTCTTTTTCTTGCCATTCATCGCCACCATCGCGAGTTGTGTGATAATAAAGCGTTTTAATGCCGTATTTATATGCCTTTAACAAATCCATTAAAAACAACTTCATCGGCACTCTATTGCCTTTAAATTGTGAAGGGTCATAATGTGTATTGGTAGAAATAGATTGATCCACAAATTTTTGCATAATCCCACAGAGTTGTAGATAGCCTTCGTTATCTTTAATGTCCCAAAGCAATTCATATTGATTTTTTAATCTTTCATACTCAGGCACAATTTGTTTTAAAATGCCGTCTTTAGATTGTTTAATAGACACAAATCCTCTAGGTGGTTCGATACCATTGGTTGAATTGGAGATTTGTGACGAACTTTCACATGGCATGAGTGCTGTTAAAGTTGAGTTTCTAAGCCCTGTTGATTTAATATCTTGGCGCAGCGTATCCCAATCAAGCTCTAACTTGCATTCACAGAATGTGTCAATGTCTTTTTTATAAGAATCAATGGGCATAATGCCTTGTGAATATTGGGTTTGAGAAAATAATGGACAAGCGCCCAATTCTTTTGCCAATGTATTTGAAGCCTTTAATGAATAATATTGCAATGCTTCAAAGGTTTTGTGAATAAGCTGATTGCCTGATCCATCAGAGTATTTTGCACCATTTTTGGCTAAATAATAAGCAAGATTGGTGACACCAATACCAAGTGTACGACGGTTCTTGCTAGTAAGTTCAGCTGCTTTAATTGGATAATCTTGATAATCAAGCAAACAATCTAATGAGCGTACAATAATATCAGTTAGTGCCTCCATCTCGTCTAGAGAGTCTAATGCACCAAGATTGACTGCTGATAACGTACAAAGCGCCACTTCACCTTGTTCGTCTTGAACTGAGTACAAAGGCTTGGTTGGTAGGGTAATTTCCATACAAAGATTGGATTGTTTAATAGGGGCTTGTTTGGCATCAAAGGCACTGTGGGTATTACAATGATCAACATTTTGTAAATAAATACGGCCTGTATTGGCGCGTTCTTGCATAAATTTGGCAAACAGCTCTCTGGCCTTAATGGTTTGTTTTCTAATTGAATCGTATTGTTCGTATTGTTCGTACAAGCGTTTAAATTCCTCTTGGTCGGCAAAAAAGGCATCATACAAACCAGGCACGTCATGCGGTGAAAATAAAGTAATATTACCATCTTTTAGAAAGCGTTGATACATTAGTCCGTTAAATTGCACGCCATAATCAAGATGGCGAATGCGGTTTTCATCCGTACCTGTGTTATTTTTAAGCACCAACAAGCTTTCAACTTCCAAGTGCCACAAAGGATAAAACAAAGTGGCTGCACCACCACGTACGCCTCCTTGGGAGCAAGATTTAACCGCAGTGTGAAAGTGTTTATAAAAAGGGATGCAGCCTGTATGTGTTGCCTCGCCACCACGAATAGGGCTGCCAATTGCACGAATTTTGCCACCATTAATACCAATGCCGGCACGCTGAGAAACATACTTTACAATAGCACCAGCAGCAGCACTGATTGAGTCTAAATCATCATCTACCTCAATTAATACACAAGATGAAAACTGGCGTGTGGGGGTTCTAACACCCGCCATAATAGGCGTAGGAAGAGAGATTTTAAATAAACTTACTGCGTCATAAAAGCGCTTCACAATATCCATACGTACGCTGGCCTCATATTCTTGGAATAGACACATACCCACCAATACATAAAGCAATTGTGGAGATTCGTAAATTTCGCCAGTGACACGATTTTGAACTAGGTATTTACCTTCTAATTGCTTAACTGCAGCATAAGAAAACTTCATATCACGCCAATGGTCAATATAAGCATCTAGAGTTTCAATTTCTTCTTTTGAGTATTTATCAAGAATGTCTTTGTCATAAATACCCAAATCTGTAATTTTTTTAATATGTTCAAAAAGTGGGGGTGGGGTAAAGGACTTAAATGCCTTTTTACGCAAATGAAAAATAGCTAAACGTGCCGCTAAATATTGATAATCTGGCACCTCTATTGAGATTAAATCTGCTGCTGATTTAATAATGGTTTCATGAATATCTGCCGTCTTAATGCCGTCAAAAAATGCTAACTGAGCATTGATTTCAACTTGACTTACACTCACACCTTTTAAATCTTGTGAAGCCCAGTGCACAACCCTATGAATTTTCTCCATATCAATGGATTCTTGTTGTCCGTTGCGCTTGGTGACTTTAATGTCTTGGTTCATTAGTGCTCTTAGTAAAAAACACTACATATAGTGTTAGTAAAAGTTAATTGCAACTAAATATAGTGTATTTGAATTATTTTTGCAAGTGCTAAATTTTGCAATTTATGGGAAAAAATGCTTAAAATATTGCTATGAAAGGGATTGCTAGATTGAAAAAAAAATAAAAAAAATTTAGCATGATTTTTGACAAAAATATTACCGATTTATAATGTATTTTGGTTGCAAAAAGCATAAAGCTTGGCGTGACAATCTTTTTAGAGGCTAATGTTTTAATTTTTTTTGATTAGTTTTTGACCTTGCTTAGTCCGTTAATTTTCTTTTAAGAATTTTTCCAATATTGGATTTTGGCAATGAGTCAACCCACTGAATTTTTCTTGGAATTTTATAATGAGCCAAATGCTTTTTACAATAATCAATCAATACTTGTTTTTCCAACCTTGAACTGGTTTGTTTCACCACAAATGCTTTGACAATTTGACCACTTATTTCATGCTCAATGCCGATACAAGCAGATTCTACAACGTCAGGATGTTGATTAAGCACTTGCTCTATCTCGCAAGGATAAACATTAAACCCTGATACGATAAGCATATCTTTAAGCCGATCAACAATAAATATTCGCCCCTGTTTATCCACATAGCCCATATCACCACTAAGAAAATATCCATCTTGGGTAAATACCTGTTGATTTAGGGCTTGTTTATGCCAATAAGAGGCCATCACCTGAGGGCCTTTAATGCTTATTTCACCAACTTCATTTGTTTTTAGTGCTTGGTGAGATTTATCTAAAATTTTGATTTTTGTTTCTATTAAAGGCTTACCAACAGAGCCACTAAATTTATTGGTTTGATACCCTTCAGCACTAACCACAGGTGAGCATTCAGTTAATCCATAGCCTTGTATAATTGGCTTTCCAGTGATTGATTGCCATTGGTCTGAGATATTTTTATCCAGTGACATGCCACCTGAAATGGCTATTTTTAATGTTGACCAGTTTAGATTTTTAAAATCCTTGTGCTTAACCAATGCGCCAAACAAAGTATTAACACCAGTAATCACACCAATATGATATTTTTTTAAAGGTGTTATTAATTGCTTTATTTCTCTAGGATTAAGTACCAAAATATTATTACCTTTAATATAAACAAATAATAAGCAATTAATCGTTAATGCAAAAATATGATAAAGCGGTAGGGCGGTTAAAATCAGGCTATTCTGATTAATACTTTTAGGCAACCAGTGCTCTAATTGGTGAATATTTGCTAAAATATTTTTATGCTCAAGCGTGGCTGCTTTTAACACACCACTAGTGCCGCCCGTGTATTGCAACAATGCCACTGTATTTTGAAAGGTTTTCTGATTTGGGACAGCTGATGTGTTGTTTAAAATTTCATGTAGTGTGGTGTGGTGGATATTTTTGTTTTTTTTGATAAAAAATACATTGCGTTTAATGCAGGTGATTAAATTAAGCGCATAACGTTTTATTAAAGGCTGTAAGTCGCCTATTTCAACAGTAATGACTTGCCATATGTCGGTGTTTTTAAGAATAGGCTTGAGTGTTTTATAGAAAATTTTAGCAATGATAATAGTTTTGACTTGCGCATCTAAGCATTGTTTTAAAACTTCATCATTGGTGTAGAGCGGGTTAATCAACGTTATAGTTCTATCGCTATACCAGATGCCAAACAAACTCACTGGAAAGGATAAAAGGTTGGGCATCATGATTGCCACTGTGCCATTATCAGTATGATTTGATAAATAATTGGCTAGTCTGACACTATGTTGATAAAGTTTTTTATAACTGATTGATGTGCCTAGACCTACAAATGCTTGATGACTAGGCGCGGTATTTTTAGCGTTATCAAGTAGCTGAGTTAAGTGATTGATATTAGGTTGCATGATTTTCAACCAATTGACTGGCAAAATGGTTGAGCGATTTTTGATTAAACACAATTGCTTGTCTGCCAAGCTGATAAAGAAAATCTAAGTATTCACCATCGCTATTATCAATATTTGCCGAATGTGATGGCTTAATAAAAGGATTAATTCTAAAATAGTTTGAATCCTTACCATAAACAGTATTTAGTTGATAATCACAAACTTCTGATAAAGAAGTGGTGACTAAATTACTACCGACATCACGCCATTCAACCGCCCCCCAATGCTTAATAGCATCACAATCTAAGTGCGTGTCTTGCCTGCCTGTGCCGAGTGATAATAACATTGTATTTACAAAGTAAAGATTGGGATTGAGGCGCCTAAATTCCGCATAAGCAGAAAGGGCAGGGTTGACAGCAAAAATACCACCATCAATAAAACAATGCTGATTTAAACCATCCACTGTTGTAATATTAGCAGGTGGAAAATAGGTAATGGCAGAAGTAGCAGCGCGCATAGCATCTTTTAAATAGTAGTTGTGCTTTTCGTTTACAACCGCTTTATGTTGCCGAAAAAAATAATTTTCTCCTTGAATTAAGTCATAAACTGGAATTAAACAAGGTTTTAGTAATTCTTTTAGCGTTTGATTGGCAAAGTACTGCTGGTAAACAAGATTAATACCCTTTACGTCATACTTCACATCTAGTAGTCCTGAGGCGGACTTAACTTCTTGTATAAAAGAGGATTGAAAGATTGTTTTAGAATGCTCTAAGTACAATTGTACAATATCATTTGCGGTATATTTTGGCCTGCCACTTTCATCAGGGGTTAGCAAGCCAGCAATAATTAAGCCCCCTGTGGAAGTGCCTGCAAATAAATCAAAATAATCAGCAAGTCGAGCGCCAGCATTGCTACTTAATTGTTGTATTTTTTCTTCCAGATAAGATAAGATAACCGCAGGCACAATGCCTCTTACCCCACCACCATCAATCGAAAGAATACGTGTGTGAATGTTGGGTTTTTTATCAGTAGTTTTCAAAAACACCTGCTGCTCCCATACCGCCACCAATACACATTGTGACCATGCCATAACGTGAATGGATTCTATTTAAATGATGTAGTAAAGTTGAGGTTCTAATACTACCCGTTGCCCCCAAAGGATGGCCCAGTGCAATCGCACCACCTAATGGATTAATAATATCAGGGTTAAGGTCTAATTCTTGAATAACTGCAAGGCTTTGTGCTGCAAATGCTTCATTTAATTCAATGTGATTAATTTCAGATAAGTTGATATGACATTGTTTTAATACCTTAGGAATGGCTAAAACTGGTCCAATACCCATGATTTTTGGGTCAACGCCGCTCACAGCAAAGCCCATAAAACGAGCCATTGGTTTTAAATTAAACAATTTTAATGCTTTTTCACTGCAAAGCATCACAGCAGATGCGCCATCGCTCATTTGTGAACTGTTTCCAGCAGTGACTGAGCCATTGGCATGAAAAGCGCCTTTGAGTTTGGATAATTGCTCTATAGAGGTGTCAAATCGAACACCCTCATCCTCAGAAACAACATTTAAAGTTTGCGTTGTTTCTTTTATGCCCAAGTCATAAGTTTTGCTGATAACCTTATAAGGCTTAATTTCGTCTTCAAAATAATTTTGATTAATAGCATGAATGGCTTTTTGATGAGATTCGAATGAAAATTGGTCTTGGGCATCTCGGCTGATTTTATATTTTGCCACCACTTGTTCTGCGGTTGTGCCCATGCCGTAAGCAATGCCTAAATTATCACTCTTAAATACTTTAATATTAAAAGCAGGCTGATGTCCCATCATTGGAATCATGCTCATGGATTCAACACCGCCCGCCACCATAACATCCGCCTCGCCTAGGCGAATTTTATCTGCTGCATAGGCAATAGATTGTAAGCCTGAGGCGCAAAAACGATTAACTGTTACCCCAGATACAGAATTAGGATAATGAGCAAGCAAAGCGGATATTCGAGCGATATTAAGCCCTTGTTGCGCCTCAGGCATTGCACAGCCAATCACAACATCATCAATCATGCTGGGGTCAATACTAGGATTATCCAACAATAGAGCTTTTAAAATAAAACTTAATAAATCATCAGGACGAACTCGGTTAAATACACCACCTGCCTTACTAACAGGTGTTCTGATACTGCTAACAATATAGGCATCTTGTGTCATTTTAGTTCCTCAGTGGCTTGTGTTTAATCAGCATGTGTTCAATTCTATCTTGAGTTTTATCTTCTTTTAATAGTTCAATAAAATGCGTTTTCTCTAAATTTAATAAATATTGACTATCGACTTTAGTTTCAGACTCCAGCTCACCACCACAAAGCGTATCTGCAATTTTTTGAGCAATAAGCTCATCATACTCAGAGATAAACTTGCCAGTTCTCATATTAACCAATTGTGCCAATAAGTTGGCTTTTGCCGTAGCACCTCCTATTTTAAAACTTTGGTTTGAATTTTTTGGACGGTAATGCTGTTTAATCATTAGTTGAGCTTGTTGTTTGGCAAAATAAAGCAACTCAAGTCTTTGGTTGATGATTAAATCTCCCTCATCCAAATACCCCATATCAACGGCTTGTTTTGCACTTGTTGATACTTTTGCCAACCCAATTTGCTCAAAATATTGAGCCAATTTTGGAAAAATATCTTTATGCTGTGCAGCACGTCTTGCCATTTCCTTGCAGCCACCACCAGCAGGCAATAAGCCAACACCTGCTTCTACTAAGCCAATATAACTTTCTACATAAGCCACACGCTTATCGCAATGCATCATCATTTCACAACCACCACCCAACACCAAGCCTTCGATAGCAGCAATACTTGGAACTTTGCTGTATTTGAGCGCCGTTAATGTTTGTTGAAGTTGTTCAATCACTTCATTAATAGGTTTTAAATTTTCAATATCAGGCAAGTTTGGTTTAAATAATTGCCAGGCTTTTTTCTTGGCTTTGGTGAATAGATTTTGATTCTCAATCATGCCTAATTTTGCACCTGCAACAATCTCATAAAGATTAGCACCTGCACAAAATGGTGCACTATTTTGCCAAAGAATGATTGCTTTAAAATTTTGCTCAGCAATTTCAATGGCTTGTTTTAATGAATTAATGGCTTCTAAATTAAGTGTGTGTAATTTGGTTTTTAAACTAAAGATGCTAATACCATCATTTTCGTGGAAAAATCTAGCTGAATCATTTTCAAAAATCGTTTGACCTTGTGGCTTAATACACTCATCCATTAGGATAGGGCGGTGAAGCTGGCGGCGATAAACAGAATGATTGGAATAAGTTATATAGGATTTTTCTATAGGTGAATAAGCGCCTTTATCAATATAAAAATGAGCAACATTATTAAGCCAATCTGGGTTTATTACGTGCTCGTCATCTTCTAAAAATAAAGCCAATGATTGCTTGACATTATTAGAGTGCCAAAATTCAAAAATCCCCAATGCCCAACCAAACCCCCAACGCAACGCCCAATCAACATCTCGAACAGAGCAAGCAATATTTTGAAGATGGTAAGCGCTATAAAGACAAGTGTCTTTAATAATAGAATACAAAAATTGTGCTTGAGGATGTGGGTTGTTTTTAAGCAGAGCAATCTGTTGTGAGGTATCTTTTTTAAAAATCGCTTCAACGGAGGCGTCTATGTCATAATCAGCCTCAAGATAAGTTTGACCTTCAATTTGGTAAGCTTTGATCACCCCTTGTTCTTTTTTGTAAAATCCAGCCTTGGTTTTTTCACCTAAAAGGTGGTTTTCTACCATGGCACCCAACCAAGTAGGTGTTTTAAAATAATGACGCCAAGGGTCGTTTGGATGTGCATGATAAAATTGCTCAAACACATGTTTTAAAACATCCAAACCAACTAAATCAGCGGTTCTGAAAGTAGCACTTTTAGGCCGTTTGAGGCGCTTGCCTGTAAGCGCATCAACTGTATCAAAACTTAACGATAAACGTTGGGCGTGATAAAGACACGCAGCGATTGAAAACACCCCGATTCGATTAGCAATAAAGCCGGAAGTATCCTTGGCATGTAAAATATTTTTACCCAATTCTGAGGTAAAAAACTCCTCTAAAGTGTCTAGGATTCTCTTGTCTGTTTGTGCGCTAGGAATGAGTTCAATGAGTGACATATAGCGTGGTGGATTAAAAAAATGAATGCCACAAAATCGAGATTGAAACTTACCCAAATTTTCTCCAATCTGGTTAATGCTTAAACTTGAAGTATTGCTTGCTAGAATAACTTGGCTAGACAAATAAGGCGTTATTTTTTTAAGCAATGTTTGTTTGAGGTCAAGGCTTTCAACAATCACCTCAATGACTAAATCACAAGCCAATAACTGCTTTAAGTTACTCTCAAAACTAACAGGTGTGATCCAAGATTGTTGCTGAGGATGTGTGAGCGCCTCAGGTTTAAAATGACCAATACTGTCTAAATCTTGTTTAACATGGTCTTGATGACCAAATAACAACGTAGGAATGTTGGCATTTGCAAATACACCTGCAATTTGAACACCCATCACACCACTACCTAAAATGCCAACTTGGTTAATTTTCATAATCATCCACCTTTAAAATTTGACGCCTTAATTGAGTTAAATTAGACAAAACTTGGTGCTTTTGACTGGTTATTTTCTCTTGATTTAGCAATGCATCAATTGCTTCAGGCGTATCTATATGTTTAACATTTTTGTATATTTCTTCAGCTTTTAACGCAAGTTTGTAAGTTTGTTCTAGTTCATCAAGTGGTGTGTCTTTGATAAGCAAAACATCATTAGTTAAATCTTCTTTAAGATTTTCATCATGAATAAGTTGGTTAATAATTTTATTTTGCAAATCAATAGAAGGCTTGGTTTGATTAACGCCTCTTGGTAAAACCAGCCATTTAAAAGCCCAAGTATATTTGAATTGATCACAAATTTCTTTTAATAATAATTGCGACTCATAGACATGGCTTTGTGCTGTCCATTTGAGTAAATCATTAAAATGACTATCTAGTGTTTCTGCGTACTTCAACAAAGTAGAAATGCCATACATCTTAATCAGTAAATCAGCAAATAACCCATTCATACTTTCTTGAAATTTAATGTTTGAGCCGTGTTTGATTAATGCCATTTCAACCAAAAAAGCAAAGCTTGCACTTATACTGCTAAGTTGCTGATAATAAGGCTTAGTAATGCTTTTTGTATTTTTTGGGGCAATGGCAACTTTGCCATTGCTTAGTGCAAAAATAAAGCTTTTAGCCTTAACAGTAGATAAATAAGCAAGGTGCTTACCCAGCGTTTTATTAAATGAAACATAATCTTTATTTTCTAAACTTGTTAGTTCGTCTTTTAAAAAAGGATGGCAACGCATTAATCCTTGACCAAATATAATCATTGATCTAGTTAAAATATTTGCTCCTTCAACCACAATAGCAATTGGAATACTTTGGTAAATGTTGGCCAGGTAGTTACGTTTACCAAGCATGACTGTTTTGCCACCATGAATGTCCATGGCTCGATTAACATTAACCCTTAATAATTCAGTATGATGATATTTTAAAATCGCAGAACTGATAGATGGATTAAACCCCTGGTCAAGCAAACTTAAATGAAAATCACTCATGGCTTTCATGACGAGCACATCCGCTGCCATAGGTACAATTTTCTCAGCCACACCTTGAAAATGATACAAAGACTGTTTAAATTGTTTTCTAATTAACGCATATTCAATTGAAGTTTTAAGGCTTAATTGAGCGCCAGATAATGACAAAGAGGGGAGTGACACGCCTCTGCCTAATGACAATGACTCCATTAACATCACCCAACCTTGTCCAATCATTGCTTGACCGCCAATCAAAGCAGACATTGGGATAAACACATCCCTACCTTGATGCGGACCATTGCTAAATTCTGAACCAATAGGGTGATGGTATCGACCAATACTAATACCTGCCAAGACACTATCAACCAAAGCACAAGTAATGCCTAGATTGACTTTTTTGCCAATTAACCCATCAGGGTCATACGTTTTAAAAGCGAGTCCAATTAAAGTTGCTATTGGCGCAAGCGTGGTATAACGTTTATCCCAATTTAGCAAAATACCCAAAGTTTTCTCACCTTGATGGCTTTGATAACAAACCACACCAGAATCTGTCATTGCGCCCGCATCTGAACCCGCTTCAGTTGAAGTTAATGCAAAGCAAGGAATGTGCTCGCCTGTTGCTAATTTTGGCAATAAATTTTGTTTTTGTTGGTCTGTGCCATAATGCGAAATTAACTCTGCAGGTCCTAATGAGTTCGGCACCATAACCGTAACTGCTAACGACACATCGCAACTAGAAAGTTGGGTTAAAATTTTTGCATGTGCTTTTGCTGAAAATGCCAAACCGCCATATTTTTTAGGAATGTTAAGCGCCCAAAACCCTTTTGATTTGATTTGGCTTAGGGTTTTATCTGTTAACCCAAATTGGTTAAAAGTGTCACATAGTGCACTCACTTGATCATCAATAAACGCTTGCTCTTGATTAGATAACGGTTTACTTTTAACAGACAACAATTCATTCCAATCAAGCTGATTACTAAATAATTGCGACTCCCAATGGGTATTGCCACTTTCCATGGCAACTTTTTCACTATCGCCAATCAAAGATTTTTTATGATTAAATAACTTAACAACAATGGGTCTAATGAAAAGCAATCTAAAAGATGGAATAAATAATATCAGATTAGCCAACAATAAAAATAGCCCGACCCCCCATATAATCAACAAATTTAACCGAAAAGCAACAAGAAAATAAAGACTAACAAAAGAAAGAGTGAGCGCAAAGAATACAAAATACCGCTCAATTCTAGCAAATAAGGCAGTGATTACAATAACTAATATCAGGTAATACAATATAAGCATAAGCCTATCATAACCTTTTTTTACAAGTAGTGTTATTGAAAAACCAATTAAATTGGTAGGGAAATCAGTTGAGATTCATCCAATCCCCATTTTCAAGCAACAGTTCACTTAAGTGAATTAACACCTCAGACTGGTTAACAATCGACAAATCTAGCGTGCTAAAAATTTGTTTTGCTACTTTTTTTGATAACGGTCAAACTCACAAGCAATAGAATGATACGTATATTTATCTATCATTGTTTGCCAAAATTTTGCATGATTGTCTAAATAAGGCGCTGATTCAGTAGCAGGGTAAGCCCAATAAAAATTCATTAGGTTGAGCATTTGCAGCAAAAAAGCGTGTTCAACTAAACTTCTAATTGAAGCAAAACCACCATCCCAAGCGATAAACAACATAGGCAATGCTGAAAAAGCCTCTTTAAGAACAAAGTTGCCTTTAGGTCCTTTTAAGGCAACTTTACTTTTAACCTTAAGTGATTTGTTAAAAATCGTTCGTGCAAAAGTATCGGGCTTGTTGTTACGAATGTAAAATTCAAGTGCCATACCCATGACACGAACAAGAGGCTAGGGGATACCTAGAAACGCTTCCTTGAAAGGATAAATTCAACATCTTGACCCACTATAAATTGCAAGGTTTTTGATCTAGACGTCCTTAAAGCAAGAATTGCCATGCCATCATTAATGAAATGAATGCTTTTAACCTTTGTATCAATATTTTGAATGGCAATTGATTTCACATCATCAATCAAATCTAGCTTAACTTCAATATCTGACGCAACAGAATTGCAACACATTAAGAATTCAGTTCATTTCATCTTGCGATAAGGCAAAATCATGATGTTTAATTTTCTTAATAACCGTCACCCAAAAGCTCGGCTTTGCAAGCACCACAAGTACCATTACTGCATTTATAATGCATAGCCTCAAACCATGATGAAGCCCACTTTCAAGTAAAGAATCGTTTGATGAGCACTCATAGTTTTTATTTTGAGCACTTAACCTAACATTAAATAAATTAGGCATAATTTGATGAAAAATTCAATAGGGTGATTATGTCAAAATCTTGTAAAGTTTGATTTGAAAATATATAATTTAACATAATATAAATTATGCGAAGTTGTTATAAATGAGTGGAAATTAAATCGATGAGCATCTTTATGTGGTTGTCTCTGTCATTTAATGCAGGAATGTAGCTAAACTGGCGACCACCAGCTTGGATAAAATAATCACGATTTTCACATTCAATCTCTTCTAAAGTCTCCAAGCAATCGGCTGCAAACCCTGGACAAATAACTTGAATATGTGCAACACCATTACTGGCTAATGTTTCTAATCTTTCTTTGGTTTGTGGCTTAGTCCACGGCTCTCGTCCGAAAATAGATTGGAAGCTGAATAAATAGTTGCTTTCATCCAAATCTAGCTTTTTAGCGAGTAATTTGGCTGTGCCAATGCAATGATCATAATATACATCGCCATTATCGACATATCGTTGAGGAATACCGTGAAATGAGATCATTAATTTATCCGGCTTCCCGTGCTTGGCTTGATGCTCTAACACCGAATTAGCGAGAGATTGAAGATAGCCTTTATTGCCGTAATAATACTCAATAAAGGCTATTTGGGGCTTTTGAGTCCAAGAGTCCAATGTTTGGTTAATGGCATCTAATGTTGAAAGTGTCGTTGTGTTTGAATATTGAGGATAAAGTGGCAGGACAATGATTTTTTCACAATCTTGAGCGCGTAACTTATCCAAAGCTGATGGAATAGAAGGATTTCCATAACGCATACCTATTTCAAATACTAAGTTTTCATGCTGTTTAAGCAATGTTTTTTTAACGCCTTGTAATTGCAACTTGGCGATGCTTAATAATGGAGATCCAGTGCCAATTTTGTCCCAAATTTTGGCGTAATTTTTGGCTAATTTTTTAGGCCTGATATTAAGAATAACAACATTTAATGCCAGCCACCATATTAATTTATTAGGCGGGTCGACTACTCTAGGGTCTGACAAAAATTCAGACAAATATCGTCTTAAAGCACTCTTTGTAGGCGTATCTGGCGTACCAAGATTGGTTAGTAAAATACCTATTTTCATTTAAATTTAGCTAAATTTTTGTCAATAAAATGACGAATAAAATCGTGCGATTGTACCGAGTGGAAACGATCAATCTCTTCACCCTTAATAAAAGCGATAACAGTTGGAAACCCACGCGTATGATAACGACCAGCAATTTTCATATTCTCGTCTTCAGCCTCTAGTTTTGTTAATAAAAAATCACGCTCATTATGCTCATTAACAACTGATTTAATCATGGGCTCTAAAACCCTTACAAGACCCACATCACTGCGCTGAAATATCTAATGCTACCAAGCGCTTGTGAGATTCATCAGGTACTAAATTTTGAAAGGTATCAATTGAAGCATCAGTATAGGACATATTGTTAACTTGTTATTTTTGATAACGGCCAAAATAATGTATAGTATAAGCAAAAATTCAAGAAAAAACAAAAAAACAAGTGAAATTTTTATAAAAATTATTAAAAATCAATAGCTTTTAAAAATTAGAATTTAGAGCTAAGGACTAAAAAAGGTTTTAGCTAAAATTTACACTTATATCGCATTTACATTAACAAACTGTTTGGTGAGCCTATATTTTTGTTTCGGGCTTTTGGGTTTTTCTGGAATGGTTCGCTCAAAAAAGCCGTATTCAAGTAGCGGATTTAAAATATCATTTTTGAATCTTGTCTTGTGTGTCCTTTTTAGAATTTTCATCAATTCGTCAGCACTACTTTCAGCACTATATTTTTTTAAAATTTTGACTTGGTCTGGGCTTATTTCTGCATAATTCAAACTTAGTCCTTTCTTAGG
Organism: Abyssogena phaseoliformis symbiont OG214; assembly: GCF_016592595.1. Classification (NCBI taxonomy): domain Bacteria; kingdom Pseudomonadati; phylum Pseudomonadota; class Gammaproteobacteria; species Abyssogena phaseoliformis symbiont. Next base: position 714,672 of record NZ_AP012977.1, read on the forward strand.
ACAAAGTGTATCTAAATCACTACTTATAACAATGTTTTCTTTAAAATTAAATCCTTGTTGTTCTGCAACATTTTTTAATGCATTATTGCGTTTTAAATCTTTACACCAGTCCTGATTTTTATTAAACTTTTGTGTGCGTTTTTTGTATTTACTGAATAAGCCCATTGTTAGATAAATTAGTTTAAAGACAATAAGAATAGTTTACCAAAAACCAAAGTTTGAATAAATATTTCAAAATAGGCGTTATTGGGTTAATATTTGATTTAAAAACAGGCGTAATCTGTCTGATTCTGGATTGTTAAAGAAGGTATCTGGCTCATTCTGTCCAATGATTTGCCCCTCATCCATAAAAATAATGCGGTCTGCTACTTTTTTAGCAAATCCTATTTCATGAGTAACACAAAGCATGGTAGTCCCCTCTTTAGCAAGTTCTACCAATGATAAACACCAAGGCCGTATTTTTAAACAGTGCAATAAATGAGAGCTAACAATATTAGGAATGGATATTTTGAGTGCTTGAGGCAATATAACAAGCACCGTTTTTTGAGTAAAACTAAGCCCATCTGCATCTGTAGCCTCATATTGTCCTTTATGTACGGCTTGCAATCCACCTAGAATAACCTCAGCGATATAGGCAGCTTGTCAAAATCAATCCCTTCAGCAAAGAAAAGTGGCAGCATATAACCGACACCATAAATAAAATAGTAATCAAAGGAATGCACGAATAATTTCAATATAAGCAATGCTTAGAAATTGAATGGTTTTCATCTTAGATTGCCTGCCTAATGCCAAGGAAAATACCAATAGGAAATGAAGCCGCCAAAATGGTTAACATTAAACTACTCCCCATTGATTAGTTTCAACAACTTTTATACCTAAAAAATCATTGCCATAAAGCAAGAAAAAAGCAATCAGTGGATAAATAATAAAAAGCATTAGTGTTGCTTTATTTTTATAAACTTGATATTTTAAAAAACGCACAATGAAAACAAAAGCCAACATAATGGCAAGTAATAAATTAGGTCGCCAATATTCCTCTGATGGATATATACCATACATAAATAGGCTCATTTTTTCGTCAATATAGGACAGCAAGCCACTTCTCTAGTGCGTTCAGCATTAATTTTTGAAGAAAATAAATGTTTTACTGTCCAACCTAAAACACCCGTCTGTGTCTTAGGTGCTGGTCTGGATTACTTGAGGGTAAAAATACTCATTCGTTCAAACCCTTAATGCGTATTTTGTGATTAACAAGATTAAGTTCTAATGAAATAAGCAGTGACAAAGTTAAATAAACCGCCATGGTCATTAAGATAATCTCAATCGCTTGACCCCCGCCTGATTAAGCACTGTGCCTGAAAAAATATCCACCAAATCAGCATAACCAATAGCTACAGCTAGGGAGGGGTTCTTGGTGAGATTAAGGTATTGATTAATAATAGGAGGTATGGCAAACTCTCAAAGCTTTTGGCAATAGCACAAATTTAAGTGTTTGTGCTTGTGTTAAGCCCTATTTTGCAAGGGCTGTTTCTTTTTGCCCCTTATTAACGGGATTCTATGCCTGCACGAAAATCGCCTCACTAATATAAATAGCTGTGTAAATACTCAATGTAAGCACAAGTGCTAAAAATTCAGGTGAAAAGGACAAACCCGCCTCTAAAATTAAACCCTTGAGGGCTTGGGGGTCAAAATGTATGGACGAACCTAATATGAAATAAAGCCCCAATGGAAAAGCCCTAATAAGCTTAATAAATGATAGTCCCCTGTTCGTTGTTTGATGCCTGTTGAGTCATGTTTTTTATTAAAAAACCGTTTAATAAAAAAAGAGATAAAAGCACCCAGAAAAAAGCCGCCATTACCCAAGAAAACCCAGACTCAAAAATAGGTTTGGGCAGATAAATCCCTCCCCCTAAGATTGAAAAAGATAACGTTAAAAAATTCAAAACCACTGCGAATACCCAAACGATCAATGTTGCAATTTAAATTACTAACAGCATAATAAGCAACAAGGGCAACAATCAATACTGCAATAATTTGAAATAAAATAAACCTAGTTTTGTTGTTGTTTTAAAAACCAAACATGGTAATCTTTGAACACGTAGTGTAAATTAAAAAAACCAGTCTTAATTTAAGACTGGTTTTTAAGGGCTTATCTAAATGGCGGTGAATATAAAATTCCGCCATCTTTCCATAAGGCATTTAAGCCTCTAGTAATATTAAATTAATTGGCGTATTAACACCAATATTACGCTCAAAGCTTTCAGAATAATTACCAACTTGTTTGATAATGTTATACGATCATTTCCTATCCAAACCTAGGTATTCCACCCATAGTGCCAGAGTTACCCAATAAGCGATTAACCTCAGAATTGCTACTTGGCTTATCTACCGCAGCATTGGTAACACCTAACTCTCCAGCAGTAATCATAGCATTAAGCGTCCACCAACGCACAATATTAAACCATTTATCATCCTCTTTTGGTGCACCACAGGACCTAGTGGCTCTTTAAAGATAACATTTGGCAACACAATGGCAGAAGACGGGTCTTTCAGTGTGGTTCTTAAAGCGTATAGACGCGATTGATCAGTGGTTAAAGCATCACAACACCCTGCTTCAAGGTTTAACTTGGTTTGTGCAATGTGGTGTCTGTCATCGAGGTGTTAATGTCCAGTTTGTTACTCTTGACAAGACATCAATTTCGCCACTTTGGAGTGCAGTAAAACGCTCTTTTGCAGTCAGTGGAATGTATTTAACTTTTTCGCTATCACCCAAAGTTGCAGTAGCAACTGCACGACAAAGATCCACATCCAGTCCCGCTCATTTATGACGCTTATCAACTGCTGAAAAGCCAGCTAAACCCGTTGTTACACCACAATTTAAGCTGCCACATTGCTCAGTGTATCAGCTTGAACACTAAGGCCACCAATGACTAGTAATGATGCCATAGAAAGTTTTAATAACTTATTCATCAGCCTTCCCCCTATATAGAATATAAAAAATACAATTTGATTCAAAATTGTGTTGAAGAAGTTTAACAGCGAATGTTATTACGTGGGATGTTTGTATTGAAATCAAAGAACTACAATAATAGTAGCAAAATTAACCAAATACAGAGAACGGGGTGTCTTCTGTCTTTTAGAGTTATTGTCTAATGTATGGTTGTGTTTATTAATTGGGTGATGATTGATTGTGTGGAGCTGGAGTTATTCAGTGATGCTCTGGCGTACCATTTGTTGGCTTTTTGCTCGTTCATTTGTGTGCCTTCGCCATTTAAATAAGCGTACCAAACATTAAATTGAGCAGCTAAGTTGCCTTGTTGAGCTGCTCTTCTATACCAATAAAAAAGCATTTACATAATTTTGAGCAAAAACACCCTTACCTTTTTGGAAAATATCAGCCAATTGGTACTGTGCCTCAGCATTGCCTAAATAGGCTTGATGTTGAATTTCAACAGCCTCAATACTCAAGCTTGATTCTGCTAATAAGTGTTTGTGAATTTGGCTCATTAATCACCTCTTATTTGTTATTTATTTAAATGCAATATACCGCCAATTTTTATGCTTGTAAAGTAAATAAATTATTATTATAAATCAATAACTTATATAGTATTTATGGTATTTTTTACTATCACTGGTATTTTTTAACTAATTTAATGACCAAGTATGGGTAGTAAAAATTAACTATAATAGGTAAAAATTACATTGAAATTAAGGTGCAAACAATGGCAAATAAAACCAAGAACTATCTGGCTAAAGTGCGCAAGAAAACTGGCTTTTCGGATTATAAAATATCACAAGAATATTCAATTAATCAATCCAATTTAAGCAAATATAAATCAGGAAAAGCCGCCCTTTCTGAAACCCATGCTTGGCTATTTGCCAATATTTTAGGCATCAATCCTGCAGAAGTTGTTGCTCACACCAAACTTGAACATGCAAAAATTACTGGCAGTAAATCAAAGGCTATATTTTGGCAAGAGCAACTAGAAAAACTTGCAAACAACTCTAAGGCCATCAAAATAGATATTGCACAAATTAACCCTATTGTTGGCGATTTAGATGGAAACTCTCAAAAAATTATCAAGTTAACTAAAGAGGCACATGTTCAAGGTTGTGATTTATTGATTTTCCCAGAATTATCACTGATTGGCTACCCTCCTGAAGACTTACTACTACGTGAGGGCTTTATTCAACAAGTCCAAGATAAAGTAACCTTGATCAGCCAAACCATCTCTAAAGATATTTCTATTATATTTGGCGCACCTTCCAAACAAGATGGCGTTTTATACAACGGTGCTTATCTTGTTCAAAATTCGCAACTGCGGGTTTATCACAAGCAAAACCTTCCGAACTATGGCGTGTTTGATGAAAAGCGTTATTTTGAATCGGGTCATGAAGCTTTTATTTTTGAATGCCAAGGTAAAAGAATTGGCTTGGTCATTTGTGAAGATGCTTGGACACCAAGGGTTGTCTCTACCACAGCTAATCAGGGTGCACAAATCATCATCAGTATTAACGCCTCCCCGTTCCAAGTTGGTAAACACTCACAACGCATTGAACAAATTAAACAGCGTGTATTAGCAACTAAAACTGATTTTATTTACGTTAATATGGTTGGTGCACAAGATGAATTGGTATTTGATGGCGCATCTTTTGCTATGAATTCAAATGCCGACATCACTTTGCAATTGCCCTTATTTAAAGAAACAGTTCAAAGCGTTAGCTTTACCCCCCCTACTACACTGCCTGACACCGACCCTATTGAAAAAACCATTTACAATGCCTTGGTGCTCGCCACCAAAGACTACATTGAGAAAAATGGGGTTTTTAATGGCGTGGTTATTGGCTTATCTGGCGGTATCGATTCTGCACTGACCCTTGCCATTGCTGCTGATGCCATCGGTACTGAGAACATTAAAGCCATTATGATGCCCTATGAATACACTTCAAACATGAGCCTTGAAGATGCCAAAATGCAAGCCACAGCAATGAATGTTGATTATCATGAAATCAGCATTCACACTATGGTGGATAGCTTTAACACGCAACTTAACACATTATTTAACGGCATGGAAGCTGACACCACCGAGGAAAACCTACAGGCTCGTGTACGTGGCACGCTACTAATGGCAATCTCTAATAAATTAGGCAAAATCGTACTCACCACAGGCAATAAATCTGAAATGGCAGTGGGCTACGCCACCCTATATGGAGATATGTCAGGCGGTTTTGCCCCTCTTAAAGACGTTAGCAAAACCTTAGTTTACCAACTGGCAAAATACAGAAATACCCTATCAACCATCATCCCAGGGCGCGTTATTGACAGAGCACCCTCCGCCGAACTTGCCCCTAATCAAATTGACCAAGACTCCCTACCTCCTTATGACGAACTGGATGCAATTCTAGCATTATTTATCGAACAAAAATATTCCGTTAAATACATCATTAAACAAGGCTTTAACGAGCAAACCGTTAAATGCACCGCCCAAATGGTACTTAACAACGAATACAAGCGTAGACAAAGTGCACCCGGCCCTAAGATTAGCCAAAATGCCTTTGGCAAAGAGCGTCGCTACCCCATGACATCAAAATTTAAACCTTAATAGTTATTGAAAAAAATGCAAAAATATCAATTAAATTTTTCAATTATTCCTGTAATAACACCACCATCAATGTCCCAGATAGCGCCCGTTATCCAGCTGGCTTTTTCACTCAATAAAAAGCTAATGGTTATGACAATATCTTCTGGAGTGCCAATTCTACCAATTGGATGAAAACTATTAAAGGCTGCTAACGCTTTATCTAATTCGCTTGGATTGATAAATGATTCATAAATTGGTGTTTTCACAACTGCTGTAGAAACAGGATTAACTCGAATATTATACTCAGCTAATTCCATTGCCATATGTTGTGTTAGTGCATGCAAACCCATAGAATAAGCAGAAGATAGCGTTGCCTTGATGGCTTGTTTTGCCCACATTGATCTAATATTAACATATAGAGCTGCCGCCATTTTTTATCATATTGTTGGACTCTGCTTGAGAGATAAAAAATATAGCATTATTCAAACCCATACAAGCTTCATAGTCTTCTTGTTTATGTTCTAAAAATGGTGTAGGACTAAAATATCCAGCAGCATTTACTAAATATTTAATGTGGTACTCACTATTATTAATGGTATGTTACACATTATCTGCTTTATATAAATCAGCTTGCAAAGTTTCGACAACAACTAAAGTTGATAGTTCTTGTTTAGCTGCATCTAATTTTTGTTGTGACCTGCCTATAATGATGACACCATTACCTTGCTCTAGTTGTTATTTTGCTGTTGCAAGTCCCATGCTACTAGATCCGCCTACAATTAAAGTAAAAATATTGTTATTCATATTCATCTCCGTTATTAAAAAGAAATGACACTTTAACGTAAAATATAATAAAACGTAAGTAAGCACAAATCAGTTTAATAGGCACTTTTAGGTATAATTTTTTGAAAAATAACGAAAAGAAAAGTCCCGCCAAAAAATTCTTCCAGAATGGTTGAAACAATTTATGGTTGTAAATAGTCATTAAGTGTTTTTTCAACTATTAAACAGTGGCATAAATCGTCCTGGAAAAATGTTGAGTAATATTGAGGGTTTGACAGCAAAAGTATTGAATGATTGTTTAAGAAAAAACATTGAGTTTGATATTGTAAAGCGTATTTCTTTTAATGAAATACCTCCACGTGTTGAATATGAAATCACACCATTTGGACGTCGGTTTATACAAATTTTAGACAGTCTTGAAAAATTACAAGCCGAAATAGAAAAAAAATATAGCAAGTCATTCTAGAAATAAGGGGGTGCCCTCCTTTTATTTTTAATATTTAAACAATGGCTAGTGACTATAAAAATCCCTAATAAAGCACTCCACCTGACCGCTGACGCGTTAGGTGGATAATATGAACAATCATGAAAGGAGTATATTCAGTGCTGTATTATTAGATAATGACTAAAAGTTGGAATTACTGAGGGAGTCAAAATTACCTTATATGATGACATGTTTTGCAGGGGGTAATGAAGGCATTAGATGGCAAGCATTTTTTGAATACACATTAAGCAATATTGACAAAACTATCAATTACAAAGTGTAGTTAAATGATAAAATTTTGAGTATCGAATTTGACATAAATAAATTGTTGAAAACAATTATTGAAAAAGATGGTGATGGTTATTTAGCCCAAGTAGAAGGACATCAGAATTTATTTGCATTCGCCTATTCTGAGAAAGAAGCAATTATAGAATCAAAAAACGTTGTTGAAATGATGAAAGAATTATCAGGAGCGAATTAACTCATGCGGTAGAAAAATATGCCGTTCAAGTATAGAGAATTTGAAAGAAAATTAACAAAATCTGGATACAGGGTTGTGCATCAAAAAGGTTCGCATGTTATACTTTCAGACGGTACAAATATTTTTCCAATGCCAAATCATGCCTCAAAAGATATTTCTCCTGGCGTTGAAAGGCAACTATTAAAAATACTAGATTTAACAATCAATGAATTTAGAAAAATCAAGTAAAGCACTCCAGCCGACCGCTAACGCATTGGCTGAATTCAAGCGTTAAGCATTACCACAGGTAAGTAAAAGAATACACTAACAATGGTATTAGAAGAAACATCAAACCTGATATATAATTTATATTGGATTACTCTATTAGCCGTCATCACATCTTCGGCGTCAGGCGTATTAAAGGCTGGCGTTAAGCAATTTGATTTATTTGGCGTTATTATCATTGCAATAGCTACAGGCTTGGGTGGTGGTTCTTTGCGAGATATGCTACTTGATCAGCCGGTATTTTGGATTCAAGATCAAATATTTTTTATAGCCTCAATGGTCAGTGCTTTGGTCATATTTTTTGCAGCAAGGTTGTTAAAAATATCGTCAAAGTATTTTCTAATCGCTGACGCTGCAGGCCTAGCAACTTTTGGCATAGCGGGTACTTTGGTTTCTCTTGCTGCTGGCGCACCTGTGTTAATCGCTAGTTTTATGGGTGTCATGACAGGCACAATGGGTGGCATATTCCGAGATGTGCTTTGCAATGAACAACCAGTGGTGTTTTCAAGCTTTCTGTATGCGACGGTTTCTTGGGCGGGCTCTTTAATGTTTATAGGCTTACTTTATTTACATGTAGATATAACGCTTTCAGCTATAGTTGCTGGTTTAAGTATATTTGTATCAAGATTATTAGCTATTTATTACAATATTAGTCTACCGAAATTTAGGTTTAAGTTATAAAACTCATAAAGCACCTAATAATAACCTCCACCTCTTATCCGTCGTTGTGTCTGTATAATCCATACCAACACCTATCAACGAGCATTTTCAAGCAAACCAAATGAAAGACTCTTTAAGCCATTTACCCAGCAACAAGCAACCCACGTAAGGTAAATTGTCCAAGTGATTCGTGAGGAGTTTGATGGGGTTGTGAAGCACACTTCAGGCAAGAGAAAAATAGGTAAGTTAGTTAAGGTTATTCTTTACGGCTCACACGGCAACGGGTAAATAAGCCACATACTGGTTATATTAGTGATTATGATATTTTTAGTGATTGTTAATCAATTTGACTTAGGCACAAAGTATGATTTGTGGGATACGATTGAGGATAAGGTTAGAATTTTTTTTGCCACCGCTTTTAAGCTAGAGTGCAATTTAATTGTGCATACTTCAGATGAGGTAAATAGCGCACTTAAAGAAGAGCAATACTTCTTTACTGATATTATAAAACCAAGGAGTTGTGTTTTATAAAAATGATAAACAGTATTACAAAAAAGCAGTCTTTATACTTTACCAAGCAACTGAACACTATTATTCTTGTCTTTCCTTTAGTACTGACCCAATACAAACCTTATACCCATAACTTACAACAACTTGGCTCAATGGCCGTTCATCAAGATGAGTCATTAATTGATATTTTTCCACAAGACAGTATAGGCTTAAACGCCGCTGCTTTCAACTACTCAAACAAGCCTATGTTAAAGCACGCTATTCTAGGCATTATAAAATCACAGAAGAAGAATTAAACTATTTAGGTGAAAGAGTAACTTGCTTACTTGCAAACCCTAACCGAATAGCCTTTGTAAAGAAAAGATTAAATCGTTTAGTTAGTGTACACTAACTCCTATATATCCTAATAATTATAATTTTGAATAAGCAAGCCAAGGCGTTATGATGAACATAAAAGAGCTGGAAAAAAATTGGGCTGACAGAGATTTTTCATTTGACATAGGCACCATAAAATCTGGTGATACTGTTGATGAGGCTGTTCACAATGATAAAGATGAACTGGTCCTCATGGAGGCCAGGAAATACGAATTTATTATTGACAATAAATCATTTCTGCAAGACGGCGGTGTTGAAATTATTATTCCAGCAAGGATTACACACCATTAAAAACATTGGTCCGAATGATTCAAAAATATATTATGGCTATAAGTCAAAAAAACTTATAGCAAGTTGTTTAACTCGTTAGCAAGGTGTTATACAATTAATTTAAAATGGAAAAACATTATGCACTTCTTTATTAGTGTTGTACTCTTAGTCGCTGTATTACCAACCATGAGTTATGCAGAGGAAAAGATTAAACACGTAAAAACCGAAAATATTTCTGAAATTAAAGCACTCCCTGATGATTTACGCAACTTGCTTTCTCAAGAAATGCAAGCATTGCAAAGCGGAATGATGTCCATCATTCCTGCATACATTTCTGGAAACTGGGGCGAAATTGAAACCACTGCTGAGAAAATGAAAAGTAGCTATATTTTGAAACAAAGCTTAACAAAAAGCCAAGTAAAAGAGTTACATTCAGCACTACCACATGAATTTTTTGAAAAAGATCAGAGGTTTCATTATTTAGCAGGCATGCTTGAACATGCTGCAAAAAACAGAAAGTCAGAGTTAATAAATTTTTATTTTTCTGAAATGAATGAGTCATGTGTTAGTTGTCATATGGTTTTTGCAACACATAAATTTCCAGCATTAATGCCAAAGACAAGGAGTAAGCATGTGCATTAAAATATATTAATCGTCAACACGTTGGTTGAATTTAGACGGTTATACAAAAATCTGAAGCACGCCCTTGGCTTTGTGCTTGGTTTCTTGCAATTCTTGTTTGGCAATAGAGTCAAACACAATGCCTGCCCCCGCCCTTAAAGTTAGTAGATTGTCTTGTTTGCTTATGGTACGAATAAGGATGTTAAAATCTATTTTTCCGTTACTGCTAATATAACCCAGTGAGCCTGTATAGGCTTGGCGCGGCATCTGTTCTAGTTCTTGAATAATTTGTATACAACGAATTTTAGGGCAACCAGTGATGGTACCACCTGGGAATAATGCACTAATTAGGTGCTTAATGGTGGTGTGTGGCTTGATTTTTCCTTTGATGTTTGAAACGATATGATGCACAAAGGGATAGCTTTCTAGCCCCATGATTTCATCAACTTTGATACTGCCATATTCGCACACCCTACCCAAATCATTGCGCTCTAAATCAAGTAGCATAATATGCTCTGCTCGTTCTTTAGGGTGGTTGATGAGTTGTTGTTTAAGGAGCTTGTCTTCACTGCCTGTACCCCGTGGGTGGGTGCCTGCAATAGGTCTGGTTTGTATGACGCTACCATCCACGCTAAATAGGCGCTCGGGAGAGGAGGAAATAATACTAAACGTTTGGAATTGTGCCAGTGCGGAGAATGGCGCAGGATTGGTTTTTTTTAGTGCTTGGTAAATTTGGGTTGGAGCAATATCATTGGTTAAGTGGTATTGCCACTGTCTTGAGAGGTTGACTTGAAAAACATCCCCTGCTTTAATGTACTTGCGACTCTTTGCCACACCTGATAAAAATTTAGCCTCGTCTTCAGCGGATAAAACACCTGTTAATTTGTGTTCAGGCACGGCTTTTAATTGCTCAATATCTGCCAATACTTGGTCTATTCTGTGTTGGTTGGCGAATTGGTCTAATAAATAAGCTTGATGATTGGTATGGTCAATAACAATCGCTGTGGGAATTTGCACGGCAATGGCAATAGGTTGATTGCTTGTGTGCATTGTTTGTTTTAAAGTCGGCTCTATTTGCCCAATTAATTCATAAGACAGATATACAAACCAACCACCAGTAAAGGGTAAATCGCTATGAATAAGCGGTGTATCAATACTGGCAGTGAGCTTGTCTAAAAAATCAAACCCTTCTAAGTGGCTTAGTACAATTTGTTTGTCAGGGTGTGCAAATAGTATCGAAAAACGATTACTAGCATTGTGATTAACACTTTCTAGCAAAAATGGATAGCGCACAGGATTAGCATAAGATAACGCCTCTAAAGCAACATCAGGAATGGGTAGAGCCTTCACTTTAATTGATGGTTAATTTATTTAACTTTGGCTTAGGGGTGATGACTTTGCTCAGCAGTTGTTTGGCTCTATTAATTGCTTTATGCGAGGGGAATTTAACCAACATTGCGCTTAGCAAGCCACGTGCTTTGTCTTGTTGGTTAAGTTCTATGTATACTTTAGCCAACTCAAACAAAGAGTTTGAAAACTTATAGTGCAATGGGTTTTGTTGTTGAAATGCAACAAAAGCATTTCTAGCATTGTAAAAATCTTCCTTGGCTAACCAATAGTGCGCATCTGAGGTGTGATTATTATTTGGATAAGTGGCTAAATATTGTTTAAACAAATTAATGACTTGGTCGTATTGATCCGTCACTAATAAGCTGCGCGCTTTCGTATAAATGCGCTTGGCTTTTTGATCATGCTCTCTGACTCTGAGCGTGGTTTTTACAATGGCGGCACTGGATTTTTGATAAGTGATTAAGTTAAACAACTCTTTGATTTTCCCAGTGCTTATTTTTTGCTGTTGCTCTAAAAGCTCAATTTTACCCAACAAGGCTTTATTTTTATGCACTAAGCACTTTATTTTTTGATTGTGATCCATCACCACTTTGGCTGTATTAATGCCTGCACTGACAGGCTGCCAAGCAAAAATACTTAAAAAAGCAACCAAACTAAGGTGATACATTAAGCTTTATTGATAAACAAACTCAACGCGTCTGTTTTTCTGCCATGCATCCTCATCGTGACGCTGTAGTATGGGCTTTTCCTCGCCAAAACTAATAACTTCAACCCTTAAAGAAAGATCATACAGACCTAATATTTCTTTAACGCTTAAAGCGCGATTTTCACCCAGTGCTAGGTTGTATTCACGTGTGCCACGCTCATCTGTGTGTCCTTCTAAGCGTAAATTTAGTGCTGGATTGTTACTCATAAAATTTACATGTTTGATGATTTGCTTGGTTGAATCTTCATCAATCTCAGTACCGTCATAGGAAAAATACAACACAAAACTAACGTCCGTATTTCTAAAATCTGCCACGACAACTGGTTCAACCATGCCTGATGTGTTTACACTTCTTTTAGAAAACCCTTGCGATTGAAAACTAGACTGATCTACCTCAATAACATTTTCTTGTGTATTCTCCGTCCTATCTTCAATGGTAGCCACGCTTGGCTTGGGTAATACTTTTTTATACAAATCATCCACGGATGAACATGATGACAACAGCACTATTGTTGTTGTCACGGACATTATTTTTAACATTTAACGTCTCCTATTTTAAATAATGTGACCAATTTGGCTCTCTAACTTCGCCTGCTTTACTAGCCAGCTCGAAAGTTTGACGACCCAATATTGAAACCACAGAAAGTACACTAGAACTATTTTTATTAGTAGCAAAGATAATCATACCGCCATTGGGTGAAAAAAACGGCGATTCGTCTAATTGATTATTTGTCATAATAGTCAAATCCTTAGTGGCAATATCCAGTAAAGCAATTCTATAATCTTTACCCACTCTATGCACCATAGCCAAGTTTTTACCATCAGGCGAAAAAACCGCTTTGGCATTATATCTGCCTTTAAAGGTTGCTCTGTTAATTTTACTGGTTTTTAAATCTTTAATATAAACTTGCACCTGCCCAGAACGATTGGAAGTGAACACAATTTTATCACCCTCTGGTGAGTAACTTGCCTCGGTATCGATGCCCACGTCTGTGGTTAGCCTTGTTAGTTTTTTAGAGGCTAATTGATAAGAATAAATATCTTTATTGCCGTTTTTGGATAGCGTGAGCAAAAGACTTTTGCCATTTGGATGCCAAGATGGTGCTGAGGCAATGCCATCAAAATAAGGCAGTTTTTGTGTTTTTCGGCGTACAAATGGATATTGGATGAACACTTCTGAACGAGCGTTTCTAAAAGACACGTAAGCAATTTTATTTTGGTCGGGCGACCAAGCGGGTGATAAAATAGGCTCTTTAGATTTTAAGATGGTTTGTGGATTTTGCGCATCAGAATCTGATATTTCTAAGCGATATTCACGCTCACCTTTGCCTTTATTGGTAACAGTAATATAAGCTAGGCGCGTATCAAAAGAGCCTTTTTCGCCCAATAAGGCATGATAAATTTGATCAGACAAGTAATGTGCAATTCTTCTGAAACCGCTATTGTGCACGGCAAATTTATCTTTATAGAGTGTTTTTTTAGAATAAACATCCAGTAGTTCAATTTCGACATTAAAGACTTTTTTGCTGATTTTTTCTAGCTTGCCAAGCACAATGGCTTCAATTTTTTTTGTCTTCCATTTATCAAAATTGGGCTTGTTATTAATCACATAATTTGCACTAGAGGCGCTAAATTCGCCTGATCGATTAAAGTTATCACGCATAATGTGCGCAATGGTTTTGCCTTGGCTTGTATCACCCACAACAGAAAAATCAGAAATAACAATAGGGAAAGCATTTTCATCTTGTTTGAGGATAGTAACTTCTAATACTGCCCAAGTAAGGGTGGTATAAAGTGATAAAGCAAAAACAAGCAGTTGCTTCATTCTTTTTCTTCTATCCAATTCGTCTGGATGGCTTCAAGGATTTTTTCGCCTGATTTATTTGCATCATCATCAAATTCATCCAGTGTAATCACCATCTGCTTAAGGTCAACAAAATTAACAATACTAGGATCAACCTCTGGATGAGTCTCTTCTAAGGCCATCGCAATATCTAGGGAGTCTGTCCAGTTCATAAAAAACACCTTGAGTCAAATCTCAATTTTAACCAAACTAAGGTTTGGCATGGGTAAAAATTTAGTCGCTTTTTTTAAATCACACTCTACTCACATCTCGAACAAATTCTAGTGTCTTTAACTGTACAAACACCTCATTTAATTGAGTAATATTTGCAACACTGATGACCATATTAAGTGATTTGATAAAATTATCTTTTTCTTGAATCTCTAAGTGTTCAATGTTGATGTTCATTTTTGAAATAACACTGGCAATAGAGGCAAGTGTGCCTCTTTGGTTAGCAACATCAACAGCAATCATTGCTTTAAATTCCTCGTCTTTATCTGCTTGCCAATCAATATTAAGCCATTGTGCATTTTTGTTCTTAGCATGAACCAAGTTAGCACAAATCACCCTGTGAATCACCATGCCTTTAGAAGTGGTTAAAACACCAGTCACTTTATCACCAGGAATGGGATGGCAACAATGTGCAAAACTAATGGCTTTGCCTTGAGTTTTATGAATGCTAATTTTTTGAGCTGCATACTTGGCGTTATCGCCTTGCAATTTGTTCAGTGCAACTGATACTAAAATTTCAGAGAGTCCAATTTTCATGTACATGTCTTCTTTAGAATCACAATTTAACGCTTTAAGACATGCTAACCACTGAGCTTCATCAATGCCATCTGTGTCTATATTTTGATAATCCAGTGCATTGGTTAATAAATACTCTCCTAATTGGATTAGTTCAGCAGCAGATTCGTTTTTAAGATACGCTTTAATTGAGGATCTGGCTTTTACAGTAATGGCAATTTGCAACCAAGAAGACCTAGGTGTGGCTCTATCATCGGTGATAACTTCAATGGTTTGCCCTGATTTTAATTCGGTGGAAATGGGAGTGTTAACTTGGTCAACCTTGGCTTTAAGGGTGTGATTGCCAATACTGGTATGCACCATGTAGGCAAAATCAAGCACGGTTGATTTATAAGGCAGCTGAATAATATCCCCTTCAGGGGTAAAAACAAACACCTTGGAAGGGAACAAATCTGCCTTGGTTTCTTCCAAAAACTCAATAGAAGTACCCGAATTTTGTTGTATATCCAGCAATGAACCTAGCCAGTTATTAGCCAATTCTGATTTATGGTTAGAGTTACTCTTATAGTGCCAATGTGCAGCAATGCCGTATTCTGAAATAAAATGCATGTCAGATGAGCAAATTTGCACTTCAATAAAAATCTTGTTAGGGCCAAATAACACCGTATGTAACGACTGATAGCCATTTAATTTGGGTAGTGCTACATAATCTTTAAACTTACCTGGTAGTGGTTTGTATAAATTATGAATAATACCTAGGGCTTGATAGCATTGTGCCACATCAGCCACAATAACTCTAAGCGCATACATATCTAGCACCTGAGAAAATTTCAAATGTTTAATTTTCATTTTTCTATAAATACTACAAGGTTGCTTTTTGCGACCATTAATATCAGCATTAGGCATGCCTTTTTGATCTAATCGGTTTTTTATTTCAGTTTGAATATGGCTGATAATTTTCTTGCGATTGCCGCATTGTTTTTTAATTTGATTAACCAAAACCTTGTTACGAAATGGGTAAATAATGGCAAAACACAAATTATCAAGCTCAACCCTAATGCTATTAAGGCCCAAGCGGCGTGCAATAGGTGCATGTATTTCTACCGTTTCTTTAGCAATTCTAAGTTGCTTATCCCGACGCATAGAACCGAGTGTTCGCATATTGTGCAAACGATCTGCCAATTTGATTATCATAACGCGCATATCATCACTCATGGCTAAGAACAACTTTCTAAAATTTTGTGCTTGCTTGTCTGTGTTTGAGTGAAATTCTAGCCCAGTTAGTTTGGATACGCCCTCTACAATGTGTGCAATTTCATCACCAAAATCACGCTTAATTTGCTCATAAGTGACTGAGGTATCCTCGATACAATCGTGCAATATTGCTGCCACAATACAATAATAGTCTAGTTTTAACTCTGCCAAAATCATAGCGACTGATATGGGGTGAAACACATAAGCCTCGCCCGATTGTCGATATTGCCCATCATGCGCCGTTGCTGCAACAATATAAGCCTGATAAACACCCTCAATCTGCCCTTTAGACATATAATTTTCTAGCGTATTACACAATTCGCTAATTAGGATTCTTCTATCAGGTGAATTCATTCAATATAGTTAAATTTAAGGATAAATCTTTGCCATTATAATGCAACCACGTCAGTATAATGCCCTCACATATCTGTAATAAACAATACCTTGAGTTATGAAAAAATTATTCATCATCCTGCCTTTTTTAGCATTATTACTTAATAGTTGTTTTTGGCAAGAAGAAGCTAAAAGAGAATCTATCGCCAAAGGCTGGTCGCCAAAAACATTCTTTGCTCAAGCTAAAGAAGAGGCCTTATCAGGCTCAACAGACAAAGCCATTGCGCTTTTTGAACAACTACAAGCAGCCTACCCTGGTTCAAAATATGCACTACAGTCTAAATTAGAAATTGCTTATGTATTGTATAAGGGCAAGGACTATGATCAAGCAATTGATCGCTTAAATAACTATATTAAGCTTTATCCAGAGCACTTCTCAACCCCGTATGCTTATTATTTACGTGGTGTTATTTCACAAGACAAATCTCGCTCGTTTTTGGATGACTACCTTACTGATAGCGCCCAACGTGATGTTAATTCAGTACGTGATGCTTTTAACTACTACCTAGCATTGATTGATAAATTTCCCAAAACTGAATATGCTGAAGAAGCCAAAACCCATCTAGTTATACTTAGAAATATTTTATCAAGGCATGAACTATTTGTGGCTATTTACTACACCAAAAGAGGGGCTAATATTGCTGCCATCAATCGCACTAAGTTTATCATTGAAAAATATCCAAACACACCTTCAGTACCTGCAGCACTACATTTAATGGCACGTAATTACGACGCTATTAGTGCAAATATACTGGCAAAAGATGCACGCCGCGTACTAAAGAATAGTTATCCTTCGTACACACCACATTACTCTTTAGAAAACTAAAATTCTTAATCAGCTCCAATGAATAAACAAGAAAGAGCTTTCGCATTTAAGATTTCTTTAATCATGGCCACGCGCATGCTGGGCTTGTTTATGATTTTCCCTATATTTTCAGTTTATGCTAGTGAATACACCAGCACCACGCCTTACCTAATAGGCTTGACTATTGGTATTTATGGCTTAACTCAAGCATTATTACAAATCCCCTTTGGCTATTTATCAGACAAGTATGGTCGCAAACCCATGCTAATCATTGGTCTTATTATCTTTTTTATTGGCAGTGTTGTGGCCGCTAACTCAACAGACATCATAGGCATTGTTATTGGTAGAGCCTTGCAGGGTGCGGGTGCTATTTCAGCGGTATTGATGGCATTTTTAGCAGATTTTGTTAATGAAAATCAACGTCCCAAAGCCAATGCTTTTGTGGGTGTGCAAATAGGCATAGCCTTTATGTTGGCCTTACTATTAGGTCCTATAATTAGTGTTAATTTAGGCATATCTGGTTTATTTTGGGTGATTGCTTTGCTTTCTGTTGTTGCACTGATTATTGTTAGCACCCTGCCCAACGCCAAACCTAAAGAGCAATATGCTTTGTCAATTGCAAACATCAAAAAAGTAATCAATATTGATTTACTACGGCTAGATTTCAGTGTCTTTGCACTACATTTAATTCTAACTTGTGCTTTTATCGCCATGCCAATTTTTTTAAAAGAAAACAATATTGTTGATATTAAAGACAGTTGGCAAATGTATTTACCTATTATTATCTTGTCCTTTGTTGGTATGTTGCCAATGGTTATTCTGGCTTCCAAATATCAAAAAATTAAACCTGTGTTTTTAAGCGCCATTGCACTGCTGATTATCAGTCAAATTTTGTTTTACCAAATACAACTTACTTACACTTCGTTTTTTATTCTCTTAACTTTATTCTTTATTGCTTTTAATGCATTAGAAGCCATCCTACCCTCGCTCATAGCCTCAAGTGCAAGCACTGATAAACGTGGCTTAGCAATGGGTTTGTACGCCACATCACAGTTTTTAGGTGCGTTTGTTGGTGGTATTGTTGGCGGATGGATTTACAACATGTCTAATCTAAATAGTGTATTCTTATTCACCACATTTATTGCAATTGTTTGGTGGATAATTATCCTAATAACAAAGCAAAAAACACCCATTAAACGGGCAACAGAAAATTAATCGGAGCAAAAAAAATGGCAGGAATCAACAAAGTAATTTTAGTAGGCAATTTAGGTCAAGATGTAGAATTAAAATACACCTCTGATGGCAGAGCAATAACCAA
The DNA here is from genome assembly GCF_016592595.1 of Abyssogena phaseoliformis symbiont OG214. Taxonomy (NCBI): domain Bacteria; kingdom Pseudomonadati; phylum Pseudomonadota; class Gammaproteobacteria; species Abyssogena phaseoliformis symbiont. The sequence continues at coordinate 733,118 of NZ_AP012977.1, forward strand.
TTTATCCGTTGCAACCAGTGAAAGTTGGACAGACAAAAATACAGGACAAAAGGTTGATAAAACCGAATGGCACCGCGTTAGTTTATTTGGAAAATTAGCTGAGATTGCTGGTCAATACCTACACAAAGGCTCCAAGGTTTACGTTGAAGGTAACCTAAGAACACGCAAATGGCAAGACCAAACTGGCGCTGACCACTTCACAACTGAAATAGTTGTGTCTGGTTTTAACGGCACATTACAAATGTTAGATCGTCGCGATAATGCTGATATGGGCGGTGCGCCCCAACCTCAACAATCAGCCCCTTCTGCGCCTGCACCACAGCAACAAGTTACAGCAGCGCCAATCTCAGACCCTATCGCACCTGTTGATAATTCTGGGTTTGATGATGATATTCCTTTTTAAAAGCAACAACATACACCAATAAAAAACCCATTTTCATGGGTTTTTTATTACATGCTCAAATGTGTTATTTATCTCGATTACTCCAATAATCAGCCTTGTTTGAAATCACCCAGCGTACACCGCCCTTAGGGTTTTCAACATCATCTTTATATCTAGGAATCAAATGCACATGTAAGTGCATAATGCTTTGCCCTGCTGCTTTACCATTATTCACACCAATGTTATAACCATCTGGAGAAAACTCCTCATCAAGAATAAGTTTAGCCTTTTGAATAGCTTTGGCAATCGCATTTTGCTCTTGCTCGGTAATGTCAAAATAAGTAGCAACGTGTCTTTTAGGGATAATCAACACATGCCCAGGAGAGGCAGGATAAGAGTCTAAAAATGTAATGGTTAAATCACACTGACCAATAATTCTTTCTTCGCGCAATTGACAAAACAAGCAATCTGTATTCATTTTTTTATTCCTAGAATAAATGATTATTTTGGATGCATATTTTAACCCAAGCCAACATTAATAAGCATAATGCTTTGACCTTAAAAATAGCAAATCAGGCAATAAAAAACCGGCATAAAGCCGGCTTTACTACGCAACTTATGATTTATCGAGTATCTTCAGTTGATACTGAAGGCTCATCATTTTCTGTTTCAGCCGTTACTGGAATTGCTTGATTGTAGCCATAATTCCAAGGGCTGTTATTCATTGCTCCAAACGAACTAGGGCTGGTATTAAACCCCCAAGGTCTGGTAGTGCCAGTATCAAAACTAAACGGCTGACCATTACTATTATTAAAAGGACTGAAGTTGTTATTAGTTCTAAACGGCGTAAAAGAATTATTATTATTCCAAGGATAATTTCCCCAATTGTTACCATTACCCCAAGGTGAATTGCCATAACTACTGCCGTTCCAAGGTGTATCGTTACCACCCCATGGTGTGTTGTTAACATTGCCATTACTCCAAGGCGTGTTGTTGCCAAAATTCATTGGACTGTTGCTATTCCAATTATTGCCCCAATTTGCAGTAACATTAAGTGCCAATGTTAGTAAAGAAATTGTTATTATTTTTTTCATACTTTTCCACTCCTTAATTATTAATTAATCGTCATTATAAACCTAATGTCTTACTTTTAGCGAAAAAAAACCAGCAACTAATGCTGGTTTTTAATCATAGCTTTTATACTATCTTGCTGTTGGTACTACTGGTGTAGCCATGTTAGGTGCAACGCCAGGTCCCCATGGGGTATTTACATAACTATTGGGTGCAAAACCATAACCATAACCATTGCGACCATAACCATAATAGTTATTGTTATTGTTATTCCAACCGTTATTGTCAAACTCATCAAACATATTGCCCATTTCTTCTGGATACCAACGAGGATCCCAAAAATCGTATGGGTTGTAACCAAACATGCCATTATCTTCTTGATAGCCATAACCATTATGGTTGTTGTAACCATTGCTCCGAGGGGTGTTGTTGTTCCAAAATGCATTTGCACTTAGAATGAATGCCAATAGCACTATTGCAAAAATCTTTTTCATTGTCATATCTCCATTTAATTAACTTGATTTGTATTATATCATAATGATATATTTATGCAAATTAGTCTTTAAGCAAGACTAATATTTAAAAAGAGTGGGAACTGCGTGAATATCGATAGTCAGTATAAGACTTTGGCGACCCAGAATTGTTCACTACTGGGGTATGATTAGGCGTAGAAAATGACATGGCTGCAGGTGTTTCATATATCAAAGGCGTGGTGTTGTTTTCTGCTTGATATGCCTGACTAGGGGTTGGCATTTGATTCATATTAAAGCGTGAGGCGTTGGTATTAAATGCTTGATTGTTATAGGGATAAGGGTAGGGGTAATTATAACGACGATTGTTAGTATTATTATCTACCCTTTCCATCCAAACTGGCCAATCGTTATTCTTATAACCAGCACCATAACTGTTAAAGTCTAAAAATGCAGTTGTATTTAAACTTATGATTAGCAATCCAAGTAATAATATCTTTTTCACCACATCCCCTACACTTTATTACAATTTAGAACTTATTATATACTTGTATAATGCCAACCATGAATACAAAGCAGATATTACAATCTCTTTTAGAACAACGAATTTTAGTACTTGATGGTGCCATGGGCACCATGATTCAAAAGCATAAATTAACCGAGCAAGACTATCGTGGCGAGCGTTTTAACGATTGGCATGTTTTGGTTCAAGGTAACAACGATTTACTTTCACTGACTCAGCCTCAAATTATTAAAGACATTCACAAAGACTACTTAAAAGCAGGTGCTGATATTATTGAAACCAATACCTTTAATGCAACGCGCACTTCCATGTCTGATTATAAAATGGAAGCATTAGCCTATGAAATTAACCTTGAAAGTGCCAAAATGGCACGCCAAGCAGCAGATGAATTTTCAAGTGCTGAAAAACTAAGATTTGTTGCTGGTGTTATTGGCCCAACCTCACGCACTTGTTCACTCTCGCCAGATGTCAACGACCCTGGGTTTAGGAACGTCACCTTTGATGAGTTGGTTGATGTTTATATAGAGTCTACTCGTGGTTTGATTAAAGGTGGTGCAGATATTATTCTGATTGAAACTATCTTTGATACACTCAACGCAAAAGCTGCTATCTTTGCCGTTGAGCAAGTCTTTGAAGATGACGATGTCGAATTGCCAATTATGATTTCTGGCACCATTACTGACGCCTCTGGTCGCACTCTATCTGGGCAAATGACCGAGGCTTTTTATAACTCACTACGCCACGCTAAACCAATCTCTATTGGGCTTAATTGTGCATTAGGGCCTGATTTATTACGCCAATATGTGGCTGAAATGTCACGCGTGGCAGACACTTATGTATCAGCCCATCCAAATGCTGGCTTGCCCAATGAATTTGGCGAATATGACTTAGGCGCCCTAACCATGAGTGAGCAAGTAAGCGAATGGGCAAACTCAGGCTTGGTGAATATCTTAGGTGGCTGCTGTGGCTCAACGCCTGAACATATTAAAGCCATTGCCAATGCTATTAAAGACATACCACCAAGAAAAATCCCCACCATTAAGCCAGAATGTCGCTTGTCAGGGCTTGAAGCCTTTAATATTGGTGATGATTCACTGTTTGTAAATATTGGCGAACGTGCTAATATTACAGGTTCAGCTAAATTTAAACGCCTCATTCTTAACGAAGAATATGAAGAAGCATTAGACATTTGCCGTACGCAAGTTGAAGAAGGCGCACAAGTGGTTGATATCAATATGGACGAAGGCATGCTTGATGGCAAAGCTGCTATGGTTCGTTTTATGAATCTAATCGCCTCAGAACCTGACATTGCTAAAGTGGCACTAATGGTGGACTCTTCTAAATGGGAGATTATCGAAGCTGGGCTTAAATGCACACAAGGCAAGCCCATTGTTAACTCCATCTCACTCAAGGAAGGCAAGGCAAACTTTATACAATACGCTCGTCTGTGTAAACGCTATGGCGCGGCGATTATCGTTATGGCATTTGATGAAGTCGGGCAAGCAGACACGCAAGCACGCAAAATTGAAATTTGCACTAATGCTTACAATATCCTAGTTGATGAGGTTAATTTCCCACCAGAAGACATTATTTTTGACCCCAATATTTTTGCCGTCGCAACAGGTATTGAGGCGCATGATAATTATGGGGTAGACTTTATTGAAGCCACACGCATTATTAATAAAAATCTACCTTACGCCAAAATATCTGGTGGTGTATCTAACGTTTCGTTCTCATTTAGAGGCAACAATCCAGTACGCGAGGCAATTCACTCGGTATTTTTATACCACGTTATCAAAGCTGGCATGACGATGGGCATCGTCAATGCAGGGCAATTAGTGGTTTATGATGACATTGACCCTAAACTTAAAAAAGCCGTTGAAGATGTGGTGCTTAATGCTGATAATAAAGCTGGTGAGCGTTTGGTGAATATTGCCGCTCAATTCTCTGGCTCACTTGAGCAAAAAGACAACAGCAAAGATTTAGAATGGCGTACATGGGCAGTAGAAAAACGCCTAGAACATGCACTAGTCAAAGGCATTAACAAATATATTAATGAGGATACTCAAGAAGCCTTTGATAAATTAGGTCGTCCTATTCTCGTTATCGAAGGCCCACTTATGAGTGGCATGAATATTGTCGGTGATTTGTTTGGTGCGGGCAAAATGTTCTTGCCACAAGTGGTCAAATCCGCCCGCGTGATGAAAAAATCCGTCGCCTACCTAGACCCATTCTTAGAAGCCGAAAAAGAAGATTGTGCCTCCACTTCACAAGGCAAAATCTTAATGGCAACGGTTAAAGGCGATGTGCACGATATTGGTAAAAATATTGTTGGTGTGGTGCTTTCTTGTAATAATTATGAGATTATAGATTTAGGCGTGATGGTACCTGCTGAGACCATTTTAGAAACCGCCAGAAAAGAAAATGTCGACATTATCGGCCTATCTGGACTCATCACCCCCTCACTAGATGAAATGGTGTTTGTCGCTAAAGAAATGACTCGCCAAGGCTTTAAACTACCCCTAATGATTGGCGGTGCCACCACCTCTAAAGCGCATACAGCCGTAAAAATTGAGCCAGAATACAATCATGGCGTGTTTTACGTACAAGATGCCTCTAAATCTGTTGGCGTGGCCTCGAGCCTACTGTCTGAGAAGTTAAAACCAAAACTACTAGCTGACACCCAACAAGAATACGAAATCGTCAGGAAACGCCGTGCCAACAAAGGCAAAAGCAAACTCATTTCTTTAGAAAAGGCCAGAGCCAACAAGCCCAATGTCTCTTTTAATGCTATTGTTAAACCTAAAAAATTAGGCATTCATGTTTTTAAAGACTACGACTTAGCCGAAATTTTAAAATTTATTGACTGGGTGCCATTTTTCCACACTTGGGAATTAGCCGGAAAATTCCCCGATATCTTAACGGATGAGGTTGTGGGTAAATCTGCTAGCGCACTGTTTGATGATGTCAAAGCTTTATTTAAAAAAGTGATTGACGAAAAATTACTCACCGCTAATGCTGTTATCGGCATTTTCCCAGCCAACAGCATCAATGAAGACATTGAGTTATATGATGAAAACGGTGAAGTACTCATGACCCTTAACCATCTACGCCAACAGTTGGATAAAAAAGGCAATACCCCAAATTTTTGTTTAAGCGACTTCATTGCCCCAAAAGACAGTGATATTCAAGATTATATGGGTGCTTTTGCCGTGACCACTGGCATTAATATCGAACCACTCATCAGCGCATTTGAAGCTGATCATGACGATTACAACTCAATTATGATTAAGACTGTGGCTTGATAACTTCGTATAATGTATGCTATACGAAGTTATTACGTCCGAATTTAAAATTTAATTGACTGGGTGCCATTTTCCCACACTTGGGAATTAGCCGGAAAATTCCCCGATATCTTAACGGATGAGGTTGTGGGTAAATCTGCTAGCGCACTGTTTGATGATGTCAAAGCTTTATTTAAAAAAGTGATTGACGAAAAATTACTCACCGCTAATGCTGTTATCGGCATTTTCCCAGCCAACAGCATCAATGAAGACATTGAGTTATATGATGAAAACGGTGAAGTACTCATGACCCTTAACCATCTACGCCAACAGTTGGATAAAAAAGGCAATACCCCAAATTTTTGTTTAAGCGACTTCATTGCCCCAAAAGACAGTGATATTCAAGATTATATGGGTGCTTTTGCCGTGACCACTGGCATTAATATCGAACCACTCATCAGCGCATTTGAAGCTGATCATGACGATTACAACTCAATTATGATTAAGACTGTGGCTGACCGCCTAGCCGAAGCCTTCACCGAACTTATGCACTTTAAACTACGCACCGAACTTTGGAGTTATAGCTCTGAGGCATTTGACAACAACCAACTTATCCAAGAAAAGTTTGACGGCATCCGTCCTGCCCCCGGCTATCCATCTTGCCCTGAACATAGCGAAAAAGAAAAGCTCTGGGATTTGCTTAATGTTGAGAAAAACACTGGCATGACCCTTACTAGCTCATTCGCCATGCTACCCACTGCTAGCGTCAGTGGCTGGTATTTTGCTAACCCTGATGCCAAATACTTTGGTGTTGCGAAAATCAACCAAGCACAACTAGAAAACTACGCCAAACGCAAAGGTATCTCATTAGAACAAGCAGAAAAACTACTTTCACCTAATTTAGAATAGTTGTTTTTAATAGAGTATATAAGGGAATATGTCCTTATAATAATAGTTAACGCAAAAAAAAGAAATATCACATGTCTGAATTATCAAAGAATATTATAACCGAACAGCACAAGGGTGTTCATAAACAGTTTGACTGCGTGTATGCAGCAGCACTCGCATATATGTCTTTAAAATATAGTAGAGATTCCCTTGATACGGTACTACGGACACAGCATAAGAAAATTATAAAAAATGAGATTAAACAATCAATGAGAAATATTGGATTCAAACCAGATTTTTTATCCTCAGAGCTGGGGTATTATGCATACGAATTCTGGGAAGTAATCGTAAATGAACGGTTTGGATCAAATATTTTAGAAGAAAATTTATCTCAATTCACGGATGGTACTCTGCAACAAATGGGCGAATATTTGGACGAGCAATTTCGTAATGAAGGTAGAGCAGACTCAATAGGGTTCCTGAAAACTCTGCTTTAATGCGAAGCAATGTATATAATTTATTAAGGTATTTTGTATTTGGCACGATTTTATTAATTGTAGTGTTGGTTTGGGAATAAAGGGATTATCTTTGAAAATTATATTTAAAAACAATAACTTATGATTATAAAAACACCTAACAAGGCGCTTCACCTGAGCGCTAACGCGTCAAGTGAGCTTGGTCGTTAGCCCCATAAAAAACAATGAAAAATATTCTGAAACATTCTGTGAATATGTTAGTACCTTTACTTATCACAATCACAATAGCAATCTTGATTTTAGCTATATATAATATATTTGGTTTAGCACCAGAGGCTATTATTGGGCAATCTAAAATGTCTAGTTTGCCAGCCATTGCAATTAGCGCTGGTGTATTAATTGCGTCTATAACATACCTAAGTAATAAATCATCTCAAGCTGTCACACACCAAAGAAAAAGAGATGAACTTTACCTAAGTATTACACGAGAATCGTTCGATGAAGTGTACGGGCTATTAAAAGACAAAAACAATGATAGGATTGTTTGGGTAAGAGCATCAAGGCTACTACTTAAAACATTGGCAATAAAATCAAAAATACAAACACCAGGCATACTTGATGCTTTTAAATTGGCAGAAGAAAGATTAAGAAATGAGTTATATCGGTCGTTGTCTGTAAAATCAGATATATTCAGCAGTAGGCAGCCACTCCCGCCACAATTTTTTTACGGAATAGCCGATTGGAAAACAGAAATATCATTAGATGAGGCTGCCAAAAAGAGTAGTAGTAAAATTGAAGCACATTTAGTTGAAATTGACAAAAACTTACCAGAACCAGAAATGGCTCCGTTATCTGCAAAGACAGTAATTGCAATCTTCGACTTCATGGAATTCCCAAAAGACTATGATGACCCTTTACCTAATGTAGAGGAATGGACTGATAATTGGAAAGATACTCATGGGATTGAACAAGGAGCAAAAAGATACATTGCACATAAAAACTCTCAAAAGGGCTAACAAGTCATTCAACCGGCCGTTTTATATGCCGTTCCGCTTCGCTCTACTCTGTATAAAACGGCCGGTTAACTCAAACGTTAGGTGATAAATAGTGGTAATTTTTTGGTGGATAGTTTTTTGTATGTGGGCGTCCTTAATTCCAGCTGCATTGCTTAATGGTAGGGCTTTTTTATCTGGACTTCCAAATAATTTTTATCTTGGTATTCCTCACGGTATAGTTGGTGCAATCACTGCATTGTTTATTGCATTCGTGCATCAAATAGACTGGTGGCGGAGTTTTATATTTTTGATTGTTATGTGGTTTTCAGTAACGCTTTCAACAATAATTTCTGCTATGCCTTTTAAACCAGAATGTAACTTGACTGTACATACGCTAGATGAGGTTAATAATTCGCTTAAAGAAGGATAATACTTCTTTACTGATACAAAGGGATCAGGGAGTTGTGTTGTATGAGTTTAATAGGAAAGAATTGGCTGTACCGGGGTACTTAACCCAAAAAGCATGCAAGAAAATGGCAATAATAGACTATGAAGAGTGGTTTGGTGGCGCTAATGAACTCTTAATTAGTTATAAGGCAAATTTTAAGAGAGGAAGTTACAAACTATCTGCGTTTGAACTCCACCAAGCTACTGAATACTATTACTATTACTCTTGCTTGTCTTTGGTGCTAACTCAATACAAATCATAATTTACAACAACTTGGCTCAATGGCAGTCCATCAAGATGAAGCATTAATGGCTGTCTTCCCACAAGACAGTAAGTTTATAAACACCGTTGTTTTTAACTACTCAAAGAAGCCTATGTTAAAGCACGCTATTCTAGGCATTATAAAATCACCGAAGAAGAGTTAAACTATTTAAGTGAGAGAGTCGTTCACTTGCAAACTCTAACCAAGCGGCTTTGTGAGGAAAAGATTAAGTCGTTTGGTTAGTGCAAGAACAAATCTAAAAGAAAGTGCTAATTTATAATTATGAAAATCATTTTATTTAACTAGGATTTTTTTTAAATGTAGATGGGCTGGTGTGAATTTAAAGAAGAAATATATCATAAACATCTTTAATACTCCAACATCTTACATTTGAATAATTTACATTTTACTTCTGAAAAAGGTGATATTTTTAATAAGGACTGCAAGGCGATACCTCCTTATAATGGTTGTTTATTGATTATGAGAAAAGCCATGAAAAACCCAGTTATCGCAAATAATAAACCAAAACAAGTCACGCTTAACCAAGGTGAAGAGTACTATTTTTGCAGTTGTGGTAAATCTAGCAATCAGCCTTTTTGTGATGGCTCTCACGTAGGAACGGACTTTACCCCGATTGCATTCACTGCAGAACAAGACAATGAGGCGCATTTATGCATGTGCAAATATAGTACCAATCAGCCTTATTGTGACGGTGCGCATCAACAATTTAGCCAAGCAGATATTGGTCAAGAAATCTCGGTAACAACAAAGAAAAGCAGCGGAATGCCAGTTGCAAAAAACTACTGAAGAACCTGCTATAGAATTCATCCATCAGCTTGCTCAAAAAGGATTGTCCAAGCTTGGTCTCATCATGGAAAAATGACCTCTATGGATGTGCCACGTAATGTGCTACCACACTGGGATGATATTCAACTAATGATGGCAACCAAGCCATTAATGGAAAACCAACGTGTTGGTACAGAATTAGTTATCGGTTCAGAAGCTAAAAAACCTTTGACATTAAAAATACCGTTATTTGTTTCTGATATGAGTTTTGGTGCTTTATCCGAGGAAGCTAAGATTGCTTTAGCAACAGGCGCAAATCTTGCAGGTACAGGCATTTATTCTGGTGAAGGGGGAATTTTTATGCTACCTGAAGAACAAGCCGCCAATAAACGTTATTTTTATGAATATACCAGTGCCGGCTTTGGTTATAAAAAGCCGCTCTTAAACAAAAAGGTGCAAGCTTTTCATTTTAAAGGTGGGCAAGGCGCAAAAACAGGCACTGGTGGCCATCTTCCCGGTAATAAAAACCAAGGCAAAATATCGCAAGTTCGAGGTATACCAGAAGCTCAGCCCGCTGTTTCTCTGCCGACATTTAAAGAACTTTCATCAGCATCAGATTTTAAGCGCTTTGCTGATAGAGTAAGAGAAATAACTGGTGGTATTCCTATTGATTTTGTTAAAGCCTTGGCATTAGGCGCAGATGGTATTGCGCTTTCTAATAGTGCGATGCAAGCAATTGGTTGTGTTGGTGCAAGAATGTGTAATACCAATAATTGCCGAGCAGGTATTGCTACACAAAAACCAGACCTGCGTCAAAAACTCAATATTAAAACAGCGTCAACATAATTGTATAATTTTTTTGATGCCTCTACTAAATTGATGCAAGGTATGGCGCGCGCCTGTGGACATGATGATTTAAGCAAGTTTAACAAAAATAATTTAGCCACTTGGTATCAAAAAATGGCCTTGCTTTCAGGTGTGGCTTACTCAGGATTTATGGATATATCAAAAAGATAAAAAAGTGTAAGTATTAATATCTAACAAGTGCTGTCAGGAGATTACCAACTAAAACTGAGCTTTTTATTGCCAAGATATCAAAGCATCTTACCTTTGCATCTGCTCTAGACTACCAGGTGTTAGCTGCCCAACTCAACCTTTCTAAGTGTTTGAGCCAGTTTATCCAATGAAGCGTTAATAAGTTTATACGCACCTTCTGCGCCGTATAGTTTTGCCAATTCAAGTGATTCATTAATTACGACTTTATAGGGCACTTCTGGGCTAAATTTAAGCTCAAAAGCGCCTAGATATAAAATAGCATGCTCAACAGAGCCTAATTGTTCGGTTTCTCGGCTAATGGTAGGTACGATAATCTCATCTAGTAAAGATCTGTTTTTAAGAATGTTGATGAATAAATTTGAAAAGAAAACTTTTGAGATTTTACCTTGTTTTTGGTTTAAAAATTGTTGTTCAATTTGTAATACTTCGCCACCTGATACTAGGTATTGGTATAACGCTTGTACCACGCGTTCTCGGGAGCGTTGTTTTGAGGTTTTAAAAGTCATGGTTAAAAAGTTTGAGTGTTTGCTTGTTGCATTAAATAGAGCATTTCAATCATTGCCATGGTTGCCTCTTCGCCTTTGTTGCCCTTATAGCCACCTGCCCTACCAACGGTTTGTTCCATGTTGTTTGTAGTAAGCACACCAAAGGCAGTGGGGATTTCATATTGATAAGAAACATCTGCCACACCACGAGCACATTCGTTACAAACAAACGCAAAATGCGGGGTTTCGCCATTGATAACTGCACCTAAAGTCACGATACCATCATATAGATTTTTACCATTTAGTTGCTGGATCGCTAATTTTTTAGCCAATAGTGGGATTTCAAATGCGCCAGGGGTATAAAACACATTGACATTATTAGTATTGATACCATATTTAGCTAAGGTTTCTTGTGCTGCTGATAATAGCTTGTCGCCAATGTCTTGGTAAAAATAACCCACGATAATCGCAACTTTTGATTTTGAAAGAAAATCGCTATTGCTATTTTTATCAAATTTAAATTCCATTATTGTTCCTTTACTTGTTAGTGTCTACGTATTCAGTGACTTCTAAGCCAAAGCCTTTTAAGCCATACAACTTTCTAGGACTGCCTAAAATCCTCATTCGTTTAACACCAAGGTCAGATAAGATTTGAGCACCAACACCATAGGTTTTAATGTCATCATGAATGTTGCCATTAACGTTGTCAATATTTTCTAAAATACTTTGGTCGGTTTGCATTCTAAGTAGTAACAAAACGCCACTATCTGATTTGGCAATATGCTCTAACGCGGCGTTAACGCTAAAACTGTTTGACTTTTCTCGTAACACGTCCTTAAAGGTGTCTTCCATGTGTACACGTACGCACGTATCAGTATTACTACTAATTTCACCTTTAACCAAGGCTAGGTGTGTTTCATTGTGAATACTATCAAGAAATGAAATGAGTCTAAAAGTGGCAAACTCGGTTTTAAACTCACGCTCGTTAATGCGCTCGATGGTTTTTCCATTCTCAACCCGATAAGAAATTAAATCTTCAATCGTGCCTAATTTGATATTGTGTTTTTTAGCAAAGATTTCTAAATCGTCACGTCGCGCCATTGAGCCATCCTCATTAAGGATTTCAACAATCACACTAGCTGGTTCAAGTCCTGCAAGACGTGCTAAATCGCACCCTGCTTCTGTGTGTCCTGCTCGAATTAAAACTCCACCTGGTTGTGCCATGAGCGGGAAAATGTGCCCTGGTTGTACGATATCAGCAGGTTTGGCATCTTTTGCCACTGCATCAAGTATTGTTTTGGCTCTGTCTGCTGCTGAAATGCCTGTGGTTACCCCTTCTATTGCCTCAATTGAAACGGTAAAGTTAGTACCATTCGCATCGTTATTTTGCGCCACCATGAGTGGTAAATTAAGCTGTTTACAGCGTTCCTGTGTTAAGGTTAGACAAATCAAACCACGTCCATGAGTCGCCATAAAATTAATATCTTCTTTGGTAACAGTTGCAGCAGGGATGATTAAATCACCTTCGTTTTCACGATCTTCATCATCCATTAGGATAATCATTTTGCCTTGGCTATAGTCTTTTAAAATTTCTTCAATACTGGATTTCATAACTAATTTTTAATACTGTAATAATTGTTCAAGGTGTCTGGCGATAATGTCACCTTCAAGGTTAACCTCGCTGTTTATTTCTAATTCGCCCAATGTTGTGGCTTTTAGTGTATGTGGCACAATGTTAATATCAAACACGTAATCGTTAATATCATTGACTGTTAAACTCACGCCGTTAATACAAACAGAGCCTTTTTTAGCGATGTATTTTATCAAATTCCTAGGCGTATTAATTTTAAAACGTGTCGATTCGCCTTCAATAAATCGATCAACAACTTTAGCGATGCCATCAACATGGCCACTGACCAAATGTCCGTCAATGCCTTGATTAAGCCTTAGTGCTTTTTCAAGGTTAACCAAATTGTTAGTGCCTAAATGATTAAAAATTGTACATCTGAGTGTCTCTTGTGAGATGTTAGCTTTGAAATAATCATTACCTATTTCAATGGCGGTTAAACACACGCCATTTACGGCAATACTATCGCCAATTTTAACCTCATTAAAAAACGAGCTTTGCGCCTCAAAGCAAAACGCACCTGCCTTAATGCTTTTAATCTTGCCAATGGTTTGAATAATGCCTGTAAACATTTATTGACTCTCTGCCTGATGAAAACAAAAACTGCTACTTGCGCCAAATAATACCACAACCCAAGAAAAATACGCCCAAAGCATAAACAACAATAGCATGGATAACGCGCCATAAATCAACTCATAAAAAGGAAAGTAGTTGATATAAATTAATAGTATTGATTTTAAAACCTCTAAAAAAAACGCAGCAACAAAGCCAGATTTAATCGTATTTTTGAACGATACTTTTTCATTGGGGATAAAATAATATAACAAGCTCAGTCCAATGGTTGAAAGAATGATTGGCAAACTTGATATAAAAATACCACCCATCGGTATAAAAACAAATAATTTTGATGCACTTAGGTAGGAACTCACCAGTAAAGACGTGGCTAAAAATAAAGGACCTAACACCAACACTAGTAAATAAATAATCAAATCAATGCCAAAATGGCGCGATTTTTTCACCCCCCAAATTGAATTAATGCGCCTATCTACTTGTTGAAATAAGAAAAATACAGCTAAAAGTAAAAATAAAATGCTAATGCCTTTAAGTTTTTGCGCACTTGCAATAAATTGGTGAATGTACTGACTGACTGACTCATAATTTTTAGGCAGTAATTGCTCGAACAAAAACCCTTCTAAATGCTGTTGTAAATCAGAAAAATAAGGCGATAAAGAAAACACGCTAAACACCAAAGTTAGCGTTGGCACAATAGCAAACAAAGTTGAAAATGCCAACACGGCTGCCGAATCAAAGCCATTTTTTGATTTTAAATGGTTAAAGGCTAATACTAGAATATGCATTATTTTTTATAAAAGTGTTTTAATAGTTATTTTTAGAATTTTTTAAACAATTAAATTATTCATTCTACATAAGCCTTACGCATTTTTAAATAAATAAAACTTACATACTAGATTATTTTTGACTGGCCAAGTAGTCTTCATAATTGCCAGAATAATAATGCATACCGTCCTCTTTAAGCTCTACTACCTTGGTAGACAGCGAGGAAACAAACTCTCTATCATGACTAACAAAAATCAAAGTGCCTTCGTAATTATCCAGTGCTAGATTAAGGGCTTCGATAGACTCCATATCAAGGTGATTGGTAGGCTCATCCATCACTAATACATTGGGTTTTTGTAGCATGAGTTTGCCAAATAACATTCTGCCTTTTTCGCCACCAGAAAGTGATTTAATGCTCTTTCCAACGTCTTCTTTACCAAATAACATTTTGCCTAGTACTGCGCGCATTGCCTGTATGTCGTCTTTTTCGGTTTTGAACTGGCTCATCCAATCAAGTACATTCATATCAGTTTCAAAATCTTTACTGTGATCCTGTGCATAATAACCGATGTTAATGTTTTCGCTCCACTTAATCTTGCCTTTGTCGGGCTTGATTCCACCAACCAAAGTACGCAGCAATGTGGTTTTACCAATACCATTTTGACCAATAATGGCAATGCGATCACCCACCTCAAATAAGAAATTAATATCTTTTAAAACCTCAAGTTTATCATCCTTTTTAGTATCTCCTTGAGGGCTGAAACTCTTAGACAAACCTTCAACTTCTAATATATTTCTGTGTAATCTATTTTCTTGGTTAAAAATAATGTAGGGGCTTACTCTTGAAGAGGGTCTAATGTCATCCAATATAATTTTGTCTAACTGCTTTAATCTTGAAGTGGCTTGCTTAGATTTAGAAGCGTTGGCTGAAAAGCGAGAAACAAAATGTTTAAGTTCTTTGATTTTTGCTTCTTTTTTGGCATTATCCGTTTGCATTTTTTCTTGAATAGCGGTTGATGCAATCATGAAATCATCGTAATTACCAGGGAAAGTATTAAGCGCACCATAGTCTAAATCAGACATGTGTGTACATACGCCATTTAAAAAGTGCCTATCATGAGAAATGATAACCATGGTTGCCTTGCGTTCTTTTAACACGCCTTCTAACCAACGAATTGAGTTAATATCTAAGTTGTTTGTTGGCTCGTCAAGTAGTAGAATTTCTGGATTTGAAAACAGTACTTGGGCCAGCAAAATACGCAACTTCCAACCTGGTGCAATTTCACTCATTAGTCCATAATGTTGCTCTTCTGGGATGTCTAAGCCTAATAACAACTCACTAGCGGAAGACTCTGCCATATAACCATCCATTTCTGCAAATTGCATTTCAAGTTCTGCAACCTTGATGCCATCTTTCTCGCTCATTTTAGGTAAGGCGTAAATTCTATCTCTTTCTTTTTTAATTTCCCATAATTCGCTATGACCCATAATCACCGTATCAACCACACGAAAATCCTCAAAGGCAAACTGGTTTTGGCGAAGAACACCCAAACGCTCACCATCGCTAATATGAACTGTGCCATTACTAGGCGTAAGCTCACCTGTTAAAATTTTCATAAAAGTTGACTTACCACAGCCATTCGCACCAATTAAACCATAGCGGTTACCGCCTTGAAATTTAATAGAGATATTTTCAAATAAAGGTTTTTCACCAAATTGCATGGTGATATTGGCAGTAGAAATCATAAGTTTGTTGTTGTTTTTGCAAAACGAACATTATCCCATAATAGTAGCAAAAAGCTCAACTAATAGGGTTTGAATTTATAAGGCTCTCTTATGAATAAACCCACCCTTGAGCGTATAATTTAAATGGCGTGAAAAAATAATAAACTCATTAATCATTAATCTCTCATGTTTGAAAAAACTGGTCAACTGCCTGATAAAAATCTACTTTTTGCGATTTTGACACTGCTGACCTTTGGCTGGATGTTGTCTTTTTCTGCCTCGCTTGGGCATTTTAGTAGTTATGCTTATTTTATAAAGCAAACTATTTTTATTCTCTTGGGTTTGAGTCTTGGTTACACTGTGCTTAAAATTCCTTTATTTTTTTACAAAAATCACTCTAAATTATTTTTTATAATTACGCTGATATGCCTAGCGTTGGTTTTTTTACCAGAGCCTATCGGTAAAACTGTCAAAGGCTCAACGCGTTGGATTAATTTTGTGTTGTTTAAGTTTCAACCTTCTGAAATGATGAAGTTGGTGATGATTCTATTCATGGCAGGCTTTTTAGTTAGGCAAGAAAAAGATTTAAGAAAGCCTTATATGGGCTTTATTAAAACGCTTATTATCATTGGTGCATCAAGTTTACTGTTATTACTAGAGCCAGATATTGGCGCGACCTTTATTATTTCCGCAACTGCTTTTGCCATGCTGCTAACTGCTGGTGTTTACTTAAAGCAATTGTTCATAGTCGGTGCAAGCGTTGTTTCTGTTTTTATTGTCATTCTTTTCCAAATTCCCAATCGAGTTGAAAGACTGACTTCCTTTTGGCGAGAAGATTTATGGCTTAATAAATCTGAAAAAGTATGGCAAACCAAACAAGCATTAATCGGTATCGCTAGGGGCGATTGGACTGGTGTTGGACTAGGCAATGGCATTCAAAAATACACCAAACTACCCGAGCCACATACCGATATGATTTTTGCTATTATTGGCGAAGAAACAGGCATTGTTGGAATGTTGTTTGTGTTGTTTACTTTTGCTTATATCGTTCTTAAAGGGTTTAAAATTGCCAAAGATGCGCTTAAAAATAATCGCAAATATAGCTCTTATGTTGGCTTTGGTATTTGCACTTGGCTGAGTATGCAATTTAGCGTTAATATCGCTATGAACCTTGGCTTAATTCCACCCAAAGGATTTACTTTACCATTGATTAGTTACG
This sequence comes from Abyssogena phaseoliformis symbiont OG214, assembly GCF_016592595.1. Lineage (NCBI taxonomy): Bacteria > Pseudomonadati > Pseudomonadota > Gammaproteobacteria > Abyssogena phaseoliformis symbiont. The sequence goes on from NZ_AP012977.1 coordinate 750,153, forward strand.
GCGGGTCAAGTATGATATTTGCACTCATATCACTGGCTATATTGCTCAGAATTGATATGGAAAATCGCTGTGAATATTCTAAACAAAAACATTATGTCTAAAAAAATTCTGATTATGGCTGGTGGCACTGGTGGGCATATATTTCCTGCACTTGCCATTGCTAATGAACTTAAAAATTATTCAACCCATGTTCAATGGCTGGGCTCAAATGCTGGCATGGAAAACAAAATCGTGCCTAAACATAATATCAAACTACACACAGTGAACAGTGTTGGCTTGCGTGGTAAAAGTATTGTTAGCCTGATAAAAGCACCTTTTTTGTTGAGTTATGCCACACTACAAGTGATGGGTATTTTTCTAAAGTTTAACCCCGATATTGTACTTGGCATGGGTGGCTTTGCCTCTGGCATTGGCGGTTTGGTGACTTGGATTTTTAGAACACCGCTGGTGATTCATGAACAGAACTCTATACCAGGTACAACCAATAAAATACTCAATAAAATAGCCACCAAAACCTTTCAAGCATTTAATGATACTTTTATTAAAAATGCCACCACTTCTGGCAATCCTGTTGCGTTCAACCCTGTTGAAAAATACACTAATAACAACAAATTAAACTTATTAATTATCGGTGGCTCTTTAGGCTCAAAGTCTATTAATGATATCGTCACACAACTCAATATTAATATTAATATTTGGCATCAAACAGGAGAGCTGCATTTTGATGCGGTTAAAGCCCAGTATAAAAACAACACTACGAAAGTGACTGCATTTATTAAAGATATGGCAAACGCCTATGCTTGGGCAGATATTGTACTTTGTAGAGCGGGTGCAATGACAATCTCAGAGCTAATGTTATCAGCCACACCCAGTATTTTAATCCCACTACCTCATGCTATTGACAATCATCAATTTTATAATGCCAAGATTTTGGCAAATAATAACGCTGGCATATTGATTGAACAAAAAGATTTAACGATCGAACTGTTAGAAACAACCTTACTCAATATTAACAAAAATCAAATTAAACAAATGTCTACTAATGCACTCAAACTTGCCAAACCCAATGCGGCTAAACAGATTGTAGATTATCTACTTGCTTTTGATTAATCCCTAACCTTGCAAACAAATCTTGGTCGCTATTTGTGTTTGGATTGTCAGTGGTGAGTAATTGCTCGCCATAAAAAATAGAATTAGCCCCTGCAAAAAAACAAAGCGCTTGCATGGCCTCACCCATTTCAGTGCGCCCTGCTGATAAACGCACAACTGATTTTGGCATCATAATACGTGCTACTGCAATGGTGCGTATAAACTCACTTTCTGTTGGTGGCTTAATGTTTTCAAATGGCGTACCTGGAATGGGTACTAATAAGTTAAGTGGCACACTGTCTGGATGTGTTTTTAAATTAGACAGCGACCTAAGCATAGAGGCGCGATCAGTTTGATTTTCACCCAAGCCTAAAATGCCACCACTACAAACATGAATATCGGCATTTTGTACTGACTCTAAAGTATTCAAGCGATCTTGAAAATTACGCGTAGTAACCACATTTGAGTAGTGTTCTTTTGAGGTGTCAATGTTATGATTATAATAATCTAAACCCGCTTCTTTTAAGGTAAATGCTTGTTCTTGAGTCAACATACCTAAAGTTACGCACGTTTCCATGCCCATGGCTTTTACGCCTTGAATCATTGGAATGACCTTATCTAAACTCTTATCGGTGGGGTTTCGCCATGCAGCTCCCATGCAAAATCGTGTCGTACCTTTGTCTTGTGCTTCTTTGGCTTGTTGAAGCACCAAATCAACTTCCATTAATTTTTCACGTTCAAGACCTGTGTCATATTTAGAACTTTGTGAACAATATGAGCAATCTTCTGGACACGCACCAGTTTTGATATTTAACAATGAGCTAATTTGAACCTGATTAGGGTCAAAATTCTGTCTATGAATACTGTGTGCTTGAAATAATAAATCATTAAAAGGTAATGCAAATAGTGCCTCAACCTCTTTTAGAGTCCAATCGTTTCTTAATTCTGCCATAATGAAGTTAATGTAAATTTGTTATCGATACTTTACCATCTTATATAACAAAAAAGCCGTGTAATTACACGGCTTTTTATCATTTTTATTACATATTACACACTGTAATACATGTCAAACTCTACCGGATGAGGAGAAGCGCGTAGTGCAGTCACTTCTGTCATTTTTAATTCAATGAATGAATCAATCACATTATCAGTGAACACGCCACCTTGCTTTAAAAACTCACGATCTTTATTCAGTGCCCCTAGTGCTTGATCTAACGAACCACAAACTTTAGGAAAGGTCGATTTTTCTTTTTCTGTTAATTCATACAAGTCTTCATCACCTGGTTTTCCAGGGTCAATCTTGTTCTTAATACCATCAAGGCCTGCCATTAACATTGCTGCAAATGCAAGATATGGATTGGCTGTTGGATCTGGAAAACGCACTTCAATACGACGGCCTTTTGGATTAGACACAAAAGGAATGCGAATCGCAGCAGAACGATTTTTGGCCGAATATGCCAGCATTTCTGGCGCTTCAAAGCCTGGTACTAAGCGCTTATACGAGTTAGTAGAAGCATTGGTAAAGGCATTAAGCGCTTGAGCGTGCTTAATGATACCACCAATATAATGCAGTGCCATTTCACTTAGATTGCCATACTTATCACCATCAAATAAGTTTTTACCATCTTTAGAGATTGACTGATGAACATGCATACCGTTGCCATTATCAACTGCAATTGGCTTAGGCATAAAGGTTGCTGTTTTACCATAAGCATGCGCCACATTATGTACACAATATTTTAAGATTTGAGTCTCATCAGCTTTTTTCACTAACGTGTTAAACAGTGCGCCAATTTCACACTGTCCAGCAGTACCAACTTCGTGGTGATGAACTTCGGTAGTAACGCCCATTTCTTCGATTGCTAAACACATTTGTGAGCGTAAATCATGCAATGAATCTACTGGAGGAACTGGAAAATAACCACCTTTAATCCTAGGACGATGTCCTTTATTGCCGCCTTCAAAATCAGAGCCTGATTCCCAATCCGCTTCCTCAGAGTGAATTTCATAAAATGCCTTGCCCAAACCGAAGCCTGTATCCCACTTAACACTATCAAAAACAAAAAACTCTGGCTCGTTACCAAAATATGCAGTATCACCAATGCCAGTTTCATTTAAATAAGCTTCGGCTCTTTTTGCAATAGAACGAGGGTCTTTTTCATAGCCCTTCATATCATTTGACTCGATAATATCACAAGTGATATTAAGCGTAGACTCTTCAGTAAATGGGTCCATTACCGCTGTTGTTGTGTCTGGCATCATAATCATGTCAGATTCATTAATAGGCTTCCAACCAGCAATTGATGAGCCATCAAACATCTGACCCTCTTCTAATTTTTCAGCATTAACGGCGTGTGCTGGAACGCTCACGTGGTGTTCTTTACCAATGGTATCAGTAAAACGAAAATCAATGAATTTCACTTCATTGTCTTCAATCATTTTCATTACATTTTTAGCAGACATACTTTCTCCTTTTTTTGACTATTTATATTTGCTGACAGTCTTTGTCAAAATAGCCTGCGCCGTTGCAAGCATTGTTCTTGTTGGTTTTAATTGTTCTTGCTGGTTTTATTTTTTTTATAAATAAAGCGAACTATTTTACCCTATTTTCTCTACAAGTAGAATAATCTCATCGGTTTTTTCATTAATCGAAATCACTCTATGCCCGTGTACTTTACACCAAGCAGGTATGTCGTGTAATACACCAGGATCGGTGGCAAGCATTTCAATCGTGTCATTACTTTTAATTTTTTCAATCATCTCACCTAAGCGAATCACTGGCATAGGGCACAACAAGCGCTTAACATCAAGATTATGTTTCACTTTATTTCACACTCTCTTGAGAGATGTTAATCCAATCTTGAGGTTGAATAAAACGTGTGTACAACCTTGCTTCTTCGCTATCTGGCTCTGGCTCGTATCGATACTCCCAATGCACCAATGGTGGTAATGACATCAAAATTGATTCACTACGACCACCCGTTTGTAAACCAAATAAAGTACCTCGATCATAAACCAGATTAAATTCAACATAACGCCCTCGACGATAAAGCTGAAATTGTCTCTCATGGTCTGTATAAGGCGTGTCCTTTCTACGTTCAACAATGGGGCGATAAGCTTTAATATAGCCATCACCTACACTTTTCATAAAAGCAAAGCACTCATCAAAACCACCTTCATTAAGATCATCAAAAAACAAGCCACCAATGCCACGTTGCTCACCCCTATGCTTTAAATAAAAATAATCATCACACCATTTTTTGTACTTTGGATAGACCCCTTCACCAAATGAGTCGCACGCTTGTTTGGCTGACTGATGCCAAAAAATGGCATCTTCGTCAAAACCATAATATGGCGTTAAATCAAAGCCACCGCCAAACCACCAAATAGGGGCTTCACTTTCTTTTTCAGCGATAAAAAACCGAACATTAGCGTGTGAAGTGGGCACATAAGGATTGTGTGGATGAATCACTAATGATACGCCTAAAGCGGTAAAACGTCGCCCTGCTAACTCTGGTCTTAATGCGGTGGCTGAGGCCGGCATATCATCGCCACGAACGATTGAAAAATTAACACCTGCTTGTTCGAACACAGCGCCATTACTTAGCACTCGGGTTAATCCGTTGCCTGCATTATTTTGCTTTTCCCAAACATCTTTAATAAACTCAGCCCTGCCATCTATTTGCTCAAGTTGTTCACAAATATCGGCTTGCAACATTAATAAATATTTTTTAATTTGTTCAATCACCTAATTTTCTCTCCAGTTTGCAAATTAATAATTTTTGATGCTTGGGTATTATAAGTTTTTGGTGGGATAATAAAATCTAATTTATCACTAAAGAATTCTTTTAAATCCAACATACTTGTTGCGCTACGCTTGCTTGTAATATTAGCACTACTTGAAACTAGGGCGCCATTAGTGGCTACACATAAATTAGTAATAAGTTGATTATTGGTCAATCTAAGTGCAATGGTATCAAAGTCACCTGTTAATAATTTAGAGGTATGCTCATTCGCCTTGAGTAAATAAGTAGTTGGCTGAGCATCAATTGTTACATCAACCAATAAGGAGGCATCTTCAACATAATCAATAAAATAACGCACATCACTGGCTAGTAGTATCAAGCCTTTAGCGCTTGAACGGCGTTTAAGTTGTAGTACTCTAGCCATAGAGAGCTTAAATTTTGGCAAGCAAGTCAACCCCTGAATGGTGTCAGTAGGATTACTAATCACACCACCTGTTTTTAAACAAGATGCTGCAAGCCTGGTCTGAAAATTCATGATTTTTTAGCCCTTGGGTGGCATTGGTCATACACTTTGGACAGTTCTAAAAAATCAAGATGGGTATAGACTTGGGTAGATTTAATGCTGGAATGTCCTAAAAATTCTTGAGTAGAGCGTAAATCATGACTGGATTGTAAAAAGTGAGTTGCCGCTGCATGACGCAACATATGCGGATACACATTAACTTTAATACCAGCCTTTAGTGCACGTTTTTTGACTATATTTTGCACAGCTCTTACACTTACTCTTTGTTGCTTTCTATTCACAAATAACACATGATTTGAGTGATCAAATAAGCAACGACTAATGGCTTGCTGTGCTGCCTTACCAACTGGTGTATGTCTGACTTTAGCGCCTTTTCCAACCACGCGCAAAAACCCTTGATTCAAATCCACGTCATTAACATTTAAAGCAACCAATTCAGATACTCTAAGACCACAAGAGTACATCACTTCAATCATTGCCACATCTCTTAATTCAAGCCAAGTGTTTGATCTGGGCTTGAGCATAAGTAGTATGTTGTCGTAATTAAGTATATTAGGTAAGTTTTGATCAATTTTTGGGCTTTGCAAATGAATGGCGCAATTATCACTCAACTGTTCATGATTAACAAGATAGGTTAAAAATCCACGAATTGAGGACAAATTCCTGCGGATAGTGCGGGCACTAATGTCTTGATGACGCAGCTCCATTACAAATAAATTAAGATGCTCACTGGTAAGATTTGACCATTGGCTAAGACTTTTCTTATGGGTAAATACTAACAACTTCTCAAGGTCGCGCTTATAAGCCTGTTGCGTATTAATGGCGTAATGACGCTCAACCTTCAAATACTGAATAAAATTAGTAATTTGTTTATGCAAAATAACCCTTGTTTTTTTAAAATTCACCCATATTGATACATTTTACGCACAAAAAACAGGAATAAAAAAATGGCAGAAAAACAAACGCATACGTTTCAAACGGAAGTCTCGCAACTATTAGATTTGATGATTCACTCTTTGTACTCAAACAAAGAGATTTTCTTGCGTGAGTTAGTTTCTAACGCCTCTGACGCAGTTGATAAATTAAAATTCAAATCCTTGTCAAATGATACTTTGACTGAGGGTAAAGAAGAGCTGCAAATTCACATTGATGTGAATAAAGATGCCAGAACGATTACCATTACTGACTATGGTATAGGCATGACTGAGGCAGAAGTTAATAAAAACATCGGTACCATTGCCAATTCTGGCACTAAGAAATTCTTAAAAAACTTAGATGAAAAACAAGCACAAGACTCTAATTTAATTGGCCAATTTGGCGTGGGATTTTATTCTAGTTTTATTGTTGCTGATAAGGTTGAACTAATTACCAGAAAAGCTGGCAGTAAAGGTAAAAAAGGCACAAAATGGATCTCTACTGGCAAGGGAAAATACTCAATAGAAAGTATTGATTGTCCTAATTTTGGCACTACAGTAACCCTGCACATCAAAAAAGATGAAAAAGAATTTTTAGATGATTATCGCTTGCGTGGCATTGTCTCAAAATACTCAGACCACATTACCGTGCCAATTATGATGATTAAGGCTAGTAAAGATGGCAAAGACATTGAATATGAGCGCATTAATAAAGCCAATACTTTTTGGACTCAAGATAAACGCGACCTTAAGCAAGAAGATTATGATGAGTTTTATAAGTCACTCACTTATGACTTTGAAGCACCACTAACGCAATTGCACAATAGAGTTGAAGGTAATTTGGACTATATTTCATTGTTATTCATCCCATCAAAAGCCCCTTATGATATGTGGGAGCCTAAGCGCAAAGGCGGCATAAAGCTCTATGCCAAACGCGTGTTTATTATGGAAGATAATGAAGCCCTAATGCCTTTGTATTTGCGCTTTGTTAAAGGTGTGATTGATACGGCTGATTTACCGTTAAATGTTTCTCGCGAAATTTTACAAAGTAACAAAGTGGTTGACATTATCCGCAAAGCCTCAGTCAGTAGAGTTTTAAAAGAATTAGAAAAAATAGCTAAAAACAAACCCGAAGATTATGCAAAATTTTGGCGAGAATTTGGCATGGTGATGAAAGAAGGCGTGGTTGAAGACTTTGCCAACAAAGATAAAATTACAAAGCTTTTGCGCTTTGCCACTAATAAAAGTGCAAATGCTACACAAACGGCAACGCTTGAATGTTACGTAAAAAGTATGCAAAAAGACCAAAAAGCGATTTATTACATCACGGCTGAAACTTACGAGGCTGCCAAAGGTTCGCCACATTTAGAAATTTTTAATCAAAAAGACATTGAAGTACTACTACTATCTGACCGTGTTGATGAATGGATGGTGAGTAATTTTGGAGAATTTGAAGGTGTTCCGCTGAAATCAATTGCCAAAGGCGATTTAGAAGATCTTGATTCTAAAGAAGAAAAGAAAACCAAAGAGAAAGTTGCTAAAAACTTTGAAAAAGTCATCGAAAAAATGCAAAAAATCCTTGATGCTCAGGTTAAAGAAATCAAAGTCTCTTCTCGTCTTAGCGAGTTTCCTTCTTGTTTGGTAGCTGATGAAAATGAAATGGGTGGCAACATGGAAAGAATTATGAAATCCCTAGGTCAGGACGTACCAGACACTAAGCCAATTCTTGAAATTAATCCAACCCACCCACTGGTTAAAAAACTTAAAACCAAAATTGATGAAGATTTAGTGAACGTTTTATTTGACCAAGCTGTTTTATTAGAAGGCGGGCAACCTAAAGATCCAGCTGAGTTTGTAAAGCGTATGAATAAACTGATTAATTAATCAGTTTATTCATACTTAAAATTTCTGTGCACACTTTAACAAAAAATCATAACCTGCCATGTTTAGCTTATGCACCTCTATAACTAAAAAAATAAGGACGAATTACGCCCAATTTGAGCTTATTCTTAAAAAATTTCAAAACCCAAAATTGGGACGGGTCTTTGTAAATCGTAAAGGTTTTAGGCAATTTTTTTTATTTCAAAATGTGGAGACATGGCTTTTGTCTTAATCAAAAACAATGCTAAAATTATTTGTGCTAGCACTCTAACGTTTTAGGCTTTCTTTATTAACCCCTATTTGATTGAGAAATAACCAATGAATACTGTACTAACTTTTGGCACTTTTAATATATTTCATCATGGACATTTAAACATTCTCAAGCGTGCCTCATCAATGGCTGGTAAATTACTTGTGGGCGTTTCCTCAGACTTGTTAAGTCTTAATAAAAAAGGCAGGAATCCAGTTTATTCTGAGGTTTGTAGAATGCAAACCATTGCATCACTTGATTTTGTTCATGAGGTATTTTTAGAGGAAGCTTTAGAATTAAAACGAGAATATTTGTTAAAATATCAAGTAGACATTCTGCTAATGAGTGATGATTGGAAAAATAAGTTTGACCATTTTCAAGATTTGTGCAAAGTGATTTACCTACCTAGAACGCCTAATATTTCAACAACACAATTGATTAAGGATAATTTAAAAACGCTTCTAAAAATTTAGTTTGGTTAATAAAATCTTACCGCCAATGATTGCAACAAGATGAACCACAACCACGATATCATATTGTACTTTAGCGGTGCTATTAATTCATATTATCAAATTAAGCAGTGGTCTGCCCCCTGCAACAACTAAGCAAAAAACACTCATTATTATTCATCGTAACTAATATTGAAGTTTATCAAAAACTTCAAAAAGACAACAAATTTGACATTGTTTATTTGAAAACATTTACTGATTTAATTGAGTTTTATGATGCGCATAACTTTTGTGTTATTTTGTATATTAATAATTCACTGGGTAATTTCCAATCATTAAGGCATGGGCGTGCTTATCATGTCCACTTAAATCATGGAGAGAGTGAAAAAGAATCTATGTATTCAAACCAAATTAAGGGCTATGACTTCGCCTTTGTTGCTGGACAGCGAGCCATACAAAGGTATCAACAAAATCTGGTCAATTGCCCAAATGATGTTTTTATTACCATCGGAAGACCAAAACTTGACTTTATAAAAACACGTAGCATTATTAAAGAAAAAACACGTAAGACCATTTTATACGCCCTCACTTGGGAGGCAACCCATGATAGTATGAATTATTGTTCGGTTAAAAAATATGGCTTGGAACTGATTCAAATACTACTAAAAAGCCCGCATTACACCGTTATTTACAAAAATAATAGCGCCATTGGCAGTAAGGACAAGGAAATTAGTAAATATCATAAAAGAATTAAGCGGCTAATACACAGTAGCTAACATGCTTATTTTATGCAAGAAGAACCTATTAATGATGTATTTACTTTGGTAGACTTTGCTTTTTTTGATAATTCCTCTATTATGATTGATTATCTCAATACTTTAAAATCAGCTGCTTATATTGAAATTAGAAATGATCAAAAAATGAATGACTTAACTGCCTGTTTTCACACAATTGATGAATTTAATTTTAAAAAATAGCTTAACATGATAAAAGAAATATTGACAAACGACCAACTTTTAATACAAAGGCAAGCGGTCAAAAAACAGTACTTGGGTAATTTTAATCAAGGTTAAAGCAACCAATATTTTATTAAAAAAATTACCCATTTGATTGAGAGTAGAAACAAAGAAATTTAAACCAAGACAAGGCGGCATGAAGATAAATTATATTTCAAAAAATGCAAAAATAGGGAAAAATACCATCTTAAATCCACCAGTAAAGCTAGTTGGTAGTGCGCATGTTAAACATTCTAGCAATATTGGTAAATTTAGCCTTATTAACTCAGGCACAACTATTTTCCCAAGCACCCTTATGGGCAAAAATTGTGAAATTGGTGCGTTTGACCACCATATCATTATGGTTGAGTAGCCCCCAATTTAAAACTTCAGTTTCCTGATTATGTGGATTGTTTTGAGCAAAAGGAAATTAAAAGACCAGCCAAAACCATACTAGGTAATGACGTATGGGTTGGACTCATTAGCGCTGATAAAAAGAGGCTTAAAGATTGGTCATGGTGCTATCGTTGCAGGTGGTTCTGTTGTTATCAAAGATGTGCCAGATTATGCAATTGTCGGTGGTGTTCCTGCCAAAGTTATTAAATATCGTTTCAGTGAAGAACAGATTAAAGGTTTGCTGTCATTAAAATGGTGGGACGTGGTGCTTGGGGATTTATCCCACATCCCCTTTGATGACATTGAATTGGCTATTAAAGAGCTAAAAAAAGTAACACCAAGTATTTAAAATTTATTTTTTGCCGCTTTTTTAAAAGGTTTAATATTTCTAAGAATGCCTCTAAAAATTGCCACTTCTTCTTTTTCAGGTTCTGCTTTAGTAAAAAAACGCCGTAAACGCCGCATTAACAGCGCCTTAGGGCGTTTATCCTCAAAATATTCAATATGCTCTAACACTTGAACAAGGTGCGCGTAAAAACTCTCTAACTCATTAAAACTCGCCAATTCATTGGCACTTTTTTCAAATTTAGTTGTGGTGTTGTAAACGTAATTTTGATAGGCAAATACCTGAACGGCTGATGCAACATTTAAAGAAAAATAATTAGGATTGCCAGGAATGGTCATGAGTATTTGACACAAGTCTAATTCCTTATTAGTCAAGCCTGCTCTTTCTGTGCCAAATATCACCGCAACCTTTTGGCTGTCAACCATGATGGTTTTTTGAATTTCACTACAAGCATTCACGACATCCATTTGCCGCCATTTGATATTGCGCTGGCGTGCACTAGCGCCAATCACTAAATGCACACCTTTCAAAGCCTCTTCTAAAGACTCACAAACCACAGCATTTGACAGTACGTCATCTGCACCACTAGCTCTAGCAGTGGCTGTGGCTGATGGATAACCTTTTGGATTAACCAAATACAAACGAGACAAGCTCATATTTTTCATCGCACGGGCTGCCGCGCCAATATTGCCAGACTCAGTGGTATTAACCATAACCACACGTACGTTATCAAAGGTATAATCTATTTCTTTTTTCATTTTATCTTCTATTATGCATCCTACGCTTAATATTGCCGTTAAAGCCGCTCGAAAAGCTGGCGACATCATCCTAAGATATCACAATCAAATTGATATTTTAACGATTGAAAATAAAGCAACCAATGACTTTGTTTCCGAAGTGGACAAAGCCGCTGAAGATGCCATTATAGACGAGTTGAAATATGCCTTTCCCAATCATTCAATGTTGGGTGAAGAAAATGGTGAAATTTTAGGTGATAGTCGTTTTCAATGGATTATTGACCCATTAGATGGCACCACTAATTACTTGCACGGTTTTCCGCAATATGCAGTATCCATTGCCTTGTATGAAAACAACGAACCAACACATGCCGTAGTATATGATCCTTTTAAAGAAGAGTTGTTTACCGCCTCTAAAGGCGAAGGTGCTTATTTAAATGAACAAAGAATTCGCACCACACATACCAATGGTTTTGAAAATACATTAATTGGTACAGGCTTCCCGTTCAAAGCACCACAGTATTTAGAGGCTTATTTAAATATGTTTAAAGCCATCCATCCAAAAGTTTCTGGTATTCGCCGTGCTGGCTCTGCTGCACTTGATTTGGCTTATTTGGCCGCGGGTCGACTGGATGGCTTTTGGGAAATTGAGCTTAATATTTGGGACATTGCTGCCGGTGTGCTTTTAGTCAAAGAAGCAGGCGGTTTTATAGGTGACTTTTCAGGGCGAGATAAATACCTAGAAACAGGCAATGTGGTGGCTGGTAATGACCAAGTTTTTAAAGCCATTTTAAAAACCATTCATCCACATTTAACGGCTGATTTACAACGTTAAAAAAATGCCATTTAAAAATAAAGTCCTAAAGATTTCTTTATTTTTACTGCTTTTAGGCGCTGTTTTTATTTTTTCTTAAAAATACTTTTTGTCAATATGTAGATGCCCAAAGCTGGCTACACAAAAGTATGCTTATACTACTAGGGGGCTTTTTCTTTAGTATTGGGTGTTGCTGGTATTGTTATTTATTTTATTTTATTTGTTTTAAATTTAATTAAACACTAAATAAAATAAGCCTTTCTCCATTCAGTTTTTTAGCTTTTTCACTCATTAGATACACAATCGCTGGGCTCTTTATCTCAGGCAATGGATTATTGTCGGCATTTTCAGCCGGATAAGCAATTTGTCGCATTTTGGTACGCATCCGCCCTGGGTCAAGTGAATTCACCCGGATGTTTGTTTTTTCTAATTCTTCGGATAAAGTTTTGCTCATGCCTTCGATGGCAAATTTGCTCACGCTATACGCACCCCAATATGCCTTAGCCATTCGCCCTACTGATGAAGACAAAAATAGCACACGGGCATCACTTGATTTATTAAGTGCAGGAATTAACGCTTGAGTAAGCATAAACGGCGCATTAACATTGATTTGCATGGTTGAATACCACAGCTTAATATCATATTGCTCAATTGGCATCATAGTACCAATAATACTTGCATTGTGAATAAGCCCGTCAAGTTGTCCAAAATTACCCAAGATGTCTTTTTGTAATTGCTGATAATGTTCAGGGGTTGCGCCTTCTAAATCAAGCGGATAAAGAATAGGCTCTTGATAGCCCAAATCCAGAACTTTATCATAAGTGGTTTCTAATGAACCTAAATCACGCCCTAGCATAATAACACTTGCGCCTGCCTTAGCAAGATCCAGTGTTATTGCCCTACCAAAGCCACGATTTGCACCTGTCACTAAAATAACTTTATCTTTTAATTCGTCTTTTTTAATGTTATATTTGGTATTAATCTTCATCATGTTCTAAGGTTGTATTTTCAAGTGTTTCTACAGCTTGTAATTTTCGTTCTAACACGTTACTTCTGGTAGTTCGTAATTTTTCTAAGGTGGAAGAGGCTGTATTAAGTTGTTTCTGCACCTGTTGGAAAGTGGCTGAAAATGTGCTAAATTCGGTCTTAACCTCTGTCAAAACTTGCCAAACTTCAGAACTACGCTTTTGCACTGCCAAAGTCTTAAAGCCCATTCGTAAACTGCTTAAAAACGCCGCTAAGGTTGTTGGTCCAGTGATTGTAATTTTGTGTTTTCTGCTCAATCTTTCAAACAAACTAACATCACGTAAAACCTCCGCATACAAACCCTCATCAGGCAAATACATCACTGCAAAATCTGTTGTGTGTGGCGGGTCAATGTATTTCGTGCTGATATCTTTAGCAAATAATTCAATAGACTTAAGTAGTTTCTTTTTTAGCAATTCTATCTGTGGTTTGTCGCCAGCATCATAGGCATCAATCAAGCGCTCATAATCCTCTCTTGGATATTTAGCATCAATCGGTATCCAAACTGGCTTGTCGTCGCCATTCCCTGGCAATTTAATCGCAAATTCCACATTGGCTTGTGAGCCTTTTTTAGTTGCAACATTTTTAGCGTATTGCTCAGGGGGTAACATTGCCTCTAGAATGCCTTCTAATTGATATTCGCCTAAAGTGCCACGAGTTTTGACATTCGATAATACTTTCTTCAAATCACCCACATCATTTGCCACGCTTTGCATTTCGCCTAAGCCTTTATGCACTTGTTCCAATTTATCGCTAACCTGTTTAAATGACTCACCCAAACGTTTTTCTAGCGTGCTTTGTAACTTCTCATCAACAGTTTGCCGCATTGCTGTTAGTTGTTGATTGTTGTCTTTGTTAATTGCGTCCAATTGCCCTTTAACTGTCGCTTCAATATGTTTAATATTCTCTGTTGCTTGTTTATTAAACTGAGATTGTTGCTGATGAAACTCATCAAATCGCTCCTTAACTGCTCTACTAGCTGCTGCATTACCCTCATCTTGTTTGATTTGCTGTTGACTAAACTTTAGCTCAATCATTTGCGTGAATTTTAATTCAAAAGCTTGAATATTATTCGTTAACTCTACTCGATTTTCTCTGGCCGCTTGATTAGACTCTTCTCGGTTTGTTTTAAAGTTTTTTTCCAAATCTTTAAGTTGTGTATCAACATTAATAATTGGCGGTTTTCTGAAAAACAACACAGTTAATAACGCTGTTTGTACAAGCAATAATGCGATAATAATACTTATATCCATTAAATCAACTCTAATAATTCTTGAGGGGTGTCAATCAAAAAATCATAACCCCAATCTTTTTTCACTTTGCCATAACCATAAGTAACAGATACAGTTTTAATATTAGCATTTTGGCCTGCCAACATGTCATTCTTATCATCACCCATAAATAAACATTGGCTTGGGTTAATCGCTAATTGTGCGCAAGCATACAATAACGGCGCTGGGTGTGGCTTGTTAAATGCTAATGTATCCCCACAAACCACCACATCAGGATTTATATCAAGTTTTTCTAACAGTAAATGAGTCAAATTTTCAGGCTTATTAGTAACCACCCCCCAAAACATCTCTTTGGTTTTAATAGTTTTAATAAGTGCATCAATGCCTGAGAATGTTTTAGAAAATTGACTAATATTATCCTTGTAAATATTTAATATTTTTTGATGCCTGTCAATAAAATCAGGGTGAAGCTCATCACAATCAAAGCCAAACTTGATTAACGCTTTACCTCCTAACGCAACTAGAGGCTTTATTTTTTCATAAGGTTTTTCGCTTAAACCATTGTATTTAAGTAGTGTATTTAACGCATAAGCCAAATCGGGCGCGGTGTCAATCAATGTGCCATCTAAGTCAAATAAAATGGTGTTAATATTCATGTGACAATCTCTATCAGTTAAAATTCTAGTTTATAAATTATAACGTTTACGCTCGTAATTTCTTATGCTGTTTTTAAGATCATTATTGTATTTTTTAGGCTCATTTTTTGCTTTGATAATTTTAGTAACTATTGCACTAATCTTATTCTTCTTGCCGTTTAAGTTTCGCTACGCTATTTTATCTAAGTGGTCAATGTTTTGTTTGTGGTGGTTGGCATTCACACTTGATATTAAACTTCAGGTGGTTGGCAAAAAGAACATCCCTTCTAAGCCTTGTGTGATTGTTTCTAACCATCAATCCACTTGGGAAACACTCGGATTTCAGCAAATATTTCCACCGCAAACTTGGGTACTTAAACAAACCCTATCATGGATACCATTTTTTGGCTGGGGATTGGCGTTACTCAAACCTATTGTTATTAATCGTGGTGAGAAATTAAAAGCACTAAAAACAATTATAAAGCAAGGAGAGGCTCGACTAAAAAGGGGTATTTTTGTGGTGATTTTCCCAGAAGGCACTCGCCAACCTTATAAAAAACTGGGAAGATATCAAAATGGCGCTATAGCCATTGCTAAAAAAGCATCTTGTGATGTCATACCTGTTTATCACAATGCTGGTTTAGCATGGCCCAAAGGTAGTTTCATAAAACACCCAGGCACCATCACTGTGATTATTGGCAAGCCAATTAATATCAAAGAAAAATCTGCTAAAGAATTAACTCAAAATATTAGAAATTGGACGCAAAAACAAAGTGAAAAATTTTAACTCAGTATTACCCCCGCGTTTTTCGCCTGCCTTTTATAAAGAAATATTGCAAAAAATCACATTATTGGACTAAGCGCTCTACTAGTACCTTTTAGTGCATTAAGCTTGAATATAGAAGAATTTAATCAGCAAGTAATTGCCTTATTACAACAAGAAAAGACCTTTGAAACTTCTAAAACTGATGTACAAATTAAACAAATAGAACTGGACAATAGTAAACGCAATTATTCTGATTGGAAAACAGGGTTAACGCTGGATACTAAATCCACCTATTGGAACAACAACAAAAGCACAAACTCCACATATATTTACACCAAAACCAGTGAAAAACATAGCAAAAGCGCTAAACTAGAATTAACCAAGCGTTTTTTAAACAATCCTAGTAATCTAACAGTTGGTATAAAACACATACTATCGAACGAAAACCTAAAAAGAAACAAGCAATTCAATTCTTATGATAACTATGGACTTTATGACTACTTTAATTGGAAATACCCACTATTAAAGCACGATAGCAACGCTGAAAGCTTAAAAACTTATCATAGATATATATTGGATTTAGCTTATAAAAAACTCTCTTTTTATGAACAACAAGAAAATTACTTAAGTAAACAACTTGAACAATTCTTAACCTGGGCAAACTATCAGGAAAAAAGTCTGGTTTATCAACAACACCTACAAAGAGTACAAAGTATTAATCGTCAAAATAAAAAAGATCAAATAAGCATCAACAGTGCCATTTTCAAAACGCAAAAAAACTTATCGAGGCTCAAGTAAAGTTACAAAGCATTAAACAAGCACTTGCTATTGAATTAAATAACAAAGGATTGTTAAATAAAACAGTACAAATTGATTGGCATAAAAATACAAACATTATTAAAAATACGAATAGTTATTTAAAAAATAATGCTAGAGATTTACAAAAAATAGTAATTAACCAGCTACTAAAAAAAATTAACATTATCAAAATTTAGCAAAACTAGATTTTTATCTTAATTTTGATCAAGAAGTGACTGACAGCAATACCAAAACTAGCGAGTCTGAAAGTAATAAAAAGATTTACACAGCCAGTCTTGTGTTTGAATATCCTTTGATTGGCAATATTACCAATCAAACCAATTTAGAAATTAACCAGTTGGGCTTGCGTAAATTAGAAATTTTTTACAAAGACAAACTGCAAAACCTAAATGCTGAAGCACAATCTTTGAATATATCCTTAACTTCTAATCAAAAAACGCTTAATCAACGTCTAAAAATTATTCACACCAATCAACAACAAGTGCAAATAGCACTTAATAACTATACTCACAAAAACGACAAAATAAAAAATCTAATTGACATACTAGAATGAGCAAAAACAGTCTTAGTTAGATTATATTGATACTGGAAGCGCTTATCAAATCAATGTAATCAATTACAATAATTTGTTAGATAGGCTAATTAACACACCTTCAAAAGGAAAAATACAGCCAAGCCAACAATCTGTTGAATAATTATTTTTTTCTATAAAGAATAATATTATTAACTATTTTTTGGTAAAATCACCGAGTTGTTTTTTGGTAAAGGTTAATGCAAGGAATACCAGACGCTATAAAGTTATTCAGTTTTGCTAAAAAAGGATTGAATCTTTCACATATATATCAAGTGAAAGATTTTCCTAGAATGAAAAAACTACTTAGCAATATTGATGATGAAGTAAAAGTTGAATTAAGTTT
Source organism: Abyssogena phaseoliformis symbiont OG214 (assembly GCF_016592595.1). NCBI lineage: Bacteria > Pseudomonadati > Pseudomonadota > Gammaproteobacteria > Abyssogena phaseoliformis symbiont. The sequence goes on from NZ_AP012977.1 coordinate 767,688, forward strand.
CTACATTGAAAACAATTCAATTCCTTGTATTGAAGGTATTGTTAAACTAAATGCTGTGGTTGATTGCCAACGCTGTTTGAATGAGGTAAATCTTTGTTTAAATCCTAGTTTTAAACTTGGCTTTTTGAAAAATGAAGAACAGGGAGAAACACTAGATTTAAGCTTTGAGACAATTCTTAATGCTGATGAAGCGTTTTCAACCATTGAATTTATAACAGATGAGGTTCTAATATCCATTCCAATGAGTCCGATGCATTCACACAAATGTCAATCGTACCAAAATAAAGAGCGGATAAAGCAAGAGAAACACAATCCTTTTGCAATATTAAAACACACAAAAACTCAATATAAAAAATAAGGAGTAAGAAAATGGCTGTACAAAAAAGTAGGAAAACCCCTTCAAAAAGAGGCATGCGTCGCTCACATAACGCACTAACAAGCCCTGCATTGTCAGAAGATCAAGAAACGGGTGAAATTCACTTGCGCCACCACATTACAGCTGATGGTTATTACTGCGGCAAAAAAATAATCAACAAAGCACAAGGTATTCAAGAAATAGACGCTTAACCCCCCCATGACAATAAAGGTATCAATTGACGCCTCAGGGGGAGATTATGGCATACCTGTTACTATTGAAGCAGGTATTAAAGCACTAGGCGTATTTCAAGATTTGTATTTATATTTTGTGGGTGATGAATCTAGCATCAGAACTGAATTAGATAAACACCCATCAAATACACCTAGTTCAAAATATGCAATTATTCACGCAAGTGAAGTTGTATCAATGAATGAATCTCCAGCAATTGCATTACGTAAAAAGAAAGATTCTTCTATGCGCGTTGCAATTAATCTAGTTAAAATACTTGAGGCAGACGCTTGTATTAGTGCAGGCAATACTGGCGCGCTCATGGCCATTTCTCGCTTCGTACTAAAAACCATCAAAGGTATTGACCGTCCTGCTATTATGGGTCGCATGCCAACCATGACTGGACATACGCACATGCTTGATTTGGGTGCTAATGTTGATTCAAAACCCAAAGCTTTGGTTGAATTTGCAATAATGGGCTCAATTGCTGTCAAGCACACCGAAAATATTGCATCACCCACCATTGGCCTTCTTAATATTGGTGAAGAAGATATGAAAGGTAGTGAAAAAATCAAAAAAACTGCTGAGTTATTAAAAGCCTCCAGTCTAAATTATGTAGGATTTGTTGAGGGTGATGATATTTATAAGGGCACAGTAGACTTAATTGTTTGCGATGGCTTTGAAGGCAATATTGCACTAAAAGCCAGTGAAGGTGTGGCCTCAATGATGGAACACTACCTAAAACAAGCATTTACTCGAAACCTGCTAACCAAATTGATTGCCTTAATCGCAACCCCTGTACTTAAAGATTTTAAATCTAGTCTCAACCCTGGTAAGTACAATGGCGCCTCCTTGTTGGGGCTTCGCGGTATTGTTGTTAAAAGTCATGGTAGTGCAAACGTTGATTCGTTTTTAGCAGCAATTACTGAGGCCTATGTTGAGGCACATGCTAAAATCAGCGACAAAATATCACTTCAAATTTCAAAAGAATTAGAACACAATGAATAAATTTGCAAGAATTATTGGTACGGGTAGTTATCTGCCACCCACTATTGTCACCAATGACGATTTATCAAAAACTATTGACACAACAAATGAATGGATTACCACGCGTACAGGTATTAAACAAAGACACAAAGTTACCGATGAAACAACTTGTGATTTAGCCGAAAAAGCAGCCAATCATGCACTTGAAATGGCCGGTATTAATGCCAAAGATTTAGACTTGATTATCCTAGCAACCACCACACCTGATAAAGTTTTTCCTGCAACAGCAACCATGTTACAAACTGCAATTGGCGCTTCATGTCCTGCATTTGATTTACAATCTGTCTGTGCGGGCTTTATTTTTGCCCTAACCACAGCGCAACAATATATCAAAACTGGCGCTGCTAATAAAATATTGGTTGTTGGTAGTGAAACTTTATCAAGAATTGTTAATTGGAAAGACCGCTCTACCGCGGTTTTATTTGGTGATGGTGCAGGGGCGGTGGTGCTAAGTGGCAGTAGTGATACTGGCATTTTGCACTCAAAACTATTCAGTGATGGTAACTATCTATCTTCACTTCAAGTGAGCAATAATTACATTAATGAAGTGGGTTTTATTAAGATGTCTGGTAATGAAGTTTTTAAAATTGCCGTCAACCGCTTATCTTCTTTAGCAAAAGAAACACTTAAAGAGGCTAATTTAAGTTCAGACAAACTAGATTGGATGGTGCCGCATCAGGCTAATATTCGCATTATATCAGCCGTGGCTAAACGCATCAAAATCCCAATGAACAAGGTCATTGTTACCCTTGAAAATCATGGTAATACTTCCGCTGCCTCTATTCCGTTGGCACTTGATACAGCGGTTAGGGATGGTCGCATTAAAAAAGGTGACAATCTGTTATTTGAAGGGATTGGTGCTGGCTTTAGTTGGGGTAGTGTTTTAGTTCAATTTTAAAACAATCTTGCTTGTAGATTAGCCGTTAATTGTTGCAATTCTGCCACATCTACACTTAATAAATCTAACTCGTCACTGGCTTTTTCGTATAAGTTCTTGTAAGCAAGTTTTGATTTATCCAAGCCTAATAAAGATGGATAAGTAGGTTTATTTTTGTACTCATCAGAAAATTGACTCTTACCTAATAATGCATCAGGCGTTTCAATATCAAGCACATCATCTTGAATTTGATACGCCAAACCGATATCTTCAGAGAAGGTATTCAAAGTAACTCTATCCTTATTATTACACGCTTTAGAAACAATTGCACCTAAGTTAACTGCACAGCTCAGTAGAGCGCCTGTTTTTTTTCGGTGCATGATTTCTAGTGTTGCAATACCCACCTGCTTTGCAATAATAGATAAATCAATTGCTTGGCCTTCTGCCATTTCAAATGAAGCGTGGGTCAAAGATTTCAACAACTCAATTTTGATACCAGCACTAATTAAATCATCATTAACCAATACTTCAAATGCCAATGCTTGCAAACCATCACCTGCCAAAATTGCTTGAGCCTCGCCAAAACGTTTGTGACAAGCTGGCTGATTATGGCGTACATCATCATCATCCATAGCCGGTAAATCATCATGAATTAAAGAATAGGCATGAATGAATTCAATAGCGCAACTACTAGAATCAATTAAATTTAAGTTTGTGCCGAAAGTATTAGCGACAGAATAGGCAAGAATAGGTCTAAAGCGCTTGCCATTAGTTAGCGCACTATAACGCATTGCTTTAGCCAAAGAACCTTGTGCTGACAAGTATTGGTCTAATTTAGCATTAACCCTTGTGATGTAGACATTAAAATCCATTGCTTAAAAGTCTTAATTCAATATTTGATACTTAGAGTGGTGCAAAATCTTACAAATCCTTTAATGGTTTTTCGTTTGTATAATTGTCTTGCTCAGTTAGCATGGAGATTTTTTGTTCTGCTTCATTTAATGCACTTTGGCATTGCTTGGTTAAAGTCACACCTTTAGAAAAATAATCAAGTGAATTTTCAAGGCTTAAATCGCCAGATTCCATGGTTTTTACAATTTTTTCTAAATCGACTAAGCCCTGATTAAAGTCAAATTTTTTTGCCATTTTATGTTTTTCCTCCACTGCCTGCTTTGCTTAGTATTTTATCCATTATTCTTGCTGGTAGTATTCTTTTAAGTACAGCAAACAGTTTAGTTGGAAAGGTAACCCAATAATAAATTTTGGCATTTTTTGCTTCTAAAGCATGAATGGTGCATTTCAGTATTGCTTTTGCAGGCAAAGTATAGGCGGCTAATTTATCAGTATTCAAACGTTTAATCATTTGTTCGCAGCTGTGCTGATAATCACTAGTATTCATGTCAATATTTTTTTTAAAAGCTTGATAAGCATTTTTTCTAAACTTGGACTTAAACCGGCCCTGGCTGAATTAAAGCAAGCTGGAGCTGGTGTTTGATAAAACTCCAGCCTTAATAAGGTATCGACCAAGCCCTCAATGGCAAATTTAGAGGAATTGTACGAGCCTCTAAAAGGCATTGCCACAAAACCCAAAACTGAACTTAAATAAATAATTTTGCCTTGATTGTTGGCTTTCATTTTTGCCAGCACTAAGTTGGTTAATTCATGCCAACCAAATACATTGGTTGGGAATTGCGCTTCAAGTGTTTGTCTAGATATATCTTCAAATGCGCCTAATTGCCTATAAAAACCACTACGTATCAATCCATACAACCCCCTATCAACTTTTTCATAAACATGGATTATGGCACGTTGAATAGATACAGAAGAAGATAAATCAAGTTGATAAGCATCAAAGCCTAAGTTTTTTAACTTTTCAACATCGGTGTCACTTCTAGCAATAGCAAACACTTGATAGCCCTTTTGCTTTAATCCTTCCGCCAAACAAAAGCCAAGCCAATACCCCTTTGATCAGCCTGTAATTAAAACTGATTTCACTGTTGAGCCTTGGTCCAAAATTTAGCCACTTCAGCCAATTCTGGATTGATACTTATAGAGCGCAATAATAAGAAATCATATGCCATTCTAAAACGTGGATTACTTAGTAATGCTTTGACTTTTTTTGCTTGCATTTTTTCTAGTCTTGGTTGCATTAGCCAAATATCCTTAATTCTAGTGTTTAACCATCTGGGTAGCGAGACTTGCTTAATTTGATTAATAATCACCTCTTCAGAGGCCTGAGTCATTGCTAAAGACGAACAACTTTGCTTGTTTTCAAGTACAATAAAACGCTCGTTATAAGCTTGCCATAAAAACACAGCAAATAAAAACACAGGCGTGACAGATTGATTTTTTTTAATTCTGTCCGAGGTGTTTAACAAGGCCTTTTTAATAAATTCATTTTTATGAGTTTGTTTAAACAAATATTTTAATAAACCATATTTTTCTAAGCGCTCATACACTTCAAACCCATATTCATTGTGGAACAATTTAATACACTCTTCATACAAACGCGCTGCAGAAATATTACCAAGAAGTGGTGCTTGTTCAAAAATAGCCAATTTAATCTCATTACTTAATTGAAACCCTAATTTAGTTTGAAACCTAATGGCTCTAATCATGCGCACTGGGTCTTGCTCAAATCTTAATTTTGGATTGCCAATAATATGCACTTCTTGCGCCTTTATATCTTCAAGTCCACCCACATAATCAATGACTTCTTGCGTTTTAATATCATAATAAAGCGCATTAATATTAAAATCCCTACGCACAACATCATCTTCAATATTACCATAGCAATTATCACGAACACCAACGCCGTTTTTAGCGGTTTTCACCTTACCTGACCTAAAAGTAGCCACTTCAATAAATTTACATGCTGAAAACATAACGTGCACTAAACAAAAACGCCTACCTATTAAACGTGAGCGTTTGAATAATTTATGCACTTGCTCTGGTTTGGCATTGGTTGCAATATCAAAATCTTTTGGTTCTAAATTTAAGAGTAAATCTCTAATGCAACCACCTACTAGATAGGCTTTAAACCCTGCTTTATCAATAATACTAATAACTTTTAAAGCATCTTTATCTAGAAGTTTTTTATCAAACTTAATGCTTTGACGAATGGCTTTCATAAAAAATACTAGCCTGAATGCTGTAAATCAACTTTGGCTTTAGGCGCCCAGTTTTTTTGTTTATGTTCAGCAATTATGGTTGTATAAACACCACCACGAACATTAAAAATTGCCTTTAAGCGCATGAATCTTGGATTGCTTGCTTGAACCAAATCATCAAGAATTTGGTTAGTGACCGCCTCATGGAATGCGCTTTCGTTTCGATACGACCAAATATACATTTTCAATGATTTTAATTCTATACATGCTTTATCAGCAATGTATTCAAGATGCAATGTGGCAAAATCAGGCTGCCCTGTTTTTGGACACAGGCATGTAAACTCTGGTATATCAATTTGAATGACAAAATCGCGCTCAACATTAGGATTATTAAAAATCTCTAAAGCTTTGCTGGGTTGAGATGACATTAAACTTTTTCCTTTAAAAAACACGACTATTTTACACTTTAAAAGTGTGTAATGCTTTTATAAGAAATAATTCAACTAAAAAGCATCAAATAAATTGGGTAAATTTTCTATGTCTAATTGAATAAAAAATAAAAATTAGTAACAACACCGCCAAATGCACCCACCACAGCCCAACAATTGGCAGAGACTCTCCTCGCTCTAAAGCTAATTTAGCAATTAATAAGACATTATTATACACAATAAACGCAACAACACCAACTAATACGCCTAAATTTTTACCACTTCTTGGAGAGGTTTTACCAAGCAATACACCAAGTACTGATAATATTAAAATACTTAAAGGCTGAGACATTCTCCATTGAAACTCTGCTATTTCTGTCAGTTTGTTAGAGAATAATAATTCAAACGTTGACTTTGATTCTACTTTCGTAATTGTGCTAATAGATTTTTGTACCTCGCCATCAATAATTTGTAAATCATATAAATTAAAATTTAAGATTTTTTTATTTTTATCCGAAGGAAAGCCGTGATAACGTGTGCCATTTTTAAGGAGCAAATACACGCTATTGGTATTTAAATTGATGTATTTTTGAGCTTGTTGTGCCAAGGTTATAACCGGCACATTATTGACCAATGTATAAATAAAAATCTCTTCCATATTTTGTTCTTTAGCATTATCAGCATCACTGACTTTTGATGCGTAAAAAACAATATCACCATTTTTAAACTCTTGAAACTCACCCTCTTTAATAAAAGAAAATTCAGATACATTTTCACTACGCTCCATAATCAAGCCTTGTTGCTGCTTAGACCAAGGCACCACAACTGTCGTTAAAAGCAAAACAAAGAAAAAGATAAAGATAACAAGCGGCTGAATGAATACCATAAAATGCTTATCGCCCAAACCTAATGAGTTCATCACAATAGCTTCTGAATCCTTGTAAAGCTTGCTAACACTCAAAATAATAGCCAATAACAAAGATAAAGATAGAATTAATACAACATCTCTAATCATATTAAAACCGACCAGTGGCAACAAGTCTGCAACAGGTATGCCTTCTTTTAAACTTTTTTTAACCACTAACACTAACTGATTACCAAAAACAACCAACCCAATCACGATAAACACTGCGCTCAAAAGCACCAATACATTGCGCATTAAATATCTGGCTAGAATGCTATTTTGAAATTTAAGGATTCTGACTACTATAGGAGGAAGTTTCATACTTTAAGAAATTACTATATCAATTCAGTATAATCTAGGAAATATAGAAAATAGTGTATTTTTTAGGAAAAAAAATAAAAATAACAGTCAGCTATTTATTGAATTTTTCCTCGAAAAAAGATGTTGTTTCATAGATTGTATTGGGTCGGTATGGTAGTTTCTTTAAGTATGCTTAAAGCGATTGATAGAATGCTCAAAATAATTAAGTAATGATTTTTTTAAATAGTATTACTTCTTTTGAGACATTGAAGCAAAGAATTCATCATTAGTTTTAGTTAGCTTTAAGCGGTCAATTAAGAATTCAGCCGCCTCAACAGTATCCATAGGATGTAGAATTTTGCGTAAAATCCACATTTTTTGTAATTCCTTTTCATCGGTAATTAACTCTTCGCGGCGCGTGCCAGAAGCATTAATATTAATTGCTGGAAAAATTCGCTTTTCACTCAAACGTTTTTCTAAATGAAGCTCCATATTGCCTGTGCCTTTAAACTCTTGATAAATAACTTCATCCATTTTTGAGCCAGTATCAATCAATGCGGTGGCAATAATGGTAATACTTCCACCATTTTCAATATTTCTAGCTGCACCAAAAAAACGTTTAGGGCGTTGTAGTGCATTAGCATCAACACCACCTGTTAATACCTTGCCTGATGAAGGGGCAATTGTATTATAAGCGCGCGCCAAGCGTGTGATTGAATCTAGTAAAATAATTACATCTTTGCCTTGTTCTGCACGTCGTTTGGCTTTTTGAATCACCATTTCGGCTACTTGCACATGACGTTTTGCTGACTCATCAAATGTTGAAGCAATCACTTCACCACGAACAGTGCGAGCCATTTCTGTTACTTCTTCAGGGCGCTCATCAATCAAAAGCACAATCAGTTCACATTCTGGATGATTGACTGAAATAGACGTGGCAATATTTTGCATAATCATGGTTTTGCCTGCCTTAGGCGGTGCAACCAACAAGCCCCTTTGACCTTTGCCAAAAGGTGAAACAAGATCAATCATTCTGGCAGTAATATCCTCAGTTCCGCCATTACCGATTTCTAAATTAAGTCTTTCATTAGGATGAATAGGTGTGAGTGAGGCGAATGGCACCCTGTTTCTAACATTATCTGGATCTTCGCCGTTCACTTCTGATACTTTAATTAACGCAAAATACTTCTCACCTTTTTTAGGCGCTCTAATTTTTCCTGCAACCAAATCACCAGTTGATAAATTAAAACGTCTAATTTGATTAGGTGAAATATAGATATCATCCGCACCCGAAGTGTAAGAATCATCACTTGATCTTAAAAAACCATAGCCATCTTGCAACACATCCAAAACACCATCACCTAACACCTCCTCATCATTAGCCGCTTTAGCTTTAAGAATAATAAAAATTAGGGTTTGTTTTTTAGCTCTAGAAATGTTTTCTGAACCTAAAGATTGTGCTAGTTCTAACAACTCTTCCGGGCTAAATTTTTTGAGTTCTGATAATTTCATGAATGTGTCCATATTAAGGCTAAGTATTTTTTTACTTAACTAGGGATATGCGCCTAAAGCGCTAGGAGGTTTTATTAAACTGAGTTTTTAAGATAAAAACAATCAGTTATTTAGTTTTTAAATATTGGCATCAATAAACGCACTAAGTTCTGCTTTTGAAAGTGCACCCATTTTGGTTGCCTGAACGGCACCATTAGAAAATAACAACATCGTTGGAATACCGCGAATGCCATGCTTTGGTGGTGTTTGGTCGTTCTCGTCTATATTAACTTTGGCAATAAGCACTTTACCATCATATTCGTCAGCAATTTCATCTAATACAGGTGCTAACGCCTTGCATGGCCCGCACCACTCAGCCCAAAAATCTACCAATACTACTTGTGATGAGTTAACAACATCTGCTTCAAAAGAGGCGTCAGTCACTACTTTAATTTTATCGTTCATATTTTTGTAATGTTAATCTGAAATGAAAAAAAGAAACAGCAGAACTGCCGATTGCGTGAGATTATATCATCATTTAACTCATGCAATATCTTTTTACAATCTTTCTTCCAAAGCCTCTTTAAGCACTGATTGTTCTGCCATGCTCAATGGCTGGTTTTTAGTATTGCTAATAAAAAACACATCTTGAACCCTTTCCCCCATAGTAGCAATTCTGGCATTAATTAATGAGACGTCTAATTCAAAGAAAACATAGGCAATGTTAGAAAGTATGCCTTGTTTGTCAATCACATTAATCTCTAATTGAGTTAGGTTCCACTGCTTATTCACACTAAAACTGACTTTCATTTTATGGTCAAAGTATCGATGCGTGTATATATCATGGGTTGTGCTTACGCTCACATCTAAATCATTCAATTCATTTTTGATTTCTTGATTTATATTGATATGTTCAAGTGCTTCATCTTGCAAAACACTAATCGTGTTATACACTTTCCTATCCCTTGTGGTTAGGATTTTAGCATCCACAATATCAAGACCCAGTCTTTCAAGAATACTAATTAATTTAAAGAATAAACCTCTAAAATCATCACATAGCACAAAAATATCAACCACATTATGTTGTGAAATTTTAGAACTAACAATAATTTTATCCAAGGCTGTTTTAGTGGCAAAACTCAAATGCCATAAAATATCGTCGACTTCATAACGTAAATAATAGTCTTTAGGCAGGGTTGATAATATCTTCTCAACGTCACTCATTTGATAACCCTGAGCAATAGAATCTTTAATAATAGTTTGCTTAATGTCTTGCACTCTTTGGTCTACGCTTGGGCGCTGACTATTGCTACTTTCTAGGTGTTTTTTGGTATTGTAAAATAGTTTTTTTAGCAAAGAGTCTTTCCAACTATTCCACAAATCATCTTTTGTTGCACGAATATCGGCGTTTGTTAATAAATACAAAAATTCTAAAAATTCAACTGTACCCACTTGTTTAGCAAAACGCTCAATCACTTCAAAATCACCAATATCTTGCTTTTGTGCAACCACTGACATGAGTAAATGCTTTTCAACTAATTTTGAAACCAAATCAGTGTCGCTTGTTTTTAATTGATGATGCTGACAAAACTCACGTGCATCAATGGCACCTAACTGAGCATGCTCGCCACCCCTACCTTTGGCGATATCATGAAAAAGACCTGCCAATAATAGTAATTCTGGCTTTTGGATGCCTTGTGCTATCTCGCTACAAAGCGCAAATTCCTTGGCAAACTCAGGTACGAAAAAACGCCTCAAATTACGAATCACAAATAACGTATGCTGATCCACCGTATAAGCATGGAATAAATCATATTGCATTAGCCCCATAATCTTACCAAAAGCAGGAATATAGTGTTCTAAAATACCATAACGATTCATGAGTTTTAACGCCTTATTAACCCCTTGACTTTGTTGTAATAGTTCAATAAATAAGCGATTATTCTTACGCTTTTTGTAAAAATCAAAATCAATTAAATCAATGCTATTTTGCATTTGTCTAAGCGTTTTTGCACTAATGCCGCGCACATAACTATGTTTAGCAATGAGTAAAAATATTTCAATAAAAGCAGATGGTGTTTGGACAAAAACTTGCGTATCAATTGAATGGATATAACCATGACTAATCATAAAGCGACTGTTCAAATGTTGCGTGTTTAGAATCTCATCTTCTAATAATTGCAACAAAATATCATTAAGGCGCGACACCCTAGTCACGGTTTGGTAATAATCCTTCATAAAGGCTTCAACTGCCAAAGAATCCCCATCAACATAACCCAGCATGGTTGCTACAGATTTTTGGTATTGGAATGCAAGCCTGTCTTCACGCCGATTGGCGATAATATGCAGTGCAAATCTAACCTTGAATAAAAATAATTGCGATGTTTTTAATAACCCATATTCAGTAATTGTTAAATATTGCTTGTCGACTAGTTCAAACAAAGTATTAACATCAAAATACCACTTTGCTACCCAAGCAACTGTTTGAATATCTCTAAGACCGCCAGGGCTTTGCTTAATATTTGGCTCTAAGTTATAAGCAATATTGGACAGATTTTGGTGACGATTGTGCTGTTCTTTTTGCTTTTCAACTAGAAACGATTGGCTTGACCAAATACTAGATTTAATCACAACCTTCATCTTAAAAAACAAAGACTTTTTACCTAAAATAACGCGAGATTCCAATAAATTAGTCACCACACTAAGATCATCAATCACACTAATGCAATCTTTCAAATCCCGAGTCGCATGCCCTACTTCCAAATCAACATCCCATAAAAATGTTAAAAAGCTAGCAATACTTTTCTGATAAGTGTCGTGCGCACCATCAGGAATTAAAATCAACAAATCTATATCCGAATACGGATGCAACTCGCCTCTGCCATAACCACCAACAGCCACCAAACACAACTGATCTGAAAGATTAAAACTTTGCCAAATATCTTTGAGTAATTGATCAACCCCTTCACTTCTAGCCAATATAAGTGTTTGGGCTTCCTCCGGATTATTTAAAAATTCCACCTTGATTGAATCTTCTAGTGTTTGATATTGTGCTTTAAATATTGACAAGTCCATCATAATTTATAGGTATTTTTATTATTGCTTGTTCTATTTTTAAAAAAAATTGCCATTTTTAAGCGTAATAGTGCTTTATCTTTGCCGACTAACTCAGCTACAATGTCGATACTACCCGCATTTCCGTTGCCACTTAGTGCAAGCCTAAAGGGTTGACCCACCTTACCAAAACCGATGTTGAGTTCAAAGCACACCTCTTTAACAGCTTGTTTGATATTGTTGGCTTGCCAAGTGCTTAGGGCTTCTAGTTTTGTAAGTAAGTGCTTGAGTGGCACTTTATCTTTAAAGTGTTTTTTGGCGAGTTTTTCATCAAAAGTGTCAAAATCTTGATAGAACATTTTCACTTCGCTTGCCATGTCAACCAGGGTTTTACATCTATTTTGCAAGTGTTGAACAATTGTTTTAATATCGGGTGTGTCTGTAACGGTAATTGCTTGGTTTTGCAGATGCCAAGTTAGGTTATTAAGTAAATTCTCAACACTGGAATTTTTAATAGTTTCTTGATTGAGCCATAAAAGCTTATCCTGATTAAAACTTGTAGGCGCCTTGTTGATGTTTTTTAATTCAAATAGTTTAACAATTTCATCCATAGAAAATATTTCTTGGTCACCATGCGACCAACCTAAGTGAACTAAATAATTAAGCAAGGCTTCAGGCAAAAATCCTGCATCTCGATAAGTCATAACGCTCACAGCACCGTGGCGTTTTGAAAGACGCGCACCATCACTACCTAAAATCATAGGCAAATGTGCAAATTCTGGCAAATCCCAGTTTAACGCTTGATAAAGGTTAATTTGCTTAGGGGTGTTGTTGATATGGTCATCACCACGAATAACACAATCGATTTGCATGTCATGGTCATCAACTACCACGGTTAAATTATAAGTTGGTGTGCCATCGCTACGAGTAATAATTAAATCGTCTAATTCTTTATTATTGATTGAAATTTGCCCTTTAACCACATCATTAAAAACCACCAACCCTTCTTCTGGGTTGTTAAAACGTATAACGCCAGCATTTAGGCTCTTATCCCGACAACAACCATCGTACTTGGATTTTTTGCCTTGCTTGGTTAAATCTTCACGCAAAATTTGTAAGCGCTCTTTAGAACATTCACAATAATAGGCTTTTTTTTCATCTAACAGTTGCTGAACAACTTGCTTGTACCTGTCAAAACGATCTGTTTGGTAAAAAGGCCCTTCATCATAGTCAAGTCCAAGCCAATCCATGCCTTGTAAAATCGCATTAACGGATGCTTGGGTTGAGCGCTCTAAATCTGTATCTTCAATACGTAGTACAAATTTACCATGTTGCTTTTTAGCCCAAGCCCAAGCAAATAATGCAGTTCTAGCACCACCGATATGTAGGTAGCCTGTGGGGGATGGCGCAAATCTTGATTTCATTATTATTTTTATAGGTTGGCTTTATCAACCCTATCAAACCAATATTGCGCTTTTTCTAAATCTTGTTTAACTTCTTTACCATCTTCATACAGCATACCCAATGTATACATTGGGCCAGGAATGCCAAACTCAGCACCTTTTTCAAACCACTCAATAGACTTTGTAATGTCTTTTTCTACACCTTCGCCAGTCATATATGCCACACCTAGCATGTGATGAGCAAATGCATGATCTTGACTTGCTGCTTGTAAGAAGTTTTCAAACCCTAAAGGTTGATTTTTAACCATGCCTAAGCCATTCATTTGCATCATACCAACACGCCACAGCGCTTCAGCATTGCCTTTTGTGGCAAGCGGGGCTAATAATTGATATGCCATAGTAAAATTCTTAGTATCAAAGGCAGTAACACCACTGGATAAATCTGCATCATATATATCTGTATTGCTTGAATTTGGCATATCTTTCTCTAATATAAAAAAGTAATTAATTTTACACTGTTATAATATATTTTTTATTCGCCAAATAGTCGCTATAATACCATGGAATTTAACCAACAAGAGGCAAGCCATAACAGTATTGTTTCTGTTGAAGAATATCATGTTAATTTAGCATACACGCAGCTTAAAATTCCTTGTTTTATTTCTTCTCATCATTGTTGTGAAGTTGACATGACTCATCTTGATGATATTGATAAAGTTTCATTATTTCCCTTGTCTAATCAAGATGATATTGATTTGTTAATTATTGGCACAGGTACAACGCACCAGTTTTTGCATCCAAAACAACAAGTATCCATTCGACAAATGGGTATTGGCACCGAAAGTATGAATAATAAATCAGCTTGTCGAAGTTTTAACTTGCTATTGTCTGATGCCAGATCGGTTGGTTTGCTGTTATTATGAAGTTATTAAGTATTGCACAAATACGCCATTATTGGCATTACTTTAAGATGGATACGCCTTTATTTTTACTGATTATGGTACTCAGTGGATTTGGACTTGTTGTGCTTTATTCAGCCTCAGCATGCTCTATGCAAACCATTTATAAACAAGTGTTTCACTTTGTGCTGGCAATTGGTGCAATGTTGATAATTGCTCAAATACCGCCTTATCAACTTAGGCGTTTCTCTCCTTACTTAATGCTGTTTGGTATCTTTTTGCTAATTTTGGTTTTAATTTTTGGCTCCAGCAGTGGTGGCGCTCAACGCTGGCTTAATTTAGGTTTTATACGCTTTCAACCTTCTGAAATTATGAAGGTTATTGTGCCTATTGCCATTGCCTCAATTCTGAGTGAAAAAACCTTACCACCAAAACCACTGCCTGTTTTTTTATCCATTGTTGCCATTATTTCAATTGTAATACTCATTGCTAAACAACCAGATTTGGGCACGTCGTTATTAATTGGTGCTTCTGGTTTTTACGTGTTGTTTTTTTCAGGCATCCGTGTTCAAATTCTTAAAAATAATTGGTTAAATTTTGCACTAATTTCATCAATCATCACCTCAGGTGCATATGTTGCATGGAACTATCTATTAATGGGTTATCAAAAAAAACGCATCCTAACTTTAATTGACCCAAGCTCTGATCCGTTAGGTTCTGGCTATCATATCTTGCAATCAAAAATTGCGATTGGCTCTGGCGGTTTAGTTGGCAAGGGTTTAGAGCAAGGCTCCCAATCCCAACTTAATTTCCTACCTGAGCATGCAACTGATTTTATCTTTGCTGTGATCGCTGAAGAGCTGGGTTTTATGGGTGTTATATTTTTATTCACCTTATATGGGCTAATTATTTACCGATTATTGGTCATTTCTTTTCAATCAGAAGATAATTTTTCAAAACTATTAGGTGCAAGCTTAACCCTTATCTTCTTTACTTATATTTTTGTTAATGTTGGTATGGTATCTGGGCTATTACCCGTGGTGGGTGTGCCATTACCACTGATTAGCTATGGCGGCTCATCACTCATCACTTTAATGTCTAGCTTTGGCATTATCATGGCAATTCGCAAACACAAAACACCAAGATATTTACAAAATTAATGCGCATACTCTTACTTTTACTTATTTGCTTTTCTGGCTCAATTGTTGCTAAAACTTTACCAGCAACCAACTTTCAAGCAACCCATAACTTTATTAATAAAATGGTGAAAAATCATCAATTCAACAAAGATGAATTGCTGTTTATTTTTTCAAAAATTGAACTAACACTTGCAGATAAAAACCAAAAAAAGAAAAAACCAAAAAAAGAAAAAACCATGTCTTGGGATAAATATAAAGGTTTGTTTATTACTGAGCAACGTATTAAAGATGGCATTAACTTTTGGCAAGATAACTTAGCAACGCTTAAACGTGCAGAAAGTAAATACAATGTACCTGCAGAAATCATGGTTGCTATTTTAGGTATTGAGACTAACTATGGCAATAAAAAAGGCACGTATCCAACTTTAGAAACGCTAGCAAAACGCGCTTTTGGTAATTATAGAAGGAAAAAATTCTATCAAAAAGAGTTAAAAGAGTTCTTGCTTATGTCACGTGAAAACGTCATTCCGCCTTTATCCATACAGGGCTCTTATGCAGGTGCAATGGGCTACCCACAATTTATTGCCAGCTCTTATAGATACTACGCTGTTGATTTTAACCATGATGGTAAGATTGATTTATTCTCAAATCCTATTGATGCAATCGGCTCCATTGCTAATTATTTTGATCAGCACCAGTGGCATGATGGAGGTGAGTTTGCAAGACCTATTGTACTTCAATCAAGCCACTTAAAACACGCCAGATTAAACACTAACAAACCTAAAAAAAATACTCAGTACTGGCGCAATAAAGGTTTGGATATTCACCAAGATATTAAGAATAAAACCAAATTAGCATTTATCAGCTTGCCACAAAACGAAATCAATGAAACTTGGCTCACTTTTTGGAATTTTTACGTGCTAACGCGTTATAATCACGATAATAGATATGCTATGGTGGCTTACCAGCTATCATGCAAGTTGAAACAAGCATTCAATCAACTAAACAACTAATACTTTATGCAATATCAATCAATCATCAAATCCTTAGTCATTCTTATATTCTCCCTTGCTTTAAATACTCAAGCGGCAATTTTTATCACCCCTAAAGCACCAGAAATATCTGCTGCTGCTTATAGTGTTGTTGATTACAACTCCAGAAAAGTCATCGCAAGCAGCAAGCAACACGATAAACGCGCACCAGCAAGTCTAACCAAACTAATGACAGCCTATGTTGTTTTCCAACTTATTAACGATGGTCGTATCAGTTTAGAGGACGAAGTGCGTATCAGCAAAAAAGCGTGGAAAACAGGCGGCTCAAAAAGTTTTGTAGAAGTGGACAAAACCATTAAACTTGAAACATTGCTTAAAGGCATGATCATTCAATCTGGCAATGATTCTGCTGTCGCCTTGGCTGAACATATTGCAGGAACTGAAAGTACATTTGCCACTTATATGAATGAATATGCACGTCAACTTGATATGAACAATTCTTGGTTTGAAAATGCTTCTGGCTTGCCAAATGATAATCAATACACCACTGCGGCTGATATAACACTATTAGTGACAGCAACGATTAAAGACTTTCCCCAATTCTACCCTTGGTACTCACAAAAAGAATTTACTTATCACGGCATTAAACAACGCAATCGCAATAAATTACTATGGAGCGACCATACGGTAGACGGGCTAAAAACTGGATTTACTAAAAAAGCAGGTTATAACTTAGTGGCCAGTGCTAAACGCGTTGGCATGCGTTTGATTTCTGTTGTTTTGGGGTCTAGTAGTGTGAATGCTCGAACCTCACAAACACAAAAAATTCTTGACTACGGCTTTCGCTTTTTTGAAACCCAAACCATTGAAAACATTAAAAAAGAAGTGCCCATTGCCAACTCAATCAAAGACACACTAAAGGTGGGCATGTCAAAAGCAGTCAGCTTCACTCTAGCACGTGGTCAGTTCAAACTTTCAGACCAAGTGATTCAACTTGATACAGCCTTGTCAGCACCTATCAATAAAGGTGATGTTGTTGGCAAATTACTCATCCAGTTTGAAGGCAAAACCATGATAAGCATTCCATTAGTTGCGCTTGAAGATGCACAACAAGCAAGCTTGTTCTCGCGTATGCTTGAGGCTATTGGGTTTTAGTGGTATTTTTAAACGGCGAATTTATTGAAAAAAACCAAGCACATATTTCTGTGATGGATAGAGGTTTTTTGTTTGGCGATGGTGTTTATGAAGTAATTCCTATTTATAACAACAAAATATTTCGCCTTAATGCGCATCTATTACGCTTGCAGACAAGCCTTGATTCAGTCAAAATTAAAAACCCATATAATCTAAAAGAGTGGGGCGATATTCTAAGCAAGCTTCTTGACTTTTATAACAACCAAGAGCAATCAATTTACTTACAAATAAGTCGTGGTGTGGGCAACAAACGCAAACACAGTTTTAGCAATTTAACACCAACGGTTTATATCGAATCCAATCCCTTACTAACCAAAACCAAGCAGACGCTTAAAGTAGGCTTTTCAGCCATCACCCAGCCAGATATTCGCTGGCATCGATGTGACATTAAATCCATCTCTCTTTTGGCCAATGTCATGTATTCACAACAAGCAAAAGAAAAAAACGTTGAAGAGGTTATTCTTTATCGAGACAATCAAGTGACCGAAGGTGCAACTTCTAATGTATTTGTAATCAAAGATAACACACTATTTACCCATCCGACTAGTGTTCATATTCTATCTGGCATTACTCGCGATTTAGTACTAGAAAGCGCAAGAGCATGCCATATCCCTATTAAAGAAGTTTCATTTTCAATGGATGAATTAAACGCCGCAGACGAGCTGTGGATCTCTAGTTCCACACGTGAAATCATGCCCATTACCCAAGTTGATGGCAAGTTAATCAACCGTGGTAATATTGGTAATGCTTGGGGCTGTGTTTATGATTACTACCAAAGTTTAAAAAATGCACGATAAGCGTTTAGATAAACTAGGCAATTGGCTTGAAAGTTTCTTTGGTCATCAAAATTTTGCACTCACACGTGCAAGTAATGATGCCAGTTTTCGTCGTTATTTTAGAGTTCAACATCAGCAAGAAACTACTATTGCTATGGATGCACCGCCCTCAAAGGAAAGCACCGCATCTTTTATCAAAATTGCCAAACTGCTTAATCGGCATAATATTCACGCACCAAAAATCATCAGCTTAGACTTAAAGCAAGGTTTTTTACTGTTGGAGGATTTGGGCTCAACTACTTTTTTACAAGCCTTAAATGGGAATTTTAATCTTGATTTATACAAAATAGCCATTGACGAACTCATCAAAATACAAATCATTAATACCCAAAACCTAGCACTTAAAAAATACGACAAACAACTGCTCAACGCTGAAATGCAACTACTGATAGATTGGTACTTACCTAAAACGCTATCCAATACCCATCTTCAAAATTTACAAGCTATTTTTAGGCTATTGTCTGACAATGCAC
Source organism: Abyssogena phaseoliformis symbiont OG214 (assembly GCF_016592595.1). NCBI lineage: Bacteria > Pseudomonadati > Pseudomonadota > Gammaproteobacteria > Abyssogena phaseoliformis symbiont. Next base: position 786,421 of record NZ_AP012977.1, read on the forward strand.
TTAGTTCAAAACAAGTGTTTGTGCATCGTGATTATCATTGTCGCAACCTAATGACGCTAAAAAATAATGATTTAGCTGTAATTGATTTTCAAGATGCACTCATTGGCTCAAATACTTATGATTTATGTTCACTACTTAAAGACGCTTACTTTGAATTGAAACCCTTTGAATTACAAATACTTTTGCAATACTACTACGATCAAGTTAATATTGATTCTGAATTTTCTGAATTTGAAAAACAGTTTGAATTGATGGGGTTGCAACGTCATTTAAAAATATTAGGCATCTTTAAACGCCTGTCAATTAGAAACAACAAACACCAATACTTAAATGACTTACCATTGGTTAAAAAGTATGCACAACAAACAGCCAATAAATACCCAGAATTTGCACCCCTTAAAGAGATCTTATGCTTGGTATGATTTTAGCAGCAGGTCGAGGAAAACGCATGATGCCGTTGACCAAAAATACACCGAAACCCTTAATCAAAGTTCAAGGCTTAACACTCATTGAACATTCAATTAATGCCTTAAAAAATGCTGGCATCAGCAAAATAGTCATTAACATTTCATATTTAGACGAACAAATTAAGTCTTATCTTGGTAATGGCTCAAAATTTGGTGTCAATATTCACTACAGTAATGAGTCAAAAGGCGCATTAGAAACTGCGGGCGGTATTATGAAAGCATTACCCTTATTAGGCATCAAGCCTTTTGTTGTCATTAATAGCGATGTGCTTTGTGATTATGACTTATCAAACCTAACACTCCCAACAAACTCACTGGCTCATCTTGTACTAATTGACAACCCTAAACACAATCCAGCAGGTGATTTTTCATTAAACGATACCCAATTAATCCTAACAAACAAAAAAACTTACACCTTTTCTGGTGTCGGTGTTTATCGCCCTGATCTGTTTAAACCTTATTTATTCGAGGAAAAATTAGCACTTTCAAAGGTGCTAAAAGCAACCATAGCTAAAAATCAAATTAGTGCAGAACATTATGCTGGTTACTGGCAAGATATAGGCACACCAGAACGTTTAGAATTAGCCAACAAGCAAGCCAGACTGAATGTAAAATAACTTACTGATAGTGTCAAGGGTGTGCCGACAATAAATGGTTATGAACCCCGCCAGATCTGGAAGGAAGCAACGGTAATAATTTTTTTGTGTGTTGGATGATATTCTTGGTGCTATCACTTTTAATAAAATCAACCCTATTTTTGATGAGTGAACACTATCAAGTTTTAGCTAGAAAATATCGCCCGCATTCTTTTGCTGAATTGGTAGGTCAAACGCACACAAAAAAAACCCTAATCAATGCACTTGATGCTAATAATTTGCACCACGGCTTTTTATTCACAGGCACACGTGGTGTTGGCAAAACTACCATTGCCAGAATTTTTGCCAAATCTATTAACTGTGAACAAGGCATTAGTTCAACCCCATGTGGCAAATGCCTTACTTGCATTGAAATTGACAAAGGTCAATCAATTGATTTAATTGAGCTTGACGCTGCCTCACACACAGGGGTGGATAACATGCGCGACATTTTAGAAAATGCGCAATATACGCCAAGCAAAAATCGTTATAAGATTTATCTTATCGATGAGGTGCATATGCTGTCCAAAAGCAGTTTTAATGCTCTTTTAAAAACCCTTGAAGAGCCGCCAGAACACGTTAAATTCTTATTAGCAACTACAGATCCACAAAAACTACCCGTAACCGTTTTATCGCGTTGCTTGCAATTCACATTACAACAACTAACCCATGATGAAATTCTAGGCCAGCTAAAATTTATCATGGGTGCCGAAGCGCTGAGCTATGAAGAATCAGCTCTTGGCCAAATTGCTGATTTTGGCAATGGCTCAATGCGCGATGCACTGAGTTTGCTTGATCAATCAATCTCTTATGGCAAAGGCACAGTAACCAATGCTGATATTAAAGCCATGCTGGGCTTGGTACATCATGATGATATTATTAAATTAGCAACATATTTATTTAGCCAAGATGCCAGAGCGGTGATTGATTTTATTAAGGACTTGTCTCACCGCGGCGAAAATCTTAGCAATGCACTTAAAGATTTAAGTTCATTATTTCACAAAATATCTATTGCACAAATTGTTGATACTGAAAGTAACAAGACTATTCAAAACCTTAGCACACAAATATCAAACTTTGATTTGCAAATTTTTTATCAAATGTCAGTCAATGGCTCTAAAGACATGGCACTAGCCCCTAGTGAACAAATTGGGTTTGAGATGACACTACTTAGAATGTTGGCATTTCGCAGCGATGCCCAGCCTAACGCGGAAAAAAAAACGCTGAAAATCAGCCCTGAAGTTAAAACACCGGCACCAATTAAGGAAAAACCACTACCAAAAGTAGAGCAAAAACCAGACGTTGTAAAACCCGCCACACTTGATATTAACAATCAACAACAATGGGAAACACTCACCCAAGTGCTAGAATTTAAAGGCGGTGCGCAAATGTTGGTAAAAAATACACTATTTGACAATGTCAACAATACAACGCTAACACTAACATTGGATAACCAATTTACTAATTTACTAAGTGACCACGTACAAAAAAGCATGTTAACAACACTTAGACAAAAATTTTCAATACTAAGTTTGGTAATTAACCTTGGCAAGCCCAATACTCAAACATTAGCACAAAAACAAACTCAAGCACATAATGAAAAAATGAAAAAAATACAAGCACAATTCTTAAATGATAAAGGTGTGCAAAAACTAGAAAAAATATTCGATACAAAAATTAATATTAACTCAATTAAGGAAATTAACCATGTTTAAAGACGGAATGGCTGGGATGATGAAAAAAGCCCAGCAAATACAAGATAATATAAAACAAGTACAAGCGGAAATCAAAAATCTATCTGCCACTGGAAAAGCTGCTGGTAGCTGCGTTGAAATCACCTTAAATAGTGAACACATAGTAACTGATATTAAAATCCTTGATGAAGTGATGAATGATAAAGAACTACTTGAAGATTTAATCCTTAGTGCAATGAACGATGCTGTGAGACAAATCTCTGAAGCCTCATCTGCCAAAATGAAAACTGCCACAGGTGGTATGAACTTACCTTTCTAATGATTGAATCACTCAACAAAGCCTTCTGTACATTACCCGGTGTAGGCAGTAAAACCGCACAACGCTTTATTTATCATCTATTAGAGCGCAATCGTGAAGGTGGTATGGATCTTGCCAAAGCGTTAGTTGATGCTATGGAACACGTCAAACACTGCACCTCATGCCGAACATTAAGTGAAAAAACCTTATGTCATATTTGTACTAGTGAAGTGCGTGATGCTTCACAATTATGCGTTGTAGAAACACCAACTGATGTTCATGCCATTGAACAAAGTGGGGTTTATAAGGGTAAATATTTTGTCCTTAGTGGTTACCTATCCCCTATTGATGGTATTGGCGCATCTGAATTAGGCTTAAATGAACTAGAACAAAAACTAACCAACCAAAATATAAAGGAAATTATTCTAGCAACTAATGCTACAGTAGAAGGCGAAGTAACTGCTCATTATATTAGCAGTATGGCTAAACAATTTGACATTCAAATCACCCGAATCGCTCATGGCATCCCAATTGGTGGTGAATTAGAATACGCTGATATCAATACCATTGCTCACGCACTATCAGGTCGTAAAAAGTACGATTAAAATATCTTTGTATCTCATATCTAACACTTTTATGTAAAAATTAATAGATTTTTCTAAATCACTCACTCACAACATTGTGTGTAAAATTCTCAATAATATCATTATAAACACCAAGTTAATGACAGATACGTCCACTCATTGGGATAATATTTACCAAAATCAAGAATACACTCAAGTAAGTTGGCATCAAGCCCAGTCAACCATATCACTTGATTGGATTCTAGAATTTACAAGTAAGAATGATGCCATCATTGATGTAGGTTGTGGTGTATCAGTTCTGGTTGATAATTTGATTGACAAGGGTTATACCAATTTATCATTACTAGAACTTTCAAGTAGCGCTTTGAGCGCCATTAAAAAGTTCATTTTTACCATGAAAATATTTTAGAATTTAAATCTAATCATCAATTTTCTCTTTGGCATGACCGTGCTGTATTTCACTTTTTAACAGATAAAAAAGACCAAAAAACTTATATTAGAAAACTAACCAGTCAAGTTAAAGAAGACGGTTATTTCTTACTATCCACATTCTCACCCAGTGGTCCCAAGTTGTGTTCAGAGCTTAATATTGTTCAATATGATGTAAAAAAAATCACGCAATTATTAGGCAACAACTTTAAATTAATAAAAACCACTTCTGAAATTCACTCTCACCCCAACGGCAATACGCAAGATTTTAATTATTTCTTATTTCAAAAAAAATAGATTCACATTATAACCCTGTTCTTAAAATCACTCTTTTATAGTAATTTTATCTACTCGTAATTCTTGTTCCACGCTCTGTTCATCTAAAAAAATTAAAAATTCTTCTGTAGATTTATTGATGATATCTTTTAGCCTAATTACTTGAATAGTCTCATCAATAAGAACCTCTATGGATTGTGAGCGCATGATGACTAACTCATAAATACTATGATCTTCGCAGAAGATTTGTAAGTAGTTTTTTTCATTGTTTTTCGATTAATAAGAGCTTATCAATACGGCTCATTTGCTTAATTTCGTACTCACGCTTAAACGCTTAGCTTTTATTATTTGCTTTTTCTTGATAAACCAACTCACAAGGAGCGCTGTACATGTGTGTATTTTGCCCCGCCTTTTATCTCACACCATTATGTTGTCTGATACGTCTGCTAATATCATTGCTAACACCACAATAAAGCAAGTTGTTGGCATAATGAAGTAAATACACAAACCAAGCTTTATTAACCAATTTAATTTTGATGATATAGTATAATGACGAAGTTTAATCCATCTTGCTACTTTAATGGAAAAAACTTACAATCCTAAACAAATTGAAGCAAAATTTAGCTCACTTTGGGAAGACAAAAACCTATTCTCATCTGATTCAAATACCACCAGCAAAAATGCCTACTGCATTATGCTACCACCCCCAAATGTTACAGGATCGCTACACATGGGGCATGCTTTCCAACATACGATTATGGACATATTAACGCGTTATCATCGTGCAAATGACGAACAAACCCTTTGGCTGCCAGGTACAGACCATGCAGGCATTGCCACACAAATGGTGGTTGAACGTCAATTAGCAGCACAAGAGGTGACTCGTCATGAGCTTGGTCGGGATAAATTTATTGATAAGATTTGGGATTGGAAGGCACAATCTGGTGGCACAATCACGTCACAAATGCGCAGACTTGGCTCATCAGTTGATTGGAAAAAAGAGCGATTTACTATGGATAAAGGCTTGTCTAATGCTGTTAAAAAAGTATTCATACAACTCTTTGAAGAAGGGCTGATTTATCGTGGTAAGCGTTTGGTCAATTGGGACCCAGTATTACACACCGCTGTATCTGACCTTGAAGTCATTAGCACTGAAGAGCAAGGCTCACTTTGGCACATGCGTTATCCTATTACTAATACTAATGAGGTAATGATTGTTGCAACCACACGCCCTGAAACCATGCTAGGCGATAGCGCCGTTGCTGTTCATCCTGATGATAAGCGTTATACACATCTGATTGGTAAAACCATTGACTTACCCCTAACCAATCGAAAAATTCCAATCATTGCAGACAATTATGTCGATATGGCATTTGGTACAGGCTGCGTTAAAATCACCCCTGCTCATGACTTTAACGACTATGAAATTGGGCTGCACCATCATTTAGAGGTTATTAACATCCTAACTGATGATGCTAAAATTAACAACATAGTTGATAGTGCCTACACAGGCATGGATAGATTTAAAGCACGCAAGCACATCATTCAAGATTTAGATAATCAGGATTTACTAGAAAAAATCGAGCCACATAAATTAATGATACCGCGTGGTGATAGAACAAATGCAGTCATCGAGCCTTATTTAACCAACCAGTGGTTTGTTAAAATCAAGCCATTAGCCCAACCTGCCATTGATGCAGTTAAAAATGGAGACATTCGCTTTATTCCTGAAAACTGGAACAAAACTTATTTTAACTGGATGGATAACATTCAAGATTGGTGCATCTCTCGCCAAATTTGGTGGGGGCATCGTATTCCCGCATGGTATGACGACAAAGGCAATATCTTTGTTGCAGACTCACTTGAACAAGCGCAAAAACAAGCAGGAGAAGGGATAACACTCACTCAAGATGAAGATGTGCTTGATACTTGGTTTTCCTCCGCCTTATGGCCATTTTCAACCCTAGGCTGGCCAGAAAAAACACCTGATTTATCTCATTTTTACCCAACTGATGTACTGGTCACTGGCTTTGATATTATCTTTTTTTGGGTGGCTCGCATGATTATGTTTGGGCTTAAATTTACAGGCAAGGTGCCTTTTAAAGACATTTATATCACTGGCTTAATCAAAGACGGACAAGGGCAAAAAATGTCCAAATCCAAAGGCAACGTGCTTGACCCAATTGATTTAATTGACGGCATTACTTTGCAAGATTTACTTAAAAAACGCACGCAAGGGTTAATGCAGCCAAAAATGGCAGAAAAAATTAAAAAACAAACTAAAAAAGAATTTGCTGATGGTATTCCCGCCTTTGGTACTGATGCGCTACGCTTTACTTTTGCCGCCTTAGCTTCTTTTGGTCGTGATATTAAGTTTGATTTAAAGCGAGTTGAAGGCTATCGTAATTTTTGCAACAAACTGTGGAATGCTTCACGTTTCGTGTTGATGAAACTTGAAAGTGAAACCATTGATACTAACGCACAATTATCAACTGCTGACGAATGGATTTTATCTTGTTTACAAAACACCAAAAACAACGTTGAAAAGCATCTAGCTGACTATCGCCTTGATTTAATGAGCCAAACCCTATATGAGTTTGTTTGGCACGACTATTGCGATTGGTATCTTGAATTGTCTAAGCCGTTATTACAAGATGATGCAACCAAAGCAGGCACACAAGCCACTTTAATCAAAGTGCTAAACGAAATAGTAACTCTGTTACACCCAATCATTCCATTTATCACTGAGGAAATCTTTGAGCAATGCAATGTCATTACAAGCCGTAATAGCACGAGTTTAATGACTCAATCTTATCCGCAAGTCATTAATAATTTAATATCTACCAAAGCCGAGGTAGAAATTAAATGGCTACAAACCTTTATTTTAGGCATTCGCCAAATTCGTGGTGAAATGAAAATTCCACCTTCAAAGCCACTACCTTGTTTTGTGCAAAACTTTAACGCTACGGATGAGCAATATCTGACAAATAATATGAGCATTCTAAACTCGCTGGCAAAAATGGAAAATATTGACAAGCTAACCACCACCGAGCAAGCACCAGAATCATCTACCGCTTTGGTTGGTGATATGAAAATTTTCATTCCATTGGCTGGCTTGATTGATAAAAACCAAGAAATCGTGCGCCTTAATAAAGAAATTGAAAAATTAGAAAAGCAAAAAACTCAGTTTGAGGGTAAATTAAACAATGAAAATTTTATAAAAGGCGCACCTAAAACAATCATCAATATAGAAAAAGAAAGACTAGCTGTAACACTATCTGCTATTAATGATTTCATCAATCAACTTAAAAAAATATCCAGCTTATGAATTTAATTAAACATTTATCATTAACGCTCATACTACTTAGTACACTTGCTAACGCCAGGTCATTTGTCTACATCACTGACCAAGTAGACATTCCAATGCGCGAAGATAAAACATTTGGTAACAATATAGTGCGTTCTTTATCTTCTGGCTCAAAACTCTCCATCCTACAAGCCACTGAAGATGGCTGGACTCAAGTGAAGTATGAAAACTCAACAGGTTGGGTCATTTCAAGATACTTATCTAACAATCCACCCGCAAGAATGCAATTAGAAAAACTTAGACAAAGCTACAACGCTAACCAATTACTAACCACCAAACAAAGCAAAAGAAACACAGAACTTTCAAAACAAGTTAAAACACTAAAAAATAAAAATACTGGGCTTTCTATGCAAATTAGCAAATCTCAAGCTGAAAAGCAACACGTTGAGAAAATTTATAAAGATGCACTAAAACTTGAACATTCTAATGAAAGGCTCGCCACGCAAGTGTTGCAACTAAAAACTGAGATTCAACTATTAGAAAGTAACAGCATCGCTACGCAAGAGTCCAGTTCTCGTAATTGGTTCATTGCGGGTGGCTTGGTGTTATTTTTTGGCATGATGATAGGTTTCATTTTTCCAAACTTTGTTAACCGCAGGAGATATTAATGAATTTACTAAAAACCGCATACACATTTGATGATGTGTTGCTAATACCCGCACACTCAAAAACCATGCCAAAAGAAGTGAGCCTAACAACGCAATTAACTAAAAATATCACCCTTAATACACCCATTCTTTCAGCAGCAATGGACACCGTCACCGAGTCCAAACTAGCCATTGCCATTGCCCAAGAAGGTGGTATTGGTATTATTCATAAAAACATGTCAGTGGCAGAGCAAGCCAACGAAGTGCGCCGTGTCAAACGTTTTGAATCAGGCATTATCAGAGAACCAATCACCATCTCACCAAAGGCAACCATTGCTGATGTCTTTAAAATGCAACAACAGCACAACATTTCTGCCTTGCCTGTGCTTGAGGGCAATATTATTGTCGGTCTAGTGACAGGTAGAGATGTAAGATTCGAAACCCGTTTGGGTGAATTGGTTGAAAATGTCATGACCCCACAAAACAAATTAATCACTGTTCAAGAAGGCACAGACATGAGCGAGGTAAGGTCATTATTACAAAAACACCGTATTGAGCGCGTTGTCATAACTGATGATACCTTCAACCTTAAAGGCATGATTAATGTCAGCGACATTCAAAAATCAACAGACTTTCCCAATGCCTGCAAAGACTCAGAAGAGCGTTTGTGTGTAGGTGCTGCTGTTGGTGTTGCTATTGGCACAAGCGAGCGTGTTGATGCACTTGTTGAAGCAGGTGTGGACGTTATTGTGATTGACACTGCGCATGGGCACTCTCAAGGCGTACTTGACAGAGTTGCAAAAACCAAAAGTAAACATCCAAACTTAGCCATTATTGCTGGCAATATCGCCACAGGTGCGGCGGCACTAGATTTAGTCAAAGCAGGTGCAGACTGTGTAAAAGTAGGTATTGGTCCAGGTAGTATTTGCACCACTCGCATTGTTGCTGGCGTAGGCGTGCCACAAATCACCGCCATTTCAGACGTGGCAGATGCACTCAAAGGCACGGGCGTACCAATTATTGCCGATGGTGGTATTCGCTATTCTGGCGACATTGCCAAAGCATTCGCTGCTGGCGCATACTGCGTTATGTTAGGCTCAATGCTAGCGGGCACTGAAGAATCTCCAGGCGAGGTCGAACCCTATCAAGGTCGTTCTTACAAATCCTACCGTGGTATGGGCTCACTAGGTGCAATGAACCAAGCACATGGTTCATCTGATCGCTATTTCCAATCAGACTCTAAGGCTGACAAATTAGTACCAGAAGGCGTTGAAGGTCGTGTTCCATTTAAAGGCTCTATGCGCCCTATCATCCATCAAATGGTTGGTGGCGTTAGATCTTCTATGGGCTACACTGGTTGTAATACATTAGAAAAAATGCGTACAAACGCACAATTTGTACAAGTCACCTCCGCAGGTATGGTTGAATCCCATGTTCATGATGTATCCATTACCAAAGAAGCGCCAAACTACCATCAATAATCATTAAGCTTTCTTACTAATATTTCTTTTGCTTGTTTAGCCAAAAAATACCGCAAAGGTGCTTTATTTTAGAATAATCTCTGAGCAAGAATTTTTAACCAATTACTGGCAAAAAAGCCAGCGCTAATCAAACAGGTGCTGCCTAATTTTATCTTACCCATCACCCTTGATGAATTAGCCGGTCTTTCACTTGAAGAAAAATTTGAATCAAGGCTAATTACTGGCTCAATTGCCAATCAAGAGTGGTCGCTAAGTAATGGCCCATTTTTTGACAATACATTCGCCAATTTGCCAGAACAAGACTAGACACTATTAATTCAAGGGGTTGATAGACACATTGATGAAGTGTACCAACTCATCAAGCAATTCGATTTTATACCACGTTGGCGATTTGACGATATCCTATGCCACTTTAGGTGGCAGTGTCGGTCCACACATGAATTATTACGACGTATTTTTACTACAAAGCAGTGGCCAAACGTCGCTGGTATATTAGCACCAAACATTATGAATTAGACAACTATTTAGCCAACACTCCGCCTTAGGATTATGAGCACCTTTCAACCCGAGCAAACCTTTGATGTCGAGCCAGGAGATATACTCTATATACCACCCAAAGTTGTACATCACGGCATCAGCCTAGACGACAATCCTTTATAAACATTACGCCTTAACATGTCTAATGCTTTTTTATTTTCATCCATCATTAAATAATCTTCATACGTCTTTATACCATTACCGATATCATAATCGGTAATGATGTTGTTTGTAACCAGTCCACAATGATAAGCAGCACTTGAATATTGGTACTCTATTGCTTTTTCTACCGCGCTGGATTGTTTTCAACATAGCGAAAAGCGTGGTAACTGTATTGCTCATCAAGTGGGGATGAGAAAAATCGTCCTTGCCATAAAACACCTTGCCAATTTTTTTGTTTGTTAATGTATTGACTATAACGCATATGCACAGGTTTTAATACTTTTTTGCAATCCTTCTTTTGTTGCTGGCTGAAAAATAAGATGAACATTGTTTGTCATCAAACAATAGGCAAGTATTTTTACTTGATGCTTTAAAGCATACTGTTGTAATAGCTTTAAATAATAGTTTTTGTTAGCATCAGAAAAGAAAACGTTTTCTTTGTGATTGCCTCTTTGAGTAATATGGCGGGAAATGTTGGCAAATACACTGCTGCGGGTTATCTTGGCATAAAGTGTATTTTAACAGGGTTTTGTAATTAAAGGGTAGCACCCCCTTTATTCATCTCATCATTGGTTTATAAATAGTCCAAAAATAAAATACTACTCCTATAAACATAACGCAAAAAATAAAAACAATATAGTCAAACATTAAATTAAAATTTGATGAATCAAAAGCTATAAACATAAAAAGCAATAAGGGTAATAAAAAAATAATAACCTAGGTACAGCCTAAGTTTATTTTTTTATCTTGCATCTTTTATTACCTCCAATTCAAAATCATACTTCCAATCAAGTTTACCTCCAACACTCTCTTTTATAAGAGAGTCCTCCTGTTTCTCCAGTTCCCCATCCTGGATTGTATCCACCCAACTCCGAGTCATGTCATATGAATATTGTGTACCTGTAAGCCCTTCACCAGTACCAAGCCAATTGTGTCCGATACTTTGTGCCAATCCTGTGCTTGCGCCTTTATTTGCACTCTCAAGTGAGCCGCCTGTAATACCACCAACAAAGCCTATTTGTGCACCTTGGGTAATTGCAGTTAGTATTTTACCAGTTGCACCAATAGCACCGTCTATTGAATTTGCCATAGTGCCTACTGTATTAAAAATTGCAGAACCTACCTGCCATACGGTAGAAATAACAGCAGTAACAACTTGCACAACCACTACTGCTGTTGCAACTACTACGTTAAAGATGGCACTAAATAAAGCACCCCCAAATAGCCACTTGGGTCTGTGTATTTAAGTGGATTATTGAGTGCGTACGTATATCTGTTGTAACTCTGTGTGTTGTAAGGCACTTGTATATGTGAATCTGCTGAAAGAAAACGCCCAATCTGCGGGTCATATACCCAACTGTTCATGTGAATCAGCCCCATCTCATCAATGTGCTCATGCCCAGTAAAGCCTCGGTTAGTGAGTGCTAGGATGATGGGCAGGAGTGGGTCAGCTGCGCGCCAGTCTGCCTTTCTCCTTTCGCCAAAGGCGGCCGCGGCTCATTCTTTCCACGACATTGCCTTGGCCATCGGTGATGGTGTCGATGCTGCCTAGGTTGTCATAGGTTTTGGTCTCACTATGGCGTGGTGGTGAGTGGGAATTTGCCGTCTTGGGAATACTCAGTGGTGATACTTCGGGTAGTGATGTCAGTGCCACTGGTGGTGGTTTTGGTGAAGGTCTTTCCACATTGCCTGTGGTGGTCGACTACGTTGCTGTAATCGTCAATGTTGGATTGGCTGGTGGTTGTGGTGGTGAGTAATGCGTTTGAGTTGTAATCAAAAGACTTTGAGAGGCTTTGGGTTAGGTAAGGGGCGTGTATTTTGTTGTTATGGCTGGACTTGTCTTGGTGGGTGTTGGTTTGGCTGTTTAATAGTTGGCGATTGTTATTGGTTTTAATGTATTCTTGAGTGTTACTTATTTGTCCTACATAAGGGTAGTCTTGATTGTATTCGGTGTGGGTGAATTTGTTGGATTGTTCATCGAAAGATTCAATCCAAGTAAAGCCTAGGTTGCTACGACCTTGGAGATTGACCTTTGCGCCACCGTATTTTGGTAGGTGGCGGTGTTTTGTCCACCAATGGCGTTGTTGGTTGCTGTGCTGGAGACCAATAACATGGGCGCATAAATGTTTTTGTTTGGGTGGTATGCTTTTGCCTCTTGTTGGTAGATACCCTCACCCGTTAAAGGCTTGTAATTAATTGTAGTGCTAATGTTAAAGCCGTTATCAATGCTAGTAATTGTTTTTGTCTTATCAAAGGTTGACAAGGATACTGTAACCATACCATCACTTGATTTAATAAAGTCTGCCTTGCCGTCACCATTGACATCGGCATAACCATAGGTGTCATTTTTATAGGTTCTAATCTCATAATTCTTATAAATAACTCTACCACAAGAGCCGAGATGCTTATTAGCATAAAAACTAGAACCATTAGATAAAAACGCCTTTCCTTTAACAATCATATCACTCAGCCCATCGCCATTGACATCGACAAACTCAAGTAAGTAGCTATATCTCGCTATTCCATTTGGATAGAAACCCTCAATATCACCCTCATTATATCCAACTAATTCTGATGGCTTGCTACGTCCCCAGCCTCTATATTTATAACTTTGTCTGTAGCATTGACCAGACTTACCATGAACAGGCAGGTCTATTTCATCCCAAGTAAAAACAATTGGACTAAGAGTCTCCTCACCACCGCCCGTCTTTTGTATAATTTCAGTAATCTGACTGGTTTCTGGCTTGCTACTGTATTGATAGTTAGCCTGATAATCCCTAACCAAACTGTTGTTTGCAAAAGTTTGAATATTTCTTAGTCGCTTAGTAGTTTCTATTTTTGAATTTAGTTTTAATATCATCTTCTCTGTCTTCATAAAACAAACCTAACCGAATTATTAGCATAATTAATTCTATTAAGCGTGTATTCGCCATTTGCATTGTCTTCATCATAGACATAGTTAACAGCATTGTTTGTAGCATCTGTGACTCTATTCACTGCCCAGAGTCTAATGGTTGATTTACCTTGGGCTTTAATCTTTGAGTCTTGTGTATTACCATACCCAAAGGTTTACCCCGATTTGGTTTCACTGTCCAGTGGTTACCATTGTATTTAACTTTGCTGAAGTTATTAATCTCAGTGCGGTATTCTGAGTTGGCTTGTCCATTGTTGCCTGATATGACGATGAGCCTTTGCCCATCTAGGCAGCATCTGTCGTTATCGTCATAGTTGAATGCCGCCTTTGATGCCATCAGTAGCAGTGGTCTTTGAACAGCGGTGGATGGGAGATAAGCCACCTAAGCTAAAGCCCATGCCTAGAATGCTGTTACCAGCGTTTGAGTTGTAGTTAATACTGAGTTCTGAGTTCGGGTTGCATGCCTGCAACACCGGGTGGGACAGTGATGGGGATGGTGTAGTTGACAGCGTCTTGGTTAACGCTGAAGCTACCTGCGGTGCTGTCAACTAGGGTGGTTGGTGTCAATGTTTGTGGTTGCGTTTGCTTGGGTTTGGTGTGTGTCAGATTGGGTTGTTTGGGTGAATATAGATGAGGTGTTGTTATTAGGTTGAGTGTCAATGTTGAGGGAGAAGATGATAAGAGCAACAACAAAAACAGCGATACCGAAGGACAGGTAGCGCTAGTTGGTGGGCATGGATGCTCCTAGGTGTTTGAATAAGTTAAAGGAATTCTATCATAAAAATACTACATTTTGTTTTTTATTTTTCTAATCCATAAGATAGAAATTGGTAAAATGCTAAAAACTTCTAACACTTACCAACAAATGAGTAAAAAAATCCAGACCATTCGTGGCATGAACGACTTATTGCCAAAGAATTTTGTGCTTTACATTGATTTTTTTAGTTAATATCCCATTAAAAGAATGCTTTAATAACCAAACTAAGAACGCCAGCTAAAATTAAAGCATTCATAACCTCAAGTCTGACCAAGCGTCTATCACAGCCTGCAATTTCCTCACTGGCTTCTTTGGCTTTTTCTGGTGGTGTGCCAGCAGCAATAAACGCCTCATAAGTGCTAGATAACATCATTGACATATAACTTAACTCCAAAGCCTTGCAAAAACGGGCAGGACAACCGTATCAAACCCATGCTAAAGTTTTAAATCAACTTTAACAGTAATATAATACCACAAAAAATCCAAATTGATATTGACCTAATGCAATAAAATAAAAAAGATAAATAACTTATTTTATTTTTCTAATCCATAAGATAGAAATTGGTAAAATGTTGAAAACTTCTAACACTTACCAACAAATGAGTAAAAAAATCCAGGCCATTCGTGGCATGAACGACTTATTACCCAAAGATTCTGTGCTTTGGCTGTCGTTAGAAAAGACAATATTTAATTTGTTTATTAGTTATGGCTATCAAAATATTCGCACGCCAATTGTTGAGAAAACGGATACTTTTTGTCGTGCGATTGGCAGGGCTACGGACATTGTTGAAAAGGAACTGTATTCGTGGACAGAGTCAAGTGGTGAGTCGTTAAGCTTAAGGCCTGAAGGCACAGCAGGTTGTGTACGTATGATGATTGAGCATAATTTACCTAGAGAAGGGATTCAAAAAGTTTTTTATCAAGGAGCGATGTTTCGGCATGAGCGCCCGCAAAAGGGGCGTTATCGCCAGTTCCACCAAGTGGGGCTTGAAGTGTTTGGTGCAATTGATGCCAAGGTGGATGCTGAACTTATGATGATGACACATGCTTTGTGGCAAGTTTTAGGTTTGAAAAATATTGTATTAGAGATTAATACTTTAGCCTCTAGTGAGGCTAGAGCTGCTTATAAAAAAGTATTGGTTGCGTATTTTAATCAGCACAAAGAGCAGCTTGATGAAGACAGCTTAAGACGATTAAAAACCAATCCCTTGCGCATTTTGGATAGTAAGAATAAAGCAATGTACTCTTTAATTAGCAATGTACCTAAGTTAATGGATTACTTAGACAAAGAATCTGCACAACATTTTGAGCAATTTAAGACTTATTTAGACGCCTTGGATATTGCTTATGTGATTAATACTCGCTTGGTTCGCGGGTTAGATTATTACAACCGCACTGTATTTGAATGGACGACAACTGATTTGGGTGCACAAGGTACGATTTGCGCCGGTGGACGATATGATGGTTTGGTTGAAAAAATGGGTGGTATACTAACACCAGCAGTTGGTTTAGCGATTGGTTTAGAGCGCTTAGTGTTACTGTTAGAGGCGCAAAACCTAATGGCAATCGAGCCTACTTTGTCTATTTACTTAGTTGCACTAGGTGAAAAAGCACAGATTAAATCAATGCAAATAGCCAGCTATTTGCATGATACACTGCCTAATGCAATCATCTATAATGACATCACTCTGGGTAGTTTTAAAAGTCAGTTTAAAAAGGCAGATAAAGCTAAAGCGCATTTTGCATTAATCTTGGGTGAACAAGAATTAAACAACAATCAAGTGAGTATCAAACCCTTAAAAGGCCAAGGAGTGCAACAAACCATGGGTTTAAAAGAAGCGATTAAATATTTTAAGGAAAACACATGAAAAATTTTATTGAACTAGGTAAGACTGAAGAAGAACAGGTTGAGCAAGTTAAACGCTGGATTAAAGAAAATACGCTACAAATTGTAGTTGGTGTTACCTTGGGCTTGGGTGGCATTTGGAGTTTTGATGCTTATAAAAATTATCAACACTCTCAATTGATTGAAGCGCGAAGTATTTACTTAACACTTCGCGCCAATCCTAACGACACGCAAGCCTACGAACAACTAAAAAATAACCGTACAAGTAGTGGCTATCTTGATCAAGCGACATTAATTCTAGCTAAAAATGCAGTGGCTAATAAAAATTATACACAAGCACTTGAATACCTTACTCCCTTGAGTGATGCAAGCAATGTCTCTATTGCCAAAGTTGTTAATATGAGAATAGCCAGTCTACATTTAGAAATGGGTAATTACAAGCAAGCACTTAGTGTGCTAAACACTGCGCCTAATAGTGCATTTGACGGCTTGTATAATCAGCTTAAAGGGGATATTTATTTGGCTGACAAGCAAACTGACAATGCTAAAAAACATTATGAATTAGCTCTAAATCAAATTTTTAAAAATTCTGGATTGCAAAATTTGATTAAAATTAAATTAAGCGATCTTAATTAATCTCCCTATGGGCTCACCTACTATTTGTCTTGTTGGACGTCCTAATGTTGGTAAGTCCACGCTGTTTAACCGCCTAAGCTATTCACGCCAAGCATTGGTGTCTGATTTTGAAGGATTAACTCGCGATCGTCAATATGTAGAAGTGCTTTTAGATGATGATACGCAAACTTTTGCCACAATTATTGACACAGGCGGACTTACCAATAAAGACAATCTAGTTGACAGTGGCATCCAAGATCAAGTGCTGAACGCGCTAGAAGAATCAGACGTTATTTATTTTATGGTTAGTAGCCGAGATGGTGTGATTGGTCTTGATTTAGAAATCGCAGCACGCCTTAGAAAGCTTAAAAAAAATATCATCTTGGTTTGTAATAAGGCTGAGGGCTTAAACCCGACCTTAGCTGCTGAATTTTTTGAGCTTGGACTGGGTGAGCCTATGCTGATTTCAGCCGAACATGGCCAAGGCATTGCTGATTTAATTGACGCCACCCTGCCCCTACTACCTCAAGCCACCATTGATGAAATGGAAGAAGTAGAAGGTATTGCTGTAGCCGTACTTGGCAGACCTAATGTGGGTAAATCAACATTAATTAACCGTATTTTAGGGCAAGAGCGCGTACTGGTGATTGATTTACCAGGCACCACGCGTGATAGTATTTATATCCCTTTTAAACATAAAGGACAAAAATATACACTCATTGACACAGCAGGCATTCGCCGTAAACGCTCGACTCATAAAAAAGTTGAAATATTCTCCATTATTAAAGCCATTGATGCCTTGGCAAAGGCTCATGTTGTTATTCTTGTACTAGATGCCCAAACTGGGGTGACTGAACAAGACGCAACCCTATTAGGTATGATTGCAGATAAAGGTAGAGCGCTACTCATTGTCATTAACAAATGGGACGGTTTGGATGATTATCAAAAGCAAGAAGTTAAGCGCAAATTGGACGTTAAACTTTCTTTTGTAAATTATGCTAGCGTGCATTACATTTCTGCCCTACACGGCTCTGGTGTGGGTAAATTATTTGCAACCATCAATCAGTCTTATCAAAACGCTGGTGGACAATATTCAACCTCAGTATTGAATAAAATTTTAGAAAAGGCCAATCAGGGCCATCAACCACCACCTGTTAAAGGCAGAAGGCTAAAAATTAAATACGTCAATCAAACCGATGTGTTTCCGCCGACATTTACTTTTCATGGCAATCACCTACAAAATGTGCCAAATGCCTATGAGAGTTATTTAAAGAACTTTTTTATTAATGCTTTAAAATTAACCAATACCCCTATCAAAATTGAATACAAAAGTGGTGATAACCCTTTTAAAGATAGAAAAAATGTATTGAATGCTAGACAAATTACCAAAAAACGTCGTTTAATGAAATTTGTTAAAAAGCGCTAAGGTATTCTTAATATCAGCACTGCATTAAAGACCACGCTTGCGCTGCTCTTGCTTGGCTTTTTCTGCCTCAACATAAACGTTACCCAAAGTTTCAAATAGGGATAAAAATCCACCACCCTCGCCCGCTTTAAGGGCTGATGCATCTTGATGAAAAAAACACGGCATTATTCGCCAATAGTATTTATGATCCTTACTTATCTTGCCACTATGATAGTACTGATCAGCTAACTTTGCATAACGTGCTAGGCTTTTACCCTGTCAACGTTAAGTGAATGGTCATGCAATCTGTCTTTTGAATCACTGCCTAATTGCTTGTGCATACGCACCCATATCTCAGCACCTACACTTGGTTTGTAACCTGCTAATTCTGAATAAATCACTGAATATTTATCCGCTTCATCTTCTTGATTGGTGGTGAAACTTGCCTCATAGGCTGCCAACTCATCATCAGAGCGCACTGCCAATTTGCCTTTAAATAACCCTGTGTAAACAAAAACTTTGCCGCCCACCAATGTGAAAGCGTTCCACTGATGATTGTCAATTAGGTGCACTTCCCAAGGTAAATCTGCTCTGTGCGTGACTTTTTTAAGCCGATTAAATACACGCTGAATACGAGAAAAATATTGACTTTGATTATCAATTTTTATCTTCTTTCGCTTTAAATCAGCAAAAATTTCTTTACTTTGTGTATTTGCACGTTTAATCTCTTGCGCTTTAGATTCAAAGTTTATTTCACGTTTTCCTGTCACCAGATCAACAAGGCTAATGGCATTGCTGGCTGACATAAGCCCTTTGTCAATCGTTGATAAGCATGAAGATAATAATAACGCGCAAAATAAAAAGGGCGGTCGGGTCAATATTTTTGTAAACAGATTAGAACAAAATAAGGTCATGCGCTTTATTGGCAGCTTTAATAAAACTTTCAAATAGTGGATGCCCATCACGCGGGTTTGAAGTGAATTCTGGATGGAACTGACAAGCCACAAACCAAGGATGGTCCTTAATTTCGACCATTTCGACTAAAGTACCATCGATAGAACGCCCAGAAACGCTCAAACCCGCTGTTTCCAATTGTTTAATTAATGCATTGTTAACCTCGTAACGGTGGCGGTGGCGCTCAGTAATAACTGACTTAGTATAAATATTTTGTGAATCGGTGCCCTCAACTAAAACGCATTTTTGCCCCCCAAGACGCATTGTACCGCCCAAATCTGAGTCTTTATTCCGAATTTGTTTGTGCCCATCTGCATCTTGCCACTTTGTTATTAAATCAATAACAGGATAAGGTGTGCTTTCATTAAATTCTGTACTATTGGCGCCAGTCATGTTCGCCATATTGCGTGCATATTCAATCACAGCAACCTGCATACCAAGACAAATACCTAAATAAGGCACGTTGTTTTCACGAGCAAATTTAACTGTGGCAATTTTGCCTTCAACGCCACGATTACCAAAACCGCCTGGTACTAAAATTGCACTCATCTCAGATAAACAATCAGTGCCGCTTTTTTCAATTTCTTCAGAATCAAAATAATGGATGTTAACTTTGGTTTGTGTGTGTATGCTGGCGTGGATTAAAGCTTCAGACAAAGACTTGTAAGACTCTGTCAAATCCATGTATTTGCCCACCATGGCAATATCAACACTAGATTTAGGGTGTTGTAATTTCTCAACCACATTATCCCAATCACTCAAATCGGTTGGCTTGCAATTTAGTGATAATTTTTTCACCACCGCATCATCCAAACCTTGCTCATGCAGGGCTCTTGGTACTTTATAAATCGTATCAACATCCAATGAAATAAACACAAAATCTTGAGGAACATTGGTAAATAGTGCAATCTTGGCACGCTCGGCGTCTAGCAATGGATGCTCAGACCGACAAATTAAAATATCGGGCTGAATGCCAATACCTCTGAGTTCTTTAACAGAATGCTGGGTTGGCTTGGTTTTTAACTCGCCTGCGACTTTAATATAAGGCAATAAGGTTAAATGAATAAACAACACATTATCACGACCCAACTCAAAACCCATTTGCCTAATTGCTTCCATGAATGGAAGCGACTCAATATCACCTGCGGTACCACCAATTTCAACCAAAGCAACATCAGCCCCTTGTGCGCCTGCCTGAGTCAAGCGCTTAATTTCATTGGTAATGTGTGGAATGACCTGAACCGTATCGCCCAAATACTCACCGCAACGCTCTCGCTCAATGACATTTTCATACACACGACCTGCGGTAAAATTATTTTTCTTGCCCAATTGAGCGCGAATAAAACGCTCATAATGACCCAAGTCAAGATCCGTTTCAGCGCCATCGTTAGTTACAAAAACCTCACCATGCTGAAATGGGCTCATGGTGCCAGGGTCAACATTAATATAAGGGTCAAGTTTGAGCATGGTAATATTCAAACCACGTGATTCTAAAATTGAAGCTAATGATGCACTTACAATGCCCTTTCCTAAAGAGGAAACCACACCGCCAGTAATAAAAATGTATTTTGTTGGCACAAGAAAAGTAGCAAAGTTGAAAGGGTTATGATACCTAAAAAATGCTTACTTAAATTTTAAATCTTGCCACTCATCTAGATTATTAATATAATATTCATAACTATCACCATCATGGAACTTAAATAATCCATTCCTAGATAAAACAGCAATACCACCCAAAAGTTTTAAATCGCCGTCTTTTAAAATACCTTTAACTTCTTTACTTAATATTCCAATTAAACTGTTGCCTTTATTATTTTGGCAATATTGATAAAGTGCCTCTGCTTTTTCCGTAACACTTTCAGCAATCTGTCCTAATTTTATATCAAAAATACCAATTCTGTCACTCCGTTTAATAACAAAGTCTGGATAAAAAAGCCTTAATTCTCCATATTTGCTTTCATATTGAATTGCCAATGCCTCTCCGTCCGCTGTCTGCGTTTTTATACCACCAATCAACACTCTCTTGACTTTCTAAATAATGTATGAATGTTTTTTCAATGTCAGGTGTGTAGTTCAAATAACACTTATCTAGTGCATATTTTTGTATACCCATATTTAACTCATAATTATCAGAATACGCATGTTCTGGCAAAATAGAAAAAACCAAATCTGTTCTATATTTTTTAACTTTTTTTAACACCTCGTCATTTGGTATTGGCTTGTATTCTTTTAAAGCCTCCTCAATCACTATTTTTAATACACTATCAGTATCTTTTGATAAATCGTTACAAACAATGGCATAAAGTGGTGAATTTTCTTTAATAAACTGCTTTAACCAAACATTCATTGAAGATTTTAATTTACCATATGAGCGGGCAACGTTACCAAACTTACTTTGCTCCTCTTGATTGACAATCTCACGATAAAGTAATAAATCATAAAACTTCTTAATATCGTTATATGAAGATTTATGGTTTAACACATCTGTATTTTTTAACTGATTGATAAAATCATAATAAACCCTAATATTGGCATTAATAATTAAATGATTTTGAATAGAAACAACATCGATCTCTAAACTTTTTTCTTTTAATTTCTGAACACCTCTTCCCAGTATGTCGTTATTATCAATACCAAAATATTGATTGGCAACTTTAACAAAGGTTTGAGTAAAACTATCGCCAATATCATTATAATTAGAACGTGATAAAAATACAGATGGGATTAGAACGTGATAAAAATACAGATGGGATAACAATATTACTCAAACCTGATTTAATATTTGTACGATGAATTTTTGGCTTATTATCGCCATCTTCTCTTGTTGTAATTGACACTTCTTGCTTTGAATATGAAGTATAACAATAACTATGATTTAATAAATTGTTTTCATAATGCTTTGCCCCAGGCATACGCAACACCCTGCCTAATACTTGCACCCTAAACACTGGGCTTTTAATCTCCCTAAGAGAGACTAAAATTTGTGCTCTTGGACAATCCCAACCTGTAGCAACCGCTTGCTTGAAAATTAGAATCTTTTCAAAGGCGCTATTTTTTACAACATTATCTAGATTTTCTTTTTATCACTCAGCCAAACTGCAATTTCATTATCAACAATACCTTTTGTCTTAAGATATTCTTTAGAAAAATCTAATTTACTCTGACCTTCTGTATCTTTTTTCTCTTTTTCGTCATTAGGTAATTGAATTAAAATAAGCGGGTTAATATCTAAACCTAATGCCTTATAAGCTTATTTTATATTGGCTTGTTTTTCTAAGGCTAAATCAATTAACAACTTATCCAAATCTTTATTATTTTCATCTAATGCCTCAACCTCTTCTTTAGGCATTATTTGTACGCTTTCTTTAATTAACCCTTCAGCCACAATATCTTCATGCCTTACACGAACAAAACCAGCACTCGAATCCTCAATCTCGGAAATTAAAGGTAAATATTTAGGTGTTGCAGAGATGTAAATTTTAATTCTAGGATTGATAATACTTTTTCCAAATTAACAAAAAACATCTCATTCTTTTTTAAAAAACCATTATTCAAATCTAGGCAATTTGCCCAAGGAATACCGCTGTTATAATATCTTTCTAGTTTTTCTTTGCTTTGATTGGCTAAATTACCCTTAGATATCCACACAAAACACTTGTCAGCATCAAAACTTGCCTCACCACTCACTCGGCCGTAAAAACTCCGCCATCATAATAGTTTTTCCACTACCTGTTGGAGATTTAAACACCAAAGGAACGCCTCTATTTCCACCCTGCCAAAGTTGATAAAAAGTTGTTTTTAGTTGCTCTACTACTTTATCTTGGAAGTTTTTTAATTGCATTAGACAATTCCTATGCTTTTATAAACTTCTAAGATTGGTTCGGGAATATCCTCAGCAATAATATTACTGTATTCGCTAAATTCATGCTTATATTCGCCTTTAACCCATGAAAATATATACAATTTACAAAGTTTGTTTTTCGTCGCTAAAAATTCAACCAACTCAGACAAACCTACTTTATTTTCACTAAAATAAATGGCTGTTAATTGCTTAAATGATGAAAATATTCAGTCTTTTTTACCTCGTTAAACGTATTTTCTTTGAGTGCTAATATACATCCTATCTGATAAATTAGTTTTATTTTATCTTCATCAGTAATGGCATTGGTTTTTTGCTTTTTAATAAAGTCAGTTTTTAAATATTTTAAACTCCCTCCCAATCCATCAATTTTTTACCTTTTAATGTGGTGTAACCTTACATAGCTCGCTTAATACGCTCATAAGTAACCTACTCACAAATATCATTTTTATTGTTAGTGCAAAGGATAAATTTCCGATTGCCGCCATCTTCTTTATTAAGCTCTAAAACTGCATACCCTGTTGTACCCGAACCTGCAAAAAAATCTAAAATTTTTGAGTTTTTATTTATTGAATATTGAACCAATTTACTAAAAAATAACACTGGTTTTGGATTTTTGAATAATTCTTTATTAAAAATATTTTTTAACTCTTTTGTTTCGGCTTGGTTCATAAAATAATTTTTTAAGGTAAAAAGACTATTTACTATATCAAAAGAGTTTTTTAAGTCTTTTTTATATCTTTTAAAAATGAAGCCAGGTTCATTATTTTTTATGTTTTTTCTTAAACTTTGCCTTCCCATTTTTTATATACTTATCTAAACTATTTCTTGAAAATACCCAATATCTGCCATTTGGTGGTAAATCAATTTTATTCGTAAACGGATTTTTTATTCCAAAATAAGTAGCCTCTCCACCACTTTTTGCACTTGGGTCGCCAGATACCCAATCTCCATTAACATCTCCATCTATATTTTTATAACTTTCAAAATCTTTGTTTTCTCCGTGTAAAAATACTTTTTCTTTATTTTTTGAAAAATAATTAAATTTTCATATTGTAAGTTAAAACCAGCACCTTCGTCTCCAGTCATTGATTTAGTTTTTCTATTCACCTCTCCAATAAAATTTTTCTCTCCAAAAATATCGTCACAAAGCAGTTTTAACTGAGCTTGCTCATTATCATCAATGGAGATAAAAATCACCTCATCATCAGCAAGCAAACCTTTGGCAAGTCTGAGGCGTTTTGCCATAAAACTTAACCATTATAGAATGGCGAAAACTATCCTCTTTGTCTACAAAGCTGTCGATATAGATGACATCGATTTTGTTTTTATGAGTGTAACTTCAAATAGATAGAGCATGATAATTATCGCCTTCAATTAGAATGTGTGATTTTTTAACAGGTAAATCTACCCCCTCGCAATATCCACATTTATATCTGAATATGTCTTATCATTTTGGCTTTTAAAATAGGAAAAAGCGTTTTTTGCTATGATTTCAAACTCCTCTGGCTTTTTCTCCCAAACTAGACCGTACCTCTTACGTGATTTAAGATGTTTAATTTGATGTTCAAGCTCCTCAATCTTTTGTTTCAACTTATTTTCTTGTGTGTTCATTGGTTATCAAGGATTGATAAAACTAAAGTTGCTATAATACCTTAATCCAAAATTAATAATACCCATGCAATACAAACAATTCACCTCTCATTTATTTATTTATTTGAAGCCACACGTTGGCAAACTTGTCTTTACTTCAGTCATGATGATGTTGGCAACAGTGCTTGAGAGCTCGGTGCCAGAAATCACAGGTAGAATTGTTGATGAATTATTTGTAACTGAACATGAATCAAAAACTGCGTTTATTTATGCTTTTGCTTTGTTTGGTATTGTTGTTCTTAGTTCGTTGTTTACGCTTACTTCTACTGCGGTTAGTTCTTGGGTGTCTAATAAAGTGATTATGGATTTACGCGTTACCATGTTTGCTAAATTGTTGAAATTACCTAAGTCGTATTTTGATCAACATCCTACGGGAAAAACATTATCTAAACTCACTTTTGATGTTGAGCAAATTGCAGCCAGTGCCTCAACCATTTGGCTGGATTTTATTAAATCATCAATAACTGTTGTTATCCTAATTGGCTATTTATTTTATAAAAACTGGCAACTGAGTTTAACGCTATTAGTGCTCCTACCACTGGTGTATTTAGCCGTTAAACTCTCCTCTAATCGTATGCGTCGTTCAAGTGTTAATGTGCAGAAATCAATGGGTAATATGACGCACTTACTTAATGAAAATATTTCTGGCAACACCTTGGTTAAAATTTATCACGCCCAATCTCAAATAAGTAAAAAGTTTAACAGCTTGATTAAAAATATCCGTCAACAACGTTTTAAAGTTGATATGACCAGTAGTTCTAATACCGCTTTTGTTAATGTTTTAATTGGACTATCTCTAAGTAGTGTGGTGTATTTTTCCTCTACTTCACTACAAATGAGTGCAGGTGAATTTTTGTCTTTTTTTACGGCAATGGGCATGCTACTTAAACCTGCCAAAAATTTAGTCAATATCAACAAACCTTTGCAAAATGCGATGGCAGCGGGTGAAAGTGTGTTTGGACTTATTAACGAAAAGGAAGAATCTAATGTTGGTACTAAAAAACTAAAAAAACCTAAAGGTGCCATTCAATTTAACGACGTATCATTTGCTTATAACAATAATACGACCGTGCTTAAACGTATCAATCTAGACATTAAACCAGGTGAAACAATTGCATTTGTTGGTGCAACAGGTAGTGGTAAAACCACTATTATTCAATTATTGATGCGCTTTTATTCGCCAAAACAAGGTTCTATCACTATTGATGGTATAGATATTAACCAATTTGAAATTGATTCATTACGCTCAAATATTGCCTTTGTTGATCAAAATATGCAACTATTTAATGACTCTATTAGAGGCAATATTGCCTTGGGACAACTAGACACCATGCCAGATAAACAGATCAAACGTTCAGCAATTGCTGCCAATGCTGATGAATTTATTCAACAACTAGAACATGGATTTGATACGCAAATTGGCGAAAATGGCGCCAAGCTTTCAGGCGGACAACGCCAACGACTTGCTATTGCAAGGGCGATTGCTAAAGACAGCCCTATTTTAATTTTAGACGAAGCCACCTCAGCATTAGACAGTGCTACTGAAAAACAGGTGCAAAACGCAATTCATGAAATGCAAAAAGACAGAACCACTATTGTTATTGCCCATCGATTAAGCACCATTCAAAAGGCCGACCTCATTATCGTACTGCGCCATGGTAGTATCATTGAACAAGGTACTCATCAAAAACTGTTAGACCATCAAGGCGAATATTCCCAATTGTATAAACACCAATTTGAGGATTAATGTTTAATAACAATCATTTTATGCTCAAGCATGTCATGCATAGTGTGGTTAATACCGCCAACACCATAGCCTGAATGTTTGCGTCCTGCAAATGGCGTCCAATCCACCCTAAAGGTGGTGTAATCATTAATCATAACGGCTGAAGCAGATAGCGCTTTTGCACTGTTCATGGCAGTGGTAATATTATCACTAAAGATTGATGCTTGGAACGACACCTCTAAGCTGTTAGCAACTTCAATCGCTTCACTAATATCAAAATAATCATATATGCAGATCACAGGGCCAAATATTTCTTGATTAGAAACTTTAGAATGATTACTAGGATTTAATAGCACAGTTGGTTCATAACTCACCGAATTAATGCGCTTGCCACCTGTGATTAAAGTCGCACCTTCGGCAATGGCTTGATTAACCCACGCTTCAACTCTATCTACCTCTTTAGGTAAAATTAATGGACCTACATCAGTCACTTCATCAATAGCATCACCCACAATCAGTTGACTGGCAACATTTGCAATTTTTTTTGCAATTTCTTTGGCCTTATTTTTAGGCACAAATACACGTTGTACTGAAACGCATACCTGCCCAGCATGGTAAAAACCAGCTTTAACCACGCCTGCAATAAATCCATCCATGTCACTACACTCATCAAAAATAAGTGGGGCAACGCCACCATGCTCTAATGCACAACGCACTCCTGGTGCGAGCTTAGATTTAAGCACCCAGCCTACTTGTGCAGAACCAATAAAACTAAAAAATGCTACTCTTGAATCGGTGACTAATTTTTCTGAGTTCTCCCTATCAGTCAACGCCACTTGCAAATAACCCTCAGGTAAGCCTGCCTTAATTGCCAATTGAGCAAAGCGTAATGCACATAAAGGTGTCACTTCTGCCGGTTTAACAATCACTGGGCATCCTGTTGCAATAGCAGGCACTACTTGATGAATGATTAAATTAAGTGGGTGATTAAAAGCACTCACTGCTACGACCACACCAATTGGCTCCATAACTGTAAAGGCTAGGCGCTGCATACCTGCTTGAGTCAAATCCATTGGAATTTGCTCACCTTTAATATTTCTAATGCCAGCAATGGCAATATGGATACCGTCAATCGCTCTAGTTACTTCTATGCGTGCATCTTTTAAAGGCTTGCCACCTTCATTAGCAATCAATTGTGCAAAACTTTCGTGTTCATCAGTCACCAAATTTGCCAATTTTTGCAAAATTTCAAGTCGTTGATAAGCGGGTAGATATCCTTTTTTATGTAAATTTGATGCCGTATTTAGCATATTCTCAACAGATTGGGCATCATGCATTTCTAACTTTTTTATCACTTGTTCAGTGTAAGCTTGTTTAATTATTAATATTTTTTTAGTCATTTAAAACCTCGCTTAAGTTTTTAGGGAATAAGCGTTTATTTTCACTATAATCAATTGGTGTATCAATAATATGTATACCGCCTTGAGAAAAACATTGTCGAATAAGGGGTACAAGTGCCTGTGCTTCTTCTATACGATAACCTGAGGCACCATAACTATCCGCATATTTTACAAAATCAGGATTGTTGTACTCAAGCCCAAAGTCATCCAAACCTTGGCCTTCCTGCTTCCAACGAATCATGCCGTAAGCCTTATCAGTTACAATCAATACTACCAAATTAAGCTTTAAGCGCATGGCGGTTTCTAGTTCCTGTGAGTTCATCATAAAACCACCATCGCCACATACCGCCATTACTTGACGATTAGGATATATCAACGCACATGCCATTGCCGAAGGGAGTCCTGCACCCATTGTTGCCAAGGCATTATCAAGCAACACTGTATTAGGCATGTAAGTATGATAATGACGAGCAAACCAAAGTTTGTACATGCCGTTATCAAGCGCAATAATAGCGTCTTTATCTAACGCCTTTCTAACATCAGCCACAATTCTTTGCGGTAGCATTGGAAATGAGTCATCTTCATCAAATTCATGAATAATTTTTTTAATTTTTTTTCTTATTGTTAATAAATCAGATACTTGATTGTTTAATTGTCCTGACAACTTTTTCGTTAAAGCAGTAATGCTAGTTGCAATATCTCCCACCATCTCTAATTGCGGAAAATACACCTCATCAACTTGGGCAGAGTTAAAATTAATATGAATCACTTTTTGTCCGTCTTCATGCATAAAAAATGGTGGTTTTTCTACCACGTCATGCCCAACGTTAATAATCAAATCTGCTAAGGAAACTGCGAGGTGCACCACATCCCCATCTGATAATGCAGCAGTGCCTAAAAACAAAGGACTTTCACAACTAACCACACCTTTACCCATTTGTGTATTAAAGAATGGAATGCCTGTTTTTTCGATAAACTTTTGCAATGGTTGAAATAATTTTTTACGATTAGCGCCTGCACCGATAAGCACCAAAGGTCGTTTAGCCGCCTTAATCATTACCACTGCTTCATCTAGTGCTTGCTTGTCTGCATCAGGACGACGAATTTCATGTTTGGTAAATATGTGCCAATTTTTAACTTGCTCGCCTGCCACATCCTCAGGCAATTCTAAGTGCACCGCGCCTGGCCTTTCTTCCTCAGCCAAGCGAAATGCATCACGCACCAAGGAAGGAATCATAACACCATTAACAATTTGCTTACTAGATTTGGTTAATGGTTCCATCATCCGCACAATATCTATAATTTGAAAACGTCCTTGCTTGCTAGAATTAATTGGTTTTTGTCCAGTAATCATCAACATTGGCATAGCGCCAAGTTGTGCATAAGCTGCACAAGTTACTAAATTGGTTGCTCCAGGTCCAAGCGTTGCTAAACACACACCTGTTTTTCCTGTTAACCGCCCATAGGTTGCTGCCATAAAAGCAGCGCCTTGCTCATGACGTGTCAAAATAAGTCGAATATTTGAACGTCGTAGAGAATCTAGAAAATCTAAGTTCTCTTCACCTGGAATGCCAAAAATATACTCAACACCTTCATTTTCAAGTGCTTTTATAAATAAATCAGATGCTTTCATTTTTTTATTTTCCTATTCAGATTGGGAAGGGTAGATTTCATCCATAGCAACAGAACGACCATTGTTTTGAATGATGCGAACATGGGACCTATTAAGTTCTCGCGGCTCTCTCACGCCACAAGAATAAGCAATAATCTCCACTGCATGGGTTATATTACGAATATAATTAGCCACCTTTAATGCTTTGTTTTCTGGATTTAACCTTTTTTTCAAACGCTTACTATGAGTAGTAATACCAGTGGGGCAAGTATTTTTATTACACTTTAACGCTTGAATACCGCCCAATGAAAACATAAATCCACGCACTGAAACAACAAAGTCAGTACCTGCACACAATGCCCATGCCACACTAGCTGGTGTAATTAACTTGCCAGAAGTGATGACCTTCACACGCTGTTTTAAATTGTATTGATTGAGTTTATCCACTAAAAATAGCAAGGTTTCTTTAATGGGAAGTCCGACATTATCAAGTAACGACATGGGTGCTGCGTCTGTGCCGCCATCACCACTATCAAGGGTAATAAAATCAGGCGCACAAGCTTCGCCTCGCTTGTTAATTTCTTTAAAAAAATCATCTATCCATGCTGTTACACTAATTACAGACTTAAATCCAGTAGGCTTTCCTGTTACCTCACACACATGATTAATCATATTGAGCAAATCATTAATTGAAGTAATCTCTACATGTCGATTGGGCGAAATAGAATCTTCACCCATACTAATGCCACGAATTTCAGCAATTTGCTTGGTTACTTTTTCCTTTGGAGGAATGTCGCCCTTACCTGGTTTGGCGCCTTGACTCATCTTAATTTCAAATATTTTCACTTGATCGTGCGCGGGGCAATCTCAAGCAATTTTTCATCGCTTAGTTTGCCTTTTTCGTCACGCACGCCATATTTGGCCGTACCAATTTGAAAAACAATATCTGCACCGCCTTCTAAATGATAAGGCGATAAACCACCTTCGCCTGTATTATACCAACAATTTTCCATTCTTACGCCATTTGACAGCGCCAATACCGTAAGCCTCGAAATGGCGCCAAAACTCATACCTGATATATTAAAAACTGGTTTTGCCTGATAAGGTTGTTTACAAAAATCCCTTCCAATAGTAACAGGGCGTGTCTCTACAGCATCTTCATCCAAAGTAGGAAGACAATTAGCAAAAAGTACCGTACCAACAGAATTGAGATTTTTAGTTGAACTGAATACAACCGTGGCATTGTTGTTATTTGCTGCTTTATGCACCCAATCTCTCTCTGCACGATTAAAGGGCATTTCCTCTCTCTATCCATGGCAAAAAAATACTAACGAAAAAACTCACCTAAACTTAAGAAAATAGAACGAAAATGCCCAACAACTAGATAATTTCGTAAAATTGCACTTTTTGCTTTGGTTGTTATCAATAACAACCAAAGCAACCAAACCTATAACAAAAATAAATAACGTGGAAAGTATTTCTAAAATAGGCGTAACTGTCCTAACAGCCTCCATCATTTCCATTTTCATTGACAACTCCTTTTTATTAACAACACTTCTTACAAATTAAACGATCCAATGACAATTTCCCCTGCCCATAAACAACCGTCAATAGCAACATAATACCCCAAAGCTTATGATCATAAAACCCACCTTCCCACAAAATAGGGTAAGACACCACTACAATAGTATTAAATAAACTGCTAACTCCCAAGAAATAAAGGGTACGCTGTATTCTGATTCAAATAAATATAAAGTTGGATCCCAAGCGTTAAGTTTAATCCAACCAGCACGAAAAAAAGCATCTGCAACATAAAGACGTACAAATAATTTAAGAAAATCGTTGCTAAATATATAAATTAGGTAATTCCCCCTAGTGTTAAAAAATCTGACTGACTTATTTTACTAACCACGACTTCTAAATTTCTCTTGGCTATTAAAACATACTGTGCTTGTTCTGTAAGGTTTAAATCTTCGCTGCTTTCATTTAATTGCCAAATATCTATAATAGGATAAATAGAATGTATTAAAAATTGTGCATTGTCACTATGGTAGCACTATTCATAATATCTTTCAAAATAAACAATATCAATTAAATATGGATAGGGCTTACAAGGCTTAAAACCTTTTAAAAATTGAGCAAAAAAATGACCGTAATTTTGCAAATAACCAGCACTAAGCGGATGTTCACTAATGTAATTTTTTGCTAATAATGTGAAAAAACCTTCACCTACTAGACGCAATATACAACTATAGCTTGATTTAAGTGTACCAATTAAACTTAAGATATAGTGGTTGCGATAAATCTGAATCAACTCAGCAGCACTAAAATTACCTTGTGAAAAATAATCACCTTGTACTTGGTCATTAATAACATCATTAGAGAAAGTAGTTTGAATGGTTTTAAGCATTGAGTATTTTTTGCGCTTCGCCCAACAAAACTGATAAAGCTGGAATGTTATTATTCCACTCATTTATATCCGATTCACTAAATTGTAAATAAAAAGATGGATTTTCAATTAGTATTTGCCTGCCTAAATAATCTTGAGCTTGCTTAACCTTGTCAGCAAAATGATTCAGGCTTTCTTTTGTATAAGGCATTGGCAATAAATCATTAAAATATTGACCATTAACACTACCCCAACTCAAATGCTCAGAAAATAGTTTTGGCTTATATCTATTAATAGCGCGTTTAAGCTGCTTTAAATGATTCTAGTTCAACTTATCAGATGAACCTAAAATGACCCAACACCGTGCAAGCTTAGTGGCTAATATCGCGTTACCTCATCCAGCTGATAAGCATGCTGACCTTCAGAGAAAAAATTCTCGGTATGCACCTCTAATCAGGCAATATCTGGTTTTTCATCAACAAATTGCGCCAAGTATTGGTGTCTTAATCCTATACCAACACTGTTGGATGCTATTATCAAAACTGCCACCAAGGTTTTTTTAGTTTTGTGAGCGCTTTAGCGGTACTTAATCCTTTGCTAATCCAGCCATTATTAATACTGCCACCCAATTCAAAGATGTGTCTATAATCTGTTTTGGCATCTAAAAACCTGCCAATAATCTTAGTACGATTGGCGTGAACACAAACCAAAATAAATGGCGTATCTTTAGTTTTAACAAGACTAGACAAACTCCTTAGCCACTTTTTCGCGTTGTAATTATCCTTATTGTCAAAAAATGTTAACTTATGCGCAATGGGCATAATGCCATATTTGTCAACTTCATTTTGTCTTCGAACATCAATAATTACAACGCCTTGGGCTATTTTCTCTTGCACCTACTTAGTTGAAGCGTCGTAAAGTCAGAAAAAGCTTCTAATGACAACAAGCATATTAGAGTCAATATTCTCATGGCTTATTTTTTACAACTTGAACATCCAAACACGGGATAAAGCGGACACCAGCCCATTGATCCCGTTAGCAGTGGAATAATACCAATCCAAGCCCATAAAGCACCACTATAAAGTGCATAAATAATTAATGCAATACCAGCTATTATTCTTAAAATTTTGTCGATGCTGCCTACGTTTTGTTTCATCTTATTTCTCCAAAAAACCTAAGAGGAAGTCAGGCTACCATTCACCAATTTTTCACATAAGCCTTTAGATAGTGTAATAAAAGCATCAGTTTATCCATCAGATTTTGAAGTTCCTGCACAAGATGAAGCCTTGGTAGCACAGGCATTTTGCCCTGCCTTAACAATACCATAACATTTCTCTTTGGATGCAGCACTAGCCTTTATTGTAACAAAGTTAGAGCCCAATAAAGTTAAGCCTGCCAGAGCTAGTGTTTTTATTTTGTTCATTGTTTTTTCCTTATAAAGTTAATAAAAATCATTGAATTTAATCAATCACGCTATACTTATACGGCATACATCACTGGTCAGTTTCAAATATGAAGAAAAACATTAATGATTATTTTAAGCAACTTCAACAAAATAAAAATCAAAAAACCTTTTAAAAAATATATGAGCTTTCAAACGTGCAACTTTTTGCCGTTATTCTTTGTATATTAAAGAAACGGGAATTAAGTGAGGATTGCTTGTAGGAAGTATATGTAAAAATTTGGCATCCGGACGAACAGTTACTTTGAAAACAAAGCCAGTGAGTGTAATGACTTAGATGTCAACTATTGCCAGAAACCATGCAATTGACTTTCTACGTAAACGTTAATTACCCATTCAAGATGATATTGAATTACATGCCATTAGTAATGAGCAGTTGGATTTTTTAAGTGAACCTAAACAAGAACAAGCTCATCAACAGCTAACCCAGTACCTAAAACAACTCAAACTAGAAATTATGAACGTTTTACTAATATCTTACTTCAATGGTCTAACTTATGAAAACATTGCAAAAACACTAAATTCACCTATTAGACTAAAGTATTAAGTTCTTTAATAGTTGGCATTCTCCAATCAGAATACCCTGCAAAATTAGCACTTAAATTGTTGGTAGAACGCCATGTATGCTCTTTAATATCACCTATACAAGTGCCGCCATCCCACCTCTTGCCCATTGTGAACAACGCATCAACATTAATCCTGTTGTGGCATCTGTTACTGTGCCGTTACAATTATCTCTATACTTGCCAATATTAACACTGCCTTGTTGTTCGCATTTTTGTATATTTTATTTTTTCTGCCTCTCCAGTTGATCATTTCTTTTTTCCTTTGTTGCTTTAACTTATTACCTAAATTGATTACTAGCCAACATAGAAAAACGCATTAACACTCATTCTTCTTTCTAATTCGCTTAACTCTTTTAATAATTTATTCGCCCTTTGATTATAAAAATAACTAAAATCTTGTTTTATGGGCTCGTAATTTTTTAACAAATTACACATACAAATTAAGTCACCCTTATCCTTTTGGCCCCCGAGTATTCTTAAAAAAAATTTCTAAATTTCTAAATTGATAACATTGTTATAAGTACTAACTGTTCAAAACAATCAAACAACTTCTTTCATTTCTGCAGCATAACTAGGCTAATTATCCTTTACTGGTAAAGAAAACATTACTATTAATGCTAAAATTAGTTTTTTCATCTTTTGATAATACTTGATGACTTTTTTGAAAAATACAAAGCGATTAAAATGTTCTTTAGGTGTTGTATTGCTGATTTTAACAAGGTGATACATGTTGTCTTTAATAAACTGGTGTTTGGTTTTTTTCGAAATGCTATTATCTGGTAGATTAATCGGAAATGGTGCAAATAAATTAATCTCAATAATGTGAAACAAACCTTTTAATAAATCTTGCTTAGAGTTAGCTCTAAGCCCTACTCTGGCAATACGAAAATGTGGCAATTCTTGCAAGTGATTGTGCAATTCTTTAAACTCACTGGATGAAAAATCTAATATGCAATCTTGATAAATTACCTGTTTATTATTAATGCTATTGATAGGATAAGGCTCATCCGAATGATTAATTGCTTGGGTAATTGTTAATGTAATACAACTCGTTTCATTATCAGAGTCACGAATATAGAAAATCTCATATTCTTGCGCTTCTGTTGCCGCCTCTTGAACAATATAAGGAGTTTTGCTTTTTTTATGATTAAAAGCTAAAAAATCATCCTTTGAATCAGCCCTTTTGATACCATTAGAATTTTGCCCCCACTCTGGTTTTAAAAACACAGGAAATTTACAAGGCGGGTTGTTTTTATCAAGATAGGTTTGCTTTAATCGCCACTTTAAAGGGATGCTCTCATCCATATCAATTTTAGAATAAAACCTTTTTTCTTTATTGTACCGCTCAGCATTGATTTGAAAATAATACCAAGGTAGAATGCCGAGTCTTAACGACCAATAAATATAATAAAAAATCAACCTAAAAGTCAAAAATCTCTCCTCTGGCAGGGTTGTCTGAATAGAAGTGTAAACTTAGGCTGGACTCAATGGCACTAATTTGATGAATGTAATTGTCCATTTTTCCTTTCACACCATTACTATATTGGCATGCGCCATCAACAAGTGTGCTGCTTCTAAGCTTGGTCAGTGGGTTCTTGTCAAAATCTTTACACATCAACCACCCTTTAATCACATAAATAAAAGCACGGTCTGGATGTCCATGAATACGTGTTGTTGCGCTTTTGTCCCAATTTAACAACCCTAACCAATAGCTTTTATTGTTAATAACAATATTCCTTGTATAACTACATTGATCAAACAACAAGGCCTTTAAATCTATATCCAAAGCTAGTGTTTTTATTCGTTCAATAGCTAAAGCATATTTTTCTTCATGAAGTAATACACACAACGTCTTAAAATCGAAATCAGTTGAGTGTGTGTAATGCGTATTTTGAATTTTTTTAAACATTATTTAGTGCCTTTCCTGTCTTAATTAAACGATTAAATAAATCAATTAGTTTCATTTTATTAATATTACTAATTAATAATCTAAACACTAATTTTTTTCCACGTAAGTTAAAGACAGCAAGGCGTGTTGCTCTTGATACAAACTATCACGCAAGCGCTGATTAAAATTATTTTTATCAGGGTGTTTAGTTTTAAAGCGAAAGCAAACATTAAAAGAGGTGCGTTTCAGTATCATTTCCAAATCAACACTGGCGTTGATAAAATTCTCAGCAGGTTTTGCCAATTGATGGTAACTCTCAACTCTATCAGAAAAGCCTTGTTTGGTATAGAATTTCCAATCTAAAAACCATTTTAGACTATCAACACGACGGCCACATTGCAATGAAGCAATGCCAAAATCAACGCCATTGTCTCTAAAAATATAGCTGCCATTTCCATCTGCACAAATGCATGATAATAAATACTGATGGTTTAACAATAAAAAATTACACATTAAATTACTACCCAGTATTTTGTGAAAATCCATGGTGAAAGAATCTAGATATTCAATACCTGCTAAAAATTTCTTCTTTAATTTTAAGCTCATAATTGCTGCACCACCATGTAGCCAAAAATTGTGCTTATTTTTCAGTGCGGTTAAAGCTTCAATATTGTCATAAGCACCTCGCACTGTTGTGCCTAATGTCGTACAAACAAAGAAGACTATACCACCTTGTTGTTTGATTTTCTTGATTTTCTTATCAAGTTAATGTTGTGTTCATTGAGCTGTCTTCAAAAGTGGCTATTTTAATTAAATGATCAGTGCCAATGCCTAATATATTAGCCGCCTTGTCTAGCGAATAATGCGCATCTTTATTAACAAAGGCAAACAAATATTTTTGATTAAACAGTCCTTGCTTTTTTACCTCTTTCAATGCTTGATTACGCGCAATCATCATGGCAATCATATTGGCATTACTCGATCCTGTTGTCATTTGTCCTTCGCCGTTTTTAAAACCCACTATGTCAAGCATTTGCTCAATCATGTATTTTTCCATTAACGTCACAACAGGCGCAGATTCAAAAGTGCAATTTGCAGTATTACTCAGCGTAGCCACAATTTCACCCACAATGGAAGGTTGATTGGCGCCCGACTACATACGATTGGTAAAATTAGGATGGCTAGTATTGGGAGAATATTCTAAATATTTCCTCACCCATGCAAATATCTCATCCCAACACTATGAGCCTTGTTTATTTAGATTTAGGGTTTTTTCCAACTCATTAATAGTTTGATAATTAATGAGTTGCTTGGATTTTTAAAAATTTGAAGTGGCTCAGACTCAGGCTATTTTTTTTGTAAGATATCCTGATCTTGCATCAATTAGGCTCGTCTATTTAGAATAACCATGACAATACCTAAAACTAAAATAGACAAAGCAGCATTTGCCAAGCCTAAGTCAGTTTGTATTTACCCATTCTCACTCCACTTAACCACCCCAAACCCAACGGGGTAAACAAATGGAAAAATATTGCACCCGCCATCGCCACTGACGCCATTAAGCCACCAATGCAATGTAGTTTTTATCTTCGATGCCACAAAACAAGAGGAGATAGCAAAACCAAGAAAGTGATTAACTCAAAACCGCCAACAATATAAGCGCCATATTGAGTGAACAATTCACCCATCGTATTGCCTAAAACCCCACTCATTCATGCGCCTAAAATAGAAAAGATATGTAGTGGCTCTGCTGCACCATTGAATTTATACGGCAATGAACCTAAAAAACATATGATGCCCATAAAGCAATTAACCAGCTAACAACAACTTTAATATTATTATTCATTTTTTCTACTCCCTTTTTTGTTTTATGATGATTTTTAAAGTTTAATTATAAACGATTCAATGCCTTACCAGAGTCTAAGGACATTCTTGTTATGTCGGCAGCTTCAACTAATGAACTGGCTTTTTTAGTATGCCAAAGAATCAAACTAGCTGCCAAAACCAAGCCATCATAAAACAGCCCTTGTTCACCCGATAAGGCAGATTTTCCCAATTTAACTGTGTAATCTGCCAAGGCTTTAATGTCATTATGCACATCCAGTTCACTAGGAAATGAAATAGCGCGCATGTCTTGATTAATGCCCAATGACTTAGGGGCAATATTTACTCTGTCTTGCTCAACCAAACCTTGATAAGAAATCATTAAACCCTTTTGGCGAAGTGAGGGAATTACACCACCCTCAACGCCACGAACTAACAATGATGTATCCATACCCGAAGCAGTTACCAAGTGTGCATAAATAGGAGGGTAAGGCTTATGCACATAACCCAAAATAGAATGCGTTTTTTTACCACGCATTGGTCCAATTAAAGTTTCTACTGTATTAATCACACTGCGTTTAATAATTTGATTACGCAAAGGTACAAGGTTGTGTAAGCCTTGGCAGTAGTTTGCTTGATCAATATATGACCAACCAATATTGTCATCTTCAAGCCGAGCTTTTGCTTGTGTAGTTGAGTGGTCAACTTCTAAACCTAAAGCTTTATTAATATGCCGATGAGTAAGCCCATATTTTGGTGATACACTGTCCAAGCCATGAATAACAGTAGGCAAACCAAGCTCAGCCAACAATGGTGGTAAAAATGATGAAATGGGGACAGAACGATTATAGCCACTATAGGGGTCGCCCAAATCTACCAAATCATCAACCATCACCTGCTGCTGATCAGACTCGCTAAGAATAGCAGCAAGAATGCCTTCATTCTCTTCACGTGTTTCACGTTTCATGCGAAGTGCAATTAAAAAGATAGCCGATTGCACGTCATTAATCTCACCACGCAATATACCTTGCATACCTGCTTTAGCCTCTTCAAAATCAATATTTTTACTCAAATCAGGGCCTGTTGCTATGCGTTGAATAATTGAGTGCATAAGTGTTTGAGATGTTTTCATAATTTTAAATATTAATATAAATTTTATTATTTTCTTGTTTAGTAGGATAAACGTGCAAATTATCAACATCTACCTGTGCGCTATCCCCTGTGGTCAAATCAAAGCTGAATCCATGTAGTGAACACTTGATTCGATTGCCTTTTAAACAACCTAGCGTCAATTTAATATCTTCATGTGGACAGCGGTTATCTGCACAATACAACTCACCTTGATTAAGTATAATCAATAAATCTCTGCCCTCTACAACAACTTCAACCATTGTGCCTTCTTTTGGAGCTCGATTTAGAACTTTTACCCACATAAAATCTAGAAGAGTCTCCAAACATTATTACCATCTAATTGAGAGGAGCATTGTTGAAGTTGTTGTTTATAACGCTGTGCATTGTCATCAACACCACGTGCTATTTTTATAAGCCATGGCTTAGCAGAATAAGTTTGTTTATTAAAACCGCCGTGTCCTTCATGATAAGCAAGGTACTGATTGCGAGTATCTGATTTATCAATACCAGAACGCTTACTAGACTGATTAATGTACCAGCCAATAAAGTCTATGGCATCGTCAAAATCATCACGATTGGCATTTTGATTACTCGTTTTTAGCTGATACCATTCCCAAGTTGTGTCTTTAGCTTGTGCAAAACCATAGGCACTACTTGATCTAAACCACGGTACAACGCCAAATAACTTATTTCTTGGCGGTCTTGCATCTGATGCAAAATGCGATTCTTGATACATAATAGCCAACTGCACATGCATAGGTGAACCATACTTTTTCTCGCTAGCTTTAACTGCTTGATACCAACTCACCTGCTCATCCATTAAATGGCAAATATTACTCACTTGTACAGCAGGCGTTGAAAAACACCCATTAAGTGTTAATGAAATTAACGAGATGAGTAAGTATTTTTTTATCATATAAATATTTTATAAACAACAATCACTTGAATGATAAACAAAATGATAAACATGCCCTTAACAACGCCGTTTGATAACGGCTTAGACTCAGAACTAGGTATCTTAGCGCCTTTTTCTAGATTAACATCCATTGCCACCCAACCCTTCTCAGAGTTTTGCGCGCTAAACACAACGCGTGTATTAACTTTTAGACGAGATTTGTCAAAAATATTTTTTTGATGGATGAAATATTTTTCACCATCATCACCCGTAATAAAACCATATCCCTTAGTGCCAAATTGCGCCACTATTCCTTTTATTTTTTTTGCCATTTTTCCTCTTATTTTTTACGCAAACAATACGTTTTTTTTCAAAAAAATCAACATTTTCACGTTGAAACTTGAGCTCATTTTTAATGTCATCAAAACATTGTAACTGCTGACATTCAAACCCTTTAAAAAGTGAAACCACTTCTGTCTTATTAACCACATAAGACGGTCCATTTACTTGTGATTGAGGATAATTTAAGGTTAATAATAGCACCCTACAACCAGCGGGTATTATAGCGTATAAGTGGGATGCATATTTCGCTCTTAAAACTAAAGGCAGTACGATTAAAGACGCTCTATCATAACACAGCACTAATATGATTAAAAATAATCACCACAATAAATATCAATATTTTTTTGAAGAAAAAATCACAAATTTGCTGCTTTTCTTAGTTGAAAAATGCAACTCATTTTCTACAAAAAACTGCTAAGCAGCAAGCTCATTCAACTCAACATCCAACACCTTGAAACTTTTTTCTAGAAAATACAACATATCAACGCTTTTTCCACATAATGGCACAAACATACAAGCATTAGTACTTAGTTTTACACAATCAATAAATTCAATTAGTCTTGAGTTAGGTTGATTTTTATGCCAACCTATTTTCCCTTCTTGCCAGTGCGTTATTCAATCAGTCATATATAATAATAATCCATGAAAAAAAGAAAAAAAAATTTACAATGGCTGCTGGTTATTATTGCTATTTTTAGTTTTCGTGCTTATCAGCAACATAACTTGAGTAGTGGCATCGTACCAAATTTTAATAGCAAAACTTTAAGTGGAGCAATTGTTTCATCACACTCAAATGAGCCAACTTTAATACACTTTTGGGCCACTTGGTGTGGCATTTGTCAACTTGAAAATGACAATATTCAGACCATAAGCCGTGATTATAGAGTGCTTAATATTGCTATGCAATCTGGTTCTGATGCTGATTTGCAAACATACGCACAAGAGCATGATATGCAAACAAACAATATCATTAATGATAATTCTGGTTCTTTGGCAAGGTTGCTTGGCGTTAAAGCCACGCCAACGAGTTTTTTCATCTCAAAAAACAACCAAATTAAATTTAGCGAAGTGGGCTATGTGAGTACGCTGGGTTATTGCTTAAGATTATGGTGGGCAAGTTTGTGAACATACAAAACTGGCATCCAAGTATCAAAACATTACTTGAAACACAATCAATGGTTGATTTAAAACGATTTTTAAATCAACAAAAACAAGCTAAAAAAGTTATTTTTCCCCATTCTAAAAACTGGTTTAAAGCCTTTGAATTAACTGCGTTTGATAAAGTTAAAGTCATTATTCTTGGGCAAGATCCTTATCATGGATTAGGACAAGCTCATGGTTTGAGTTTTTCAGTCGTTCAAGGAGTAAAAAAACCGCCATCGCTTGGCAATATCTTTAAAGAATTACATGGTGATTTAAACATTGAGCCTAGCCAAAGTGGCGATTTAACACACTGGGCAATACAAGGTGTTTTACTGCTTAATAGTGTTTTAACTGTTGAAGCTCATCAGGCAGCCTCTCATGCCAACCAAGGTTGGGAGGTATTTACCGATGGTATTATTAAAGCCCTAAGCAAAGAAAGACAACATTTAGTATTCATGCTTTGGGGTGCTTATGCACAGAAAAAATCGATCTTTATTGATAAAGATAAGCACTTAATCCTTACTACCACGCATCCCTCTCCTTTATCAGTACATCGTGGTTTTTTAGGATGTCGGCATTTTTCAAAAGCCAATGATTATCTTAAAATGCACAATCAACAAGTGATTAGTTGGTCATAATGAAATTGGTTATTGATGATGCTTGTTATGCCTATAAGAAATTTTTTGACTGTTTTGGTGAAATTACTGCCATTGCTGGTAGAGATATTAACGCCAGCTCGGTTAAAGATGCAGATGTATTAATTGTACGTTCGCGCACTAAAGTTAATCAGGCATTATTGGACGGTAGCCGAGTAAAGTTTGTCGGCTCAACAGTTGCTGGATTGGATCACATTGATCAAGATTATTTAAAGACTAAAGGTGCTCAATTTTTCTCAGCTCAAGGTTGCAACTCAATGGCAGTAGCTGAGTTTGTGATAAGTGCCATTGTTAATTTAGCAGATGAGTTGAATTTTGACTATCAAAAGAAAACGTTAGGCATTATTGGTGTCGGCAATGTGGGTATAAGATTGGCAGAAAAAGCCAAATTGATGGGCATTAAAACCTTATTGAATGATCCACCACGCCAAATGCGCGAAAATCTAGACAACTTTGTTGATTTAAATACAGCATTAAGCGCTGATATTGTTACCTTCCATACGCCGCTGACTATGGATGGCAAGCACCCATCCTATCAACTTCTTAATGAAAATAATTTTCATCACATTACAAATAAAACTATTCTTTTTAATGCCGCACGTGGTGGTGTGATAAAAGAAGCAATATGGCAAAAGTATAAAACACTTGCTAATATTATTGACTGCTGGGAGGGTGAACCTAACATCAACCCAAGTTTACAAAATACTGCTTATTTAGCCACACCGCACATTGCTGGACACTCAGTTGATGCAAAATTTATGGGCAGCTTTATGATAAATGAAGCATTGTGCGCTTTCTTAGGCGAAAAGCAAGATAAAAATATCAAAAATTTAATTAGTTCTGATGAGTTATTCATCGATAAAAATAATTTAAAGGATACCTTAAATAAAATTTATGATTTTCAACAAGATGCAAACGCCATTAAAGATATTAACAACTTTGAGGACTATCGCAGAAACTACCCCATTCGTTATGAATGGCGCCATTTTAAAAGCAAAATCACCTTGCCAATTGTTTGATTAATTTTCAATAAAATTTTGCATCTCAAACTTAACCAAATCACCTTATAAAAAATAATCACTCAAAAACTCATAATAAAAACATAGTTTATCGCACTTCTTCAATCAAAACAACAGGATATCCCATGCCAAACTTAGCCAAGTCTCTTTCCTTCTTGTTCCTTTTTATACTAGCCCTAACAACCAACGCTAACATCACCATCAGCAACACCACCACTCTTCGCTCACTCAATAATAACCCCATTCAATTCAAACACTACATAGATGAACACCAACACGTTCGCTTAAAAACTCGCAATGGTGCTTTATAAAGAAAACCGCTACCGAGGTTGATAGCCAAACTGAACTCTATGATTTAAGTCAAAAAGTCTCTTCTTTTAAAATCATCAACTTAACCCCTCCTAGGGAGTTTGATCCACATGCCAATAAAGTTTGTTTCTACGCTAGTGTTGAGCACAAAGGCAGTGAATTTTGTTTTGGGGCAGGTGAGCATGCCTCAGTAGACAAATAGCTAAGATGATTTGTTTAAGTCTGTACATATGCCACTTGGAATGAGTGTGGATATTTATAGTGATATGAGCTTTACAGACAAGCACAAATACTATTTTTTAGATGAAGCTAATCTATGGGAACTTAATAGACAAATCTCATCATTGAAGGTTATCAATAACAATCTATTGGCAGACTCATCAATTGACACCACTGGCACACAAACGCAAAGTATTAGTGTTGAGGATTATCTAAGGCTTAAGCAAGCATTAGATGCGGGCAAAGAGATACTATTCCAAGCCTACGGTATGTATCAATCAATCAATTGTAATGATAATGAATATCAAATAACGCTTAAATTTACCAATGCTGATGATGAGATCATTAACGAACAGAGCATTAGTACTAACGACCCTTATTGCTATGATATGTATATGAATATTGAAGGACAACCTTATAAGTTTGATGTGATTCCTATACGCTAACAGATAGAACTTGTGATACTAGTCGTTATCAATCTTTGCTAATTGGGTATTTATCTTCAGCAAATGCTGATATCAAAACCATTGAGTTTAGCCAAACCAGCAATCAAGTTAAGATTAAAAATATTAAGCTGACTTAGTTTGAAGTACCTAATGACCCAGGTGATAAAGATTATGACACTTTAAAGGGCGAGGATGTGAATAATAATGAGATAAGAGATGATGTTGAAAGAGAGCAAATCATCCAAGAGTTTAAGGATAAGCCACTGATTTTAAAGCTTAGGCAGCATGATGCAGTAAGAAAGCAAAGAACCATGTTTGCAAGACCCAGTGCAGGATATTACCAATTTTCTGATTTTGGAAGATCAGACAGTAGATAAAAAGTAGAATGTAAATATTACCTAAATAAATACGACCCTCGCCATATCTATCCTGTAATTTTGAGCGATAGTTATGAAAGGGTTGCCGCTATTACTGATATAGAAACAAAAAGGCTAGAGAATATCCCTTACCTAGATTTATCTAATCTAGAATCTTGCCAGAGTTTAGGGATTATCAAATGAAGCACTTTAATCCATTGGTTATTGTTTACTTATAAGCAATGTTAATGCACTCACCAACATCACAAGCAATGAAGTCGATGTTTATTTTATTAATGGCATTAACACTACAAAAAATGATTTTAAAGAATTAAGAAATGCATTAATTACCAAGCTAAACACAAACATTAATAGCAAAACACTTAACTATAGTAATAAGTATTTAAATCCTACCAAAGGTCTCTTTAAAGATTAAAAACAGGCTTATGGTCAAGCCATTAAAGATGAATAACTTTCAGGGCCTAAAAAATCTTTATGGCAGGCTTATCGTATCATACTGTTAAAAGGAAAGCCTAACTACACAACTATAGCCGCAGCTACCGCCTCAGAATGGTTTAAAAACAATGCCCTTAAATCCATTCCCATTTCTAATGCACTAACAGATAAGATGGTTGGATATTCTAAAGAGTCTTTGGGTGGTGACAAAGAGGTATTACTCGTTGCCCATTCACAAGGTAATTTTTATGCCAATACTGTATGGGACAGAATTTATGATGAAT
Source organism: Abyssogena phaseoliformis symbiont OG214 (assembly GCF_016592595.1). Taxonomy (NCBI): domain Bacteria; kingdom Pseudomonadati; phylum Pseudomonadota; class Gammaproteobacteria; species Abyssogena phaseoliformis symbiont. Next base: position 831,064 of record NZ_AP012977.1, read on the forward strand.
ATCTTAACTATACTGATGACAAAAATGCTGATGGCTCATTTTTTCACAAACAACGCAACTATCATCCATCGCTAGGCTACTTAGCAATAGCCAGCCCTGCAAACCATTTGGGTAATAATTTACACCACACAGGTGACAAGGCAAAAGTTACTGACTTGGTTAAATTAAGACTGGACACCGCCTCCTTAATACCAGGTTCAATGGATAGCGCTGTTACCAACACCCTAAAGCCAACTAGTTTTCCTCAGTCTGATTGGTTTGTTAATCATCAATTTATTTCCTCATATTTAAATGGCAAGCAAAGCGGTGAAAGAATCAAAACTCAAGCTGCACGTATTATTGCCAATCTTGATTTACAACCTGCGATTGAGTTTTATACATTTCTCCATCCTGAAGGGCTTTGGTGTGGTTATTACAGTGATAATTGGGAAAGTCTTTGTCTTGTATAATGCTCACAAGTATATCGTAAAATACAATGAATTGAAAAAAGGGGTATACCTATTCAGCATACTTGGTGAAACCAATTTAATAGCAACCAATGTATTTGTGCGTATCGGTGGAAATTATAATAAAATTCATATATTAAGAAATTATGGAATTTCATCATTTTTCTGCAAATATTGGAAAAGATAGCAACAATCAATACACTTTTGAATTTGAATACCCACTAAGTTGTCTTAGCAATATTAGTTCTAGCAATAATAATTGTCTAGAGTTAAAAAATCCTCATATTTCTAATAGTGGTGATTTTGAATTTATTGACGTTAAATTAATAAAAAATGGTAATAAATTCACCATAAAAGGAAGGTTAAGAATTGCAAAAATTAATATAGCAGTATTGACGGGCATTGCAAACTCTAAGACATTCATAAATGACAAAGATGCCAAGTTAGTATTTCCAAGTTTCAATGAAAATTGATTTAATTATTGACCTTGATAAGACCGATGATTACAAAACAAAAATCACCTCGACAGAATTTAGCCATACCTTTGATTTATCTAACCAACCCAATGGTAAGCCACACACTTAGACTCAGCTATGGTTATAAAATCGAAGATATAAGCGACTCTAGCAAGGGTAACTTTTGGGCGAATGTTGAAAGAGAAGTGGATTTTTGGGGGCAACCTATTTATCTACATACGGGTACCGGTACTTGGACAGGCAAATATGAAATTTATGGCATTGCTGGCGGTGGTGGACAATATACTAGAGGGTATTACAGTGACAATGTAGAGATTTTAGTAACCTCAATAACAGGTCAAATTCCAGGCATTTATCGCTATGGTGGGTGTTTTTTAACACATATAACCCTTTAGAAAAAATAATATAGTTACCTATGTTGTTGGCAAGAGAAGGAGTGGCTCTTCTTCTTTAAGGGCAACCAAAGTACCACCTCAAGCCCAACATGGTGAAAAACACAACATTTGGCTCATCATTAATTGCTCATGGTGGCTCTGAGTATGGTCAAGCACTAGGTGGTGCAGGATCTGCATCAAACGGTAGTGACGGCGGTTTTAATGACATATCCGTAACAAGTGGAGGCTTATTGGGCTGGTGATGGCGGAACTAGCATTATTTCAGGAGATGGGTGTCGCTAACCAAACTATTCTTTCAGAAAGAGGTATTGGCTCACTGGGCTACTTTGTCAATGGCGCCTATGGAAGAAGGTCAATAGACTTTATGCTTTACAAACTCATGGCATAATAAAAATTACTTACTTGGGAGAGTAGATGAATACCATAAATCACCTATAAAAACAATGCCACAGCCATTTAGAATTCCACGGCCAAAAACATAGTGAATTAAAAAAAAGTAACTTAAAGCATTGTATCTAAGAAAATATTAGGCCATTATCAGCACTGCGGTCATTTCATTTTACTTATTGAACCCTTAAAACAAGGTTGTTTAGAATATTTATCCAGTTCAACAGTTTTGTTTTTAAACAATTCAGCGTTGGTTACATGATGTATAGAGATAACCTCATTAGAAACTTTTGTCATTTTATTAAGGGTTTTGCTTTTACCTGTCCGTGACATTGAGTGCCATTGGGTCAAAAGTCTAACGTTGTTAATTGAATCGTTATCAATGCGATTAGTGACTTTAATAGTTACCAGCTCTTCTTTAACTTGAATTCTAGGCTGCCAAGACTCATCAATATCCATTTGTTGCCAGATATCACCTGCTGATTGATAATCAAATCCATCAAGTCCTAATTCTTTAGAAAGTAAGCAAATAATTTCCCAATCAGGTTTTGAGTCGCCAGCAGGTGGTAAAAAGGCATTTTGCTTTAAATATCTGCGTTCTGAGTTTTTTATGTGCCCTGTTTTTTCTGACCAGCTGCATGCTGGCAAAACGATGTCTGCATCGTCAGTGGTTAGAGTTTTTGTAAAATCAGACACAATTAATGTTTCAAATTGTCGATAGTTAATCATGCTATGTGCAGGATTTGTTGCCATTACCCATAAGGTCTTAATTTGATTGTTGGAAAAAAATTCAGTGGCGGTTAAATCATTTGTTCGTATGCCAATTTCACGACCACCCATGGCGTTGCATTGCCCTGTTAAAGATAACACGCCACAACCAGGTTTGTTGATATTTCCAGTGATAATATGTGCATTAATCAAGGCATTGACCTTATCAGTTGCATCAGTTGATTGGGTTAATCCTTGTGAGTAGACACTGAGTACTTTTTTGTCTTTAAACCAAGATTGGTGAGGCAGATTATTAATAATGTCCATGTCTTTGCCAGGCTCAACTTGAATAAATAAATCAGATTTTTTGGCTGTGGTGCTTTCATAGACATCAACACAAACCACAAAAGCTTTGGATTTTTTGATATGATTAAATACAATAGGGTGGCAATCTGCAGTATTACTGCCAATAATAAAAATAGTTTGTGCTTGATAAATATCATCAAATGACACAGGTACAATGTCAGCACCATAGGCTCTTTTGTTGGCCTTAACAGTAGAGTACATGCATAACCTTGAATTACTTTCAATGTTATCAATGCCGTAAGCCTCTGCAAATTGCCTAGCAACATAAAAATCTTCCATTAACATTTGCCCAGACAAGTACAAAGCTATTTGATGTTTTGGTGTTGATTCAAACGCTTTGGCCATGGCTTTAATGGACTTGTCCCAACTACCTAATGATGGATTGATTAATCTCTCATTATCTGTGCCTACTGTTTCTAATAAAGTCTGCCCTTTAATACAAAGCATGCCTTGATTAACAGGAGAGCCTTTATCCCCTGTTAATTTTAATACAGACCCCGTTCGGGTAATTTCAATGCCACACCCCACGCCGCAGTAAGGGCAAGTTGTCTTAAAATCCATCATTCTTTTCTTTTACTTAAAAACCAACATTAACAACAAAATAAAATTTAACGCAAGCGATAGTGCACTTAATAGCCGGTATTTAGTTAACTTTAATTTTGGTTGCTTGTTCTTTTGAGGTAATAAAAACACTAAATTTGGATGTTCTAAGTCATATAAAAATTCTGACAAAGCCTCATACCTTTGCGCATAATCTAAGCAACACGCCTTGCGTATAGCGCCATCAATCCATACAGGTAAATTTGGATTGTATATCAACACTGGCTCATAAATTAATTTAGATAATTTCTTAGTGCTCAGACTCTTATCTAATTTATTTTGATAAGGCAGATGAGATGAAAACATCTCATACACAATCACACCTAAACTAAATTGATCAGAGGCTTGTGAAACACTTTCATTTAAAATAACCTCTGGTGCAGTATAACCTTGCGTGCCCTGATTAGCTATGAAATTAATAGGGTTAACCAATTCTGCTACGCCTGCAATTCTGGCTGAGCCAAAATCAATAATTTTAATTTGGCCAATTTCATCAATCATGATATTTTCTGGCTTTAAATCACAATGCAACATTTCTTGGCGGTGAAATGCTCGAAGCCCTTGAATAATTTGCTTCACAAAACTCACCACCACTTCAATATCAGGATGCCTATTTACATCCATCCACGCTCGCAAAGTTTGCCCTTTAACATACACCATGGCATAAGCCAAAAAGTTGGCTTTTTTATGACTGTTGTAAATTTTGACGACATTGGGGCTTTGCACTCGTTGCCCTACCCACTTTTCATACATAAAATGTTGTAAGTATTCTGGATCATCTTCAAAATTAACAGAAGGAGTTTTAAGGGCGACTAATTGTTTAGTCACAATATCTTTAGCCAAATACAGTTGCATTTTTGCACTTGAAATAATTAAAGATTCTATCTCAAAACCATTGACTTTCATGCCCTTAGTTAATTCAGGTGGTACAGGTTTTTGGGTTAATTCATCAAACGCTTCACCTAGATTTTTCTCTGGCAATTGCTCAATCGTTATAATCATAGCCGAAACATTATCTTGAGAATCTTGCTTAATTGCCTGTTTAACAATCTTATCAGCAGACGAGCTTTTATCCATTAATGTTGCTAATGATGCATGTTGTAAATAGTCATGCACACCATCAGTTGTCATTAAAAATTGATCGCCCAGTTCAAGATCAAAAGTTTGGTAATCAACATTAATGCTTAAATCAAAACCCATCGCTCTTGATAGATAGGTTTTTTCTTTGTTGAGGCTTAGAATATGGTCTTTGGTCAGTTGTGTCAACACGCCTTTTCTATAACGATAGATTCGTGAATCTCCTACATGAAAAATATGTGCGGTATTTGATTTAATAATAACCACACTAAGCGTGCATAACATGGATGAAATTTCACCAAAACGCATTGATTGGGAATACAGCCAATTATTAAGTGCTGAGATGACTTGACCAGCTGAATATTCAACGCTCCAAGATTCAGGGGTTGAATAATAATCACTCAAAAACCCTTTAACACAACAACCACTTGCTTCTTTGGCTCGCTCGCAAGCACTTACGCCATCGGCAATAACGCCTACAATCCCTTTGTATTCTAGTGTTTGAGGGTTGGGCACATGGTAAGCGCAGGCATCTTGGTTTTCCTCCTTAACACCTGCAATGCAGTGTGAATTAACAATGACTTTTAATTGTTTCATAATTAATTTAGCTTGATTATTTCAACCGTACCATCGTCTAAAATCTCAGTCATGTGTCCTTTCGGTTCTTCTAAAAAGATAACAATTAGTGCTAATACTACCGCACTAACCATGCCAATTAGCATAAAAAACTCATCATAATCTACCAAAGAATTTGCAGTTAAGAACAATACTGCACCCACATTGCCAAATGCGCCTACCATACCTGCAATCTGACCTGTTAGCCTTCTTTGGATTAGTGGCACACAAGCAAATACCGCGCCTGAGCCTGCCTTGGAAAAAATACCGCCAATAACTGTCAACGCCACCACTAAATAGATAGACCAGCTTTTATCCACATTGCCCAATGCTAAAAAACTTAAAGTAATGCCAGAGAAAAGCACAACTAATGTTACCTTTCGACCGTATTTATCGCTCAAATAACCACCACCTGGTCTGGCAAATAAATTAATAAATGGGTACACACCTGCCAACAAAGCTGCTGTAATTTTGGGCAACTCAAACCAATCAACATAAAACATGGCTAGAACTGAAACCACAGCCAATTCAGTACCAAAAGTAACCAAATAAGCCCAATCCAAAATCGCCACCTGTTTAAAGTTATATTGATGTTGCTTAGGCACAGAATTCTTTAAATGCTGCGCATTAATAGTCCAAGTTTTAAACACTTGGAAAACAAACACCGATGCCAAAACAATATACACGCCAAACGCCACACTTAATGAAATAATATTCATTTTTTCAGGTGATAATTTCCAAGTGAGTAGCGACAAAGCAAGATATAAGGGTACATTCATTAAAATATACAACACCAAATCCGAATAGCTACTCACTTCCATTGCGCCCATTTTTTTAGGCTTAAAATAAGTGGACCCTTTGGGCGTATTAGCGACATTAAAGTAATAAAAAATACCATAGCCTATTGCCAATACACTAGCAATGGTAATCGCATAACGCCAACCATCAATCTCGCCAAAACTACTTGCGATAAAAGGTAATGACATGGCCGCACCAAATGCACCAAAATTACCCCAGCCACCATAAATACCTTGTGCAGTACCCGTTTGTTTTGCTGGAAACCACTCAGAAATCATACGAATACCGACCACAAATCCAGCGCCAATAAAACCTGACAAAAACCTAAGCAGAGCAAGTTGTTCATAAGATTGCATCCAACTAAATGCAATTGAAACAAGCCCGCCTAAAACCAAAATAGAGGAGAACATAATTTTAGGCCCGAATTTATCAACTAGCATACCAACCACAATTCTTGCTGGAATGGTCATAGCAACATTAAGAATTAGCAACACTTTTGCCTGTTGCTCGCTTAATGACAAGGCTTGTTGTATAAATGGCATCATTGGCCCAAGGTTAAGCCATATAACAAAGGTCATAAAAAAAGCAAACCAAGTTAAATGCAAAATGCGATACTTGCCCTTAAATGAAAATAGATTTAATTTATCTTCCATGATTAACTCCTTATATTATGCTGAACGCCTATGGTCTGCTGCTTCCCATGGGTTTTTAATGGTTTTGGGTAACAAGTCTGCATAATGTTTGATCATTGAAGGTGTCTTTAGTTTGGATTGAATATAGTCTAGGCCCACGCGTTCCTCAAAATGCATCACTCGCTCAAGATAATTAGCCTCAATACGATATAACTGCACAAAAGCCTTAAGATATTCAATCACTTCTTCTTCGGTTTCAAAAAATCTATCTTTCAAACAGATCTTAGTTCGAATCCCACAAGCACCTGCCACATGAATTTCATAACCTTTTTCAGTACAAATCACGCCAAAATCTTTAATCGTAACTTCGGCACAATTACGCGGGCAACCACTCACACCCATTTTAAATTTGTGTGGCATAAAGTGTGACCAAATAGCATCTTCCATTTTAATAGAAAGCCCCATAGAATCTTGCGTACCCATCATGCAATGATCTGTGCCAACACAGGATTTACACGTTCTAGTGGCTTTGCCATAAGCATAACCAGATTCCATACCTGCCTCAGTCATTTCATCCCACATGTCGTTTAAGTTTTCCTTAGGAATGCCTAATAAGTCAATGCGCTGCCCACCAGTAACTTTAATCGTGGGAACCTCATATTTAACGGCAATATCAGCCAATGCCTTGAGTTCTTTAGGTGTTGTTAATCCACCTTGCATTTGTGGCACAATGGAATAAGTACCGTCTCTTTGCTTATTAGCATGCATTTTTTCATTGTGCGGTCGTTCATCATCATTATGAATATATGCTTCATTAAACTGTGAAGATAAATAATAGTTAATAGTGGCACCACAAGCTTCGCAAGTATTATCAAAATCAAGTTTACCTCGAACATCATCAACACTAACAACTTTGTCTAATGCTCTAATATATTGACGCACTTCTTCTGTTGAGTGTTTTGTACAATCACACAAAGCATCTTTACTTAATATTTCAGCGCCAGAAACAAAACTAAATACTTGTTTGGCAACTGAAGCGCAACCACCACAACCTGTAGCACAACCCGTTTCTTCTTGTAATGCTTCAAAAGTGTTACAACCACCTGCCACTGTACTAACAATATCGCCTTTGGTAACACCCATGCAACCACATACTTGCTCATCCTCGGCCATCTTCTCAACACCTTTGGCACCTGCGCTTGAGTCGTCAATATTAATATCACCAAATAGTAAAGTTTTACGAATGCTGGTAATGTCTGTTTCTTTTTTGATTAAGTCAAAATAAAACAATCCATCTGTTGAATCGCCAAATAAAACTGCACCAACCAATTTGTTGTCTCTAATAGACAATCTTTTACGAGTGTTAAGTGCATGATCCTTGGAACACATAACTTCATCTTCAGGATTATCGAATTCCCCTGCTGAGAAGACATCCACACCTGAAATTTTTAGCTTGGTAAAAATATCTGAGCCTGTGTACATATGATGTGACACCTCACACACCTGCTCAGCACACACACGCGCTTGTTCAAACAGTGGTGCTACTAAACCATACGACATGCCTCGGTGCTTAATACACTCGCCTACTGAGTAAATAGCAGGATCAGAGGTCATCATTGTATCACCCACAATAATACCTCTATCTGTCTGTAACCCTGCAACTTTGGCTAAAGAATCTTCAGGAATGATGCCTACCGACATAACAACCATATCAACATCCATTGCCGTTCCATCCTTAAAGCCCAAGGCTTTAACTGTATTTGTTCCAATAATTTTATTAGTGATTGCACCTAACTTGAATTTAATATTTTTCTGCTCTAATACTTTTTGCAATAAGCCACCAGATGAAGCATCTAGTTGCCTATTCATAATAGAATCCATATTGCCAATCACGGTGACATCAAACCCTAACTCATTGAGCCCATTAGCAGCCTCAAGTCCTAATAAACCTGTACCAATTACGGATACTTTTTTAGCTTGGCCAACTTTTGATTGCATATACTCAACATCATAAATATCTCTAAACGACACCACACCCTCTAACGTTTTACCTGGCAATGGCAAAATAAAAGGCTTTGATCCTGTGCAAATCACTAATCGATCGTATGCTACTGAATATGATGCCTTCTCATTGGTTAATAAAATACTTTTATTTAATCTATCAATAGATGACACCAAACAACCTGGTTTAAAGGTAATGTTATTTTGAGAAAAATAAGACTCGTCATGCGTCTTTATATCTTCAAAATCTTTCTCTCCTGCTAAAACAGGTGAGAGCATAATTCTGTTATATGGCAATACCTTTTCTTCACCAATAATGGTAATTTGATACATTAGTGGGTCAATTTTTAACACCTCATCAACCACCTTCATGGCACTCATTCCCGATCCAACTATGACTAAATTTTTCATGCTATTTCCCTGCCTTGTTTTAATGTTTTATGCTTCTTATAAAGCAAAAGAGCCAGTTATCGCATTTATATACATAGACATACAATAACTGGCTTCAATACCCAATTGCCAACTCTACTTTGAAATTGACGAAAAAAAACGCTTACTTAATAATCCCATCAAGAAAAATTAAGTAAACGTCTGTGTTTGTTGTCGCCCTTCATTAGGTAACTGCGTGAAATTATATCAAAAAATTAAGCTAAAGTGACTTAATTTATTATAATATTTTTATTATTAAGGTTTTTTAACATGGATAAAATAATTATACAACAACAAGATTTTGACTTATCAACAGAAATAGCACTGGTCAAAAAAAACGATTCTGATATTGGCGCAGTGGTCAGTTTTGTTGGCTTTGTACGTGACTTAGATGACGCTACAATTCAAAAAATGACGTTAGAGCATTACCCCGGGATGACTGAAAAAGCACTAAAATCTATTGTTAATCAAGCCAAAAAACGTTGGTCTATTGGCAATATAGCCCTTATTCATCGCGTGGGTGATTTAAATATTAATGATCAAATTGTATTGGTGATTACAAGCAGCAAACATCGTCAATCTGCTTTTGAATCTTGCGAATTTATCATGGACTATTTAAAAACTCAAGCGCCTTTTTGGAAAAAAGAACACACTCAAAACAAAAGCAAATGGGTTGAAGCCAAAAATAGTGACAAAAGCCAAAAAAATCGTTGGGAATAATCTTACTGCCTAATTTTAAAATCCTCAGGTGAATTTAGATTAATCAACATCTCTGCTTGATCTGAAAAATCAACTTTTTGTGCATGATTACTCTTAAACCACATGCCCATCTTGCGATTGCCTTGTGCTAAAAATTCACTCAAATTGTCTTTTAAATTAGTCCTAATTAATGAAAAAGTAGGATGCATTTTTTGCCCTTGCATTGCCACACAAATGCTGGCATCAGACCATTGCATATTTTCTAATAATCTAGCCATAAGACTTTGATTAATAAACGGCCCATCACACGGCACGACCAATAAATATTTTGTTTTGACTTTAATTAAAGCCGACAAAATACCAGCAAGTGGTCCTTGAAACCCAGGCAAACTATCAGTAATAACTTCACCAAATTTTTGATATGCATCAAGGTTTCTATTGGCACTTACCAATATACTATGGACATCTTGATGGATAATATCAACCGCATAACTAATCAAAGGCTTATTGTTAAATAAAATTAAACCCTTATCCTGATGGTTCATACGCATGGCCTGACCACCTGAAAGTATGACAGCAGTGATGTTACTTTTAATAATGCTTTTCATATGGGTATGTTGTTGTCGAATGTATAGGCTGTATGATACAATCAAACAATTAACTTTAATTATAAACCGTAAAAATTTATCATGGACAACCAACAAGTTGATTGTGGATGCGACACAATACCACAATCCTTACTTTCTATTGATGAGGCTTTAGAAATATTAATAAATTCTGCTAAAATTACCAATAGCGCTCAATTAATAGAACTTGATAATACATTAAACAGAATGCTAGCCGTTGATATACACGCTAATATTTCTGTCCCTAGTTTTGATAATTCCGCCATGGATGGCTACGTCATTAATCTTAAAGAAAATCAAATAAATACACCCAGTGGACTTGCATTTGAAATTACTGACCGTATTCCTGCAGGTAGCACTGGAAATGCGCTGGCACCAGGCTGTGCAGCACGTATATTTACGGGTGCTCCCATACCAAAAGGTGCCAATACAGTGCTCATGCAAGAGGAATGCGAGTTGGTTGAAAACAAATCAAAAATTGAAGTTTATCGAGCCATTCTACTGGGTGAAAACATCAGGCCTATGGGTAATGACATCCAATCAGGTGATATCATCTTACCCAAAGGAAAACAACTACAACCACAAGATATTGCGCTGGCCGCCTCTGTGGGCATAGATAAACTTAAAGTGTTTCATAAAATTAAAGTTGGTGTATTTTTCACAGGTGATGAACTGGTCAAGCCTGGAAACACATTACAACAAGGGCAAATTTTTAACTCTAATCGCTATTCGTTAGTAGCACTACTAAGCAAACTTGGTTGCGAAGTTGTCAACTTAGACAACATTAAAGACACCTTTAATGCCACTTGTGATGCGCTAGAGGTATTAAAATCTGATTGTAATTTAATCATAACCACAGGTGGTGTGTCTGTTGGTGAAGAGGATTATATTAAGCCTGCTGTAAAAAAATTAGGTCAATTAAACTTGTGGCGTATCAAGATAAAACCAGGCAATCCACTTACTTTTGGTAGCGTAGGGCGTTGCGCCTTTATTGGACTTCCGGGCAATCCAGTTTCCGCCATGGTAACTTTTTTACTCTTTGCCCGGCCTTTTATTAAAAAAATGCAAGGTGCAAGTCACTATCTAAATACTGCTTTTAAAACTCAAGCAAACTTTGATTGGTACAAGCCAAAACCTAGACGTGAATTTGTGCGTGTGCGCCTTGACTATACAACCTTCCCCACTAAGGCTAATCTGTATCCAAAACAAGGCTCTGACGTGCTTAGTTCCATGGTGTGGGCAGATGGATTGATAGAAATTCCAGAAAAAACCACTTTTAAACGAGGTGAAGTTCTGAACTTTTACCCATTAAATGAGATGTTATCATGAGTGACAAGCGACACACAGCAGTCCAAGCGGGTAAATTAACCCATATTAACCAAAAAGGTCATGCTCAAATGGTTGATGTATCTGATAAACAAGTTACCACGCGTGAAGCAACAGCCATGGCTGTGGTTAGTATGAAACAATCAACCCTTGAGTTGATATTATCTGGCTCAAATGCTAAAGGAGATGTACTCGCTGTAGCGCGTATTGCTGGCATCTGCGCTGCTAAAAAATGCTGGGATTTAATTCCACTTTGCCACCCCTTAATGCTGTCAAAAATAACGGTTGAGCTTACGCCTAATGAAAAAAATGCCACGATTGAGATTAAAACGCTTGTTAAACTTGACGGTAAAACTGGCGTAGAAATGGAAGCACTCACCGCAGCAAGTGTAGCAGCGCTCACTATTTATGATATGTGCAAAGCAGTAGATCGTTTTATCAAAATTGGAGAAATTCAATTACTAGAAAAAAGGGGCGGAAAATCTGGCCATTGGATAAGCGATACACAGCAATCCAGACAGAAACTTGAAAATGCCTAAGTTAATTGACAAATTTGGTAGAGAGATTAACTACCTAAGACTTTCAGTGACTGAACACTGCAACTATCGATGTTTTTATTGTCGTGATGATGAACACACGCCAAATTGCAAACGTGAAGACATTCTAAGTTATGAAGATATTGAAAAAATTGTTCAACTTTTTGCACAATTAGGCATTACCAAAGTTAGATTAACAGGAGGCGAGCCGCTACTACGAAGAGGTATTTCTAAAATTGCTAAGCTCATCAATCGTATTGATGGTATTAATGATGTGCCCTTATCAACCAATGCACATTTATTAGAAAAATTTGCTGGAAAGCTTTATCAAAATGGCATCAATAGAGTAAACATTTCTATTGATTCACTCATTCCTAAAAGGTTTGAAGAAATTACTCGTGGTGGCGATTTAACACAAGTTATTAAAGGCATTGATGCGGCAATACAGGCAGGCATGAGCCCAATTAAAATTAATGTAGTGGCAATGCGTGGCGTTAATGATGATGAAATCGAACCAATGATTGATTTTGCCATTAATAAAGGCATTGATATCCGCTTTATTGAAACCATGCCAATTGGATTGTCAGGCATAAAGGCACTTGCTCAACACATTAGTGAAAAAGACATTTTTGCTAAAATCAACAAACACCTAAACAATCAATTAACCCCCATCACATCTAATAAAACTGCCGGTCCTGCTCATAATTTTAAAATTAAAGGCACAAACTCTACAGTAGGCATAATCAGTGCCGTATCAAACCATTTTTGCCAAACTTGCAATCGTGTTAGACTGACTGCCAAAGGAGATTTAATCTTATGCCTAGGGCAAGAAGATTCGATTTCTTTAAAAGACGCCGTACGTTCAGATTTAACAGAGGATGAAATTAAACGCATGATTCTAAATGCAATTAATAAAAAACCTGAAAAGCATGAGTTTAGCTCTGTTATTGACAATATCAGCAACCGGCAAATGGTAGAAATTGGCGGGTAAAACAATACTTAAAATAAATTATGAAAATTTTATATTTTGCTTTACTTAAAGAATCCCTTAAACTGTCCAGTGAAGAGATTATTCTTGCTACTAACACCACAACAGCACAATTAAAAAAACAGCTTATTGATAAACATGGCGAGCATCATTTTCCAAACAATGTTCTTTGTGCGGTCAATCAAGAAATTGCTAATGATGCGGTTATTATCAGTGAAACAGATGAAGTAGCCTTTTATCCGCCAGTTACTGGCGGATAAATAATATCTTCAGTTTCTTATGAACAACCTGATTACAAATAATCTTCAAACGGATTTTTATCTCTAAAACTGCCTACCGCCAATAATGGCAGTCACTGCCGTTGCGCCACCAGGTGGATGCATACATTTCAAAAAATGCATGGCAACAAGCGCAAGTGGGATGGCAATTGAAGTCGCTAATAACGTATCAGCAATCAAATAAAAACAAGCAACACCTACCACAGCAGAGAAACACTATGCCCGCCAATTAAGTTCCACAAACGAGAAACTAAAGCGTGTGGCAAGCCAAATACCAACTTCTCTGAAGCGCTAGCTGAAGCGATAATTAAAGGGGAGCCAGTGCTTTGTAGAATAACATTAGAGAAAAATCCAGCCGTAACAACTGCTATGAACGCACCTATGGCTGATATTAATAATTCTTTATTACTCACCACTTTCCCCTTAGTAGTTCAACAAATAATCATAAATACACTTTATTTATATATGTATATTTTAAAACATCTTCAATGAGATGAATGATAAAAATTTAATCAATCAAACTCAGTAAAGAAAAAGTAATCTTGAAGCCTTTAGCCTGTACTCCGACCTCTTGGGCGTTTCATGCCAGATATTTTACAAGCTTGCTTTACATAGCCATAGGGAAACAAGTTAAACAACTTGGCTTTGACAGATTTTTTATCTACATCAAAATCAATTGCTATTTGTTTGGTAGTATGACGAGCATCAGGTGCACAACCCCGTGTTCATTATAATAATCTCTCATAAAATCAAATATAGTCCAATAATCATCTGTTAGCGTTATATTTTCTGATGTGGCTAACTCTATAAGGCTATCTCCTTGTTCCAATCTTCTGGATGAACTAAATAGCCCTCACCATCCAACTCTATTTCTTTATGGTTGATGTTCATGATTATTTATTGTATTTTTATATTCATAACACTAGGATCTTTAAAATCAAATCCTTGTATATCCGCATCTGCAGTAAGCATCTTGCTATATTCATTGATGCCAGAAGTTGTGGACTGGTTTTGTAAATATTCTTTAATATGCACCTCTACCATTTCAAATAGCAATGTTTCATCTCTTTCTTTGTCTAAAAATTTAACTTTATTGTTATCATAATAATGCTTACAAGATTCTACACTTGCTATAGGCATTATTACATTATCACTTAACAGTTGATTAATTTTTTCCTCCTCATTAATGGCATTTTTTTTAACACCGACTGCTTGCAATAATAATTGTTGAACAACTAATGCTTATGCTGCTTTAAAAATAACCCCCTCTACATTTGAAGCATCTGTTTGATAATTGCATTTCTTGTAATACATCATCATCGCTAATTTCTGCATGGTTGACTTTAATGGGCATAATTAATTACTTTCTTCTCTCTATTTGATAATTTGTGCGGGTTAGATATTGCACTGGCACACTCCAAATATGCACCAATCGAGTAAATTGAAAAATAACAAAAAGCGTCATACCTAATATTAAATGCAACTTAGATACCCAAACTTCGGCAATAATAAAATCAGCAGCACCCGTTTCTAAAGGTAGTGATGTGTTGTTCCCAATTAGCCAAAACAACCATTGAACTGCCATCTAAATGTTGTGCTGAATAAGGAATGGTTAACAACCCTAACAATAACTGTGCAAATAGGTAAAGCAAGATAAAAGTATCGCTAAACTTACTGGTTTTGCTAATACACTTATCAAACAAGCGTCTATTTAATAAAATTAACATACCAACCAAACACATTGTGCCAAAAATACCAGCAGCAGTCATTGCCATTATTTGCTTAGTCCCAGCACTCATAAATGGGTGATACACCCATTCTGGCGTTAATAAACCAACAAAATGACCAAAGAATAATAAAATAATCCCGACATGGAACAAGTTACTACCCCACAACACGCCTTTTTTTCGTAATAATTGCGATGAGTCTGCTTTCCAAGTATATTGGTCTCTATCATAACGTAATGCACTGCCCATAATAAATATTGTCATAGCAATATAAGGGTAGTAGCCGAAAAAAACTGATCTAAAAAAGTGTTCATAATATATCTCCGTGTTGTTAGTGTTGCGTTGGTTTCACAAGTGCTACACTCTGATGATTCTCCACTAAATGCTTCTTGTTCTTGCCATAACTCGTCTAATATTTCTGGCTCTTTAGGGCTATTTTCTATTACTTCTGCCACTTTAAATTGATTTGCCTTAATGCTAGACAACTCTTCTAATGCAAGAAAAATAGCGCGATAAGGTGATTTGTTCTTTTTAAGATGCCCGCCAATTAAAGCAATAATATCAATCGTATCTCCTAATGAGGCTATCGCCTCTTCAGTGTCGCATAAGGATAAATACTCTAAAAATAACGGCAGATAATCAGGTAATTCTTTCTTATCAAGAAACAAATTTTTCTTTGCATACATATCAATTAAATCAACCATAGCTTGACCACGATCGTGCGATTCGCCATGAATATACTCAAATAAGTTTAAACAATGAGCGCGACTTCTATCAAAATTTGCCACAAAGCGCTCTTGCAACTCTAAAAAATCCTGGTTTTTATAATCCTCTATAAAAGACAACAACTCTTTTAAGTGTTTTTTTAGATAGTAAAGATCCTTGTTTTAAAACCTCAGTCAAATCATCAATATTTTTATAAACTTTGATGTCTGGATAAGATAATAAAACAGCTAAGACTTTAAGTGTTTTCATACAATCTTTCCATTCATGGAATTAGAATGCATTTTATCACCAAATAAAGTCGCCGTTGTCGCACCTTCAGAACAACCATTGCCAAAACTAAATCTGCAAGAAGGCCTGGCATCAAAAGCAATTTCGTTATCAAAAGGAGTTTCGCCTGCATATTCTTTATGATTAGTAGGAATGACAAATCTATCTTCATAAGCAGCTAATGCCATGGTTCTATACATATCATCAACCATATCACCTCATCTAATACCTCCGTTAAAATGGCGTTATCAACACGCCTTGCACACATAAAGTTACGCATTGCGATCATTCTCTTTAAAGCAAATATAACAGGTTTATCATCACCTGCTGTGAACATATTCGCCAAATAACGGATTGGAATACGCAACTCTTCAACATTTAGAATAGGGCCTCGATTGTCAATCACACCTTTTTCAATTGCATTTTGAATTGGAGATAAGGGTGGCACATACCAAACCATAGGTAGTGTTCTGTACTTAGAATGCAGTGGGAAAGCCACCTTACAGTCAATTGCCATTTTATAAACAGGTGAGTTTTGAGCAGCTTCAATCCAACTATCAGGTACACCGTCTTTTTTAGCTTGTGCTTGAACTTCTTTATCATTTGGGTCTAAGAAAATACTCAACTGAGCTTCATATAAATCTTTTTCATCACTCATATTAGCCATTTCTTCAATTTTATCTGCATCATAAAGAATAACGCCTAATGAGCGAATTCTACCAACACAAGTTTCAGAACAAACCGTTGGCTCTCCAGATTCTATTCTTGGATAACAAGATGTACATTTTTCTGATTTGCCAGATTGCCAATTGTAATAAATCTTTTTATAAGGACAGGCACTAACGCACACTCTCCAACCACGACATTTGTCTTGATCAATTAAAACAATACCATCTTCTTCACGCTTATAAATAGCGCCAGATGGGCGTGCTGCCACACAAGCTGGATTAAGGCAATGTGCTCACACAGACGCGGTAGGTACATCATAAATGTATTTTCAAACTGTCTATAAACTTCTTTTTCTATGGTTTTAAAGTTGTAATCTTTTGAGCGTTTTTCAAATTCACCACCCAGAATTTCTTCCCAATTAGGCCCCCATTCTGGTTTTTCCATCATTTCGCCAGTAATCATAGAGTGTGGTCTTGCCACAGACGGTGTAACCATTTCAGGTGCATTTTGCAAATGCGCATAATTAAACGTAAATGGCTCATAGTAATCATCAATTTCAGGCAAATCAGGATTGGCAAATATTTTTGCTAACAATCTAAACTTCCGCCAATTTTTGGTTGCAATTTACCATTTTTAGACACCCAGCCACCATTCCACTTGTCTTGATTTTCCCAATCAACAGGGTGGCCAATACCAGGCTTTGTTTCTACATTATTAAACCAAGCGTACTCAACACCTTAGCGCTAGGTCCATACATTTTTACAAGTTACCGAGCAAGTATGACAATCAATACACTTGTCCAAGTTTAAAACCATTCCTATCTGTGCTTTTATTTTCATGAGTTCACTCCTTTTGCTGGCTCATCCTTCCAATCTACTTTATTCATTTTACGTACAACAACAAACTCATCACGATTAGAACCCGCTGTGCCATAATAGTTAAATCCATAAGACAATTGTACATAGCCACCAACCATATGGGTTGGGTTGGTAATTGTTCTAGTGACTCAATTGTGGATACCGCCTCTAAACCCAGATTTTTCTGCCACAGGCGTGGTGGTTATTTTCTCTTGAGCGTGATACATCATTGACATACCTTTTGGTACTCTTTGTGATACCACAGCTCTTGCTGCAATCGTACCATTAACATTATATAACTCAATCCAATCGTTATCTGCCACACCAATCTTTTTGGCATCAATTTCACTAATCTATACTACTGGACCACCACGATTAAGTGTGAGCATTAATAAGTTATCAGAATAAGTAGCCATTTTGATGCGGTGTAATCCAATTTAGAATAACCTGAGAGCGTCCATCATCATTTTCATTAATAATAGGTGCAACTGTTTTTAGTATTAACAGATGGCTTGTAAGTACATAAATTTTCACCAAAATATACCATCCACTTGTGGTCTTGATAAAACTGCTGCCTACCTGTTAACGTTCGCCAAGGAATGTATTCATGTACATTGGTATAGCCTGCATTATAACTAACGTGTTCGTCCTCAAGTCTTGACCAAGTCGGTGATGAGATGATTTTTCTAGGTTATGCTTACACATCTCTAAATCTAATTTTCTCATCTTCTTTTGGTTTTGCTAAGTAAGTATGGTCTCTACCTGTTATTTTTCCTAATACCTCCCAAGCTTTAACATCAGTTGCTTGCGCCATTTCTGCTGGTGTATCATGCAAAATAGGCAGGGCAACCACATCTTTTTCTTTACCTAAATACCCAGGACAAAGCTCTGAGAATTTTTTGGCTAAGCCTTTATAAATATCCCAATCACTCCTTGATTCCCAAGCAGGATCTACTGCTTTAGACAGTGGATGAGTAAATGGATGCATATCTGAAGTATTTAAATCATTCTTTTCATACCAGGTTGCTGATGGCAAAACGATATCTGAATACAGGCACGTGGTTGACATTCTAAAATCAAGCGTTACAAACAAATCAACCTTACCTTCTGCGCCTTCACGCCACCTAACCTCAGATAGTTTCTTGTCTGTCTCGTTGCCCAGTACTGCATTTTGTGCACCTAGTAAATGCTTAAGTAAATACTCATGGCCTTTGGCCACTAAAGCCCAATAAATTAGAACGCTAAATAAGCATGTTATGAGGAAAGTTTTTTGAATTGTCAAGGTCTTCACAAGAGAGCTTCAAGTCTTTAGATTTAAGTTGCTTAACAATATAATCCTTAACATTCATGCCTGCTTTTTCTGCTTGCTTAGTAATTTCTAATAGGTTTTTCTTCAAACTGTGGCGCAGAAGGCGCAACCAGCCCATTTTTTCACTGCGAACATTACAATCTATCATAGAATAGTTTTCCCATTCTTTTTTATTCGCTAATGGAGATAAAATATCATCAACTTCTAATTTCTCATACCGCCATTGGCTAGAATGATTATAAAAGAATGAAGTGTACCATTCATATGGCGGGGTGGGTGATGCCAATCCAGCGCAAATACCAATGGCTGCCACCCTGTTTGTGGACGAAGTTTTTCTTGACCCACACAATGAGACCAGCCGCCACCTGACTTACCAATACAACCACACATCATTAACATGTTAATGATGCCACGATAAATCATATCCATATGGTACCAATGGTTAACAGCAGTCCCTAAAATGACCATTGATTTACCTTGTGTTTTATCCGCATTTTCTGAAAATTCTCTAGCAATACGAATGGTTTGTTCTTTTGGCATGCCTGTTACTTTTTCACACCAAGCGGGCATGTAAGGTGTGCATCATCAAATGAAGCGGCCATATTATCGCCACCTAATCCTTGATCAACACTATAGTTTGCCATCATTAAATCAAACACAGTTGCAACTTTAACTTGCTTGCCGTTAGCCAATTTAACTGTCTTAATGGGTACGTTTCTCATTAAAACAGAATCATGTTCTGTGTTTGTAAATATTTCTTGGTCGTGTGCTTTGTTATTAAAATACGGGAAACCATTGGATACGATTTCATTAGTAGTGCCATCAATCAATAATGGCTTCCATTCAGTATTATCTTTTTCGCCCAAAGCGCCATAAATATCTGAAGCTCGAAGCGTTCTCCCAGCTGCAAGCACACCTTCTTTTTCTTCCAATATTACCAAAAACGGCATGTCTGTATATTGCTTGATATGGTTGGTAAAATATTCGCTTTTGTTGGTGACGTGATACTCTTTTAAAATCACATGCCCCGTTGTCATAGCAAGGGCTGCATCCGTACCTTGAGTTGGACTCATCCATTCATCAGACAACTTAGCAACTTCACTAAAATCAGGGGTTACTGCAATCGTCTTGGTGCCGTTATAACGAGATTCTGTAAAAAAGTGAGCATCCTGGGGTACGGGTTTGAGGCACATTAGAGCCCCATGCCATAATATAAGATGAGTTATACCAATCAGCATTTTCTATGCACGTCAGTTTGCTCACCCCAGGTTTGAAGTGATGATGGCGGTAAATCACAATACCAGTCATAAAAACTTAAACAAATACCGCCAATTAATGATAAATAACGAGAGCCTGCTGCATAAGACACCGTTGACATTGCAGGAATAGGTGAAAAACCAACAACCCTGTCTGGACCATAAGTTTTGGCAGTGTAGATATTGACAGCTGCAATAATTTCATTAACCCCCTCCCAGTCGGCACGAACCATACCACCTACCCAAGAACTTGTTTGTATTCTTTCGTTTTGGCTTTATCATCCATAATGGATTTCCATGCATCAACAGGGTGCAACATTTTATTTTTTAGCATCACGCTAAATTTTTAATAATCTAGAGCGAATCAAAGGATATTTAAGGCGAGTAGAGCTATATAAATACCATGAGTACGTTGCACCTCTTTGACAGCCTCTAAGCTCATGGTCTGGCAAATCTGGACAAGTTCTTGGGTAGTTGGTTTGTTGTGTCTCCCAAGTCACCAAGCCATTTTTTACATAAATTTTCCAACTACATGAGACCTGTGCAGTTAACACCATGCGTTGAACGAACAACTTTATCATGCCCCAACGGTTGCGATATGCCATTTCCCAATCTCTATTCTCATGTACCAACTTTCCATGACCATTAGAAAAATCTTCGGGCTTTGTTTTATTAAAAAATGTTATTCTATCTAATAAATGACTCATTCTTATCTCCTATTTCTATCTTATTTGTTAATTACTAAATTTTAATCATTGAAACATTATTCTACTCAGTGCTTTTAATAAAACCTTGATGTAGGTCAATAAATCAAATACTTTATCAAAAAAATAACACATATTTTTTTTGATAAAGAGGAATAACTCGCATTACTTTAATTTGTTCACCAACAAACACCTTAGGAATGATAAGCGCACCATACACGCCGCTACTGCAGATGTCCAACCCAGTACAGGACCTGCTTGTTCTTTGTTGAACACTTGTGAAATGGTTCTAAAAGTGGAGCCATTACCTAAGCTAGTCATTACAAATAACACCACAAATAAAATAAAAACAGCCAGAAAAACTCCTCTGGTGTGGCGCTAGCATAGGCTTGTTTCATAAAATAAGCCACGCCTAATGCTAATAACGTCATAACACCAGAGATAATTTGTGTTACCTTAGCACCGCAATCTTATCGGCAATCATGCCAACAAAAGCACCCATCCAAACATAAGTAAGTGCCGAAGGACTATTCAAATTGACAGTATTGTGCGTCATAACACCGTTAACCATAATATGCTGAAAACCAAAAATAACTTTAATTGAAAAAGCTAACGTTGCTGTATAACCAATAAAAGAGCCAAATGTCATTACATAAATAATAGTCATCACCCAAGTGTGCTTGTTTTCAAAAATCTTATACTGACGCCTCAAACCTTCTTTTATAGTCAGTACTCAAAGGTAAGAACTTTAATAAAAATACTGTTAAAGCAATAATAGGTAGTACCACCCATTTACTTGTCATTAATCCTGACCCATATGCCACTTCAGACAACATCAACCACAAGCCAAAAGCTGCAGTTACAAGACCTAAAATCAACATTACAATAATTTTAATAAACGCTCCTAAAGTTGATCCAATTTTAGGAGAAACATGATCTTCGGTAATATTGTTCATACTTAACCAAGAGGCAATAGAAAGTGGAATTAAAATAATCAACCAAATATAACCTGCATTTTGCAAATAGGTATCAGTGCCAGCAGGAATTTTGCCAATCAAAGTGCCTGAGGCAATTTGCAATTCTGTTGGGTTACCCATCACTGCAAGAGTCATCACCAATGGAATCACAATTTGCATGGTGGTTACACCAAAATTACCCAAACCAGCATTCATACCTAAAGAATAACCTTGAATTTTCTTTGGAAAGAAAAAGGAAATATTAGACATTGAAGAGGCAAAGTTACCGCCACCAAAACCTAATAATAAACTTGGAATAGATATCCACAAATTACAATTGCTTTACCTGTGCTTTCCCATTCGGACTTATCATCCGGATTCCAGCTTTTTATATCTTGAGCCATTTTGATCTCCTTTATTAAAAATTATTTAATACGTTCTTGTTTAAACTCGTTGTATCTTTTATTAAATTCTTCAATCAAATCTATTTGTTCTAACACCGCTTGAACAGCAATCACATCATCAGGGTTGTCGTGTGTTTGTGCAAATTCTTTTAACGCCTCTTCTCTTGCTTTTTTAGCATGTTTTATTTTTTCTCTTTAGCAAAAGTAAAATACATCCAAACCAAAGAAATTACTGTTGCGCCATACAACAGCATAAATACCACACTATTAATACCTGTATAGTCAATCAACATGCCAAACATAATCGGCAATAAAAAACCACCCACACCGCCAGCCAAACCCCAAAGCAATGCCTAAAACAAACAAAAAATCAGCAAACACCCAAACATTAAGACTTAAATCAAACATTGTCTCACCTGTGGTTGTTTTAATCACCAAAGCAGTTTGTGGATAGGATAGGATAAGAAAAATAAACTAATTAATAAAATCCACATCACCCACCAAGTTACTTGTAAGCACCATACTTATCTGAAAACCACCCGCCCAACGCACGAATGACATCTGAAGGTAATACAAAAACTGCTGCTAGCAATGCCGCAGTGGTTAGTTCAAACCCATATTCATTGAAATAATATTTTGTCATCCACAAAGAAAGAACAACCGCATAAATTTTTGGCACTGCTTGCTAGCTGTAAACCACTACCAAGGAAGGCGCAATAAATTTAGTTAACGCCGCACCAAAAATACCCATGGCAAAACCTTGATGCTCTTTATCAAACCATTTGGCAGTATAGGCAATACCCACAAACAAGCCCAATACTAAGAATTGCTAATACTGGGTTGCATCACCAATAAACCATAATGGAATAATCATGGTCAGCATTAAAATAAAGTAACAATACAGCCACCAATTTTGTCAGTCAACATACCCATTGGCAATCTAAACAGTGAACCTGTTAGAACAGGGGTTGCTACCAATAGTCCAAATTGGGTCTCTGATGATGCCAACAACTCTTTAATTGGGATACTAATAATTGAAAAACATGGCCCGCACAGCAAAACACGTTGTAAATGCAATAGTATTAGCCGCTAAGACTAAATTAGCTTGTGATTTTTGACTACTAATCATTGATAAATCCATAACTCTCTCCTTTGGTTTAATTTAAAATAAATGGGGTAATTTTACACTCAATCTAATTAAAGCCCTTGACCTAGGCCAAGAAAATATAAGTTTTTTATATTTATATCAAAGCAAAGTAAGAAAATAATTTGAATTTGGTTAAAATTGACTAATTAGACTATTTTTAACAATCTCTTGAATGGTAAAATTAATCAAAAAAATTAACTAACTGGTCTTTAAATATATGAGCAAAACAAACATTAAAATTGGCTTTATTACTATATCTGATCGCGCTGCTCGCGGTGAATATGAGGATATTAGTGGTCCTGCTATGCAAGATTGGATTAAAAATGCCGTTCTATCTCCTTATGAGATAGAAACCATTATTATTGAAGACGAGCAATCTTTAATTGAAAAAACCATGATTGATTTTGCTGATAACAAGTGTTGCAACCTAATTTTCACCACTGGTGGCACTGGACCTACAACACGTGATGTAACGCCCGAAGCAACGCATACTGTATGTGAACGCATCTTTGATGGCTTTGCGCAGCAAATGCGTAACGTATCATTGCGTACGGTTCCTACAGCTATTTTATCCCGCCAAACGGCAGGCACACGTGGCAGTAGCTTAATTGTCAACCTGCCAGGTAAGCCAACTGCAATTGCAGTATGTTTAGGTGCGGTGTTTTTGGCAGTGCCCAAATGTTTAGAATTACTTGATCAGTCTAATATTCAGATTGATTTAGATTTTATAGAACAAAAGTTTGAGTAAAAATTAACTGGCACTTTTTCCTAAAATATAGGCATCTATCAACGCCGTAGTGATATTGTCACTACGCTCTAGCTTGGGGAATGTGCTGTTGGATAATACGCTCAATGACTGGTAAACATTCTACCTTTTTGGTGTGCTTCTTTTAATAAAACTAAATCCAAAACACCTTGACTAACCACATCCTTGAACACATTCTTTTTCATTGGAAAAAACAATAGCTTGATCCACAACATCATTATTTCTAATTGATAAGAGTGTAAATCAATATTGTTGGATCGTACAATGGATAAATAAACGCAATGGTAAAAATCCTCATGATAAATAATATGGTCAATATCTATCACATCTTTTAATGCGTAATGCTGACCTTGATAATCAATATTAACAGTAAACGTATTAATGAACATTATTTAGTCAATGATAAAAATAATTTTGGCAACTCTTGAGGCAAAGACTCAATGCGGTCAATCACCGAATAATGCGAGCCGAAAATATCAGCTATATATTCATCTGCTTTTTTATCCAAACTAATACAATAAGGGTACATGCCTTTTTGTTGGGCTTCTTGCACAGCTTTGTGTGCATCTTGAATTAGGGTTTTTGGATCATGAACATCAATATCAGCAGGTTCTCCATCAGTCAAAATCAACATTAATTTTTTATCGCTTTGCTGTAAATCTAAGTAATGTGCGCCGTGGCGAATAGCAGCGCCCATTCTAGTAGAAAATTCAGCTTTTAAATCGGCCAAACGTGACTTTACTGCATCATCCCAATGCTCACCATAGCCTTTGATGTGGTAATACATAACCTTTTGTCTGGTGTCAGAATTAAACCCAGCAATAGCAAAATTATCACCCAACTGCTCCACCGCCCAAGCCAACAAAGATACTGCCTCTTGTGAGAGCTCTAAAATAGTTTGCCCAGATTGACCCACAACTTCATTTAACGACTCTGATAAATCTAACAACAATAACACGGATACACTGCGAGAATCATGTTCAAAATCAATATTAATTCTGGTATCAGGCTGAGAGCCATTTTTAATATCAATCACACTACGTAATGCAATATCAAGGTCTAACTCAGCACCCTCTTCTTGATAACGAAGGCGTTTCTTATTTTGTGGCTTGAGTAAATCAAGCACTTTTTTAAGTTGCTTAACCAGGGCTGAATGTTTGTCAAGAATTCTATCAATCTTTGATGCATCGCTGTGCGAATGCAATCGCTCATACACAGCTGCCCAGTCAGGCTTATAAGACTTATAAGTATAATCCCATTCATCATAATAATGTGGTGGTATTATTTCAACTTGCCCCTCATCTTCTTCTTCGGATTTTTTTTGATGCTCAAAAATATTATCCTCTTCATCAAACTCTTCGATAAACAGCCACATTGAGCGATTATCATCTCGATAAGTCACTTCAGTATTTTCAAAATAAATATTAGCCAGTGCATCTGAAGCATTTCTTGTTTTAATTAAATACCCCAAACCAAGGCTTAAACTATCTGATGTGCTTGTTTCTCCTGCACTCATTAACAGCTTAAATTTTTCAACATAATCTAGGATGATTTTATTTTTATAAGGATGATTGTCATCAAGTAGCGCACGCGTGAGTATAATGGCGCGATGGCGCAAGCAAGATTGGTGCTCATTATCACAATCCAATTCATCAACAATTGGAATTAAGCTTAACCATAAATTTTTCAAACCAGGGTAGGTTTGAATGGACAAATACTCAACCCGAGCATCTTCAAAAATCTCAGTAAAAAATCTTTGTTGTGGTGAAACATTGTCAGCCACAATCTTGGTGGTGAATTGGTGATGTGCAATCAAATGTGCCACTAAAGCCATATAGCGCTTACAAGCACTAATACCGTTTAATGGCTCATAAATATCAGGCAAACGAATAACGCTACCTTCTAAATAAGGATGAAAATGTTCTAATTTTTCAAAATCTGGAGAATACGGTGCATACATAAAGTCTGTTTTCCAAAGCGCGCGCTGAAACAAATTAATTTCTCGCTCAATATCACTAAACAACAAACCCTTTCTTTGACGTTGAAATACAGCTTTTGAATCAGCGCTTGATAATGAAAAATACTCCTCTTGCCGTTCAGGATGGTCTTGAAAATATCTTAAACCATAATTAATCCACTCATAAACACCTTTAAATTCTAATTGCTCCAACAACAAATGCATATTAGTAAGCATGGCTATTAATGACGGGGAAGCATGCGTATCATGAATACCGTGCACTGAAAATGTGGTTTTACTTAAATGATATTCAATTAAATTCAGGTACTCATCAAGCTGTTCATTGTTTGTATGCTCAACAACATCAATAAAGCTATTTAAGAATGGCTCAACTGCTCCTTTGTTGGGTGTTCTAGATATTTTTTGATAGGCAAAATCCACAATTTTTTGAATACTGCCATCACCATAAAACTCACCCACCCAAGGCATGGTTTTCAAAAAAACAATCGACAGTGCATCTCCCTGCCCAATTTTTGCTAAAAATTCAGCACCGTTGTAGTACTCAATTAAACTTTGTTCTGAAAGTTTTTGAGTGGCTTGCTCAATATTTGCAGAAAACACTCTTTGAACCGTGTTAAAAGCACAATTTAAGGATT
Organism: Abyssogena phaseoliformis symbiont OG214; assembly: GCF_016592595.1. Classification (NCBI taxonomy): domain Bacteria; kingdom Pseudomonadati; phylum Pseudomonadota; class Gammaproteobacteria; species Abyssogena phaseoliformis symbiont. The sequence goes on from NZ_AP012977.1 coordinate 857,848, forward strand.
GATGTTGACTTACGTCAGCCATGCTATTAAATAACTTTTAGTCAAAAATTACGTCAATTGCACCACTCATGGTGGTGCGAATTTCTGCATCATCAGTAATTGGGCATACCAGTGCCATGTTGCAAGCATCTTTCACGCCAACGCCTGAAGTAATTAGTGTACCCGCATAATTAAGTAATCGCGTTGATGCGCCCTCATCAAGCCCATGACCAACCAAATTACGAGTCGCATGAGCAAGTTTGACTAATTTAGTTGCAATATTAACATCAACACCTGATTCTTTAACAACAATATTGGCTTCTAATTCAGCATTAGCGTAATCAAAATCCATGCCAGTAAAGCGCTGCTTAGTTGATTGCTTAAGATCCTTCATCAATGATTGATAACCTGGGTTATATGAAATCACCAATTGAAAGTCTGAGTGTGCTTTGACAAGTTCACCCTTTTTATCCAACATTAACTCACGCCTATGGTCAGTCAGGGAGTGGATAACCACCATTGTATCTTGGCGTGCTTCTACAATTTCATCCAAATAACAAATTGCACCATGACGTGCTGCTAGTGTTAATGGGCCATCTACCCAGCGAGTGCCATTAGTGTCTAACAAAAAACGACCAATCAAGTCCGAAGCGGTAATATCTTCGTTACAAGATACGGTAATAATAGGCTTGTCCAGTTTATAAGCCATGTGTTCAATAAAACGAGATTTTCCACAACCTGTTGGTCCTTTGACCATCACTGGTAATTTTACATTATAGGCTGCAGTGTATAGTTCTACTTCGTTTGATTGAGCTTCATAAAAAGGCTCTAATTTAATTTTAAATTGGTTGATATCGAAATCTGACATAGCTCTATCCTGAATTTATAATGTTTATATTTTAATACTTTGTATATAAAAAACCCCTGCATGTAGCCCAGAGGCTTTTTATGAACTATTTGCTACAAGTTTTACTTGTGAACGCCTAGCTTGTCTCTCCAACCAGGATATAAAGAATCAGCATCCCCTGGGAATGACTCAAATGCACGGGCAAATTCATTATGGTCTTTAGCAAACTCGATTGGATCTGCTTTCGCCATCCAGCACTCATAGGCTTGACGTAGTGACTTAGCACCCGCCGCAGGAGAGTCAATATGGCCGTAAGAACCACCACCAGAAGTGTTGATTACATTACCATGACCTAAGTTTTCAAAGAAACCAGGAAGACGTAGTGCATTCATACCGCCAGAGATAATTGAAGTAGTAGGTTTCATGCCAAACCACTCTTGATGGAAAAAAGGACCATCAGCACTATCACGTTCTAACATGTAACAAATATGTCGATCGTCAGCACCACCTTCCATTTTACCAAATCCCATTGTACCTACATGGATACCAGACGCACCCATTAGGCGAGAAAGTTTACCTAAAACAAAGGCGGTATAACCACGCACAGAGCTTGGAGAAGTAATCGCACCATGGCCTGCTCTATGATAATGCAAGTATTGATTAGGGTAGTTACGACGTGCAGTAGTAATCATACCACAGCCACCAACATAACCATCAACTAAGAAAGCCACATGATGCGCATTTTCAGCAAAAGTTTCTAAGATGTAATCAGCACGAGCACACATTTCATGGTGATCATCAGCGGTAATATTAGCAGAGAAAATTTTAGCTTCGCCAGTTTCATCTTGCGCACGCCTCATAGCGTCAGCAACTAAAGGTGTTACATCTTTCATACGAGCATAAACTTGGTTACCTTGAGGTTCGTCATTCTTAATAAAATCACCACCCAACCAAAACTGGTACGCCGCTTCAGCAAAAGGTTTTGGACGAAGACCTAACTTAGGTTTAATAATTGTTCCCGCAATATAACCACCATCAGTTCTAGGACGACCTAAAATACTCCATAAATCAGTGATGTCCATAGAAGGACCGTCAAAAATTTCTAAGAATTTTCTTGAAATCCAGAAGTCTTGAATTTGAGCACATTGAACATCGCCCATGCCTTGGTTATTACCAATAATCAGAGTAAGTAATGATACAACCATAGCACGACCGTCAATTAAGTTGCGGTCAAATAAGTTGTTAGGATATGCAATTTTCATGATGCCTTTAGCTTCATCAATTTCATACACCATTGCATCTAAATCTTTAGTAAAATCATCAGTAGTTGATACTTCTACATTGGTTCCTGTTGAACTTTCGGCAGCAAAATGAGCCGCTGTCTCTAAATAACCACCAAAACCAGGCATTGGTGTCATAGTGTAGGCAACAAGAAAATGATTACCTTCTTTAATTAACGTTTCTTCGTCTAATGACAAATCGGCGTATCTATTGGATTGATCCATTGTGAACTCCTGTCTATTAAAAAACACCCATGATACAAGAACATTTAAATAATGTAAAATAATATTTATTTAGTAAATAATAATATTTACTTATGATTTTTATAACAAGCAAATCTTATCAAAATGATTAACTATACATTGAAACAACTATACAGCTTTGAGGCGGTAATACGTCTATCCAGTTTTACCAAGGCTAGCAAAGAACTTAATATTACACAACCTGCTGTGTATATGCAAATCCAACAATTGCAAAAAAATATTGGTTCTTATTTGGTTAATATTAAAGGCAAAAGCATCCATCCTACTTTTATTGGAAAAAAACTATATCAAACCTGCTTGGAAGTGATTAACAAGCTAGAACAAACCAAATCTGATATTGAGCAAACACTAGATCCTGACTCTGGACATCTGCAAATTGCAGTTGCCACCACAACTAACTCATTCATTAGCCGCGTCTTGGCAAAATTTAAACGACAATATCCAAAAATGACCTTTCACTTAGAAGTGACCAACCGTAAACTGCTACTTGAAAAACTAAATAACAATGAAACCGATTTGGTTGTCATGGGAGAACCGCCATCAGACATGCCACTAATAACACAGCCCTTTATGGAAAACCCGCTCATCGCTATTGTGCATCCTAAACACCCACTACTTGCTAACAATCACAACACCATTAAAACACTTATGCATGAAACTTTAATTACCCGTGAACAAGGCTCAGGCACACGTATTACTATTGAGCGCATTACAGGTATGCAATTTAATTCAAATATTGAAATTAACTCTAACGAAGTAACCATTAAAGCAGTTCAGGCAGGGCTAGGTATCGGTTTTGTCTCTAAGCATACGGTTAAGTTAGAATTACAAAGTGGTATTATCAAGCAGCTTAATGTTGAAAAATTCCCCATTACTCGTCACTGGCACGTGGTGCACAATAATAATAAACTCTCGCCCATTGCAAAGCGCTTTAAAGCATTCATTATTGCAAGTAGTTAAAACAATAACTTTTTAAATAAAAATGCAATCGCTACTAAAATAATAAGACCTAATATTTTTTCCATGGCTTTCAGGCTAAATCTAAATGAACCCATATAAGAACCAAAAAAGCCACCAATAATGGCTGCTGTAATAAGTGGCATATACTGCGTTAAATCAATCGAGTTGTATTGCAAGCGTGAAACAAGCCCAGAAAATAACACACTCCAAACAAAAATTGTAGCTGTTGCTGCCGCCTCTTTTGGGGAGCCAATTCTAAACATAATAATAGGGATTAAATATATCCCGCCACCTATACCAACAATACCTGCAACCAATCCAAGTATCGAACCAGAAACTAAAGAGATGATGATTTTTTTCTGATGGTTTAAATCTAGTCTAAAGCTAGCATTTTTCCAAAAATAAATACGCGCAGACACCACAAATAAGTGACATTAATAATACCCATAAAAATGCAGTTTTTGACAAATGTAATGTGCCGCCCAGATAGGCAAAAGGCATGGCAGATATCAAAAATGGCAAAATAATAGACAACTTGCCATGTTTGTTGCGCAAAAAATTATAACTACCTAAAGTGCTAACAAACAAATTAAGCGACAAAGACATCATAGGAACAACTAATGTTCATGCCAACAATCACCCCATCAATGCTGTATAAGACGAACCACTGCCAAGACCAATAGACGAATGCACAAACACCGCCACAAAAAATATCAGCGGTAAAACAAACTTAAAATAAGGAATTAGTTCCATTAATGACTATTTTACAAAATAATACCGGCCGTTATCAATGTCAATTAACCACTAAGAAAACACAATGGTTTTATTATGGCAAGTTAACACTCGATCTTCCAAATGGTATTGCAAGCCTTTTGCTAGCGTAATTTTCTCAATATCTTGCCCTATCTTCTTCATATCATCCGCACTATCACCATGACTCACTCTGGTGACATCTTGTTCAATAATTTCAATAATCAGGCCTTCATCTAACACGCCAATCACATAATGACAAGTTGCGCCGATTAATTTAACACCACGTTGCGCGGCACGAGAATATGGATTTGCACCTGTAAATGATAGCAAGAAGCTATGATGGATATTAATAATTTTATTTTTGTATTGACTGCTTTGCTCATTTTGGCAATATCATCATTTTTAGTTGATTGATGAATACTCTTTTTAACTGCACCGCATCGCTTAATCACCAAACCATATTGTATTGATTAGCAACTAAGATAAAGGCATTTTTAAATTCACTTAAGGAGCAAGACAAAGAACTTGATTCAATTTCAATGCGCATAAAGAAATGTTGGTTTTGTTCATCAAGATGGTGGTGAACCTCCTTAATATTACCCTGATGCTTAAAAATAAATTGACTGACTACAGCCACCAAGCCATGCGCATCTGGACATGAAATTAAAAGTCTATAAACGCTCATGATGGTTAAGTCCTATATTCTGCATTAATTTTTATATAGTCATAAGAAAGGTCAGTTGTCCATACACTTTCTTTTGACACGCCTTTGCCAATTTCAATGGTGATAACAATTTCAGATTTTGCCATTTGTGCCTGACCTTGCGTTTCAGTGTAGTGGGTATTCAATTCCCCTGCTTTAATCAAACACACGTCACCTAAATAAACACTCACTTCTTCAACTTTTAAATGCGCAATATTGGCACGCCCTACCGCTGCTAAAATTCTCCCCCAATTTGCATCGGAAGCAAATAAAGCAGTTTTAACCAAAGGTGAATGTGCAACCGTATAGGCCACTTCAAGACAGTCCTTGGCGCTTACTCCACCCTTAACGCACACTTCGACAAACTTAGTTGCACCTTCACCGTCTTTAATAATTTTATATGCCAACGTTTTAGTGACAGCATTTAGTGACTGTTGAAACTCATCCATACAATCATTAATTTTAACACCAGATGTGCCAGTCGCACTTAACGTACAAGCATCATTAGTAGAGGTGTCGCCATCAACAGTAATGCGATTAAAAGATTGGTTAACTGCTTGAGTTAAACAATTTTGTAACTCGGATTGAGTGGCTTCAATATCGGTAAAAATAAAACCAAGCATGGTTGCCATGTCAGGGCGAATCATGCCTGATCCTTTAGCAATACCAGTGATGGTAATCAAATCACCGCCTATTTTAAATTGTTCAGAATGCACTTTATCAACCAAATCAGTGGTCATAATGGCTTGTGCTACTTGGGGTAAGTTGTCTATTGCCAAACTAGAAACCAATGTAGATACATTGTCCTCAAAACAAGCCATGGGCAATGCTTGCCCAATCACACCTGTTGAAAATGGCAACACCTGTTCAGCCTTGACGCCTAACTCTTTTGCCACCAATTCACAAACTTTATAAGCGTTTTTAAGCCCTACGCTACCACTGCCTAAACCTGTGCCTGCATTGGCGTTACCACTATTAATGACCAATGCTTTAATGGTATGATTAAGATGATTTTTTGCCACCAATACAGGCGCAGCACAAAATACATTTTGCGTAAAAACTGCTGCAGTTTGTGTGCCTTTTCCCAAGCTAACAATAGATAAATCTAGCTTTTTAGTATCCTTAGTGTTTGAGTTTACCGATGAATTTTGTGCACGCTTAATGCCAGCATTGATTGCTGCACAAGTAACGCCGTTAATGTTTAATAAATCATCCATGTCGTATAAAAGTTTTAGCCAATTAAGACTTGTTTTTTGAATGCTATTATAAATGTATAGACAAATAACATCATGAATTATTGTTTATAACTTTGTTTTATAGGACTTTGCATAAATAGGGATGATTGGCAAAATAACAGATTTTATTAATCTGGGAATTTTTTAAAATTGATGAAAGATGGTGTTTTGATGATTATTCATATTTATACAAAGGTCTCGTTTTAAAAGTTTTTTGAAGATTTTTTATCCAATAACTGAAATATCAACATTAGCGCTGCACCAAATAGTACCATTATAAGTGCCGGTACAGCGGCTCGTTCAAACAAACCTTCAGCGCTTAATTCATACACCTGAACTGCTAATGTATCCCAGCCAAATGGGCGCAATAAATAAGTGGCTGGCAGTTCTTTCATCACATCAACGGCAACCAACAAACCACCTGCCAAAATTCCTGGGCTCATCATGTGTAAGTATATTTGCCAAATAAGCCGTAAGCGTGACGCACCAAGTAGGCGTGCGCTTTGGGTAAACACGGGCTTAATTTGCTCAGCACTAGCTTTAATTGAACTATAACCAATTGCCATAAAACGAGATACATAAGCAAACAACAACAAAGCAATGGAGCCAAAAATAATATGATTAATACTTGGCCCGCCAAAATATACACTGATTGCTGACACTTGATTAATGCCATATAGCAACCCAACAGCCATAATTGAGCCTGGTAATGCATAGCCTAACGTAGCCATGCTGATCACACCTTTAAGCCAAGGACTGTTCCTTTTACAATGACTAGGCAATGCCAATATAGTAGCAATACTAACCGTTATTAAAGCAGCTGATACAGTTAGAGCCGAAGTTGATATAATCAAATCAACATACTTAACACTCCATTCCTCACCTACAGACGTCCAACCCCAAATGATTAGTTGTAACATAGGCATAGCAAAAGAAAGCATAAACACGCCAAATACAAACAAACTAATCAGCCAGCCAACAGCACCTAAAGCATGGTAAGGCTTTTTATTAGACACGTCATTTGAATAATATTTTGCTTGGCCGCGTGCTTTTTTTTCAAAATAAATTAAGAAAAATGCCACTAGCACTAATAATGATGCTAATTGCGCTGCCACTTCAATGGAACGAAAATCACCCCAAGCCGAATAAATTGCCGTAGTAAAAGTATCAAAATTAAACAGACTAACCACACCAAAATCAGCCAGTGTTTCCATTAGCGTTACTAACAACCCAGCAGCAACAGCTGGGCGTGCCATAGGCAGAGATATTTTTAAAAACACACGTAAAGGACTGGCACCTAATAATTGACCGGCTTCAATTATATTAATCTTTTGGCGTTTAAATGAGGCGCGTGCCATCATGTATACATAAGGGTAAAATACCAATACGAAAGTAAGAATAATCGCCCACGATCCAGTGCGAATATCAAATCCTGGCAAACCCAACACTTCACGCATCCACACTTGCGCATAGCCAGAATAATCAAACACACCTAAATATACAAAAGCCAGTACATATGCAGGAATGGCAAAAGGCAGAAACAACGCCCACTCTAGCCATCGTCTACCGGGAAATTCCACCATCACCACCAAATACGCTAAAATTGTACCCAAAAGTGTAACGCCTAGCCCTACACCAATAAGCAAAATCACAGTAGTACTAATTAAACTTGGCAATAAAACAGTGGAAAAATGTGCCCACAATTCACGCTCTGGGAACAACCACGACAAAGCCACGACAAAAATTGGCATAGCCACTAATAGCGCCAATACACTAATCCAAATTTTTGATTTAAGGCAGTTTTTTTCCAAAATACTTCTTTTTTATTTCTACTAATACTATTTTAAAACAGAAAAACCTAAGACTTTCCCAGGCCTTAGGTTTATAACATATAAAAAAGAGTCTACCTGTAACCTTTTATTTGCATTAACTTCACTGCATCAGCTTGCAATACACCCGTTTGTGCCAAATTCATTTTATCTTGTTTGAACGATCCCCAACTTGATACCACGTCATCTGAAGCAACATTTTGATTGGCTGGGTATTCTTTATTAAGCGAGGCATAAATGGCTTGCGCTTTAGCACTTGACAACCACTCTAATAATCTAATAGCACCCTTGGTATTGGTGGCATATTTTGTCACGCCAGCACCTGATACATTCACATGTACACCCGTGGTATCCTGATTTGCCCAAAATAGCTTCAATGGTACATTAGGATTTTTAGCAATTAAACGACCAAAATAATAAGTATTTACCAAGCCAACATCACATTGACCTGAAACAATTGCATTCATGATATGAGAATCTTTAGCGTTGGGCGTGGCTGCTAAATTATTCACCCAACCACTAATAATATCACCCGCTTTATTTTTTCCTTGATGATAAATCATCGACGCCACCAATGATTTAGTGTAAATCTTTTTACTGGTTCTCAGACACAATCTACCCGCCCATTTAGCATCTGCCAAATTCTTATAGGTTGATAAGTCAGTTGGATTGACACGCTCAGTACTATAAACAATAGTTCTTGCACGCACTGATAAACCTGTCCATAAACCTTTAGGGTCTCTCAAGTGGCTTGGAATATTACTTTCTAATGTTTGCGTTTGTACTGCTTGAAATAAACCTTGTGTAGCCGCATACCAAAGGTTGCCTGCATCTACAGTCATAAACATATCAGCTTTGGTATTTTTACCTTCCAATTTCAAACGCTCAATCAATGCACCGCCCTTACCCGTTAAATACATAACTTTAATACCTGTGTCTTTTGTAAAAGACTCAAATAATGGTTTAATTAAATGCTCTTTTCTAGAGCTATACACAATAACTGAATCTTCACTTTTTGCTTGCACTATGCCAATACTGGTTACTGCTAATGCCAACACTACCAATGTTAATAGCGCCCATGTTTTTATATTCATTCTTATTTTTGCTCCTTATGAAAAACTGACTACGTTATACAATTGATATCTATTATTAATTAATAGTCAACTGCTTATTCTCAATCACTCCTACTTTGTCAGCAAAAATAGTCGCTTCCTGCTTGTCATGTGTTACTAAAATTGAAGTGACATTGGTTTTCTTTAAAATATCCCTGACCTGTAATACTAGTTGTTCTTGAAGGTTCTTATCTAAACTAGAAAACGGCTCGTCCAATAATAACAATTTTGGTGAAGGTGCTAATGCACAAGCCAAGGCAACACGCTGTTGCTCACCACCTGAAAGTTGGTGTGGATACTTTTTCTCGATGCCTTCCAAACCAATCATCAAAAGCAATTCTTCAACCCTTGCTTTTCGTTTGTTGTTTGATAAATAGTGAATACCAAAAGCAATATTTTTTTTAATATTCATATGTGGGAATAACGCATAATCTTGAAACACCATACCTATTTCTCTTAATTCTGGCGCTATATTATGTACGCCATTGTTAGATAATTGCTTGCCATCTAAAATAACCCGCCCGCTTTGCACCTCATCAAGACCAGCAATAAATCTAAGTGCTGAACTTTTGCCACTGCCACTATCACCTGTTAATGCAAAAATATCACCTGTAGCAAGGCTTAAATCAAATTCACTTAAGATTTGAGTGGTTTGATAAGCAATTGATAAATCGTTAACTGATAGCATTTAACAATAAAAATGATAATGATTCGCATCATTATATAAGATAACTAAAAAGAATGCCATGATTAACTAACCTTGCAAAAAGACTTTAACGGTATTCTTTTATTGTTATCAATATCAGCCATGACCATGTCAAAATCCTCTGGCTCCACTACTAAAAACTGCCCCATCATACCCGCATCCTCATGTTCTAATATGTGGCAATGGTACATATAAGGATATTGAGTATCGGCGTAGTGGTCAAATTTAGCAATCACTCGCACGGTTTCTTCTGGCATGAGTAGCACAGTGTCTTTCCAGCCACGCTCATTTTCATTAGGTGGCGTTGGGTCTGAGCTATCGCCTTGCTCTCTGTCAAGAATTTGAAACTGAATGTCATGAATATGAAAAGGATGTGTGGTGTGCGCACCATTGGTAATTCGCCAAATTTCAACATCACCTTTTTTTACCACTTCATTAATCACGCTCATGTCCATTTGCATACCATTAATTAAATGCAACATATGCTCGCCTTCAAGCGCAATACCGTTGATGGTTTTAAACATCGAAGTAAACACTCGTCTGTTGATTCTAAAACCACTCATGACTGTCAATCCAAAATGCCTAGTTTTAGCGGCATCTGGTGCTTTTAATCGGGTTATTTTAGTGAGTTTATTAGGAATTTTTTTAACCGCATTAGTACTAGTTGATTGATTAACGTGGATACTCATAATATCAAAATTGACTTTATCTAGCGCATCTACTGAATGCGACAGACGACCTGCGCCACCTACTTTAAATGACCCTCCAAACTGGTGTCCATTAAGCTTTTGTTTATCATAATATTCAGCACTAAAACTTTTTAGTCGTAATATTTTTCCCTTACTTTTACCCAAATCAAGCAAAATTTCCACGCGTTCTGCAGGGCCTAATAGCACTCTAGTGAGCGGCACTGGTTTTTCTAAAAAACCACCATCACTGGCAATTTGATAAAACTGAATGTCATCTTCAAAGCCCAAATTATAAATTCTTGCATTAGAGCCATTGAGTATTCTCAATCTAATCACTTGGTCGTGTGTATTTAAAATAGGTACAGGCCTGCCATTCACCAAAATTGTATGCCCTTTCATGCCACCTGATTTATCAAAATCACCTTTATTTAAATACAGCAATTGAGCATCTTTATCAAACCGCCTATCTTGAATCACCATGGGTAAATCATCAACACCATAGGTTTTAGGAATATCTAATGATTTGGATGTTTCATCATCAATTAAGAAAAAACCCGCCATGCCTTTATACACTTGCTCACCCGTATAACCCTCAAGATGTGGGTGATACCACTGGGTTGAGGCTAATTGATTGATACGCCAGCTGGGTTTCCACGTTTTATTAGGTGGAATAACTTGATACGGACCGCCATCTTCTTTGGCTGGCAAATGCAATCCATGGAAATGTGTGGTGGTATTGACTGACAAATGATTGGTTATTTCAAAACCCACATCATCTGTATTATTCACCCGAATAGTTGGGCCTAGAAGGCTATCACCATAGCTCAATACATGCGTTAATTTACCTTTAAAAATTTCTGTTGTGTTGTGATTAATTGAAAATTTAAAGATTTTTTTACCATTAATAATTCCAGGCTCAATGAGTGGCGGTACAACAAAAATTCTATCTGCATAGTCAGGCAGGATTAATTTGGCAGACTTTTTATCACCACAGCCCACCACCAAAGCGCTGCTAGCCAATATGGATGTTTTAATAAAATTTCTACGTTTCATTGTTACTGTATTTTTAGTTTTTGAAATTTACACACTGCTATAAAATTCTTGACTTTTATTTGCTTATAAATAGCAACAAAAGGGGAAAACAACAAAACTTGCAGACTTTGAAAGTTTTTCATCTGCGCCCTTTCTAAGCCAAATTTAATATTAGTTATATTTTTTGAAAGGGTTAATATACCAAATAGATAGTCCCAAGTTGACAAAAAACCACCAAAATTGGTATTAACATGGTTTTTAGAATGGTGAATTTGATGTTGTAGCGGAGAAATTAAAAATCGCTCAACCGCATTGCCAGAACCTAACTTAATATGTGAATGCCTAAGATTAGACCCTAACAATAAAAACATAAAAGAAAATAAATTAGCCCCTAAAATATCATAAACACCCACTAAGCTGCCAAATAAAAATACAAAAATACCTGTCACAAAACCAATGCTCAGGAAATAACGCAAGCCAAACAACAAGGATTCTACAGGATGCACTCGATAAAACGTCAATGGATTTAAAACCTTGGCACTATGGTGCACTTTATGAAACGCCCACAACCATGACGTAAAGTGCAATAGACGATGCAACCAGTAGCGGGTGAAATCGCTTAAAATAAATAAACTAAGTGTAAATAACACCATTACTTGCACATAAGAAAAGCCATCTATGTGTACAAAACCGTATTGATCTAATAAAGTAATATTAACAAATAATGCCACTTCTTTAGCGCTTATTAGTATTGGTAAAATACCCGTAACTTTAAAAAATACAGAAAAAATAAAGTAGCCGTAATCCAATAAACTAGAGGGATGTAGCCATAGTTTTTTTTGATAAAACAATACGCTTTTGCTTTGGGTAGTGCTTTAAAAAAATAAAAGCAATCACCAGCGAACTTAACAAAAACAGCCAATAAATTCGCTTATGAGGGTTTATTGAATATTCAAGTGGATTAATCTCCATCAGCATCCAATACCTTAGAGACAAATCCCAGTCTATCCATTAAAGAAATATAATAAGCTTGCATAAGCCTATTGGTTGATTGGTATAAGCACTTACCCTTGTTATTAATAAAATCAAACTCGGACATATATCGTTCGCATTAGCAATCGAATCATTTAATGCACTAATAGCCTGATCAATCTCTTTGCTTGCTTTAAATTGGCGCGCAATATCGCCGAAATCTTGATAATCTGGTGAATTAATAACCTGAACTTGCGTTGCAAGAATGGAATTCATGCTATTGCCACTAATTGCGTATTCCGCCCTATGATTGTTTGGTCTATTCTTAAATTTCTTACTCAAACCAGCCACATCACCAATGCGCCACTCTTTAAGTTTATAAGTGCCATCAACCAAAGTATTTAGCAAAATTGCCCTGGCGTATTGCTCGCTTTCAAGAAATTTTGACTGATGCACCTTATAACTATTTAGAATTTCAGACAAATAATTTTTGATTGACTTGGTAATCATTAACGCCATATTTTTGACCCTTTGATGGGACAAATCTTTTGTAAAAAGTATGTATTCCAAAGCGTTAATGGTTTTATGTGAATGCTTATACATAGCACATCATCATTATTATTAAGTCTAGTTGAGATTTGATATTCTCATTATTGCCATGAAATATATCAATGTGTCTTGGTGTGTCTAAATAATCCTCATTTAAATCACCCAATAAATAAGTGGTTTCGACTTTTTTCCAACTTGAAACTAAGTTACCAAATTGCCTTTTAACGACTGTCTGATTAGATTGGTTAATACTATCAATCAACAACTCAGCATTTTTAATAGCTGATACAACATTAACAATAATAACTTGGTTAAAGAATTTTTCGCCAACTGCATTTGTACCAACCGACACAAGCAAAAAAACAACCGCCATCAAGTATTTCATCAATTCGCCCTATATTTCATTCAAAAATTGAAATATTTTACCCCTACTACTAATAGGTAAATTCATAAACAAAATTTTAGACTTCTCAGCCTCACCGCCATGCCAAAGGATTGCTTGTTCAAGGTTGCGTGCACGACCATCATGCAAAAAATTCTTATTATCTTTGAGTATTAAAGCAGCTCTACCCAGTCTCCATAATGGCGGTGTACGCCATTCATTGCCCAAAGCATCAAACTCTGAACGAAAATCTGCCAAATTCTCTCCCATATAATGCAATAGAAAATCACTATATGGATATATAGTAGTGCCAGGTAGTGAGTAACTTGGAACGTGGCATTGCGAACAGCCAATTTCAGAGAATAGTCTTTGTCCTTGATGTTCTTTAACAATAGATTTTGGCAGTTTTAAGTGTGTCAAATAGTAACTAATGGCGCTTAATCTTTGTGCTGTCAGCTCATGCTTTCCCCCATCTTTTGAAGCGTTAATACATGCAACTTGTATTGGTGTACACGACTGATGTTCATGAATAGGATTAGTCAAACCCATATCATTAATAGCAGCATTGGCTGATTGATGCCTTACCGTTGGTACAGAAGCTTTCCAAGTATAACGACCAATCTCCACTTGCTTGGTTTGACTTGACCAAACCCGATTGGCCTTGCCAGAAATGCCATCATGATTAGCATCATTCACATCTTCATTGGCTAGGATTTGCGCATCAGTAATTTGCTCTAACAAACCCAATCCCACAAGTGCTGGTGCAATCCTAGCACTGACAATTGTATTAGGGTGTAAATCACCATAACCCAAATTTTTTAACTTAATTATTGGTTGTTGCAAGGTAACAATAGCACCATCAGGATAATGAATATCTTTAGTTGAATAATGCACCAAGAGCTTGGCTTCAAAAGGCACGCCTAACACACCATTAATACTAATTTGAGCACCATAACTCGGCTCAGGAATAAAGCCAATTTTGGCCGTCATACGCTGATGTTCATCAGTGCCATTGGACGGTATAGACAAGCGTATCACATGCGACCTATCAACGATATTGCTTGCTTCAAATACTTTGCCACGACCATTTTTTACATGACAATTAACACAAGTATTGGCACTAAATAATGGACCCAATCCATCACGTGCTGTTGTTGCAGAAGGTGCCTCCACCCAAGGAATGCGAAAAAAACTTTTGCCTAAAATAAACTCATCCACCTCATCATTATTTAAGTCAGGCTTGGCTTGTGTAAAAGATTGATTTAATATTTGGGTTGATAAATCCTCCAAGCCACTAGCAAAAACCCTTGCCATTAGACTAACAGCAAGGGTTAATATGCTTAGAACCACTAAACGTTTATAGTTTGGTTTCCTCAATATCTGTTATATCTCCAACTGTCAAATCAACGCCATTTGATTTTGCCACATAAATCATTTGATCTCCAATAGCTCTTAACTCATTTTTAAGTTTTTTGATTTGTCTAGCTTGCGTATCATTTGGGCGAATTTGATAATCAAAATGACGGCTCACTTGTGCCAATGTATTCATTTGATTAATTTTGGCATTAGCCGATGCAATCAAATCCATCAACTTAGTTTTATCTTTCATAGCATCAATAGGTGCTACGCCATAATCAACACCATTATAAGTACCAAACAGCAAATTCTTAAAGCCTTGGAAATTTTGCGTAATATCACGATGTGTGTTATCAGAAAAACAACTGTGCTCGTCCTCTTCAGAAGGTGTAAGCACCGCCACTGCAATACGCTCATTAGCAAGCTCAGACTTAATAAAAACACCTAAACCAGAAAAGATTTGTCTTAGTGCTACTTTTGCGTCAATATTCTTAGTTGCATCAGAATTTTTACCCAATAATGCCGCCTTGTAATTAGCGTTATCGCCATCTGCCCAAGCTGAAACCATTGACTCTAAATCAGAAACAATTAAACTTGCTGCTGCATTTAAATATTGCTTACGACGATCAGCATTTGCATTAGTTGTATAATCAGAAAGCGCTCTTTGACCTGCTACCAGCGCACCATTGGTTACACTATCTTTCATAAAATTAGCATAATCTTGATCTTGACCCCATAATAAAAATTCAATCGCGTGGTAACCCGTTGCAACATTAGCATCGCCACCATTTTCATTAAGAGCTGCTAATACACTAGGAGTAATTGTACTGACATCAACCGCTGTTGGGTTTTCACCACCTGGATTGAGTATGCCTTTGGTGTCAATAATATTACCTGACGTTTTTCTACCCTTAGCATTAGTCGTATAATCAATCATATTTTCATCTAATGGCCAAGCATTTAATTGCCCTTCTGGCGCGCCATAAGACGTGTGCCAACCTTCCTCTGCATCAATAGGTCCATTAGACAATCTGAATGCTTCCGTTTGGCCATAAGATTCACGAGCATTTAACCATGCTGCTTTAGCATTTTCCATCAAAACCATTGTGGGACGATTAGTAAAAGCTTTAAGCTTTGTCTTTAGTGTTTTAGCATCATTTAAAGCATCCGTGTAATTTGCTGTTGCAATGTCTGCATAAGTGCTCAACAATGGGCTGGTCTCGTCATTACCCCAAAATGCGCTTGCAGTAGAGATTGCCATTGCCACTGTTAAAGCAGATGAAACTATCAATTTTTTTTGTACTTTCATGTGTATTTCTCCTTAAAATTTTTAAATTTTACTCAAAATATTTGCTTTCATTAGAATTCGTAAGCAACTTTTAAGCCATTGACTGCTTTTTGTCCATCCACTTTATTGTTTTCAAAAAAGACAGTAACACCTTCTGCCGGTGAAAGACTATAAGTCAAACCTTTTTGTTTATCGCCGCCATCAATCTTACTATAAGCCAAGTTAAGACTAGCATCTATGCCTTTTAATTGGGTGAGCATAACTCAATTCAATATATTGAGCCTTAATGCTATTTGCCACACCTTGGTTAGTTTTCACAGCTTCATAGTAAAAAAAGCCCAAGCCATTGTCCAAACTAACTCCTAAATGATAAGCATTAGAACTGCCGTAACCTGTTGTGCCGCCTTTGAAATAATCCATACCAGTACTAAAAATATCTTTGCCATAATTAATGCTAACACCAGTATCGTTATCAGTGTCTTTATAACTGTAAATAGAAGCTTGAACATCACCAAAATCAGCACTTAGCATTAGCATATCTTTGCTACCCCCTTGTCGGCATTTGTTATGCCCTTGGCAAGTGGGTCTGTTATCATGCCAGTTTTATAAGTGCCAAATGATGGCACACCAATACGGACTTTATTAGCTGTAAAGTTACCATTGTGATAATTAATCATTGCCTCATCTAAAATAATATCGTCTTCCCCTCTTCTTTTAACTTTGATTGTGCCATCAAACTGCTCATTCACTGCGTGTGAAACAGTCAGTTCTAAATCGCCAAACTCAACCTTTGTCATTACTTGAACTGTATACCGTTTCAATCAAGCCGCTGACACTTGTTGCTGATTACGTTGTCTCTAAAGCAGTAATACGATCTTTTAATACATCTATTTCTGTACTTGCAAGTGCAGTTGTACCAACAATTAACATACTTAATGCTATTACCTTATTTCTTTTCATTGTGTCTATCCTATACATTTTAATTAGAAATGTCGCAGAACTACTCCTGCAAATTTGATGCCTATACGCATCACTCTTAATTCAACTTCTTTTGTTTTTTATTAGAGGGTTAATTTTTTGAGTTAGTAAATGATATCAGTTCGTATTTGTATTTGCAATACGATATAAGAATTTTATGATATATCATTTTCTTAACAGTTCAAACAAACAACTTAATAAGCAAAAATATTGTTTAGTAGCTAAATTTCAGTCAAATCAAGTTCACTCTCAATTAAAAGTGAATCGTCAAAATCTCTTAAATACTTAGCCATGCTATTAATTAAATTAATTTCCATAGATCTAGTATTTGCACTTAATTTAATTAATAATCACTCTTTTCGTACTCCCAATTCTTATTCAAAATGGTTGCTTAAGTCTTTCTTTATTTCATCAAGAAATGTTTGTTTAATCATTTAGTTTGGAAAATTAAAGCGCCGCTATAGAGTCTAAATCTAATCGATTATGATTGCGCAGATAACTAAGTTTATATTGTTGCCAAAAACCAAACATATTTATATTTTATTAGCACAACTACCGCAAGACTTAGATTTGCTTGATGGTGTTATGATATTTTTCATTTGTTTTTCCATGTTAAATAGTTGCCCCTACAAGGCTGGGGTAACCAATTTACCCATTGAATTTGAGGGGTTGGATGATATAAACCCGTCATGCATTTTTGGTTTGCCTCACACTTGATTTAAGAGCATGAGGCGATGTTGAAATGATTGCTATCGGAGGTAATTAGCGAAGAGAGATAAGCAATACATTTCTAACCTGCATTAATTAATTAGCCAACTTATCAAAATAAGCCAAATAATCTTTCAATTCTTTTTGTGACAATATGAAATATTCCTTTTGCATTACACTTCTCCATCAAGTTGTATTTTTTTTGTTAGTAAGCATCTTCTCTTGAAGAACTTAAACACAAATGATACTCATTATCATTTATAATTGCAAGTCATTTATGCAAAAAATATATTTTTGTGAAATAACATAAAAAAAATAGCACGAAAAATCGTGCTATTAAAACATTTTGAGCAAGCTAAGCTTACATTTGTGGTTGGATATAATTTTGCAAGCCCAATTGTTTTTCCAATCAATAAGTATGGTCTTGTTCGGTAGCTTCTAGCTGACTTGTCAACATCGTGCGTGTAATAAAATCCTGCTCTTGTTCGCACAACTTAATAGAGCTCTTTAAATCACTTACCACTTTATACTTCAACTTAAGGTCATTTTCAATGCATGATGTCACATCACGACCAATATTCAAACCTTCTTGAATTGATAAATCTGGTGCGACTTCTAAAAACAGCAAGCGTTTGATAATTTGATCAGCATGGTCAGTTTCCTCTTCCATTTCATGATTCAAACGCTCAAATAACTTTGATAAGCTCCTACGTGAATGCGTGAAATATTGGTCGCGAACCGCCAACTCGCCTTTTAATAAGTCCTGTAACTGATTAATTACTCTTGTGTTGCCTTGCATATTAACATTCCTTACTATTACATAATTGATTGATGATAATTATCCGTACCTACCTTTAAAAGTAGGCTAATTTATGTTTCAAAATAATCTAATCTCTCTTCGCATGCCTCTAAACACTCTTTAAGACAATCACGAGTCACATAATCCCTTTCCTTTTCAGCCTTAGCAATCTCTATTTGAAGTATGGTCCTAAAACTTAGCTCCATATTTAAATTAGCTGTTAAAACTTCGGACACATCTTCGCCAATGTTGAGCCTGCCTAAATCCTGTAGATTTGGCAAACCTTCTAAAAACAAAATACGCTGAACTATGCTGTCAGATTCTTTCATGGCTTTGATTGAATACTTAAAATTCTTCTCACTAAGCCCCTTAAAACCCCAATCTTCTAGCATTCTTGCATGCAAAAAATACTGATTAATCATGCTTTAAAGACTCTTTGAGCACTTAGTTTAACGAATGATTAATATTATTATCAACTTTCATATTTTTTCTCCTATTGTGTGTGATTGACATTTAATGAATACCTACATTATAATATTAACCATTCTTATTAACATTTAATAACCATGTACATTTGCAACGCAGTCACCGATAAAGACATCAAAAAAAGCAATTAACAAGGGTGCTTGTTCAATGAATGATTTAAGCACACAACTCAACGTCGGTACCTGTTGTAGTCGTTGTAAATCTTGCGCTAAAAAAATACTAAACCAGTTTTCTTTTTCACCCGCTCAAACCTTAAACCTTAAACATCCCCAGCCTTAAAGCAACCCCAATCCCTACTTAATGACCATTACTTAACTATACCGCTTAAGTAAATTACCTTAGATCATTTGTACTATTTTTATCAATGAATAATGACATTTCACCATTTTATTCCTTGAATTTTAAATGCAGTTTATTAGCAAACAAGATATTAATAATCAATTAACCAAGTATCACTACAGTCAAAATACGGTTCTTATTTATCAATCTTGGATTTTGCGTTTTGTAAAATATCATCATCTTAAAAGTGCTCAATTTAACTTGAGTCACATTGAAAAATATTTGTCCCATTTACTCAATAAAAAAAATTAAAAGTATCCACTCACAATCAAACGCTAAATTCAATTTTGTTTTTTTATCAAAAGATATTAAAAATTAGCATTAAAAAGAGTTAATCATAAGAAAAACTTGCCTGATATTCTCTCCCAAGAACAAATAGAATCAATCATCTGTCAACTAAAAGGCACTTATCAGTTTATTGCTTACTTTATTATATAGCTGTGGTTTAAGACCAAGTGAAGTACTTAAACTTAAAATCAAAGACATTAATTTTAGCACTAATAAACTCACCATTTCCAACCCTAGGTATTTTAGAACTTTATCTTGCCCACTAAAATTATTAGCCATTTAAACCACCAAATAAAATTGGTTAAAAAACAATTTTAAAAAGATATAAAAAGTAAATATTTTCACCAAATCAAGCAAGATGAATGTTATTTATTTCCAATAAAACAATTATGCAATAACGTAGATAGGCTACTAATTAGATTGCCTATTATTAGAAACACACTTAATTACAACCCTTCCTTGGCAGCAAAAAAGGCAAAAATAACCATGAAAATCAGCACACAAACATTCAGGCATTCCTATGCAGTGCATTTATTACAAAATCAAATTGACCTTAAAACTGTGCAAAAACTTTTAAGTCACAAATACATAGGCTCTACTTTAATTTACTCACATGCTGCACAAAAAGAAAGCTCTAATAAGCCATTATCACCACTAGACATGGTTTAATAATTGCATATTTGAACAGAGATAACATAAAATAAGGCAATCGTCATTCATGATTTTTACCACTTTGGATTTAGCTAAACGCACACAAGCCAGTCAAAAAGTCACCTTTGTGGGTGCTGTTGTTGATTTTTTATTAGCAGTATTTAAAATTATTGTAGGTTTTATTGGCAATTCTGGTGCTTTAATTGCAGATGGTATCCACTCGTGTTCTGATTTATTGTCTGATGGCTTGGTTTTATATGCCACCAAACATTCAGCCCTTGATGCTGATGAAGAACACCCTTATGGGCATAAGCGCTTTGAAACGGTTGCCACGCTAGGTCTTGCAGTTATTTTAGCCATTGTTGGCTCGGGTGTTATTTTTGATGCCATGGCCAGATTAGCCAACCCTGCCTCACTTTCGCATAGTGCCCTACTTTTAAGCATTGCCGCTTTGTCAATTTTTTCTAAAGAGGCTTTATATTGGTATACCTTAAAGGTGGCTAATGCTTATAAATCTGACTTATTAAAAGCCAATGCTTGGCATCACCGCTCAGATGCATTGTCTTCAATTGTAGTGTTGATTGGTATTTTTGGCAGTTTAAATGGCTATCCATATTTAGATAACATTGCGGCTATTGTTGTGGGTTTGATGGTTATCTACATTGCTTGGGAATTGGGTTTAGATGCAACCAAAGAACTAGTAGACACCTCTATTGACGCACAACAAGTGGCGCAATTAAAACACGCACTAGGGCAAATTAGTGGTGTTAATAGTGTTCACTCCCTACGCACTCGCAAAATTGGGCACACCATTTCTTGTGATGTACATGTGCAGGTTGATCCATTTTTAAGTGTTAGCGAGGGGCATATTATTAGTGTTAGTGTGGAGCGTGTGGCTAAAAAATGCTTAAAAGATTTAAGCGATGTAACCGTGCATATTGACGTAGAAAATGATGAAATTAATATGCCTTACGAGGCTTTGCCAGAACGCGCGCAAGCATTGGGAATTTTGACTAAAGCTTTATTTAATAATGAGTGCGATGGTGAAATTAGCCGTATTCAGTTGCACTATTTAGGAGGCAAAATTCATGTGGATTTTTACCTACCACTTAAATGCCTCCAGCCTGATAATAGTGCCGACAAAATACTAGTAAAATTACAAGAAACTGTTAGCAAGCTTAAGGGTTTTGGCAAAATTAAAGTTTATTTTAGCCAAGATTAAAGACAATGATAAGCATGGCAAATAGCGCCTGATAATGCATCTGCTGCATCTGCTTGGGGCGCTTTATTAAGTTTTAATAGCTCCTGCACCATAAACGATACTTGCTCTTTAGCGGCATGTCCATTCCCAACAACAGCTTTTTTGATTTGATTAGGACTGTACTCAACCATCAGCCTATGATTTGAACCTGCTGCTGAAATAATAGCACCTCGCGCATGCCCAAGCTTAATTGCTGCATCAGGATTTGGACGATCAGGGCGCATAAAAGCACGCTCAATCACCACAACATCAGGCTGATATTTCTGAATAATTTGCTCGATTTCTACAAAAATAGTCGTAATGCGCTCAGGCAGCGTACCTTGAGTACGGATACAGCCACTAGATAAATAATTAAATTTAAGCTTATTGGCTTCAATTAAGCCAAAGCCTGTTATTCTTGATCCGGGATCAATCCCTAAAATTTTCATAAAAATATTTTATCAAAAGCTTGGGCTTTGTTCGACACATATTACACCCTTATGATATACTTTTATTTTTTAAGTTTTAGGGATTAATCAAATGGCAGTATTAGAATTAAACCAAAGTAATTTTGACGAAACCATTCAAAATAACGATATTGTTGTGTTGGATTTTTGGGCACCATGGTGTGGTCCTTGTAAGCAATTTGCACCTACTTATGATGAAGTCTCTGACAAAGTAGATGGTGTTATTTTTGCCAAAGTAAACACTAAAGATCAACAAGAACTGGCAAGTAATTTTCAAATCCGCTCCATTCCTACTTTGATGATTTTTAGAGAGCAAGTTGCAGTCTTTTCTCAACCAGGCGCAATGTCAGGTGCTGACTTGAAAGCTGTTATTGACAAAGCCAAAGCGCTTGATATGGATAAAGTACGTGAAGAAATTAAAGAGCAAAAATAATAGTTAACACAACTCTAAATAATATTTTTCGCTAAATCCAACTATAATATCATTATTCGTTACCAACACTGGACGTTTTATAAGTGTTGGATTTTTTAATACTAATTCTAAAGTAATATTATCTTTTTCTTTATCATTTAAGTTTCGATAAGTAGTAGAGCGCTTGTTGATTAGTTTTTCCCAAGTGAGCTTATCTACAAATGTTTGCAGTTTGGTTTTATCAATCGGATTGTCACGAAAATCAATAAATTCAAAATCAACTTGATGATTAATTAAGAATTTTTGTGCTTTTTTAATGGTGTCGCAGTTTTTAATGCCATACATTTTAATCATTGAATTGTCTCATTATAAAACTCTAAAATTTCTTTATTTTCATCATCAACAATAATACGTAAACCCTTGGTTGGATAATACCAGTACGACACACCCTGACTGGCCAGCTCTACTCTACTAGGCTCACCAAATAGATTAATAATCGTTTCTTTTGATAAATCTGCTTTGGGTATAAAAGTTAATGACTTAATTTTTAAATCAAACATTAACGCTTCAGCAGTTAAATTAAACGTTATTTTTCTAACGCCTGAAGGCATAACCATTGATTCTTTAATGTTGTTATTTAAACGCTCAATGCGTTTTTGATCAAGCATTAAATTTAAAATAATACTAGTACCAATACCGCCTACTTTGGTGCTGGAAAAAAATGCTTCTAGTTCTGGCATTTTGCCCTTACTTTCAAACAAAGAAGCCTCAACCTCAGAGCCGAATAAATGCATTGCATCGGTAAGATTACTACTACCCATAGTTAAATTAAACGCAACTGTATTGCCTTGATTATTGATAAAACTTTGCCACGGCATGGATTGGTTTTGTGGCATTTGCATGTCACGAGTCAGTAGATAAAACAGCATAAATATTGCCACTGCTGCTAATAACACCATCGATATTATTTTGCTTTCTTTCATGAATTATCGTTTAAATAGAGGTTTATTAGCTTTAGAACGCAGCCAGTTGAGTGTTTTAAAGGTTGGATTGTGATTGATTAATTTAATCTCTAATTGTCGCTTGCCTGGAAATTCCATTAAAAACAAACCTAATAAAATTGATACCAGTCCTTGACCTGGCGTCACCAACATAATAATACCAGCAATCAGTAATATAAAGCCAATCAGTGTTTTAAGTATCAATTTGATTAAGTCAAAGGGTTTGTTTATTTTTAATTGCTTTTCTGAGTTTTTTAAAAAATAATTTGATGGAATTAATCCTAATAAATAAGGCATTAATAATAAACTAATGATAAAAACCACACCAGAAACGATACCAATCATTATTAACACGTCTTCAAATTGACTTAAAAGTACCATAATGTCATCTAACATGATAATAAAAATGTCGCAGGCCCGTCATTAGTTAAAGATACTTGCATGTCAGCACCAAAAACACCACTGGCAACTTTGTGATAATCAGCCCTCATTTGGGTCAAAAAATAATCAAACAATACTTTGGCTTGTTCTGGTGACTTAGCGGTAGAAAAACCAGCTCTTGCGCCTGAATTAGTATCGGCTGCTAAGGTAAATTGAGAAACAACCAATATACCACCCAATACCTCTTTAATTGATAAATTCATTTTTTCTTGCTCACCAGCAAATACTCGATAAATCAATAACTTCTTAATCATTTTATCAACTTGTAGTTTTTCATCATTTTTCTCAAACCCTAAAAAGACCAAAATCCCTTGCTTAATTTCCTCTGTTACTTTACCATCTACTTCAACCTTAGCATTGGAAACACGCTGGATTAGGGCTTTCATTATTTTGACAAATATGAAAAATTAGCAATAGACCTAAATGAATAATTTACTGCCATAAGCAAACCAACTCTTTTCTCTCTAAGTTCTAAATCATCATCAAGTACCATAACATTATCAAAAAAGTCATCGATAGCAGGTTTTAATTCTAAAAGAGCGCCCACGATAAATAAATAATTTCGTTTATTTCCCTCTATTTTTTCACAGAATTCTGTGTGTGCATTTAAAAGATTTTTATCAAATTTATTGGTAAATTCTATATCTTCACCATCTATAGTTATAGATGGTTCAAGCATGTATCTACCATCAGCCGTATCTTTAGAACTAATATTTTTAAATATATTGTTAATGCGTTTGTAAGCCCCAATCAAGCTTTTTGAATTTTCATCTTGCACAAAATTGTGCACTGCTTTAATGCGTAAGTGCCAGTCATAAACAATAGACTCACTACTTTTTACTGCTAACACTGCCTTTACAACTGTTTTATCAATATCTTGTTCTTGGTAGTACATCTCTAAACGGCTAACAGTAAAATCATAAATTTCTTGAATAATTTCTTCGTCAAATTCATACAACTTAACTGATTGTTCAATCAATTCAAATAAATCCAGCTGTGATTTTGACCCAATCATCATGCGTAGCAAACCTAATGCCGCACGTTTTAGTGTATAAGGGTCTTTTGAGCCAGTTGGTTTGTGTCCAATACCGTAAATACCCACAATACTATCAACTTTATCGGCAATTGCAACACATAAACCCTCTTTTGTAGAGGGCAATGTATCGCCTGAAAATCTTGGATGGTAATGCTCACTGATAGCACTTGCGACTACTGGGTCTTCGCCATCATTAAGGGCGTAATATCCACCCATCACTCCTTGTAAATCGGCAAACTCACTCACCATATCAGTGATTAAATCCGTTTTCGATAGTAGCCCTGCGCGTGCACTGTGTTTTGTATTTGCACCAATAATATCAGCAATATAGCCCGATAATGTTTCAATGCGCCTAGCTTTCTCACCCATTGAACCAAGTCCATCCATGAATAACACTCTGTCTAATTTTGGAATTCTAGATTCTAAAGTAGTTGACTTATCTTGCTCCCAGAAAAATTCTGAATCAGCTAGCCGTGGACGAATTACACGCTCATTACCATCGACAATCACTGATAAATCACTAGACTCAATATTAGCAACTGAAATAAATGCTGACATCAAATTACCATCCGTATCCAACATATGAAAATACTTTTGATGCGACTTCATTGCAGAAATAAGCGCCTCTTTCGGCACATCTAAGAATTTATTTGAAAAACTACCCGAAAATGCACGTGGATATTCAACCAATGCACAAACTTCGTCAAGCAAAGATTCATCAATAACCACAATAGCATTATTATTTTTCGCCACCTGCATCACTTGCTTTCGAATAATTTCCTTACGTGCATTAAAATTAACTTCAATTTGTGCTTTTTCAAGGAGAGTTTTTTGATAATCCTTAGCGTAAGCAATGCCAAATGTGCGCTCACCTGTGAAACGTAAGCCTCTGGTTGTATTGTTAGAAGTCAAACCCATAATCGAAGCTGGCACAACATCAGAACCTAGCATCATAATCAGCCAATGCGTTGGGCGTACAAAATACGTATCTAAATCACTCCAGCGCATGGGTTTAGCAATAGGGATATTTTGAATGCTAGCATCAATAGCAGATTCAAGTAAATCTATCGTTTTAAAGCCTTTTTGCTGTTTAGTGAAAAAATAATATTCCGTCTTGCCAAATACTTTTTTCGCTAACACATTCTTGGCCACACCACAAGATTTAGCAAAGCCCTCAATGGCTTGGTTAGGTGCACTAATTGGTGGGCCTTTGCGCTCAATAGTTTGATCATTTTGTTGCAGTTGAAGGTTACTAACTAGCACTGCTAAACGACGAGGCGTGGCAAAAGATTCAACGCTTGAATAAGACAGTTTAAGTTTATCCAGTTCAGTGGTTAAATTGTGCGTAAGTGCATTGGATAATTGTTGTAAACGCTTTGGTGGAAGCTCTTCGCATCCAAGCTCTAATAAAAAATCTTGTGTATTCATAAGGGTGTATTTTATCTTAGACAATTTGGAATCTTAACTTACCATCTGATAAATCAATCATCACTTGACGTGCATATAATTTGGTTGGCACCACATCAAATCGTTTATAAATGCCAGCAATGGATATTAATTGCGCATTAAAAGATTGCACAAAAATAGTGGCTTTTTCATCACCATCAATGCCCGCAAACAAACACCCTTGTACTTCTTTGTAGGCTGAAATATTGCCAAATGACATAATTTCAGCGCCCGATTTAACCTCATCCAAAAGAACCAAATCACTATCTTTTGCAATAATTTGTTCAAACGAATTAACCTCATTAGTGACAACTTTAGGCGCTTGATAGGCTTTATCCTGAAGTAAGCTTAATGCGGTTTTGGTTGTTTTTTCTTGAATTGACTCGGGCTTATTGGACGTAAGTGATTTACCAAACACAGCCATACCAGAAAACTTAGCAAAATCAATTAACTCTTGCTTATCTGAACGAATGCCCACTGCCACCATATCATTTTGGGTCAAAATTTCAACCAGTACTGCCAATTCATTTGCAGATAAATTTTTATCCTCAATTTGAATAATAACAGGTGCATATTGAAATTGCTGCTTGTTATCGCAACTCAGAGTGTTAATTTTCTGTGCCAATACATCAGTATCATTAGTACGTATTTTGAGTGTATAAAGCACTTCAGATTGAGTAATAATTTCAACCTTGTTCAATTTCTCCACCCTTGAGTACAATCCAAAAAATGCCAAACGCGTGTCATACCAGTATCACCACTTAGCATAAGTTCTAACGGCGTTTTATGCTTGAATTTTTTAACCGAGCGCTTTAACCAAATTGCCCCATATTCTTTATTGGTTGGAAAAGTTGTACCCAAAGACTCACTAATTCCTAAAATCATTTCAGTGCGTTTTGCCAATTGCTCATCAAAATAAAACGACTTATCTAAACGTCTGTATAAGTACAAATGTCTAGGCTTAATAACCCCATATAGGCCTAATAATTTCAATTGCTCAACATCTTCTAAATGCCAATTTTCTAAGATTTGAGACAGCTGAAAAGTAAGCTTTGACTGAGCCTTATCATCTAACTTGGAAATATCCATTAATTGACCCTAAAGTGAAACAAGACTTGCGCATCAAATACGCTCTTATCAGGCGCATGTGGTAATGGCGATGCTTTATAAACAGCACGCTCAATTGAGTCTTTAAATGATTGCGCCTTAGCGCTGTTATCAACATTACAAGATTTAAGGTGGACACTTTTTACTTGTCCATTCAAATCTTGTAAAATTTCAACGTCACAACCCCAACTATCTTTCGCGCCTTGATAACGCCATTTTTCTTTTATTCTTGAAGCAATTTGATTGATATAGTTAAGTTTTAGCTCATTTAAAATATCCTCTTGAGCGAGTTGTCTATCTTGGTCTTCTTCAGCCTGAATTTCTTTTTTCAATGAGCGCTTGTCTTGTTCTTTTTTGAATTTTTTAGCTTCGACTTGGCGTAATTTTTCAATTACTTGTTTTTTATTTTCTGCTTCAAGGGCTTTCTTCTCAGCCAATTTCTTTTTCTTTAAGGCTTGTTTACTTTTTCTTTCAGCTTTCTTTCTTTTGGCTTGTGCAATGATTTTAGCTTTTTTTTCTTGTTTAACTTTAGCTTTGAGTTTTTTCAAGCGTTGTTGTTCTTTATAACGTTCATTCTCAACTTTTTTTTCTGCACGTTGTAACGCTTCAAGACGCTTTTCTCGCTTTTGCTTAATATTGATTAATCGTTGTTTTTCTTTTTTAATTTCAGTTAAATCAATCGTCACTGCTTTAAGTGTCATGCTTGATTTAGCAGTCTGTTTTGGAATTTCCCAACGTTGAACATTTGAAAATAGCAAGCCAATAACCAACCCAACATGAAGCACAATTGCCACCCAAAAAGCAAAAGGGTGTTGCCTGGCAATTTTAGGCGGTTTAATTTTTTTTAAAAAATCAATGTTCATTATTTTGCATCTGGAGATTCAGTCACAATACCAACTTTATCAACCCCGTTTTTTTGTAAAAAAGACATCAATGATACAACAGAACCATAAGCCACCTGCTTATCACCACGAACAAATACTTTCATTTGTGGATAAATTTCAAGCCGAGCGCTAACGCGCCCTGCAATAATGCCTAATGGCAATTTTTCACCTTTGGCAACATCAGAATCATCCTCATTAAGTAAATTGATGAAATATTTACCTTGCTTATCAATGGTAATAATTGTAGGCTGTTGTTGCGTGAAATCTACCATTTTTGCCTCAGCAGAAGGTAAATCAACCTCAATACCTTGCTCAATAATAGGCGTGGTCATCATAAAAATTACCAATAGTACTAACATTACATCAATATATGGCACAATATTAATTTGTGCATCTATGACAGGTCTGTGGCGTTTTGGTAGTTCAATCATTATTTATTTTTGTCTTTGAAACATAACAAACAATTGCTCAACAAAGGCTGTATATTTATTGTTAATCGATCCCACTTGGGAAATTAAACGATTGTAGGCGATGGTGGCAGGAATAGCAGCAAACAAACCAAATGCCGTTGCAATAAGCGCCTCAGCAATACCCGGAGCAACAATGGCAATGGTTGCTTGCTTAACTGATGCCAAGCCAATAAACGAGTGCATAATTCCCCAAACTGTACCAAATAAGCCAATATACGGGCTAGATGAAGCAGTCATAGCTAGAATGCTCAAACCGCTA
Source organism: Abyssogena phaseoliformis symbiont OG214 (assembly GCF_016592595.1). Taxonomy (NCBI): domain Bacteria; kingdom Pseudomonadati; phylum Pseudomonadota; class Gammaproteobacteria; species Abyssogena phaseoliformis symbiont. Next base: position 886,796 of record NZ_AP012977.1, read on the forward strand.
TCTAGGCGATCAACTTCATTATTAACCGTGGTATTCATAATACGATAAGCACGCTCAGCATCTATTAATACCTGGTTAGAATTTGAGGTGGTGTGGGTAAGTTCTTGAAAGCCTGTGCTAAAAATACGCTCTATTGAGCTTTGATTAGTGGCTTTTTGAAGCGTTTGGTGTGCTAATTTTTCTAAATCAACATCGGCTGAAAACTTTTGATGAAATAATTTGATATCCTTGTTAGCATCAATCAAGATTTTCTTTTTTGACAAGATAAGCGCCCAAGAATAAATGCTCATCAATACTAAAATAAACATCACTACTTGCACCACAAAGCCAGCACTAAGAATTAAACTAAAAATTGATAAACTGTTATCCATTTATTTTCTCCAAAATTGCACTGGGAATAGCACAAGGCTTAAAACTAATTGCATTCAAACAAGCTACGGTTATTTGCACTTTAAATAATACCTTATTTTGCTTTAAACCCACTATTTTTTGTGAAAAAATCAAACTGGCGCGCCAGTTTGATTTTTCTATTTCAGTGTAAACGGTTAATAAATCATTAAATTTGGCTGGGAGTAAATACTCGGCACTCAGTGATTTGACAGCAAAAAATAATTGCTTGATGATGCATTAATTGATCTTGTTCAAAACCCAACTCTCGTAAAAATTCACTACGCCCCTTTCGATAAATTTAAGGTAATTGGCATAATAAACCACACCACCACTATCAGTGTCATCGTAATAAACACGAACGTTTAATTGACTCATTGATTAAATAAATCATTCGATTTTGAGCCATTGGTTAAGCCTAAATGTGCATAAGCTAAGTCTGTAGCACTACGCCCACGTGGCGTGCGCATAATAAAACCTTGTTGAATCAAATACGGCTCTACCATGTCTTCTAAGGTGCCACGCTCTTCACTAATAGCGGTTGCCAGTGTGTCCAAACCCACAGGACCACCAGAAAATTTATTCATCATAATAGCAAGATAATCACGGTCTAATTGCTCAAGTCCTGCCTCATCTACTTTAAGTGTTGTTAGTGCTTCTTTGGCAATGGCTTGATGAATCACACTATTGGTCTTGACATCAGCAAAATCACGAACGCGACGCAATAAGCGATTAGCAATTCTAGGCGTTCCACGAGATCGCTTGGCAATTTCTAATGCGCCTTTTGATTCAATTTGAATGCCCAAAATACCTGCTGAACGCTCAACAATCGTTTTTAAATCTTTAACATTGTAAAACTGCAAACGCTGGACAATGCCAAAACGATCTCTAAGTGGTGAAGTTAACATGCCAGCACGAGTAGTGGCACCAATTAACGTAAAAGGTGGTAATTCAAGTTGCACAGAATGCGCAGCCACACCCTCACCCACCATAATATCTAATTTAAAATCTTCTAAAGCTGGATAAAGAATTTCCTCAACTACAGGGTTGAGGCGATGAATTTCATCAATAAATAAAATATCATACGGCTCAAGTTTTGTCAAAATTGCTGCCAAATCTCCTGAACGCTCTAATACTGGACCAGAGGTTTGCTTAATACCTGTGGACATTTGATTGGCAATCACATTTGCTAGTGTGGTTTTACCCAAACCAGGAGGGCCATAAATTAAACAGTGATCCAGTGCATCTTTGCGTTTTTTTGCCGCTTTAATAAACAATGCCATTTGCGACTTAACATCATCTTGTCCAATATAACTCTCTAAAGAATCTGGACGCACTGAAGTCATCACCAAATCTTCATTGCCTTGGTTTTGCCCACCTACTAAAGAATCTTCTTCTATCATGCTAAATTACTTAATTTTTATGCTATTTTAACTGATTAACTTCATTAATCAGTAGTTTGATTTTGATGGGTTTAGTCAAATGATTAAAACGAATCACTTTTGGATATTGAATACCATTAATCAATTGATAACGACTAATTTTAGTCTGCCAAAGACGAGTGCTATTTATCTCATTTTTAAACAATATCTTTGCCAAGATGTCAATAGGCAAGTACCACCCCATCTCACTCATCATCCACTGATTGAACATTAGATTGATTAACTTATCATTAACCAACAATTTTTGTTGATTAAATTCAATCGAAATTTGACCAAAGCCAAGGGCTGTGCTTAATATAAGTTTATAGTCATGGTGATTAAAACTCACCTCAAAACCTGATGTTTTTGTGTCATTATTAATACTCACACTTAATCTGCCATGCGCCTCCCAAACACTCGGCAAAGTTTGTTGATATGCTAACTTTATAGGCTGGATGTTAAGTGTTGAGCAACTTGATAAAAACAAAGCAAAGCACGTCATTATTATTCGTTTCATATAAGTTGCTCATTGTAGCGTGAAACTTGTCCTTTGGGTATAATCAAGCGTTTATTTGAGTTATCTTTGCTAATTTATGTCTCGAATTGCAATTTTAAGTGTTAATCACCAGCTCGCGCCTGTTGAAGTGCGAGAAAAAGTTGCTTTTACGCCAGATAAATTAACTCAAGCACTCAATAATCTTCATCATATTGATGGTATTGACGCCTGTATTATTCTTTCTACTTGTAACCGCGTAGAGATTTATGTCGCTTCTAATCACCAAAACCCTAAAGAACTATTGAGTGATTATCTTGCCAAAACGCACAATATTAAACGTGACACAATTAATTCTTATTTAAATTATTTTGAAGACAATGAAGCGCTTACACATCTGTGTAACGTTGCCACAGGTCTTGATTCATTAGTACTGGGCGAAGCGCAAATTCTGGGTCAATTAAAAGATGCCTACCACATAGCAAAAGAAGCCAAAACCCTAAACAAGCTATTAGAAAAACTATTTCAACATGCGTTTTCAACTGCCAAAAAAGTACGCACCGATACTCAAATTGGTACTTCACCCGTCTCAATCGCCTATTGCGCGGTTAAACTTAGTGAAAAGATTTTTGAACAGTTGTCTGAACAAACTGTTTTGCTCATCGGTGCAGGAGAGATGATTGAATTGTGTGCGCAATATCTTAACCAGAAAGGGGTTAATAAGATGATTGTTGCCAATAGAACCATTGAAAATGCACAAAAAATTGCTCATTTATACCAAGCACAGTCTATTAGTCTAAAACAATTCTCATCCGTTGTGCACAAAGCAGATATTATTATTTCTTCAACAGCAGCTTCAGTGCCCATTATTGGCAAGGGCTTAATTGAAAGCGCTTTAAAAAAGCGCAAACACAAACCAATATTTATGCTTGATATAGCCATTCCTCGTGACATTGAACCTGAAGTAGGCCAATTAGATGATGTGTATTTATATACCGTTGATGATTTGGAACAGGTGGTTAATGATAATATTGGCAATAGAGAAAAAGAAAAAGGCTTGGCACAAGAAATTATTATTAAGCAAAATCAAGTTTTTAATCAATGGCTGGATATTTTACCTAATGAGCAATTGGTGCAATTTTACCGATTTGGTGCCAATTCAATTAAAGACGAACTCTTAGAAAAAGCCATCAAACAACTAAAAAATGGTGCTGATTCTGAAGATATTATTCGTAAGCTTGCTGATCAATTAGCCAACAAACTATTACATTTACCCTTTAAAAACATCAAACAAACTTCCATTGAAAATTTATCCCAATGTGAAGGTTGTATACCTCCTATTAAAAAATAATGAATACATCTATCCTTGCTAAATTAGAACAACTATCAATGCGCCTTGAAGAAGTGGGTGCCATGTTATCCGACCCAGAAGTTGCTAGTGACGTTAAAAAATTCACAAAGCTGTCTATTGAGCATGCTCAATTAACCCCAGTTAATCAACAATTTCAGGCCTATTTATCACATCAGAAAAATCTAGAAGATGCACAGTTAATGCTGCTTGAAGACGACATGGATATAAAAGCCATGGCCAAAGAAGAAATATTGGATGCTAAAAAAAATTTAGACCATCTTGATTTAGAGCTTAAAAAATCTCTCTTAGCAAAAGACCCTAACGATTCTCGAAACATTATCATTGAAATTAGAGCAGGCACAGGTGGCGATGAAGCCAGTATTTTTTCAGGCGATTTGTTCAAAATGTACAGTCACTACACCGAAAAACAAAAATGGCAAATAGAAGTTATAAGCACCAGCCTTGGCGAGCATGGTGGTTTTAAAGAAATCATTGCGCGCATTAGTGGTGTGGATGTGTACTCAAAATTAAAATTTGAATCTGGTGCACACCGCGTACAACGTGTACCAGAAACTGAAAGCCAAGGTCGAGTGCACACTTCAGCATGTACAGTTGCCATCATGCCTGAGGTTGAAAATATTGAACAAGTCAATATTAATATGAGTGATGTCCGCATTGATACCTTCAGAGCCAGTGGTGCAGGTGGTCAACATGTTAATAAAACTGATTCTGCTGTACGCGTAACGTACATTCCAACTGGTACTGTGGTTGAATGCCAAGATGGTCGCTCACAACATAAAAATAAAGCGCAAGCTTTATCAGTATTAGCATCACGTATTCTTGACGCACAACAGCAAGAGCAACACAAACAACAAGCATCAACTCGCAAGGAATTGATAGGTAGTGGCGACCGTTCACAGCGCATTCGTACCTATAATTACCCACAAGGACGTATTACCGATCATCGCATTAATTTAACCTTATACAAACTGTCAGAAATTATGGAAAGCGATTTAAGTGCAATTATTGAACCATTAATCGTTGAGCAACAAACCAATCAATTAACAGAATTGAATGACGCTCTAAGCTGATCTTTTATACACAAGTTGTGACAATATAAACAATCCACCCAACGCAATCACAATTGCTGGTCCTGTGGCTAAATCATAAACCATTGAAGTACTAAGACCAATACCAACTGCAACCATGGAAACAATAACTGACTGAAATACCATGCCACTGGGGGTATTAGCAAATGCCCTGGCAATAGCTGGTGGAATAATCAGCAAAGAAGTAATCAAAAGCACGCCCACAATTTGCACTGAAACAGAGACAGCCAACGCAATCATTAACATAAATAACAACTGATAAAAATCTCGATTAAGCCCTTGTGCGACTGCCAGCTCTTCATTTAAGGTTAGTAATAATAAACGTTGCCAAAAAATAGTAAGTAGTGAGCCAAGCACCATTAAAATGACATACACCCAAACAATATCAGCGTTAGTAATAGATAAAATATCACCAAATAAGAGTGAAAAATAATCCGTATTAGCGCCACCAATAAAACTTAAAACAACAATGCCTAATGATAAGGCAATGTGTGAAAAAATACCCAAAATAGCATCATTAGACAAAAACCGCCTTCGTTGTAAGATAACAATAAGTATTGCAAATATTGCACCCACTATTACCAAACCAAAATGAATACCTAGACCACTAGCAAGCCCTAAAGACACGCCCAAAAGCGCCGAATGCGAAATCGATTCTGAAAAATAACTCATGTGTTTCCAGATAATAAAACAGCCCAATGAACCTGCAATAATTGAAATGCCAATAGCCGCTAGAACAGCCCTAAAAATAAAATCTTCCACAATGGATTAGTGGCAGTCCTTACAAAGCCCGTATAAATACAAACAATGATCGGTAAGTTGATAGCCATATTTGTTAGCGATACCATGTTGGTGCTGCTCAATAACCTCATCAGCAAATTCATCGATTTTACCGCATTTAACGCATACTAAATGATCATGATGATCCACATTGGACAACTCAAACACACTTTGGCCATTGTCAAAATTAAGTTTATTGACCATACCCGCCTCTTCAAATTGAGTGAGTACTCGATAAATCGTTGCCACACCTACTTCTTCACCCTGCATGATTAAAGTGCGATAGATATCTTCAGCACTCATATGATGATTTTCACTGGTTTCTAAAATTTCCAAAATCTTCAACCTTGGTAGTGTGACTTTAAGCCCTGCGCTTTTTAAATCTTGAGCGTCCATATTTAATATCCTTAATGTAAAATTAGCCAATGATTTTTAATCATTTTAAATCAAAAACCAGCAAATGAACAAATTAACTTTGATTGTATTCTTATTACCATTCTTATCTGCATGTTTGCCTGAAATACCAGATATGTCATTACTAACACTATATAAAGATGACATCCGCCAAGGTTCGGTACTGGAAAGGTTTAAAATTAATCAATTGAAATTAGGCATGTCTAAAATACAGGTGCAAGATTTAATTGGATCGCCAAGCATTATTGACTCCTTTCACAATAACCAATGGGACTACATTAACCATTCTACTTTGCATAAAAAGGATGATATTCACTATCGCTTAGTATTAAAATTTAACGATGACGTACTGACACATATCAACACAACTGGTATCGGCTCATTATCACAACTCACTGACAAAGAAAAAGAGGCAGAAAACAAACGTATTGGCGATGAAAAAGAGGCAAAAAAGCTAAAATTGCTAAAGAAAAAGCAGTGACCAAAGCCAAAGCATTAGAGAGTTACGCTAAACAGCCAAAAAATCCATTCGTAAATTTGCAAACCAATTAGAAAATAGCACCAGCAATGAAAAGATTGTTAATACAAAAACACCTTAATATAAGTTTTAGTAAAGGCCTTTACCTAATTACTTACTGTAAAGATCCAATGAGGTTTTGAAATGTTAACTTATCGCCAATAGCCAATGTAACACCTTTAGCACTTGCTTCGGTTAACTGCTCTAACAGGGTCTTTTCTTTTTCAAATAAAATTCTTGAATCAATACCAATAATATGCTTAGCGATATAATTCGCATCTGCAATGCCATCTATTAACCCTAGTTTATTAGCATCTTGCCCAAGCCAGATCAAACCTGTAAATAAGTCTTTATGTTTTGACAATCTGTCACCCCTGCCCGCTTTAACGGCATCAATAAAGTTTTGATGTGATTTATCTAAGATGTTGGTTTGAATGTGTATTAATGTTTTTTCATCTTCTGGGGAAAAAGAATCTAACAAGCCCTTATATTTTCCTGCGGTATAGAGCCGCCTTTTAATGCCTAGTTTTTTAATAGCATCAACCGCACCAAAACTAGACATAACCACGCCAATACTACCAATAATTGAAGATTCGTCTGCATATATTTCATCAGCAGCTGAGACAATATAATAACAACCTGAAGCGCAAACATCTTCAATGACCGCATAGATTTTTTTATCAAACTGCTTTTTAAAACGCACAATGGCTTTGTAAATTCTACTAGATTGCACGGGTGAGCCACCTGGTGAATTAATTCTTAGAATAACGGCCTTTGCATTTTCTGATTCAAATGCACTACGTAGTAATTCAATAGCCTCATCAGCATCAATTGAACCTGAACTTTGAATGGTGCCACTTAGTACCACTTCAGCAACAAAAGGGGATTCTTTTTTAAGTACAGTTTCTAATAGACCGCTTTCACTCATACCAATATAAGATACAAAAGAAAAATAACCAATAAACAATAGGCCAAATATAATACGCCAACGACGTTTGGATTTATTTTGACGTACAAATTCTTGTGCAATATCGGCTAGTTGTTCATCAGTGGTGCGTTTCATATATAATCTTCGTTTATGTTAAAAATAGATAATCTTAGTTGCCAAAAAGGCTACAATCTTTTATTCAACCGTCTTTCTTTCGAGGTCAACTCAGGTGATATTTTACGCATTATTGGTACCAATGGTAGCGGTAAAACTTCACTGCTCAAAATTTTAGCAGGCCTTGACGTGCAAGAACAAGGCTGTGTTTCTTTAGACAATCATGCGGTCAAATCAGAAGCCTACCAAGAAGAAATTTTTTATTTAGGCCACTTATCAGCACTCAGTGGAGAATTAAGTGCGCTTGAAAATCTTGAATTTTTAACTGGGCTTAATAAATCTACCAACCAAGTGCAATTAATTAAAGCATTAAGTAGCATTGGTTTAAAAGGTTATGAAGATGAATACTGCGCCAAACTATCAGCAGGACAAAAGCGCCGCGTTATCTTGGCAGGATTATTCATCTCCAATGCTAAAGTTTGGCTACTAGATGAGCCTTTTACTGCACTTGACCCTAATGGTGTAACCATTATTGAGCGTAGAATCAGCAAACACTGCGAACAAGGTGGTTTGTGCCTATTTACTACACATCAAAGTTCAACCCTGCTTAATCAAAAGATGTTAGCGCTGTGAATATTTACCTTAAAGCCTTAAAGCGTGACTTGCGTATTGCTATTCGCAACCCTTCTAGCATACTAAACCCCCTATTATTTTTTATAATATCAGTATCACTATTTCCCTTAGCCATCAGTCCTGAAGCTACCACGCTTGCTCAAATTGCAGCGGGCATTATTTGGGTTGCTTCAATGCTTTCAGTACTGCTTTCACTTAACGCTTTGTTCCATCACGATTTTGAAAATGGCGTTTTAGAACAAATGGTGATTTCTCATCACTCATTGCCTTTGCTTATTTTATCAAAAATAATCGCTCATTGGATTTTAACTGGTATTCCCATTATTCTACTATCGCCTTTATTGGGGTTGTTTTTATTTCTTGATAGCGATGGTATTTGGGTACTAATGATAACGCTATTACTAGCCACACCGAGCTTGAGTCTTATTGGTGCCATTGGCGCTTCACTGATTGTTGGTATTAAAAATTCTGGCATGTTGTTATCTTTACTGATACTACCTTTGTATGTTCCCATTCTTATTTTTGCCTCAAGTGCAGTATCTCAAGCACAATTTGGCTTAGAGATTACTGGCCAATTGTATTTTTTAGCCACAATTCTCATGGTAAGTTTAATGACTGCACCATTTGTCAGTGGTATTGCCTTAAAAATAAGCCTAGAGTAATTAATTACCTCTGTTATAATTTCAATCACACGCTGATTTGCCCCGATTGCTAGCGTTGTTACCTAAAAGGTAGCTAAAACAAGCTAAAGTAGGTGTTCTTCTTTATTGAAAACCCGCTTTAAGGGTTTTTTTGTTTTACAAGGAGAATAAACAATGATATTCACTTCTGAATCTGTCTCTGCTGGTCACCCTGATAAAGTTTGTGATCAAATTTCTGATGCCATCTTAGATGCAGCATTAACACAAGATAAAAATTCACGTGTTGCTGTTGAAACTTTAGTTAAAGACAATCATGTCGTACTGGCAGGTGAAATTACCACAGGCGCCAACATTAACTTTGAGCAAATTGTGCGCAACACTATTATTGACATTGGCTACAATTGTGATGAATATGGCTTTAATGGTCACACTTGCGACATTACTAATTTATTAGGTGAACAATCTCAAGATATCGCCTTAGGCGTTGACGAATCATCTAATCACGAACAAGGTGCAGGCGACCAAGGTTTAATGTTTGGTTATGCTTGCAATGCCACTAACGTATTGATGCCGGCACCTATTTTATATGCACACCTTTTGGTTGCACGTCAAGCAAAACTAATGAAAGATGGTACATTACCTTGGTTGCGCCCTGATGCAAAATCCCAAGTGTCCATGATTTATGATGGTCATACAATTAAAGGTATTGACGCTGTTGTTTTATCAACCCAACATGATAATGATATTTCGCTTACAGATTTGCGAGAGGCTATCTTGGAGGAAGTCATAAAGCCTGTACTGCCTAGTGAATGGCTAAGTAATAAAACCCAGTATCACATCAACCCAACAGGTCATTTTGTCATTGGTGGCCCAGTAGGTGATGCAGGTCTTACAGGTCGTAAAATTATTGTTGACACTTATGGTGGCATGGCTCGCCACGGTGGCGGTGCATTTTCTGGCAAAGACCCATCAAAGGTTGACCGCTCTGCAGCTTATGCAACGCGTTATATAGCTAAAAATATTGTTGCTGCTGGCTTGGCTGATAGGTGTGAGATTCAAGTCTCTTATGCCATTGGTGTGGCAGAACCTACCTCAATTAATGTGGAAACCTTTGGTACAGGAAAAATCAGCAACCAGGCAATTGAGCGCTTAATACACGAGCACTTTGACTTACGTCCTAAAGGCTTAATTGCAATGCTTGACCTTAAACGCCCTATTTATCAAAAAACTGCCAGTTATGGTCACTTTGGACGTATAGAAAATGACATCAGTTGGGAAAAAACTGACCGTGCTCACTTATTAAAATAAATCATTATTGGTATAATAACCAACATACCAAGGAGCGTTGCATTGAAAAACCCTTTTCAATCAGGCTTGGCAAATCAAAACGACGCTCATTTTTTTAAACCCTTTTAGGAGAACAAAAAAATGAGTAACCCAACCTTAAATAACCAAGATTACAAAGTTGCTGATATGGCACTAGCCAATTATGGCCGTAAAGAAATAGAGCTTGCAGAAGCAGAAATGCCAGCACTGATGACACTTCGGGAAAAATATCGAAGCACGCAGCCATTAAAAGATGCCAAAATTCTTGGCTGTATTCACATGACCATTCAAACCGCTGTTTTAATGGAAACATTGATTGATTTAGGTGCACAAGTGCGCTGGTCAAGTTGCAATATCTTTTCAACCCAAGACCACGCCGCTAGTGCTATGGTAGCAGCCAATATTCCAACTTTTGCTTGGAAAGGCGAGACTGAAGAGGAATTTTTATGGTGTATTGAGAAAACTATTTTAGAAAATGGCAAACCCTGGGCAGCCAACATGGTGCTTGATGATGGTGGTGATTTAACCCAAATGCTACACGAAAAATATCCAGAAATGTTGGCTAACATTCACGGTATTTCTGAGGAAACCACAACGGGTGTTCATCGTTTATTAGAAATGATGGAAAAAGGCTCGCTTAAAGTGCCTGCTATTAATGTAAACGACTCAATCACCAAATCAAAAAATGACAATAAATACGGTTGTCGTCACTCGTTAAATGATGCTATTAAGCGCGGCACTGATATGCTCATGTCGGGTAAAAAAGCACTGGTGATTGGCTATGGTGACGTTGGTAAAGGTTCTGCGCAATCATTACGCCAAGAAAGCATGATTGTTAAAATCAGTGAAATTGACCCAATCTGCGCCATGCAAGCTTGTATGGATGGTTTTGAAATTGTTTCTCCTTATATTAACGGCATCAATACAGGCTCAATTAATGGTATCAATAAAGACTTGTTAAGTACAACTGATTTAATCGTCACCACCACAGGCAATATTAATGTTTGTGATGATGCGATGCTACAAACCCTTAAATCAGGCTCAGTAGTTTGCAATATTGGGCATTTTGACAATGAAATTGATACACAGTATATGCGTGATAATTGGCGTTGGGACGAAGTAAAGCCTCAAGTTCATCGTATCTTTAGAACAGATAATAAAAATGACTATTTAATTTTATTATCCGAAGGTCGCCTAGTTAACTTGGGCAATGCAACAGGACACCCAAGCCGTATTATGGATGGCTCATTTGCCAATCAAGTCTTGGCACAAATGCACTTATTTGATGCAAAATTTGCCGACAAAGGCGGTGATATTTATGTTGAGGTACTGCCTAAAAAGTTAGACGAGGAAGTGGCCTCAAACATGGTGAGTGGTTTTGGTGGTGTACTTACAGTTATGACAACTACTCAAGCTAACTACATTAATGCCCCTAAAAATGGCCCTTTCAAGCCTGAAAGCTATAAGTATTAAATAATCATGTCAAAAAGACGCCCAGAAAAAACACTTTGATACAAGACTTTTTTATGGCAATTTGCGGTAAAATTTTTGTTATTTTTCTGTTGAATTAGTATGTCAATTTCAGACTTAGACGCCTGTACTTCATTCCAAAATTTAATCTTAAAATTGCAAACTTTTTGGGCTTTAAAGGGATGTGCTTTATTACAGCCCTTTGACATGGAAATGGGTGCTGGCACCTTTCATCCTGCTACGTTTCTAAGGGCCATTGGTCCTGAACCCTGGAAGGTGGCTTATGTGCAACCTTCTCGTCGCCCCACCGATGGTCGCTATGGCGAAAATCCAAATCGTTTACAACACTATTATCAGTTCCAAGTATTGCTAAAACCTTCACCTATAGACATTCAAGATTTGTATTTAGAGTCTTTAACTGAAATTGGTATTGATTTAACCAAACATGATGTACGCTTTGTGGAAGACAACTGGGAATCACCAACTTTAGGGGCTTGGGGCTTGGGTTGGGAAGTTTGGTTAAACGGCATGGAAGTTTCTCAATTTACCTATTTTCAGCAAGTGGGTGGCTTGGTTTGCAAACCTGTATCGGGTGAGCTTACTTACGGCTTAGAACGTTTAGCTATGTACCTACAAGGCGTTGATAGTGTATTTGACTTGGTCTGGGCTGAGGGCGTTAGTTATTTTGATGTATTCCATCAAAACGAAGTTGAACAATCAAAATATAACTTTGAAATTTCCAATACCGAGGTACTATTCAGGCAATTTAATGAGGCGGAAACCATGCATAAAGAATTAATTAAAGCATCATTGCCTTACCCTGCCTATGAACAAGTAATAAAAGCGTCACACTTATTTAATTTACTTGATGCGCGCCACGCTATTAGCGTGACAGATCGTGCACGATTTATTCGTAAAGTACACGCTATGAGTCAAAAGGTGGCGCAAACTTACTATGCCTCACGTCAAGCTTTAGGTTTTCTAATGCTCAAGCAAGACACAGAAACTAAGGCAAGTAAAAAATAACATGGATATATTCTCCCAAATTTATTTAAGAATTCTTAACTGGGCTGAAAGCAGATATGCCATTTATTATTTATCTGTGATTAGTTTTTTAGAATCTAGCATTTTGCCTTATCCACCGCCTGATGTAATATTAGTACCCATGGCGCTCAAACGCCCTGACAAAGCCTACTATTTTGCTTTTATTTGTACTATTTTTTCAGTGCTTGGTGGCTTGGTTGGGTATTTTCTAGGCGAAGTATTATTGCAATTTTTATTGGGTTTTGAACTCATCAAACCAGAATCAGTTGCACACATTAAAACATTTTTTGATACTTATGGCATCTGGGTAGTTGGCATTGCAGCATTTAGCCCTATTCCATACAAACTGGCCACCATTACTGCTGGCACTATGTCCATGGCATTATTGCCATTTATTATTATGTCACTCATTGCGCGTGCAGCCAGATATTATTTAGTTGCCTCTCTGGTCAAAGCTTATGGCCCACAGTGTGATCAGTGGCTACAAAAATACATTGACCGTTTAGGTTATGTTCTAATTGTGGTTATTGCACTGGGTATTTGGTATGCTAGTTAAATTTTTAGCCCTTGGGCTTGTTTTGCTATTAATGACAGGTTGTTTTTCTTCTCAACAAGAAGTTATTATTGTCGAAAAATCCATCAACTTACAAAATATTAGTCAACACAAGTTGACCAACGCCAAGAGAACAAAACAAAAAATTGTTAGAAAGGAAAATAGAAAAACCAACAGGTGGTCTATTCCAGTTAAAGGCAACATCAGTAAAACTTTCTCAACAAGAAACAAACATTTGGGCTTAACTTTTGACACTAAAGCCGGGCAAAATGTACGCGCTATTCGTAATGGTAAAGTGGTATATGTTGGTAATAAAATGAAAAGCCATGGCAAAATGATTATCATTCGCCACCTGTTTGGCTTTTACAGTTCATACACACAAAATAAAGACTTAATAGTGGAAAATGGTGATACTGTCACCAAAGGACAAATAATTGCCATCACTAGTAAAGTGCCATTCTACTTTGAAATGAAAAAATTTAAACAACCGATTAACCCGATTAAGTATTTGAAATAACAAACCAAAAGTTAGTTAAAATAAAATTCATGAATGACTTTTTACAAAACATAACGCCCTATCAATCCATTGGTGCTTTATTTGCTATTGCATTCACTGCGCACCTAACACTTAGCTTTATTTTAAACAGCATCGCTAAACATACCAGCAAAACAAAAAACCAACTAGATGACCATTTAATCAAAGCAGTGTCACCACCACTTAAAGTGTTAATTTGGTTTGGTTTGGTATTTTTATCAATTAGTGTATTTAAAGACCAAATTAAAATCTTAGCTAGTGTTATTGCCTATATTGATACCATGCCCATCTTTATCATTACTTGGGGCGCTGTTCGAATGATCTCAGGCGTTGAGGCTTACTTAATTGAAAAAGATACACAGATTGATAATGATTCGGTTAGACTATTTTCAAGACTAGCTAGAATTTTAATTATCATTGCTATTGCCTTAGGTGTGGCGCAATACTTAGGTTTTTCAATCTCTGGCTTGCTTACATTTGGTGGTGTTGGTGGCATTGTGATGGGCTTTGCTGCTAAAGATATGTTGTCAAATATTTTTGGCGGATTGATGATTCAAATGGATAAGCCTTTTTCAACAGGCGACTGGATTCGCTCTGATAAATTTGAAGGCACGGTTGAAAAAATTGGCTGGCGTATGACGCGTATCCGCACTTTTAGCAAAAATCCTGTTTACATTCCCAATTCAATTTTTGCCACCATTCCCATTGAAACACCATCACGCATGACTAATCGTCGTATTAAAGAAGTGATTGGCATTCGTTATGACGATATTGAACAACTCCCTGTCATTATGAGTGAAATAGAACAAATGCTTAAAAAGCATGCAGACATTGACCATTCTCAATCACTAAGAGTTTATTTTAATCATTTTAATGCCTCCTCGCTTGATTTTAATGTGTATGCCTTTACCAACACCATTAATAAAACCACCTATCAGAAAGTAAAAGAGAAAATCCTATTAAGCATTGCACAAATTATTACCAAACACAACGCTGAGATTGCCTACCCTACCCAAACCTTGTATATTCAGAAATAAAAATTTATGCAAAAATTATACATTCGTACTTTTGGATGCCAGATGAATGAATACGATTCTAATAAAATGGCTGATGTGCTTAAACACTCCCATGGTTTGGTGCTAATTGATGATGCAACTAGTGCCGATGTACTGCTACTTAATACTTGCTCAATTCGTGAAAAAGCCCAAGAAAAACTATTCCATCAACTCGGTCGTTGGCGCAAATTAAAAGACAAAAATCCTAATTTAATCATTGGCGTAGGTGGCTGTGTTGCCTCACAAGAAGGTGAGTTAATTCTTAAGCGTGCCCCTTATGTGGATATTATTTTTGGTCCACAAACCTTACATAGATTGCCAAATATGCTCAATGATGCACTCAATAAGAAGCAAACTAATATTGATATTTCATTTCCAGAAATTGAAAAGTTTGACCATCTGCCAAAACCAGAAACCAACGCCGTTACAGCTTTTGTCTCAATTATGGAAGGTTGTAGCAAATATTGTACATTTTGTATTGTGCCTTATACACGTGGTGAAGAAGTATCACGCCCATTTAATGATGTCATCAATGAAGTTAAAATTTTAGCCAACCAAGGTGTTAGGGAAGTTAACTTACTTGGACAAAATGTCAATTCCTATCAGGGTTTGATGGATGATGAGGAGGTGGCTGATTTAGCATTGTTAATTAACATTGTGGCTCAAATTGATGGTATTAAACGCATTCGCTATACTACCTCACATCCAACCCAATTTAACGACAGTTTAATTGAGGCTTACATGGAGGTGCCAGAATTGGTTTCACACTTACACTTGCCCATTCAAAGCGGTTCTGACAAAATTCTCAGACTAATGAAGCGTGGACACATGACCATTGAATATAAATCAAAAATTAGAAAATTACGTAAAATTCGCCCAGATATCTCTATATCAAGTGATTTTATTATTGGTTTTCCGGGTGAAAATGAGCAAGATTTTCTTGCCACCATGGCACTGATTGATGATATTGGCTTTGATAAATCATTTAGTTTTATCTATTCTGCTCGCCCTGGAACACTTGCTGCAAGTTATCCTGATGATGTCGATATGAATGTTAAAAAACAGCGTCTGGCATTAGTACAAAAAGCAATAGACAAAAACACTGAACACATTTCTAAATCAATGGTCGGTAATATGCAAAAAGTATTGGTAGAGAATGTAGCCAAAAAAGGAAATCACTTATTTGGACGTACAGAAAATATGCGTAATACACACTTCAAAGGTGACAAATCCCTGATTGGTCAAATTGTCAATGTAAAAATCACCCAAGGTCGTGGCAACTCTTTATTGGGTGATTTGGTTACCTAAATATATTGTGATTTGGTAAAGTAGCAATTTAAGATAAGCCCTTACAGGTCACCTAACAATAACAAAAGATTTTCTTTAATAATTTTCAACCAATAGTTCAATATCATCAGCCATTTCGAGCGGATTGTGTGGCGATGGGAAGCCAGCAAAAATTTGCCCATCCGGATTGACCAAATAAATCCAAGCAGTATGATTAATTAAATAACCGGATTCCAGCACCCCTTCTGGCAATGGCTCGTCATTTTTAAGAATTGTTGGCTTGCCATTTTTTGCATAAACTACTCGTTCATAATAAGCACCAAAATCTTGCACCAATTGATTAATCTGGTTCTGATCTCCAGACACACCTAAAAAACTTGTATCAAAATGGGTTACATAAGTTTTTAACACTTTAGGCGTATCTCTAATCGGATCAAAAGTAATGGTGACAAGATTGGGCACAATGCTGGCACTTCTTTTAATAAGCGTGGATTTGAGTATTGACATATCCACCAATCCAGTGGGGCATACGTCTGGACAATGTGTATAAATAAAAGACAATAACGTCCACTTACCCTTAAAGTTTTTGTTATCAAATTTATTATTATTATGATCAATCAGCGAAAAAGAAGACAATTCTTTATCAGGATTGTAAAGCATGAAAGAAACTTTAAGTTGTTTTGCCAGCTCTTTGTAATGGTTGCCAAAATTGACATACAAAGACAAAGCAATTACTGTCGCCACAACAGTAATAATTAATACTTTTTTAAACATTTAAAATTGCTGATATTTCATTGTCATATTTCCTTTTCTTACTTTGGCGCGTAATGTTATTGATAAGCCATTGTCAAATGCCAACTCTATCATAACAAAGTCGCCTTCATTTGGTACCAACTCAGGGCTAATCATCATAATATGCCAACTACCCGGTTTTAAAGTCAGTTTACTGTGGGCGAGAATAGGCATAAAATCTTGCTTAATCATTTTCATCATGCCATTTTTGTGCTCAGTTTTATGCAACTCAAGTCGTTTGTATCCGCTAGCATTTGCAGATAACAGTTTAATATTATGATCAGAATTATTATGAATTTCC
Source organism: Abyssogena phaseoliformis symbiont OG214 (assembly GCF_016592595.1). Lineage (NCBI taxonomy): Bacteria > Pseudomonadati > Pseudomonadota > Gammaproteobacteria > Abyssogena phaseoliformis symbiont. The sequence goes on from NZ_AP012977.1 coordinate 903,947, forward strand.
ATAAATACACCTAACGCAGGTGCGTTAGGTGGCGCTGAACGTATCCATGGATTATGAATAGTAATATCAGCTGTGTCATGACTCATTGCACCTGCTTGAGCAATAACCAATAAGGATAAAACCAGCATCAAACTTGATATCATTTTATTCATTGTTTTTCTCTTAAGTTATATTGGTAAAATAAACATGATTATATCATAATGAGGAAATTTTTGACATTCTCAAATATGATCTAATTGATTTTTTTTGATAAAACAACTTAATGAAATTCACACTTGATATTGATAATGCAGAACAACTGGCTAATATTTGCGGCTCATTGGACAAAAACTTAGAAACCATTGCTAAAAGTTTTGATGTTGAAATTAGCAATAAAGGCGTTGATTTTAACATCACTGGGGACAACAAAACCTTAACCAGTAAGCTACTTCAAGATCTAGCCATACTAGCAAAAACTCAAACAATCAATCTTCACGATGTTGAGCTGGGCATCAAAACACAAACTGATTTCGATTCATCGAGCAAAATTATTAGTATTAAAACTAAGCGTAAATTTATCCATGTGCGAAACGTCAACCAACAGCATTACGTTAACGCTATTAAAAATCAAGATTGTACTTTTGGCATTGGTCCTGCAGGCACTGGCAAGACCTACCTTGCAGTAGCGCGCGCTGTTGAAGCGCTAGAAAGATCTGATGTACGTCGACTGGTTTTAGTGCGTCCTGCAGTTGAAGCAGGGGAAAAATTAGGGTTTTTACCTGGCGATATGAATGAAAAAGTTGATCCTTATTTACGCCCTATTTATGATGCACTATATGAAATGATGGGCTTTGAGAAAGTCACCAAATTATTAGATAAAAATGTAATTGAAGTCGCGCCACTGGCATTTATGCGTGGTAGGACTTTAAATGAAGCATTTATTATTTTAGATGAGGCGCAAAACACCACCATAGAGCAAATGAAAATGTTTTTAACCCGATTAGGGTTTGGCTCAAAAATGGTCATTACTGGTGATATCACTCAAATTGATTTACACAAACCCAACCTGTCAGGCTTATTACATACAATAAAAGTGCTAAAAAATGAACATAAAATTTCATTTTGTCATTTCGAATCAAAAGATGTTGTCAGGCACAAGTTAGTACAACATATTGTTTTGGCGTATGAAAAATTTGAATAAAAATACTAGAATTATAGTTGGACTGTCAGGCGGGGTTGATTCCTCGGTAGCCACACTATTATTACTTAAACAAGGCTATCAAGTTGAAGCATTGTTTATGAAAAATTGGGAAGAGGATGATAAAAGCGGGCATTGTAGCGCTGAGCAAGACTTATCTGATGCACAAAAAGTAGCTGACAAACTTGACGTAAAATTGCACACTGTTAACTTTTCAGCAGACTATTGGGATGATGTGTTTGTCCATTTTCTCAAAGAACATAAAAAGGGTCGTACGCCCAATCCCGATGTTTTATGCAATCAAAAAATCAAATTTAGAGCGTTTTTAGAACATGCACTATCATTAGGTGCAGATAAAATTGCCACGGGGCATTATGCTCGTATTGCTGAAAAAAATGGCACTTATCAACTCAAAATAGGTTTAGATGATAGCAAAGACCAAAGTTATTTTTTGCATCTTTTAAACCAGCATCAACTCTCAAAAAGCTTATTTCCCTTGGGTGAGATTAATAAAATTGACGTGCGTAATATTGCCACAAAAAATGGTTTTGTCACTGCTAACAAAAAAGACTCAACAGGCATTTGTTTTATTGGTGAGCGCAATTTTTCTGAGTTCTTGGCAACCTATCTACCAAAACAACAAGGTGATATTGTGGATGAACAAAGACAATTTATCAAACACCATCAAGGCTTGGCTTTTTATACCATAGGTCAGCGCAAAGGCTTAGAAATTGGTGGTAGTTTTGGTAACTCAGGTGAGCCTTGGTTTGTAGCAGATAAGTGTATTGAGCGTAATGAACTGATGGTTGTGCAAGGTGACCATGTACTGTTATACCACCAAACCTTAAATGCCGCCAAACCTCATTGGATTAACACACCGCCAACATTGCCACTGACGTGTAGCGCCAAAATACGCTACCGCCAGCAATCACAATCTTGTATGATTAGCCAACATGATAACAAGCAATTAAAGGTTGTTTTTAAGCAACCTCAACGTGCAATTACCCCAGGGCAGTCCATTGTTTTTTATGATCATGAAACTTGTCTTGGTGGTGCAATTATTGAGTGCAGACTATAATGAATAGATTACGTGACCAAACCTTGGCACTGGCCAGTATATTACAAACCACAACATTGGTTGACCAACTTGCTTCAACAGGCACTTGTGATGCAAATAGCAATCAAGCTAGCTTAAAAAGCATTATTACCAGTAGTACCAAACTTGAAGAGGTGTTTAATCCCAAGCATGATTTATTGGTTGGCATTGCTGCGTTAAAAGTTGTATTGGGTAATAAAACCAAACGCATACAACAAATCATCCTTTATGCATTAGCTTTAATCAACCTTGAAAAGAAATTGATGAAAAATCAAGCACTACTCAATCAAATCACTTTGGAAATTGACTTGATTAAAAATCAAGACTTCTTTGAGGTTTCTCATGCAAATTCAGTAGCACGTTTGGCTCAACTTTATAAATCAACCTTAGGTAGTTTAAGCCCTAGAATTATGGTCAATGGCGAACAAATCTACTTATCTAATAAACATACTAAAAACCACATTAGAGCGTTACTACTAGCAGGTATTCGGGCAGTGTCTTTATGGAAGTCTCAAGGTGGTAAAACTTGGCATTTACTGTTTAATAAGAAAAAGATACTTAATTTGATTAGTTCATTAGAAGGGTTAAATAAATAATCCTAATACCCTATAGACTTTTGGCATTTAAGACTTTATAATTACGCCTTTAATTATTTTATACTTCTCTTAAATAATGGCCAATTCAGCAGGTTCTAGAAAACGCGCAAGACAAGCAGTTAAACGCAACAAACACAACTCACAAATTCGTGCTAAAGTTCGCACTTTTATTAAAAAAGTTACTTATGCTTTAGAAGCAGGCAATAAAGAACAAGCGCAAGGTGGTTTTACCGTCATGCAAAAGATGATTGACCAAGCAGTTAACAAGGGCTTAATGCACAAAAGCCAAGCAGCTAGAAAAAAATCACGCTTAAATGCACAAATTAAAGCATTATAAAATTAGCACTCAAATTATTAAAAACCCTTTTTCGAGGGTTTTTTTGTATTCACGCCTTTATAACAATTCAAGGATTTTTAAAAAAAGTATGGTTTTTCACCAGATTAGTTATACTAGTTCTCATAATCATTTATTTTCTTAAACAACAGCATGATAAGCGAATCTGACAAAGCATTATTTAGAAGTGTTATTGAAAATAGCACTCCTATTAATAAAGACAAAGCCACGTTTCAAGAACCGACCAAGAAAAAAGCCTTTAAAGCTTATACTTACATCACTCACGGCAGTTTATCTGGTTCAGATATAATCAGTTATGCTCGAAATGGGGTTTCACCAAAAATTATCAAAAAAATGAAACAAGGCAACATCAGTCGTGTGCCCACCTTAGATTTACACGGCCAAACTACCATTAAAGCTTGCCAGTCATTGTCTGAGTTTATGCACTATCATCAACATCAACAATTTATCCATATTATTCATGGCAAGGGTTACAATTCTGATCAGGGTAATAGTATTTTAAAAAGCCAAGTGGTTAGTTTTTTGCGTCAACACCCTGACGTACTGGCCTTTAATTCCTGCCCGCCCAAAGATGGTGGCACAGGTGCAGTATTTACCCTCTTAAAGCAAAACTAGCTCATGTTCAATATTGATGAAATTTACACAATCTCTAGTTTTTTGTCCTTATGCAATAAAACCATTGAAAATAAAATCCCTACTTGTTGGCTGCAAGGGGAGATATCCAATTTAGCACGCCCAGCATCAGGTCATTGGTATTTTTCCCTCAAAGACAGTAAAACTCAAGTGCGCTGCGCTTTATTTCGGCTCAATCAGCGCCATATTAAGTTTGGCCCTGAAAATGGCATGGAAGTTTTAGTTCACGCCGCACCTACTTTGTACGAGGCACGGGGTGATTTTCAGCTCATCATCCAACATCTTGAACCTGTAGGTGTTGGTAATTTAAACCTTGCCTTTGAGCAACTAAAAAACAAGCTTGCTGATGAAGGTTTGTTTGACAACATTCATAAAAAACCACTACCTAATATTATTAATACCATTGGTGTTATTTCTTCATCAACAGGTGCTGTTATTCGGGATATTATTAAAGTACTGAACAAGCGCTATCCCTTTGCTGATATTTTATTATTTAATTCAATGGTTCAAGGTCAAGGCTCAGTGCAAACACTCACAAACGCTTTAAATGCGGCCGACCAATCAGGCAAGTGCGACGTTATTATTATTGCCAGAGGTGGTGGCTCATTAGAAGACTTATGGGCGTTTAATGAAGAAGTATTGGTAAGAGCAATCTTTAAAGCAAGCACGCCAATTATTAGCGCAATTGGTCATGAAACAGATACCACAATTACTGATTTTGTTGCTGATATTCGCGCACCCACACCAAGCGCTGCTGCCATGCTGGTCACACCTGATCGGCTAGAATTACTCGCCAATGCTGATAAGTTATGCACACAACTACATCAATCTTATCAGCAAACTTTGTATGATTATCAATCTGACCTTAATCAACTTAAATTAAGAATACCAAGCCCAAATAGGCAAATTGCTTTTTTTAGTCAAAAGCTTGACCATGCAAGCATCAATCTTAACATCCATGTAAAATCAGCACTTGCCTTAAATAATGCAAAACTTAACTCGATATTTACCACCTTAAAACAGCATTCCCCTATTGAAACTATTAAACATGCCAAAGTTTTAAACCAAGTATCTTTTGCTCAGCTCAAATACCAAATCAAGCAAATAATTAGTACCAATAATAGCGCCCTACATTTAGCAAACGAAAAACTGCGAAAGGCAATGGCCGCTTTGACCGATAAACACAAAACCATATTATCCATTCAAACCAACTCGCTTCATCATTTATCACCACTTAATACACTTTCGAGAGGGTTTAGCATTACCACTAACACAAAAAATCAAGTATTATCCTCAACAACTAATATTAAAATCAACCAAACCATTATCACTCAATTAACTGATGGAAAACTGTACTCTAATATTGAAAAAATTGAAAAAAATTAACGTTATCGTTTTGTTATTGTTATCCAATATTGCATTGGCAAATATCAACATTGAAAACACGCCCATACCTGGTGGCATTGCCGTGATTGATTTTCAAAGTAACCATTCAAATCCAAAGGCTTTTTATGGCATTGTTCCTGTCTATACTCAGCATATTAAAGGCCAACACTGGCAAGCATTGATAGGCATACCATTACTCTCAAAAGTGGGAGAGAAATATATCACTATTAAAGGTCTTTCCGCCAAAAAAATCACATTTACAGTACATGAACATCACTATAAAGAACAACACATCACCCTCACTGGCAAAAAGAGAAAATACGTCAATCCAAACCTTAAACACATGGATCGAATTAAACGTGAACACCCTATTTTGTCAAAAACTAGAAAGCTATTTTCTGAGAAATCTTTATTTAATGGTCAATTTATTCGACCTGTAAAAGGGGTTATTACCAGCCCCTTTGGGCTTAAGCGTTTCTATAATGGGCAACCACGCCGAGCACACACAGGGCTAGATTTTGCAGGCAATATAGGCACACCAATACACGTACCAGCAAATGGCAAAGTGATACTCATAGGGCATTTTTTCTTTAATGGCAATACCGTATTCATTGACCACGGACAAGGACTAATCAGTGTTTATATTCACATGAACAAATATTCAGTTAAACAAGGTCAGCTGGTTAAACAAGGGGATAAAATTGGCACCATTGGTCAAACTGGACGCGCAACAGGCGCTCATCTACACTGGGGTGTTTATCTTAACCAAACCACGGTTAATCCAAATTTATTACTCGGTGTGTCTGATGAAATCTGATGTGTCTTTATTGCGTAGGCTCGGTGCTATATCGTATGATATTTTCTTAGCATTTTCTTTGGTATTTTTTGTTACTGGTGTTGTTATTATTATTTTTTTCAACGAAGAAGTGCCAAATGGTGATGCTTTCTTTTATGTAATAACAATACCAATGACTTATCTATACTTTACTTGGTCGTGGGTTAAAGGTAGGCAAACATTAGGCATGAAGGCTTGGAAGTTTCAAATTAAACAAATAAATGGTAATAATATTACCCACAAGCAAGCATTTATTCGACTCATTAGCGCAACATTCTCTTTTGCCGTTTTTGGCTTGGGGTTTTTATGTCAACTACTTGATAAAGACAATAGAGCAATGCACGACAAAATTTCTAACACCATTTTAATAAAAAATTGATTTGTATCAATATTACCAATAAAAGACCTGTGCTATAATATCGCTAATTTATTATTTAAAGTATTGGAGATAAGAAAATGAGTTCAACAGTTGATAACAGCGGCGTAAGAGGCAATATTCTTATGCTAAGCACTTTGGTTGTAACTTTGGTATTGCCACTGGCATTAATCGTCTTATCCTACATTGGTATTATCTCTGGTACGGCTGAGTACGTCTCAGCATTTGCAGTCATCACATCTACGATTTACATTGTTGGCGGCACTATTTGGATGTTCAGCCAAGATTCAAAAGATAACGAGCAACTCTTTGATGGCTAATACTATCACTCATAAACTTGAGCATCAAAGCATTTATACAGTCTGCCAAAGGGCAGAAAAAAAAGCCAAATAAGTTATTTGGCTTTTTTTATAACTATCAAATAACAATTATTCTTTTAGTGTTGTTAATCACCCTTATTCGTCAAAGCTTTTTGGCTAATAATTTTCCTTTCGTACTGTATGATAAACAGCAAATCATTAACCAAAATATTTCAGTCAATCAAACACTTGATGAAAAAAATAAGCAGCTGTCAATTGGGCTTAAAGCTGAATCAGAAGCCAATATGGAAATTTTGGAATCTATTGCTAGATACAAATTTGGATTGCTTAAAGAAGGTGAAAGGTACTATCAAATTAGTCAATCAACACCCAATCAAAATAAGCCTTAGTTAAGGAATGCCTAGCCATTATTATTTAATCATTCCTGCTAGTGGTGTAGGTGCACGCATGCACTCTGAAAAGGACGGTCTTGATTGGCAAGCCAAAATTCCCAAACAATATCTAAAATTAGACAATGGATTAACCATACTTGACCAAACATTAAAAACCCTACTTAGTATTAATCAAATCAAAGGCTGTGTTATTGCCATTGCAGATAAAGACCATCTGTTTAACAAATCAGCATTTAACAACCACCCAAAGTTATTAACTACAGTCATTGGTGGTAAAGAGCGTGTACACTCTGTTCTTAATGCGCTGAAAGCACTCACAAACTTCGCCAAAGACGATGATTGGGTGTTGGTTCACGATAGTGCTCGCCCCTGTGTTAAGGCGTCAGAAATAATCAATTTAATGAACCAACTCAAACACCACGTAACTGGTGGACTACTTGCAACCAAGGTTGTTGACACCATTAAACAAGCTAACAACAATATTGTCAATATCACTATTGACAGATCAAATCTTTGGCAAGCCCAAACGCCACAAATATATCGTTTTGGCGTGTTATTAAAAGCCTTAAATACTGCCATCAAGGCTGGTATTAATATCACTGATGAGGCTAGTGCCATTGAGCACTTGGGGCTTAAGTCAATTTTGGTTAAGTCTAGTAAAAGCAATATCAAAATTACCAATCCAGAAGATTTAGCACTGGCAAACTTTTACTTAACTCAGCACCAAAAAAAATAAACATTTGAAGGTAAAATCTTTTAAATTAAAGAGTAACTTTATTTATATGCGGTTTTTTTATTGCCTCTGTGAAATGCAGAATAGAAAATCAATATACTACCAAACATTAAAAATTCATTTTTATATTCACCTCTCGTCCAGTTTAGACCAAGCAAGTAGCTCACAGCACATGAATAAACTCACTTAGTTTCTGCTATTTAAGCGTCATTAGTTATACCTTTAATCCTTTAGGCACCGAACACTAAAGCCGAAACCCTTACTATCCAAATTACGAAGCACTTGGGCAAAGCTACTAAACAGATAACGGTACTAAGCATTAGCCCCAACCTCAGTAGAGCTCCACAAGTACGCACCCGAGTCTCGATTGAAAGAGCCGCCACCAGTTTGTCTCGGTCGTCCGCTAAGCGCACCTCAAATCCACTACCACCTCCTGACTGAAGTTTCGTGCCTGGGTTGGTTACCCACTGCACCTTCTAAAGTCGTCCAATCGCCATCCGAAGGAATATGCCAACCAGTGACACAAATGCCTTGCACTCCTTCCCGGTGTAGTTGAACCATTCATAGCACCTGCCCAATCGTACAATTTGCCATAGCTATTGGCATCGTTATTAACATCATCGTCATAACTCCAAGCGTTGCCAGTAGTGACTGCGTGTCTCATGTTTTCAACAGTCCAGGTTTGGCTGCCAATGGTGACAATACTGTAGGTAATACCACCTTGCGACCATGCCTTCAACAACATTGCCACTACTATCTACCTTTTCAGTACGAATTTTGTTGCTATGTTCTACCCAAGTAAATTCGCCTAAGTTCATCTTACTACTGGCTTTAAAAGGTGTGTCAGCAATGGTAAAATTGGAGAGTTGCTGTTTGTCATCAAATGACAACTTAAAACTTAATTTGCCATAGCTTTTACTGCTTGTGGTGGTGGTGTCTTCTTGTCCAAATTCAAAACTGATTAAAGGCGTGAGTTCAACCTCTATACCGAGAATGTTGCCTTTGATGTTGTTACCAATTTTAGCATCCCAAAAATAGTGCGTTCCTTGGTTGTCACCAGAGAGGTGATTTGATCTTGGAAGAAAGTGAGTTCTTTGCTGTTGTCGTTTAACTCAGATGGTGGTTGAATCGTTTTGATGCTGTAATCTAACTCTTTTGAGTTAACTCCATGAATACTGATTTCAGTACGGCCAGAGCCAAACTGATTAAAAAACTGGTTGGCTTTGTCATTAATTAAACCTTCGGTTTTACTAATGGCTTTATTTTTTTAATTGATTGCTTAATCCTGTGGTAATTTTGTCGCCTAATTGGTTAACATTGTCTGAGTCTGTAGAACCTATGGCGTTACACGGACAGCGCCTGTCACTTCTTTGAGCAAGGTGGTGGCTTGGTTGTCTTTTTTAACAATGGCTGGATTGTTAAGATTGTGGGTGTATTCGGTGTTTAAGTCTAAGTAAGCAGATTTATCAAAGGTATTAACGGCTTACGCTTCAACAGCAAGTAAGAAGGTGAATATAGTCAGTGTAAGTGCACTGGGTTTGAAGGTTTTAGAACTTAGAGAGAACTCGGGGGAGGGGTACTTAAAAGCGGTTTAGAAACTAAAGAACTGGGGGTGGAGTATTTTTGAATGTGCTTGTTGCTAGATTTTGTGACATTGGGTACTTCTTTGTTTGAAAGTATTTTTTTAAAACTAGTGGTGGGCTATACTAATTTATGTCGGGTTCAGCAAGGAGTGTCCTTAATAAAAATAGGGTATATAAATTTTAGGCATTTTTCCTAAAAAAATAGTCCTGATTATGGCTTTTTTAATATTTGATACCGCTGATTAACTTTTAAAAATTAAAAGGTTAAATCTTAATCATAAAACATTAAAATAAAGTTTTAACAAAAAAGCATTCATTTAGTAATGAAAATCAAAACTGGACTAGGACAAGACTCCCACACATTTTGTGATACGAATAAACCACTTGTTTTAGCGGGTGTTGTGTTCGATTATCCAAAAAGCCTTAATGCTAATAGTGATGGTGATGTGGTTTTTCATTCAATTACGAATGCGATTTCTTCTATTACTGGAGTTAACGTATTGGGCGCTAAAGCAGATGCTTTATGCAAACAAGGTGTGGTTGATAGTGCTGAGTATTTAAAGTTGGCGTTTCATAATTTGAAGCATTGGAAAATTCAACATATTGCTATTTCCATTGAGTGTTTACACCCTAAAATTTCACCCATGATTGAAAAAATGAAGTTTAGTATTTCTAAATTACTGGATATTGTATCCGAAGATGTGGGTATTACCGCTACCACTGGCGAAGGACTAACTGAGTCTGGCAAAGGTAATGGTATTCAAGTTTTTAGTATTATTACGGTAACAAAATAATGAAGGATTTGCGCATGGTGTTTAAGTCTAGAATGCATAATATTCATTTTGTTGGTATTGGTGGTTCGGGTATGAGTGGCATTGCTGAAGTGCTTCATAACCTTGGTTATAACGTGTCTGGATCAGACATTAACCCTAACAAAATCACTGATAGATTAGAAGAAATGGGTTGCAAAATTTATCATAAACATCATCAAAATAATATAAAAAATGCACAAGCAATCGTTGTATCTAGTGCGATTAAGAATAACAATCCAGAAGTAATCAAGGCACATCAACTTAACATTCCAATTGTGCCTCGCGCAGAGATGCTAGCAGAATTAATGCGCTTTAGATTTGGCATCGCGATTGCAGGCACTCATGGGAAGACAACAACTACCAGTATTATCACTCACATACTCAATACGGCTGAACTTGACCCAACCTATATTATTGGCGGGATATTAAATTCAAGCGGGATTAATGCCAAACTAGGTGAAAGCGATTATTTAATTGCTGAGGCGGATGAATCTGATGCTTCATTCTTGCACTTACAACCCATGTTAAGCGTTATCACCAACGTTGATTATGACCATATGGCAACTTATGGCAATGACTACCAAAACCTAAAAGATGCCTTTGTCAGTTTTAGTGCTAATTTACCATTTTATGGCACTTGTGTTATGTGTATAGATGATGAAGGTGTGAATGAAATATTGAATGATATTCATCGTCCAATTATCACTTATGGTTTTAAGGATGGTGCTGATATTCAAGCTATTAATGTAGAACAAGTGAGTATGCAAATGCACTTTGATGTTATTTATGATAAATATACAAAGCCATTCCCTATCAAGCTAAATCTAATTGGCAGGCATAATATTCTTAATACATTAGCAGCGATTGGTATTTGCTGTGAGCTTGATATTGATATTGATATTATTCAAAAAGCATTGGCTAATTTTTCTGGTGTTGCTAGACGACTTGACCATCATGGAAAATTAAATATCAACAATACCCAAGTATCTTTGTTTGATGATTATGGTCATCATCCAAAAGAAATTAGCGCTGTGTTCAAGTCTATTAAAGACACTTATCAAGATAGACGTTTGGTGGTTATTTTCCAACCACACCGCTATTCTCGTACGCGTGATTTGTTTGATGATTTTGCTCGTACACTCAGTAGTGCCGATGCACTCATATTGCTAGACATATATCCAGCCCAAGAAAAACCCATTGCCCGTATTAATTCTTCCACCTTGGCTGATGCAATTAGAAAGCGTTCTGGCTTAGAACCAGTGGTGATAAAAAATCCACAAGAAATTTTAACTGTGCTACCTAACATTATTAATAATAACGATGTATTATTAACTCTAGGTGCGGGTGATATTCACACTCTACCTGATTTGCTAAAATCCAACTATGCTTAAGGATAACTGGTTTGCTATTGCATAACGAGCCTATAAGTTTGCATTGTTCATTCAAAACAGGTGGATTGGCACAAGATTTTTTTATCCCCAATGATGTCACTGACTTATCTAATTTTCTAAAAACCAATACCAAGCCATTGTTATTTTTAGGATTAGGCAGCAATTTGCTTGTGCGCGACCAAGGTTTTGAAGGTGTAGTGATAAAATTAAGCAACTTAAAACAAAAAAAAATTAAAAAAATACGCTTTGGGTTGAGGCAGGTACAACACTAGCAAAACTATCCAGATTATGCCGTGCAAACTATTTATACGGTGGTGAGTTCTTGTCTGCCATTCCAGGTACTGTTGGTGGCGCACTGATGATGAATGCAGGTGCATTTGGGTCTGAATTCTGGCAATACGTTATTAGTGTGACTACTATTAATCAATCAGGCGTTATATCTAAACGCACCAAAAATGATTTTGATATTGGGTATCGACATATCCATGCTCAATATACTAATGAATACTTTGTTAATGCAACCTTGGTATTTAACCAAAAAGAACCTCAACAAAATATCAAGCAATTACTGGATAAGCGCAATCAACACCAGCCAATTGGCAAAGCAAGTTGTGGCAGTGTGTTTAAAAATCCAAAAAATAATTTTGCAGCAAAACTGATTGAACAAAGCCAATTAAAAGGCGTTTGTATAGGTGGTGCTTGCGTATCAAACAAGCACGCTAATTTTATCATCAACCAAAATAAAGCCAGTAGTACTGACATTATAAATTTAATTACCCACATTCAACAAACCGTAAAATCAAACTTTAATATTGATCTAGAATTAGAGGTGGTGATTAAATGATTGCAGTGCTAATGGGTGGAAATTCAGCAGAAAGAGCGGTTTCTCTTAAAAGTGGCGAGGCTGTTTATCAAGCGCTAATCAGCCAAAATATTGATTGCTTTAAATTTGATTGGTACAAAGATAACTTGTCAAAACTTTGGCAACAAGAATTTGACCAAGCCTTTATTGTTTTGCATGGTCGTGGCGGTGAAGACGGATATATTCAAAAACAACTAGAAAGCCGAGGCATTCGTTATACAGGATCTGGCTCAAATGCTAGCCATAATGGCATGGATAAAGCACGTACTAAAATGATCTGGAGGCAGCACAACCTTACACTTGCACCCTCTATTGTTGCAAGCATTAATCAACCTATTGAATCTATTGACTTTCCACTACCTTGGGCAGTTAAACCCACCCTAGAAGGCTCTAGCATTGGCATTAGTAAAGTTGATAGTCAAATACAATTAGATGATGCACTAACACTTGCTTGGCAATACAACCCACATGCTTTAGTTGAGCAATGGATTGAAGGTGATGAATACACAGTGGCAATTTTGGGCGACAAAGCCTTGCCCGTTGTGAAAATTATGACTGACCAAGGTTTTTACGATTATGAATCAAAATACCACTCGAATGAGACCCAATACTCATGTCCTTGTGGTTTAAACCCATCCCAAGAGCAAGCATTACAAGCCATTGCGCTTGAAGCATTTTTTGCTATTAGTGCCAAAGGATGGGGGCGAGTAGATTTCATTATTAATCAACACAACAAACCTTATTTATTAGAGATTAATACCGTCCCAGGCATGACATCAAACTCATTAGTACCCATGGCAGCAAAAGCAATGGACATGAGCTTTGATCAACTAGTCGTGGCAATTATTGATGAAATATAAGCGTAGGAGTAGACGCAAAAAGTCTATTTATCAACCTGTATTTAAACTAATATCTATTATTGTTTTATTAGGGTTCATTACATGGGGCATACAAAATACCCACCTAAGTGAGTTCTTAAAAGTTGATATTAATTGGGAGATTGATAAAAATCTTCCAGTCACACAGCAGGCATTAAAACAACACATACTCCCCTTAATCACTGAAACGTACCAACTAAATTTACACGAAATTAAACACGAATTAGAACGCCATCCGTGGGTAGCAGAGGCAGAAGTAAGTCGTCTTTTTTGGAATTTTATCAATATCAAAATCAGTGCACAACAAATCAGTATGCGCTGGAAAAACAAAGACTGTCCGAATGATACCAAAACACAAATCTGCCAAGGTTATATCTCCACCAAGGGTGGGCTATTTACACCCGATAAAATAATCAAATCAGATGCCATTATTGCCACTTCAGCACATAATAAAGACATTGCAAAAACCCTATTTGATGATTACCAAACCTATCAAACCATTATCAAGCCAATGGTCATTACATCCGTCTTTAAAACTAATATTGATACTCTTTTTATTAAGCCTAATATTAAAGTCGTATTAGGCTACCAAAAACAGCAAAAACGACTCAAAAACTTTGTTAAAGTCTATAAAAAATTAAGACAATCAATTGCGCACGCTAAACTCAATCGTGCTACATTTGATATGCGCTACGCTAAAGGATTTAGCCTCAAGCTTTAGCATTTTGTTTAACAACAAGTTGATAGCACAATGCCAGGCTAATCAATGTCCAATAAAACACAATGGCTTTAACCATCCACCCCAGCATGTCAGGAAGTCCAATTAGTGACACAAGGAATGAAAAAATCATGCCCGCCAATGCTGGCAAAAAAATCTGCAAAAAGAACAAGTTAGCTTGAGAGATGAAATTCAAATTCCATTTGTATTTTGAAGGCTGATCAGTAGCAATGTTAATAAAATTTAAGGTGATTGGAACCACCAAAAAATACATAATTAACTGCAAAAAAGCAATACCGCTGATAATCACCGGTGCCATGGTTACCAAGCCAATAAACAATGTTAAACCAACAAAACGAATAATTTTATTAAAATTAAGCACTGGCACAATCCCAGAAACGCTATTTTGACCCAAAATAACCAAGCGATACATATTGATTGAAAGCGTTAAATAGCCATAAAAAAACAACAACAAATATATCATCATATTGTCGGGTAGCTGAATATCAGCAACTTCCTTTTTGCTAAAAACACTGTTCATTATGCTGAGTATATCAGGCAAAATTGCTAAAAAAGGAATGGAAATTAGTACTGGCAGAATAGAAATTTCTAGTATTTTTTTCCAATGGGTGAATGCAAAAGCAACGCTCGCTAGCATTATTTTATAAATTGGGAGTGCGTTCATATTTTTATTTCATATTAGAGTTAACAACATTAACAATGATAGTTAATTTTTGTTTGGGCTGTAGTGGTTTTTTAGCTGTCAATTGGTTCCATTGCCTAATCTGACTAACACGCACCCCAAATTTATGTGCAATGGTTGACAAATTATCACCGCTTTTAACGTAATAGGTAACCTTTCTATCGATATTTATACCCGCATTGACTAGCTTTGATAAGTCTTTAGGTTTGGTTGAATTGGGCTGCCATAATACCAATTTTTTTCCCACTTGAAGTGGTTTGGTTTTGGTAATATGGTTCCACTTTATGATGCTATCTACATGAGTATTGTACTGTCTGGCGATAAGCCATAAACTATCGCCACTAACAACGGTATGAACTATTTTAATACCTGTTTTTTTCGCATTCATTCTTTGCACTTCTCTTTGTGCTTCTGACAATGAATAATACTGGGCATTTTTTTGTGAAATTGGCACAATCAAATACTTACCTACTTTAACCACATTGCCATGCAAATTGTTCACACTCTTAATTTGGCTTATTGTGGTATTGAATTGATGAGCAATCTTGCTTAAACTATCGCCTTGGTTAATTTGATGACGCACCCATTTCATTCTGGCCTCTTTGGGATGTTTGGCTAAATTCTTCTTAAAAGTTACGATTTTATCAATCGGCAATAATAAATTATAACTACCCTTACTTGGCGTTGCCCAGCGTTTGAGCCCTGGATTTAAAGTATACAATTGTTCTAAATCTAATTGTGCCCATTCAGAAATTAATGCCAAATCAAATTGCGAATCAAGCTTAATGGCTTGTATTTGAGGTGTGTTACTAACTGTTGTGATTATTTGCCCGTATCTTTCAGGGTGCTTAATGAGTTGCGCCACTGCCAACAATCTTGGCACATAGCCTCTGGTTTCTTTTGGCAAGTCTAGGTGCCAAAAATCAGTTGGCCTTCCTTGTTGTTTGTTTTTAGCAATGGCTTTTTGTACGCGCCCAGGGCCTGAATTATAAGCAGCAATTGCCAATAGCCAATCTCCCTTAAATAGTTTATTAAGGTTTTTCAAATACCTAACAGCCGCCTTAGTTGAAGCTAGCACATCACGACGTGCATCATACCACCAGTTGTTTTGCAAGCCGTATAGCTTTCCAGTCGAAGGAATAAACTGCCACAAACCTGAAGCTGTGCCATGCGAATAAGAAAATGGATAATAAGCCGACTCAACAATGGGCAACAAGGCAATTTCAATGGGCAATCCAGCACGCTCTACTTCTGTTTTCACTAAATGCAAATAAGGTTGTGCACGCTTGGTAACACGAATTAAATAATCAGGATTTTTTTTAAACCAGTCAATATGCCAGAACAATTCTTTTTGGCTAGGTGCGTTTAACGTATAGCGATTAGCAATATAACGCCAGAGGTCTTTTTCGACAACCAAGTCGCTAGTATTAATTTGAACTGGTTTTGGCGCTACTTTTATAACAATCGTTGAAACTGTCGTACCCTCACAAGCAGTAAACAGCAAAAATGAAAGATATAAAAACCGTTTAAAAAACTTTAAGATTCTGAACCGCCTGCACACTTAGGCGAATCTGGTGCGCCATTTTTCATCTGCCACTCATCAGGCGTATAAGTGTGCATTGCCAATGCATGAATATGGCTCATCTCTTCTTTAAATAATCGGTTAATAAAGCGATGTCTTTCAATTAGTTTTAAATCGTTAAAATAATCACTCACGACAATTAATTTAAAATGGGATTCCCTGGCAGGGCCAGAATGATTATGAGACTCGTTAATCACCTCAAGATGACTTGGGCTTAGTGCTGTTTTTAATTGTTCGGTCAAATGTTGTTGCATATTACTCATAACGTACTACCCTCAAAAGCAAATTCAAAAGCATCAGAAAAGAAATCTTCTTTAAACATGCCTCGCTTCACAAATGTATCTGCTGTGGCCTTAACCATTGCTGGCGGACCACAAGCATAAACTTCATAATCGACTAAATGCTCAAAATCAGCCAATACGCTTTCGTGCACATAGCCTGTTCTTCCTTTCCAAGCACTGTTCGCTTGTGATAATACAGGAATAAAACTAATATTTTCATGGCTTTTAGCCCACTGTTCAGGCAAATCAGTATACAAATCCTTCTCATCTCTTGCGCCCCAATAAATATGGATAGCTCGCCTAGATTTGGTTTCAATTGCATGCTCAACCATGGCTTTTACAGGACCAAAACCTGTGCCACCAGCCACTAAAATAATGGGTTTTTCGCTTTTCTCTCTAAAATAAAAATCTCCCTTTGGTCCTTCAATTTTAAGTAGTGACTTCTCTTGCAACTCATTAAAGACAAAGTTGGTAAATTTACCATCTTCAATTAAACGTACATGGAGCTCAATCAAGCTCGTATTACTAGGTGCATTAGCAATGGAAAAAGCACGGGGCTCAAAATCAGGATGGATTAAATCAATATACTGCCCTGCTAAATATTGCAACGACTCAGAACCAGGAATTTTTAAAAATACTTGTGCCACATCATGGTTAAGATGATTGATGCTTTGCACCTTACAAGGCAAGGTTCTCACTTCAATATCTGCAACACTGTCTAACTCAGCCACCACCAAAGCAACATCAGATTTAGCTCTGCATTGGCACAATAAAGCCATGCCTTCTGCCACTTCTTCTGGAGTGATGCCAGAAGGTATCTCACCTTCATAATCAACCTCGCCTTCAATAATAGTCGCCTTGCATTTGCCACAAAAACCTTTCTGACAACCATAAGGAAAATTTAACCCATGAGCCAATGCATCATTTAGAATATTGTCTTTACCCTCAGTTTGGAAAACTCTACCACTGACTTGATTTTCAATTGTAAACATGTGTTTGTGTCTAATAAATTTTGTGCTGACATTATAATGTAGGTTGCGTTCTATTAATACCCAGTAATTAAAAGCTTTTTATGCCAATTCAAATCAACAAAACCGTGATATTTTTAATGGGCCCTACCACCTCAGGTAAAACTGATTTAGCCATTCAATTAAGCCAACAATTCAAAACTCGACTCATTAGCGTTGACTCCGCCCTTATTTACAAAGGCATGGACATTGGCACTGCCAAACCAGACAAAGTAATCTTAAAAAAATATCCTCATCACTTAATTGATATTTGTAATCCAGAAGATTCATACTCAGCCTTTGACTTTACTCACGATGCTAATGCACAAATCAAAACCGCTTTTGCCAATAACGAGTTGCCCATTTTGGTAGGTGGCACATCATTCTATTTCCACGCATTAGAATATGGATTATCTAAATTACCAAAGTCAAACCCCAAATCCAAAAAAAAATTCAACCAACTACTTAAAAGTAAAGGTACAATTGCACTACACCAAAACCTTAAAAAAATTGATCCTCAAGCCGCCAATCGCATCCACCCAAACGATGCACAAAGAATCACACGCGCACTGGAAGTATTTGACTTAAGTGGCAAAACACTCAGCGAACTACAAGGCAACAAAAAATCCATTATTAACCACCCTATTAAAAAAATTATTCTCATGCCCGAACGAAGCGAACTACATCAACGCATTGAAAAACGTTTTTTATCAATGATGGGCAACGGTTTTTTAGGCGAAGTAAAAACCCTAAAACAAAACCCCAACCTCCACGAAAATCTACCTGCCATCCGCTGTGTCGGCTACCGCCAAGCATGGCAATATTTAAACGGCGAAATAGGCAAAGCAGAAATAATAGAAAAAGCCATCATTGCTACCCGCCAACTATGCAAACGCCAAAGCACTTGGCTGAAAAGTGAAACTGATGCACTGCTTCTACAGAATACAGATATACAACAAGTATTAGATTTTATTCAACTGTAATTTTTATTTAGAAATTATTAACAAAACACAAGGTTACTTTGTAAGCCTAATTATTTTCAAGTCTATTCTTTACTTGCTTCCAATTTGGCATATGCGCTGTTAAATAAGTATAAAAATTCTTATCGTGATTTGGATAAATTAGGTGCGTTAATTCATGGAAAATCACATATTCTACACATTGGATAGGTGCTTTAATCAACTCAGAATTTAGGTTAATATAAGACTTAGAAGGATTGCAACTACCCCACCTAGTTTTCATTTTTCTAATTCTGACCCGCTTGATTTCTTTGTTGACAACTGGTTGATATTTTATTAATACCTTTTGAAAATATTTTTCTGCCTTGTTGTAATACCACTGCCTAACAAGCGTCTCCTTTCTTATAAAATTGTCTTTATTTTTAACAAATAAATTCAAATACCTGCCTTTTAACTTTACTGATTCTTTATGGCTTTGAGTTACTTTTAAACGATAATGGCGGCCTAAAAACTTGCAATCCTCTCCACTTACATATTCTTGTGACACTGCAATATTTTTACTTCTAAAAAAAGCCAATTTAGACTCAATCCAATCATTTCTTTTATCTAAAACATGCTCAATATGCTCATCAGTTGTTTTCAGTGGTGCGCTTAAAACAACATCAAAATTAGGCTTTACTCTTAAATTAATATTTTTAATATCTTTCCTGATAATAATTGGCTTCATAAATTATTAAGACTAATACTTCTAACCTTATCAAGTATTTCTTCTATATTAAAACTCATATTAAAATCATCTTCAACCTGCCATAATAAATCTTGAATCTCGCTGTTTATTTTATTTTTAATGTCTGTGCTATTTTGCCAATCTGGTCTTTTACTAAACTGCTTAAAAATACTTATCACTTTTAAAGAAAAATTAATATTAACCTGCATCAAATCATCATCCGATAACTCAGAAAAATAATCAGCACTATTGGCGTAAATAATCTTAGCAAAGGTATTATTCTGAATTTCCTTTGGATAATTCATAGCTTCTTTTTCATCATTTGTCTTTAAAAGCATTTGCTGTATTTCCTCTTCGCTTAACCTCTTATCTCGATAATCATCAATAATTTGCTTTATTTTTTGTGGTAACCTTTCATAATGAGCAGGATTTGAATCCATTTTTTCACTAATAAAGG
Source organism: Abyssogena phaseoliformis symbiont OG214 (assembly GCF_016592595.1). Lineage (NCBI taxonomy): Bacteria > Pseudomonadati > Pseudomonadota > Gammaproteobacteria > Abyssogena phaseoliformis symbiont. Next base: position 923,806 of record NZ_AP012977.1, read on the forward strand.
CACTACTGGCACTTAAAATAGCATCTGCCCTAGCATTACTACCTTGTAGTCTTTCCATCTCTTTGTTAAAACCGTCATCAAAGATATTAACAGTTTTAGTGAGTTGATTAACTTCATCTCTACTGATAAAAGTATCTAGTAATTTTTGCATTTGTTTTTCATGTTGTGAAAAATCTACTACCTCAAAATAACGAATTTTTACCGACTTTCGTAATTCAGCATAAAATCGCATTTTTGCTTTAAATTCCTGTATTTCATCATCACTAAATACATCATCTAACTTATCAGAAGATAGTGCTATTTTTAATGTTCTGGCATATTGTGAAAGAAAATCATAAAATTGCTTTCGCTTTGATTCATTTTCTAAATAAACCTTATAGCTCTCTTGGTCTGATTGATTGCCCATACCTGTAAATAATTCTTTCAAATTAGTATAGTAAGTCTTAACCCTAGCAATCTCACCTTTAATATCGAACACTACCGAGGTAATATCATCCTCATTAAATTCACTTAATCCAGAATAAGTCGTTAATGCCTTGTCTAAATTCACCAAGTAGCCCACGATAATCGATAATAAATCCAAAATCCTTGCCCTCATAAAGACGATTAACCCTTGCTATGGCTTACAATAAATTATGCTCTTTAAGCTCCTTATCAATATATAGATACCCTGCTCTTGGCGCATCAAACCCTGTTAATAATTTATTAACAACAATGAGTAAATCAATCTCATCTCCATGCACAAATTCATCTTTTACCTTGGCAAGATATTTATCTTCATCACCATATTGTCGCATCAGCCTGTTCCAATGCTCATTCACAAAAGCCTTGTTGTCTTCTGTTTCATCTACCTCCTCATTACCTTCTACACCATCAGACTTGGAAATAACAAACGCAGTTTTAATATCAGGATAAGACTCTGCAAATAATTGATGATATTTAATGGCTTCATATTTACTACTACTCACCAACATTGCTTTAAATCCAGTGCCTTGGATTTGCGCTTTAAAATGCTCATAAATATCATCTGCAATCACCTCTAAACGACGCTCAGAACCTGCAATACGTTGAAATCTTGCCCACTTCTTTTTTAAATCTAATTTTTGTTAATCACTTAAATTCTTGGCTATTTTGTCAAAACGCCTGTCCATATATTTTTTATCTGTAATCCATTGATTAACAAACCGCCCTTCATATAAAAGTGGCAAAATTGCCTTATCTTTAACAGCTTGGTCAATGGTATAACGATGTATCTCCCCACCAAACTTTTCAAAAGAATTTTTCTCTTTTTTCATCAGTGGCATGCCAGTAAAGCCAATATAACAACTATTAACCAAAACATTATTCATCGCCCTGCTCATATCGCCACTTTGCAAAAGTTCAATTAAATTTTTACCTGAGGTGGCTTTTTTAGCAGGTATCTCGCTATTTTTAAACGTATCGTGAATTTGCCTGTCTAAATCTTTCCTGTCCGTAACGATAATAATTTTTGCATTCACAATCAATCTTTTAACCTCTTTAGCAAGCATCACCATCGTCAGTGATTTTCCACTACCTTGGGTATGCCAAATCAAACCACCAGCACGCCTACCAGTATTATCGGATTTAGAGATTTTATTCATCGCACTTTTAATCGCAAAAAATTGTTGATAACGGATAATTTTTTTCACCCTACCATCAAACAAAGTAAACGAATGGATTAACTTAATCAATCGCTGTTTTGCAAACAAGGAAAAAATAGCCTTGTCCAATTCACTTGGCATTCTGCCCTCAATCAAATGCGTCAAATCTAGCCCGCCTTCCTCTATCCACGATGCGTAGAATTTTTTAGAAGTGCCAACCGTGCCATATTTTGGCGTGTGATTATTACCTGCCAAGGTAATTTGGGCGTATTTAAATAATTGCGGTATTTCTGTCTCTCTTTGATTTCTCAGCATTTTCGAAACACCTTGAGACGTATCAACACTTGATTTTTAAAGCTCAACCACGCCCACAGGAATACCATTGATAAACAAGACTAAATCAGGTCTTCTGGTTTTATTACTCTGATTTTTAACCACTCTATCAACAATAAACTCTTCACTAAAATGAAATACATTATTATCAAAGTTATCAAAATTAATATAGTTAATACTAAAACTTTTACGCACACCATCGCTCAAAACCTCCTCAAAAGCATTACCTAAAAGCAACTGATCGGTTATTTTTTGGTTGGAACGACTCAGCCCCTCATTTAAAGGCACATCAATACTACCAATCGCTTTTGCCAAATTTTTAGCTGAAAATAGATAGCGATTATTTTTATACTCAAAACTATTTAAAACTTGCAATCGTTCTAACAAAATATCTTTTAATATCACTTGATTGGTATTCTCGCGATAGTGGTGTATTTCTTTAGGTGTGATAAACTAGTCAACCCATGGATTTTAATAAGGCAATGGTGTTTTTCGTTTGTTCTAGGAATCATTTTTTACTCTCTATAAAATTATTGCCGACCATTTTATTACTTTATGTTATAATTTTTCCTGAGGAACGCCGAATTCGTATTCAACAAAAAACCTTTGCAGGGTTGCGAAGGTTTTTTGTTGTCTTATGCTTTAATCTGGAAAAATCTTTAATCCTGCTCTTTTATAATGTCCTTTATATTTTCTAAATTTATCTTTAATCACTTCAAAAGCCTTATTTTTCTGCTCTAGTTTTAATACCGATAAGCCAACTGCATTATTTTGTTTGTTCGCCATTCTCTTTTTAAAATAATTATCACCATTGCATATTAATAACTGTTTGCAAATAATCTGTTTTCTTAAAAATACAAAATACCAGCACAAAAACAGGATAGCATTTATTGATATTACTCATCCCGTGATCACCACTTTCATCAACATAAATAATATAGTCGCTGTGTTTATTACTCATATTTTCACTCCAATTTATTCAGTTAGTAATTTTGCATTAGTCAAAATTAAATTTATCAGCAAAATCTACTTTCTTTATTACGGCTTTTGTCATCTGATTGTATCTATAATCGTCCCAGTCACCAGGTGAATACTTTAATATTGCAATATAATAACGAAGCTTTAAATACTCTTGACTATCTTTATTATCTATTGTTAATAATTCATCTTCTTTTTGTTTAATTAAAGCATCTAATTCATTATCACTAAGTGTCGTAGTATCAATAATTGCACTTATCTCAATTTTAAAATCCTCTAATTCATTACCTCGAAACTCATCATCTTTTATGGCTATTATTAACGCTTTAATTGCCTTTTTAGCCTCTGCTCTTCTATTTATTAAGCCGAGGTATAAATTATTATCATAAGATTTTAAAGACCCAAACAATGCCAATACTAAAAGATGTTTAGGAACTATTCTATGTTCGGTAGTTTTAAAAATAATTTGTAATTTGATAAAAATTTGCTCCACTTGTCTTAGCGATAGGTTAAATCCAGTAGCAAGTGTTCTCATTGCAAATAAATAGCTACCCCTTTCGTGTACCTCATTAACAGATATTTCTTTGCTCACAAGAATATCGTTTAACTTAAAATTTTGACACAAAACATCACAAAACTTATTAATACCGGGATTTTTAAAATCGAATTCAAGGTCTATAAACCGTCTTAAGTAATTATTAGCATCTATATTGCCATATTGAGATTGAATAGATTTTGCTAAATTTTTCTTATCAATTGATAACACGAAAACCAAGCGTTCAATGCCAAATATATGCTTAATTCTCTCTAGGTACTCTATGGTATAAAGCGGTCTACATTGGTCTAATTCATCAATAAAAATAACAAAAGGCTTGTTCTCTCTTATCTATTGCCTTTAATATCTCAAAAATAGCATTTTTAAAATCTTCCAGTGTTGTTTTTTCTTCTTGATAATTATCAATAAGTACGGTTAGTAGAATTTTCTGTAAAATCGTTCTCAACTTGAGCAACAGCCTCGCCTCCAATAAATTTTTCCACCGCCCCTTTAATACTACTGGCAAGCTATTTCTAATAATCTTACCACCCATTTTTTTAACACCCTCAAAACTTGTCTTTTAATTCACTATTATTTTCTTCAATATAAGCGTTCAACTCCCCTAATATTGCAATTAGTGGGTCACACTGGTAAAATTATCCTCCCACGCACTAAAGTAAATACTCTTTACTGTGTGTTTGTTAAATAAGCCTGCCATAATTTTATAAAAGTAGTTTTTCCTGCACCCCACAATCAGCATTAACACTAAAAACAAAAGGCTGGGTATCAGAAATAATTAAGTGGGATAAATCCTCTATAATATCTTCTCTATCTAATAAATCATTTTCAAATATATTGTTATCTGGTATTTCTATTGGTTTATTGATAGTAATTATATTTTCACCCTTATCTACCCAGTTAATAATTTTTGCATGAGTCCTTTTTTCTGGGTTTTAAAAAGGGCTGATTCGGTTTGTAACTTTGTTATTTCATCATCGGCAAGACTTAGGACTTGGGCGATCTTTTGTTGTTCTTTGGTTGATGGTGGTAATTTAACTAATACTTGAGAGAAATCATTTATAGAAATAGTAAATCTAGTACTACCGGTAGCAACTCTAGAAATTTGTTTTAAAATATAATAAGTATTACAAAAATAATGAGAATAAATAATGTTAAGCTTTAATTTTAGCCCAAATCTCATCAAGTGATAACTATATAAAGTATTTTCCAAGTCTTCAAAAATTACGATAGAGCGCCCAATATCATCTGGTGTTTCACATGATGGCGTAAATAACATATCATTCTTTCTTAAGTTGCTACTATTAAGTTGTATCTTATTGGCTGACACTGTCATCAAATTTTCAACAGATAGATTGTTGATGTTTTCATGCTTATACACATTCATGTAATTAACTAATTTTATTAGTTTCTCGCCTTTAACTATTTTCTTATTAACACTATTTGTTTTAAATTTACCAATATCCCCCAACTTAACAAGCTTCCAATCATCGCTAAACTCACTAAAACGGGTTTTTGCTGTGAGGAGTTGTTGCATTAAGTCTTTTTTAGCTGTTATTTTTGTTGGATTAAGGCGGTTTGTTGGTCAATGACTCTGTCCCAAGTCGTGAGAACACCCGCTATTTTTTGTTGTTCTGATTTTATTTCTGGCAAACCAAAATTAATCTTATTTAATGCTACAATTGTCAAGGCTTTTTGAGTTGATCCAATTGAACTTTTTAATAATTTATTCTTATTGTATTCAAGTAAATATTCAAAAAACTCAGGGCATGCTTTTATTAACTTGAGCCAAATCAAATTTCCATCTTTAAAATAAAACTTAGTATCATCTTTTACTCTAAAAATATTTCCAAGAGTTCCTACGGCAGTTATCAATAAATTACCTTGTCGTGATACTCCATATTTTTTCTGAATATCTTCATACTTTTGATTAGAGATATACAATAAATCCATTATTAGTTGATTGTTTTTTAATTCAGATATTTCCTTGCCCCTATAAAAAGGTATACCTGACTTTGTGTATTCTGATAAATAAATTCTTTTATTTGAGGCAAGAGTAGCAATATCTCTCAACCTCATCACTCCCCAATCCTTTGGAATAACCCCAACTTCGGTTTATTGATACTCCTTTGGAATTTGCAATACTTTATCCATTTTTATCATCCAATTGTTTGGCCTTATTATTATTTATCACTGCTTCGCCTGTTTATTTTTCAATTTCTAATCTGGCTTGTTTGGCAATTTTTCCGCCTTTTAGGGCAACGATTTTATTTTTATTTAATCCTGTTGGTTGCTGTTTTTTGGATATTTCAGCGGTTTAGGCTTAGGCTAACATGGTTAAAACCAGTTCTAAATTTGACATATTATCTCTGAAGTTTTACTGCTTTAAATTTTAAAATTTTTTATATTGTTTGGTAGTTTTATCTGACCACGCTTTGGTAATTTCATCAGTTAATATTGCATATTCCAAACCTTGTTTTATGCCTCTTTGCTCCCATTCATCGGTTAGGTCTTTGCGGATTTCAATGCTTTTTAGGCGTTGATTTATCCGCGATTTAGAATAGCTTTTAGCAAGATAAGTTTGCATTGCCCTGTCAAAAGCAAGTTCTGGGTCTTCTGTCTCGGCAATACGCTCACTACCAATTTTAGCAAGCCATAATTTATAAGGCTCTGCTTTTTTGGATGGGATGGATTGAATTAGGCGTAATAATTGCTCAGTATCTGCCACATCAATTAGCTGCATTTTACCATCTGCGGCTATCATTTTCAAAGCGTGATAGATTATCACGCTTTGATTACCTTCTGCTTTTAACCTTTGTTTTAATTTTCTCCAATAAGCAGTTGAATTGCTGCTTTCGCTTAAAACTGCCGCCACATCAACAATAGAAAAAACCATTGTTCTTTTTCACCATCCCAGTGTGTTCTAATATTTTTATTTTTAAACAGTTTAATGGTTTGATTTTCTTTAGTCATACCCCTAACTCTTGTAAATAGCCTTCCATTTGTTTTTTAATGCTCACAAGTTCTTTTTCTATTTTGCTAATATCTTTTTTGGTTTGGGCAATATCCACAATTGCCTCTTCTTCAAAAGTATCGACATATCTTGGAATGTTGGGGTTGTGGTCATTTTCTTAGATTTCTTTAAGTGTGGCTAAATGGCTGTATTTTTCTAATTCTTTGCGGTTTTTATAGGTGGTTAAGATTTTATCAATATGTAAGGGTTCGAGTATATTTTGATTTTTATTCTTAGTAAATTCTTTGCTTGCATCGATAAATAAGACATCGGTGTTTTGTCTGTTTTTCTTAAAAACTAAAATGGTTGCAGGGAATAGAAGTGCCAAAAAATAGATTGGCAGGTAAGCCAATAACGCAGTCCAATAAATTATTATCCAAAATTTGTTTTCTAATTCTGCCTTCACTTGCCCCACGAAATAACACACCATGTGGTAGTATTACGCCCATTGTGCCTTCTGCATTTAGACTAGACAGCATATGCAAAACAAACACATAATCGCCTTTTGATTTAGGAGGTAAACCGTAATCAAAACGCTTATATAAATCATTCTCTAAATCATCACGCCCCATTTATCCAACGAAAAAGGTGGGTTTGCCACGACTATATCGAATTTCATTAAATGGTTATTGTCTAAATGTAGGGGGTTTCTGAGTGTGTCACTCCAGCAAATATCTGCCTCGTTAATTTCATGTAAAAACATATTCATTTTGCTAAGGGTTTGGGTTTATCCGTTTTTCTCTTGGCCGAACAGGGCAAAATTGTTATTGCCTATTTCTTTAGCGGCTTTAATAAGTAACGAACCAGAACCACAAGCGGGGTCGTAAATTCTATCGCCCTCTTTAGCCCCTACCAATTTAGCCAATAAGATTGATACGCTACTTGGGGTGAAAAACTTCCCGGCTTTTTTGCCCGCATCAGAGGCAAAATGGGCAATTAAAAACTCATAAACATCGCCAATAACATCATCCCCTACTAGCATTGATGGGAGTAAATCCAATCTTGAATCAGCAAAATCTTCTAATAAATGTTTAAGTATGGCGTTTCTTTCTTTAGTGCGGCCTAAATTTACCTCATTATTAAAATCAATACTTCTAAAAATACCTTCTAATTTCTCAGGATTGTCTTCTTCAATTTTTTCCAATACTTTATTAATGACTTGCCCCAATTCACTCGACTCTTTTGTGTGAATAAGTATTCAAAGGTGTATTTATCATCAAGAATAAATTTTTCAAGTTTGATGGCTTTAGCAATTCTATCTTTATTATTGTTATATTTTTTATGTAATAATTCTAATTTTTCACGATAAAAATCAGACAAGTATTTAACAAATAACATTGTTAAAACATAGTCTTTATACTGCGTTCCATCTAGTGTGCCCCGAAAGGTATCGCAAGCCTTCCAAACAATATTGTTAATCGTTTCTTTTGTTGTCTTTGCCATTATTTTGCTCCTTGAAATTGTTTCATTATTGCATCTAGCATATTTTGGGTAAAAATTTGTTTTTTCTTGGTTAATTCCATCAGTAACGCCTGTTCTTTATAAAGTAAATCCATGGTTTTAATTACTTTTTTTTGCTGATATTGGTGGTAAAAAAACATCCAGTTCCGCAACATCTCCCGTTCTTATCATTGGTATGGCTGTACCTTTAACGGCTGTATTGAATATTTTTTGACTTTGTTTTGAATTGAGGTAATACGCTAAAAACCTACTATTAATATTTTTATCGTTTAGCTTAATGACACTCATTAATGACGAAATAACCAGCCCTTGTGCATTTTTATCGATACAAATGGCAATATTTAGCGCCCTTAATCTGATAATAATATCATTTGTTCGGGTTAAGTATTCTGGCTTGATTTCGCTATTAGAAATAAACTCATCTAAAGAGTTTGGGTTTATTTTTGTTGAATTAGAAAAAGATTTTAAAGTAATTTTTTGATACTTTTTTTGCACATCATAGCACGCTGCTTTCTTACGTGAAAGCACTAAGCCTGTTTTGATTGTGGCAATATCTTTTAATCTCATAACTCCATCATTAATGTCTATCTTAGAAATTATATATATAAAAAAAATTTAATATGTCTATGACTTAAATAATACAAAAAAATTAATATTTAATTTTTACAATCTCCTTAAACTCCTGCCCACGCTGTTCAAAATTATCAAACATATCAAAACTAGCACACCCTGGAGATAATAGAATTGCGCCATTATTAATCATTGAACGGGCAATATTAACAGCCTCTTGCATGGTTTTGGCGTGATTGGTGTTCGTATTAATTTCTTGTTCAAATTGTTGGATGCTTTGCCCTATGAGGACGACGTTAGTAATGCTTTTATTGATGAGTTTAAATAATAGGGTGTAGTCTTCTTGTTTGGCAATACCGCCTAGGATTAATACGATATTTTGATGCTTGTGCATTAAGGCTTGGATTGCTGTTATGGTGGAGATTGCGTTGGTTGCTTTTGAGTCGTTGTAATAATCAATATTTTGTTTTTTTGCTACCCATTCAAGTCGGTGTTCTAGTCCTTTAAAGTTTTTAATGCTTTGTATCATGGACGTTATTGGCAGTTTGATTTGGTCGCCTAAAGCAAGGGCTGCAAGTATATTTCTTGTATTGTGTTCGCCAATCAGTTGCGCTTCGTTAATGCTCATTAGTATATCGTCACCTTTGAGTAGATAGTAGGTGTCGTGGCAAGTGACTGTGCCAAAATCATCTGCTTGTTCGGGTATGCTAATGCCAAAGTGCTTAGCATTAGCTTTTTTGGGTGCAAGTGGTTCATCTAAATTAATCACTAAGTGCTGGCAGTGTTGATGTAGGCTTAATTTAGAATTGGTGTAGTGTTTAAAACTCTGGTATCGATCAAGATGATCAGGGGTAATGTTAAGCACAACACCTGCTATTAAATTCAAATGATGGCTGTAATCTAGTTGATAACTGGACAGTTCTAATACGTAATACTCTATTTTATCATTTAAACAATCCAGTGCAGGCGTGCCAATATTGCCACCCATCGCGACTTGTATGCCTGCATCAGCAATCATTTGTGTTAATAATTGGGTGACTGTTGATTTACCATTAGAGCCAGTAATGCCAATAATGGGTGCTTTTGCAAATCTTGAAAATAGTTCTATATCGCTGACAATAGGAATATTTTGCTTTTTTGCCCAGATGACAATGGATTCGTTTTGGGCAATACCAGGAGAGATGAAAATTTCATCAACACCTGTTAATAAATCCAATGTCCAAGCTCCAAGAGTGGGGGATGATTTTAAAAATTCATTGGTGTATTTGGACAACAAAGGTGGGTTAGTGCGACTATCAGCAATCTTATAATCAATATTTTGTACTGATATAAAACGAGCGATTGAAAAACCTGTTTTTCCTAAGCCTAAAACCAGTTTCATGTGTTTATTTCCTCTGTAAAATGGCAGTATTTTACACTTTTACATACGAGGCATAAATCATGAATACAAACGTCAACACTCAAGCACGTAGCATTAGCATCAGTAGCGTTTTAAAAAACACGTATCAATTACTTTCTGCAACCTTATTATTTAGTGGGCTAATGGCTTATTTTGCCATGTCTTTAAACCTGCCATATTTTGGCCTTTTAATCACCCTTGGTGGTTATTTTGGCTTGCTGTATTTAACCAATAAACTGAAGAGTTCAAGTTACGGGATTTTAGCAGTGTTTGCATTAACAGGCTTTATGGGGCTAACATTAGGCCCTGTTATTGGTGCTTATACAACCGCCTTTTCAAATGGCTCTGAACTGATTGCTATGGCAATGACGGGCACGGGACTTATCTTTTTATCGCTGTCTTTTTATGCCATTACTTCGGGCAAAGATTTTAGTTTTTTATCTGGTTTCTTAACGGCGGGTATTATTGTGGCATTTTTAGCAGGAATTGCTGCTTATTTCTTTGCCATGCCAGCATTATCATTAACCGTATCTGCAGCGTTTATTTTACTAATGAGTGGTTTGATTTTATTTGAAACTTCAAATATTATCCGTGGTGGCGAGACCAATTACATCATGGCAACAGTAACCCTGTTTATTTCAATTTATAACTTATTTTTAAGTTTGTTGCAGTTGCTAGGTGTATTTTCTGGCGAAGATTAGCCACTGACGTAAAAGTAGTATGATTGATAGTGAGGACTATCGGGCTAATGTTGGCATTGTTATTACTAATGACAAACAACAAGTACTTCTAGCCAAGCGCCTTAAACAAGATTCTTGGCAATTACCACAAGGTGAAAGTGAGTTGGATGCACTTTTTCAAGAACTTAATGAATAAATTGGCCTGTCCTCTGAACATGTAAGTGTTCTTGCCAAAACGCCTAAATGGCTACGTTATGGTTTACCCAATTACCACATTAAGCGCAAACAAAAACCTGTATGCATTGGTCAAAAACAAGTTTGGTTTTTACTGCGTCTTTTCTCAGATAAAAACAATATCAAGCTAGACACACATACACAGGTAGAATTTGATGATTGGGCATGGGTAGATTATTGGCGTCCTATTGAAGATGTGATTGATTTTAAAAAGCCAATTTATGAAGATATGCTAAAGCTCTAGCACCTGTGCTTTTTAATAATCAACACAAAATTCCTAATCAATATTTACGATTTACGCCCACTTAAATGTTCAGCGATTGTTTTAGACAAATAAACCACCGCTCCGTTCAATAACTCTATATATAAAAACATCCTATTTGGTATAATGCCTTTTTAGTTTTTAGGGATTTTTCTTGTGAATATTGGAATTTTAGGGCTGGGTACTGTCGGTGGTGGCGTGGTGAATGTGTTAAACAAAAACCAAGCACAAATTACGCGCCGATCTGGCGATAGTATTAACGTCACTCATGCAGCTGTAAGAGACACAACCCAAACACGCATTTGCCCTATTGAGCATATTAAACTAACTCAAGACCCGTTTGAGATTGTTAATAATGATGATATTGATGTCGTTTTAGAATTAATGGGTGGTACAGGTTTGGCTAAAGATTTGGTCGAGCAAGCCATTAAAAATAGCAAACATGTCGTTACTGCCAACAAAGCTTTAATTGCCATACATGGTAACGAACTACTAGCTTTGGCAAAAGATAATAACACGTATCTTTTGTTTGAAGCGGCTGTTGCGGGCGGTATTCCTATTTTAAAATCTTTAGAGCAAGGCTTAAGTGCCAATCAAATTGAATTAGTTGCTGGCATTATTAATGGCACAAGTAACTTTATCCTAACCGAAATGCGCAACAAAGATAGAGATTTTGAAGACGTTCTTAAAGAGGCGCAAGCACTGGGCTACGCTGAAGCTGACCCTACTTTTGATGTCGAAGGTATTGATGCGGCGCATAAATTAGTCATTCTCGCCTCAATGGCATTTGGCTGTAAATTACAATTTAATCAAGTTTCAACACAAGGTATTAGCAAAATCAGTGGTGAAGATATTGCTTTTTCAGCAGAATTGGGTTACATTATTAAACACCTAGGTATTGCTAAAAAACTAGATAGCAAGTTACAAATGCATGTACACCCAACTTTAGTACCTAAAACTCATCTACTGTCCAATGTTGATGGTGTTATGAATGGCGTATTAGTCAAAGGCAATGCAGTTGGTGAAACGCTTTATTATGGTGCAGGTGCAGGTGCTGAGGCAACGGCAAGTAGTGTTATTGCTGATTTGGTTGATATTATCAAAGGCACTATAAATCATGATATTTTGGGCTGGCAATCATTAATAAACATTCCAAAGTGTAAAACTGATGATATTGAAAGCGTTTTCTACTTGCGTTTATTAGCCACTGACAAGCCAGGGGTTTTGGCAGACATTACAGCAACCTTGGCCAATCATAACATTAGTGTAGAGGCTGTTATACAAAAGCAAATTGATCAAAAAAATAATGCACACATTGCCATCATTACCAATCTTATCAAAACCAGTGAACTGAATAAGGCAGTGACAGAAATTCAAACCCATGACTACGTTCAAGAAGATGTTAAAATTATCTTTGTTGAAACACTTAATTAAGGAAAAAAAATGAGATATACCGGCTTAATTGAACGCTATAAAGACAGACTCCCTGTGGATGACAGTACTCGAATTATTAGTTTAGGTGAGGGAAATACGCCACTCATTCGGCTAGAAAATATTCCTAAAGAACTGGGTAAAGATGTTGATATTTATATCAAATACGAAGGCCTAAACCCCACAGGTTCATTTAAAGACCGCGGCATGACCATGGCAGTTACCAAAGCAGTAGAATCTGGCTCTAAAGCAATTATTTGCGCCTCTACAGGTAACACCTCAGCATCTGCTGCGGCTTACGCTGCGCGTGCTGGTATTAAAGCGTTTGTGCTGATTCCTGAAGGAAAAATTACACTGGCTAAATTAGCGCAAGCAATGATTCATAGTGCGGTTATTATACAAATCAAAGGTGACTTTGACGATGGCATGCGTTTGGTTAAAGAGGTGGCTGAACATACGTCAGTATCCATTGTTAATTCAATCAATCCATTTCGCCTACAAGGTCAAAAAACTGCTGCCTTTGAAATTATAGAAGAGCTTGGCTACGCACCGGATTATCACTGCCTGCCTGTGGGCAATGCAGGGAATATTTCAGCCCATTGGATGGGATATACAGAATATCATAAAGAAGGTAAAGTAAACAATACACCTAGAATGGTTGGCTATCAAGCAGCAGGCTCTGCGCCTTTTGTTAAGGGCGCAATGGTAGACAACCCCGAAACCATTGCAACTGCCATTCGTATTGGTCATCCCCAAAGTTGGGGCTTGGCACACAAAGTTGAGAAAGAATCAGGTGGCTGGTTTGATGCATTAACCGATGAAGAAATTCTAAGTGCACAAAAACTACTCACTGAAAAAGAAGGGATTTTTTGTGAGCCTGCATCAGCGACCTCATTAGCAGGTGCAATGCATGACATTAAGAGTGGTAGAATTCCTGAAGGTTCTAAAATCGTTTGCACCTTAACAGGTCATGGCTTAAAAGACCCTGATACAGCAATTTCACAATACACCAATCAAATGATTAACATTAACCCAGTGATGAGTGAAGTCAAAGACGCCATTTTAAACAACATGTAATTTTAACTAAAAAGTGATGACATTCAAAACCATAGAGCAGACCATTGGCAATACACCTTTAGTCAAACTTAAGCGGCTCAACCCTAATTCATCAAACACCATCTTACTCAAACTAGAAGGCAACAACCCCGCGGGTTCGGTTAAAGATAGAGCTGCACTTAACATGGTGTTGAATAGTGAAAAACGAGGTGAAATATCCCCTGGTGACACCTTGATTGAAGCCACTAGCGGCAATACTGGTATTGCGCTCGCTATGGTAGCAGCCATCAAGGGTTATAAAATGATTTTAATTATGCCTAATCATCTTTCACAAGAAAGGCGTGATGCCATGAGTGCTTATGGCGCTCAACTTATCTTAGTAACTAAAGATGAAGGCATGGAGGGTGCTAGAGATTTGGCTGATAAAATGGAAAAGCAAGGCAAGGGTAAACAGCTTGATCAATTCTCTAACTCAGACAATCCAAATGCTCATATTAATACAACTGCACAAGAAATTTGGCAAGATACACAAGGATCAATCACCCATTTTGTCTCTGCCATGGGAACGACTGGCACGATTATGGGCGTGTCAGACAGTTTGAAGGCAAAAAACCCAGCCATTCAAATTATTGGCGTACAACCCGAAGATGGCGCGCAAATTGCTGGCATTCGCCGTTGGCCAAAAGCATACTTGCCAAAAATATTTGACCGTTCCAAGGTGGATACCATTATGGATATTTCACAAACTTCAGCAGAACAAACTACACGAGACTTGGCGACAATAGAGGGTATTTTTGCTGGTGTATCTTCTGGTGGTGCTGTATCGGCAGCCATTGAATTGTCCAAACAAGCTAATAATGCCATTATTGTTACTATTGCTTGTGACCGAGGAGACCGTTACTTATCAACTGGATTGTTTAGTTGAAAAGATATCTTTCGCATCAACTTCCTAGTAGGCTAAAAACTTATACATCCTTAATACTGAGCAGTATTATTACTGTGATTGCTATTGATTTTTTTCTTGCTTCTAGTGATTATGCTCAACACACATTCAAGCATTTAATTGCCTCAAAGCCTTATTTAAGTTTTGCCATTACACCCATTGTTTTTGTATTGATTGTTTATATTGCTAAGTATTTTTGCCATTATGTTCAAGGCAGTGGCATTCCACAATTAATCGCTGCTAATGATTCTCGTAATAAATCCATACGTGAAAAACTCTTGTCATTTAGGGTGGCAATTGGAAAAATTGTACTTATTTTTATGGGCATGCTTGGTGGTGCACCTATTGGCATTGAAGGGCCTAGTATTCATATTGGTGGTTCAATATTTTTTGGCTTTAATCAATTCATTAAATTCAAACGCAAACTGCTTATCCATTCACTTATTGCGATTGGTGGTAGTGCTGGGCTTATCGTCGCCTTTAATGCACCAATTGCGGGTTTTTTATTTAGCTTTGAAGAGACAGGTCGTCAACTCAAAAAACAAGCACTGGTTTTAATCGCCATCATGAGTGGCTTGGTTTACTTATTGGCAGTTATATATCGTGGTAATGATGTCTACTTAAGTGATATGTCAGCTTATTTTATTGATTTGACATTAATTTGGCAATTACTGCCATTAGCGATATTTTCTGGTATTTTAGGTGGTTTATTCTCAAAAACCATTCTTTACTTAATTAAGAAATTCATTGCGCACACCAAAACTAAAGTTGTCGTAGTTGCCTTAATGTTAGGTTTAATTATTGCGTTATTTAACTACCTTTCTAAAGGTCAAATTGCAGGCTCTGGTCGTGAAGAAGTGTTATTAATGTTAGCCGGGCATCAGCTGGGTAGTGACTTTGTTGTGATGAAATATCTATCAACGCTAAGTTCTCTAGCCTCCACCATTCCTGGTGGTTTATTCATGCCTAGTATTTCTATTGGTGCTGGTATTGGTAGTGAAGTGGGGCATTATTATTCACAAATCAGCCCGCAAATTATTATCATTATGGCAATGGTTACTTATTTAAGTGCTGTTATTAGAGCGCCACTGACCAGTGCCTTTGTTATTTTAGAGATGACAAATACACTTAATTTACTCATTCCAGCGCTGATTATTGCCTTTATCGCTAATTGGATGTCTAAACAAATATCCACGCCACCAATCTATGAGGCATTGGCTGAGAGTTACTTAAAGTTAACGCAAAAATAACTAAAACGGCTTAACCACAACTAGGATAACAACGCCCACTAATATCAGCACAGGAAACTCATTAAACCAACGATAAAATACATGAGAGTGGGTGTTTTTATCAGACTTAAAAATGCCCACTAAATAGCCACAATAAAAGTGGTATGTAATCAACAATATTACTAAAAATAACTTAACATATAGCCAATATTGAGTTGAATAATATGCCCAACCATCAATAGTCATCCATAATCCTAATACACTAGCTAGGATGAAACTTGGCATCATAATACCTTTATAAAGCTTACGCTCCATCACTTTAAAACGTTCAATACTAGGTTTATCTTTGCTCATTGCATGATAAACAAAAATGCGTGGTAAATAAAACAGCGCTGCAAACCAAGTAATCACACTAATAATATGAAAAGCTTTTATCCATAACATATAATCTCCACTTTTTTAAAAGCCCCTTTGGGGCAAACATACAGCATTCAAAGCACCCATTATAGTAAAATATAATCCACTTTAATTAATTTTCAATTGAAACAATATCGCGAAATTCCTTACAACTATACCTCTTTTTTTGACAAAGAGATTATGTGTCGTTTTTTAGGCGTTGATGCTTGGGATTTACTAAACTAACTGCGCCAAAATCGTAATACAGGTCGAAGTGCTTGGCGATATGTGGGTGATTAATCGAAACCCTTATTTACCTGGAAGATTTAATTAAAAACAAGCGTCGTTGGCGAGCGCTCATACAAGCGCTATATTCACGCTTAGAATCAATCAAAGCACGAACTGATAATAACGCACAAGTCATCGAACTTCTTAATCAGGCAGATATTGCAGTGAGTCATTTCAAGCATTGTTTCAGCGATTTTAAAAACAACAAACAACGCATTAAAAATGTCCTGCTTAAGGTAACACATAATAATAACATTCGTTTTGATGCTTTATCACGCGTCTCACATTCAACTGATGCAACCGATTGGCGAATGGAATATCCCAGCGTGGTCATCACGCCAGATACCGAACAAGAAATATTACACATTGTTAAAACCTGCATCCACCTAGGTTTGACCATCATTCCTCGTGGTGGTGGCACGGGCTATACGGGTGGCGTCATCCCACTAAACACACAAACTGCTGTTATTAATACTGAAAAACTCAGCTTTATCGACAATATAAATACCACTGACGATATGCACAGTATTAATGTTGGTGCGGGCATGGTTACCAAACGTGTTAGTGAATTGGCCAATCAACACAACTTAGTATTTGCAGTTGACCCAACCTCTCAAGATGCTTGCACAATTGGTGGCAATATTGCTATGAATGCAGGCGGGAAAAAATCCCTAAGATGGGGCACGACAATTGATAACTTGCTGTCTTGGAAAATGGTGATGCCAGGTAGCTCTTGGTTGCAAGTAAAACGCCTTAATCACAATCAAGACAAAATCCAACTGCTTGATAAAGTGAGTTTTGAAATACACACACTCAAAGATGATGCACAAACCATCATCAAAACCAAAACCTTGACCATCAATACTAATCATATACGTAAAATCGGGCTGGGCAAAGATGTTACTAATAAATTTTTAGATGGACTGCCTGGTATTCAAAAAGAAGGTTGTGATGGGTTCATCACTTCTGCTGAATTTATCTTGCATCAACCTTTAGAACATATTAACACGCTATGCTTGGAATTCTTTGGTCATGATTTAAAATCGGCAGTATCAACCATTGTTGATATTAAAAATAGTGTTGATAGCAATACTGATGTTGACCTTATTAGCATGGAGCACCTAGATGCACGCTATATTAAAGCCGTGCATTACACCACCAAAGCCAATAAGCCACAGTTGCCAAAAATGATACTACTAATCGATATTAGTGCTAACAATCAGCCCTCACTCGACACGCAAATTGAAAAAATAAAAACCATTACTTTGCAACGCAATGGTGAATGTTTTGTTGCTAAATCATCCAATAAAAGAAAAATATTTTGGAAAGACCGTGCCAATACCGCCCACACTAACGCTTTTAAAATCAATGAAGATGTGGTTATTCCACTGGACAAACTAGCAGACTATAACGACGGCATTGAGCATATTAATATCCGCTTGTCTATTGGCAATAAAATTGACACTTTAGCTGAAATTAAAGCCTATTTTGAAAATCTCAAACCAGAAAGCAATCTTATTAAAGACAAAATTATTTCTGCCTTAACGCAGTTGAATCAAATCAGCAATCAATGGCTAGATTTACTTAATCGTCTTAATGAGCAAAAAGTCTTCAAACAGATACAAACAGCACAGCTTGTAATTTCCTACATTAATGAATTCGCTCACCCACTTGATGATTTGCTCATGAGTGATGTCTTTATTGATATTCGCAACCAAGTCAAAGTCATTCATCAAGAATATCGTGAAGTGCGTTTATTTGTTGCCACACATATGCACGCTGGCGATGGCAATGTACATACCAATATTCCAGTACATTCTCACAATACAAAAATGCTACATAAAGCTGAATCTGTGGTGGATGAGATTATGCATTTGGCATCAAGCCTTGGTGCGGTTATCTCTGGCGAACATGGCATTGGCTTGACTAAATACCAATATTTATCCGATGAATTCAAACAAGCTTTTACCCAATATAAAGCAAAAATTGACCCAAACAATCACTTCAACAAAGGAAAATTAATGCCCGGTAGTGGGTTGGATAATGCCTTTACCCCATCATTGCGCCTTGTTGAACAAGAGGTATTAATCCTTGAGAGTAGTGAAATTGGTAAAATTAATAACATGGTTAAATCATGCCTACGTTGTGGCAAGTGCAAAGATGTTTGCACCACGCATGTACCCAGAAGCCAATCTTTTATACTCACCACGTGATAAGATTAGTGCCAATAATCTTATCTCTGAGGCTTTTTTATACGAAGAGCAAACCAAGCGTGGTATCTCTGTTAACCATTTTGATGAGTTTGATGAGTTTGATGATCATTGCACTATTTGCCATAAGTGTGCAAGCCCTTGTCCAGTTAATATTGATTTTGGTGATGTCTCTATTAAGATGAGGTCCCGTCTTAATCAAGCAAAATAAACATCGTACTAATATCGCTTCAAAAGCCTCAATGGCTTATCTCAACATGACCCAGCCTTGGCAGATTAAATTAACCAAAAAAAGTGTTGATTAATTTTAGCTATAAAGTGCAAAATATTGCCTCAAGAATGGCGCAACCTTTTTTGTATAAAAAGCCTAATAAAACCGTGGGCAAACCCAGTTTTAAAGTTGAACTTGTTACTTTGTTGGATAAACCATTGCCCATGGACACTGGGCTTGCACCTATGCGTGAACTGCTCAATATTAATGATGCTAATACCGTGCCCATTCTTTCACATCCAGAAAAATCCAACGCCGATTCGCCTAGCGTTTTTTATTTTCCCGGTTATGGCTCTGAGCGTCTTTACTCTCAAATTAGCCTAGCAACAATTGTACTGCTTTATCATCAAGGCATTAAGGTGGTTTTACCACCAAGTTATCTATGTTGTGGTTACCCTCAAAGAGCGAGCGGGGACGAGGCTAAAGGCAAAGCCATCTCTACTGATAACCGTGTTTTGTTCCACCGTATGGCAAATACACTTAAATTTAGACATTAAGCATGTTTTAACCTCTTGTGGTACTTGTATTGACCAGTTACTCAGCTATGAACTGAATGATATTTTTAAAGATTCTACCTTAACGGATATTCACGAATACCTACTAGAGCACAATATTAAATTAAACGCAACAAATGAGCAATACCTTTATCATGCGCCTTGTCATGATCCAATCAAATTGGACGATTCTAAAAAAGTCATCTCTGAATTGGTTAATCAAAACGTTATTAGTAATGATCGTTGTTGTGGCGAGGCAGGCACATTTGCTGTCGCACGAGCAGACATCGCCAAGCAAGTTAAATTTAAAAAGACTTGGTTGGTATTAAGTCAAACAACCCCGTGAAAATGCTCACCACCTGCCCCGTTTGTCGACAAGGCTTATCACGCTATAAATCCTCAGCCAATATTGAGTCTATTTATCCAGTTGAACTGATTACTGAACAAGAACTTGGTAAACATTAGCAGAAAGATTTTATAAAATCAGTGCATATTGAAAAAGTTCTTTTGTGATGCTATTTTCAAAAATAGCACTGCTTTTAACTCAAACCATACCAAGCACTAATACGCCATATTGGATACTTTGAGTCTGAAATACCAAGTAATTGCCTAGTATTAGCCTGTTTAGAAACAACCCACACAGCAATAATACTAATACCAAAACCTCCAATATTAGTGGCTACATAATCCAGACTATCAAAAATATTCCTTTCCCTTAGTGGACGAACATCAGACCAATCATTGAATGCCAATAAAGCACCAACACTAATTAGCCAAACAATACTACCAATCAAATAAGTAACAAAATATCTAGATAAGCGTGTTTTTTGCCGCACAAAAGAAACCACTGGCTCTAAGATTGAAATCGCAGAAGACAAGGCAGCAATTAACAATAAGAAGAAAAAAGCAATGCCAAAAAACTGCCCGAATGGCAAATTTAATAACACATTAGGCAATGAAATAAATAGCAAAGAAGGGCCAGAAGCACTTTCCAATCCATAAGTAAAAATCAGTGGGAAAATCGCCAATCCAGCCATCAGCGCCACTAGAGTATCAGCAATGGCAATCACAAATGATAATTTAACAACTGACGTGTCTTTTTACAAATAAGAACCGTATACCGTCATCACTCCCATGCCTAAAGATAAGATGTCCCAATGCAATTAAAACTCCATCAGTGGTTAATTTAGAAAAATTAGCAACAAACAAATAATCAAAGGCTTTAGAAAAGCCTTCTAATTGAGTGGCATATAGCGCCAAAATAACCAAAATAACAAATAAAATTGGCATTAACCAAGTAATGATTTTTTCAATCCCCTTACGAATGCCACGGGCAACAATAGCAACAGTTAATAACATAAAAACACTGTGCCACAATAGTAGCGTATTAGGACTGGCCAATAATTGCGTAAAGTATTCTTCTACTACCTTGGCATCACTACCCAATAAATCATTTTAAATAAACACGCGCAAATACTCTAGGCAACCACTGAATAAAACGATAAAGTTAAAAACTCAGAAACAATCCCCACATAGCCAAATAACGCCCAAAAACAATCTGCCTTGCAAGCCCCCACTGCCAAATTTGAAAATGCTGACACTGGATTGCTTTGTGCACTTTTTCCTAATGCTATCTCAGCAATTAACACAGGCATACCCACCAAAACAATACAAAGCAAATACACCAATACAAACGCCCCGCCACCATTTTCACCTACGATATAAGGGAACTTCCAAATATTGCCCAATCCTACAGCCGAGCCAATTGCAGCCAGTAAAAAAACACCTTGATTTGACCATTGAGAATGGCCTGTTATCTTTTATTTTTCAGTGTTAAAAAGTCCTTTCATTGTTTCTAAGCCTCAACATACACCCAAGCATCTTGCCCAGATTGAAACTTGCCTTTAATACGCTGATAAGCATCTACTTCATATTGATCGGATCTGAGTAACTCTGTTTGCGTTATTTTAAACACCACACCCTCAATATAATCGCCCTCACTAGAAACAGCAATTGGATGGCGGGTTTTCCCACTTAATTCAACAACCGATGCATCTTCAATTTTTATATGACGTAATTGATAATCCAATAATTGGTCTGCATAACCCTCTAACACACGCCCAAATGTTTTTAATTGCACCGGTGTATTTTGCAACGTTCCATAAGAAAAAAGTAATTCACTTGTGCTCATTACACTTTTTTCTATTGAGCTTGCCCAACACTTAAAATAATAAGTTTATCCATATCGATTAATCGGCTAAAAGCCATTTGAATATCTTTGGCGCTAATATTTCTGATTTTATCAGTAAAACGACTTAAATAATCAAAAGGCAAATCGTAAAAACCAATGATTGACAAGTACGTTAAAATACTTGCATTGCTCGCCGTTTCTAGAGCGAAACCACCAATAATATTGTCCTTACCATCTTGTAGATGTTGACTACTAATTGGATGGTTTAGAAAGCTTTTCAGTGCCTTAATGGCAATTTTTTGGGCTTGGTCGGCTTGGTCATTTTTGGTTTGCAATTTTACTAAAAAAAATCCATTTGACTTCATCTTGGCAAAATAACTCACCACCGAATATACCAAGCCTTTTTGCTCACGAATGTCATCACTTAAAATAGAAGTTAATCCACTGCCACCCAAAATATGATTGCCTAAATATAGAGAATAATAATCAGGATGTGCTCGATTAATGCCAGTTTGTCCTATTAACAAATGCGTTTGCTTAGATGGAAATTCAATATGGATATTTTGTGATTTTTTAAGCATCTTAACAAGTGGATTACTTGGAGCTTTCTTGCCACTATTTAAACCATGGGATATTTGTCTGGCAATTTGCTTGGCTTTAGTTTTACTAATATCACCCACCAAAGCAATGGTCAAATTTTTGGCCACATAATATGTCTGGTAGTGTTGAGTCAAATCAAGGGTAGAAATATTAGCAAGTGATGCCTTGGTGCCAATTTTCGTATGCTCGTAAGGATGTCCAGCAAAAACTGCCTTATCGAAAGCAAGTGATGCTATTGAAGCAGGCGATTGTTTAATTGCTTTAATTGAACGTAAGGTTTGTTTCTTTTCACGGTTTAAGTATTTGTGCTTAAACACAGGTTGAGTAACAACTTCAGTGAATGTGTTTAACGCTACTTGCAAATTATCTTGACGTGTTAACGTACGTAACGAAACAATTGCCATATCTTTTAAAGAATATGTGGAGAATTGCGCGCCTACTGATTCAAACAACTCAATAATTTGCTCCTGTGAATGATATTTACTCATTGTACCCAGTAAACTATTGGTTAAAGTTGCCAAACCAAATTTAGCACCATCTCTAGAGCTGGCCGCATCAAAATTTAAGGCAATATCAAGCATGGGCAAGCCTTTGGCTTGTGCAAACAACACTTTAGCACCTTCAGGCGTTGTCCAGTGCATAATATTCAACCTAGCTTGTGCTTGAGTTGTCAATAACAACAAAATGATTAAAAAATTCATTTAATGCCTTGTGGTATTAGTTCAACATAATTAAGCGTATCAAAATCTAAATACTGTCTAGCAACATTAGCCATATCTTGAGTGCTTACTTGATTCATTCTGTCCACATAATTTAACAACTTATCAATCTTCAGTCCTACACTAGAAAGCATACCCAAGTAGTATGATTGAGTAGAGATTTGGTCTTGTTCAAAAATAAAATCAGCCTCCAGTTGCACCTTAGTACGCCTTAATTCAGCTTCAATTAAATATGGCTTTTCAATCAACCCCCTTACTCGAATCTTTATCATTTGAAGGATACTTTGGCTACTAATTCCTTGTGCAGGAACAAAACTAATGGTAAATAAAGTATCAAATTTATCATACAATCGATAACCCACACTAATGCCTGATACTATTTGTTGGTTTCTCATCAATGCTTTTGATAAACCATTGTCTAAAATATAAGCCAACATTTCTAGTTGATACGCTTTGTTTTCACTGTTTGTTGTGGCCAAGCTTGGCACGTGAAAACTCATTGCATAAAATGGCAGCTCGGCCTTAAGTTTGAGCATTCGTGATTGTTTATTAAGTGCAATAGAGGGTCTGTTTTTATTGTCATCAATATTTGAATTGGCCTTATATCCACCAAAATACCGAGTTGCGTATTCAATCACACACTTTGGGTCAATATCGCCCACCACAACTAGTATTGCATTGTTAGGCGCATAATAGGTTTCATACCAATGGCGCAAATCAGACAAATGATAATTTTCTATATCTGCTTGAAACCCAATAATAGGTGCATGATAAGCACCTTTTGAGTCAAAAGAAATAAGTCTCAAATTTTCATATACTTTTGCATTAGGATTGTCCTCCACACGCAACCTACGCTCTTCAATCACCACCTGTCTTTCTTTGGTTAGCTCAACATCAGAAAAACTTAAATGACGCATTCTATCCGCCTCCATCTTAATGGCAAGCTCTAGTTTTGATTGATGCATTTTTTGATAATAAGCAGTGTAATCTTTCGAGGTAAAAGCATTTTCATCCCCACCATTACGTGCAATAATGCGCGAGAACTCACCTGATTTATATGCGCGTGAACCCTTAAACATCATATGCTCAAGCATGTGCGAGATACCCGTTATGGGTTGATATTCATCACTAGCGCCCACTTTATACCAAAGTTGAGAGATAAACACAGGCGCACGACGATCAGTTTTAATAATAATTTTTAAGCCATTATCAAGCACTGCCGTGCTCACATTTGAGCTGTTCAATCCTTCAGAAAATGCCAAATGGTGAATGAATAAGGCAATATACGCTATAAATTTAACCATCTTTTCCAATTAATCCTAAAACCAAGCAACAGCAATGCAATCAAGCCATAAATTATCGGCTCAATATCCATAGACGATTTTGCCTGCCAATAAAAATGCACAATAACCAATATAATAATCAAATAAATGGATTTATGTAACTTTTTCCAACGCTTGCCTAAACGACGTACCATTTTATTAGTTGAGGTAATTGCCAATAAAAACAACAAAATAAAGGCACTAAAGCCAATGGCTGTATAAGATTGCTTCATCACATCTGCAAGCACTAGTTGAAACTCAAAATTTTGATCAATTAAGTAAATACTCAAATGCAAACAAGCATAAAAAAAGCTAAACACGCCAATCATTCGACGATATTTAATCAATGAAAAAGATAGTATTTCATTTAACGGTGTTATCAACAAACTAAATAGCAAAAACCTTAGTGCCCATTGCCCTGTTGGGTTGGTAATCTCCTCAATAGGGTCAATTAAATGACCTAAAAGTACATCAGACAACAATAACAAAAAAGGCGTTAAGAGTAGTACAAACAACAATGGCTTTTGCCAAGAAATTACCATATAAATTAAAAATTCTTAACCAAATCAAGCCCTGTGTATAAATGAGCAACCTCATTACCATAACCGTTAAACAATTCAGTCTTGCGTTTTTCTGGTGAGAAAAAACTGCCTCTGCCAATCACACGTTCACGCACTTGTGACCAACGCGGATGATCTACTGCCGGGTTAACATTGGCATAAAATCCATATTCACTAGAAGCTTGATCTTGCCAAGTATTGAGTGGTGCGGTTTCTTGAAAATGAATTGAAATAATCGATTTAATATTTTTAAAGCCGTACTTCCAAGGCACAACCAAACGTAGTGGTGCGCCGTTTTGGTTGGGCAATGTTTTGCCATATAAGCCCACTGCCAATAAACCCAAAGGGTTCATTACTTCAGCAATTGTTAGGCCTTCAATATAAGGCCAGTCCAAAGTAGGTCGTTTTTGCCATGGCATTTGTGTTTTATCAAACAAGGTTTTGAACACCACATATTTTGCTTTTGAAGTAGGCTGGAAAGTTTTAAGCACGTTTGCCAATGGCACACCCACCCAAGGGATAACCATCGACCAAGCCTCTACACAACGAAAACGATAAATACGCTCTTCCAGTTGATAAGGTGCAATAAAATCCTCTAAATCGTAATCACCCTGCTTTAAGCATTCGCCAGAAACTTTAATATGCCAAGGCTTGGGTTTTAAAGTATGGGCATTTTTTGCTGGATCGCGCTTACCAGTACCAAATTCATAAAAATTATTATAATTGGTAATTTCTTTGAAAGAATGTGGTGTTAATTCCTTGCCATAATCAGTTGATATCATCTTGTCAGACAAACTACCGCCTTGTACCCCTTCTGCTGAACTTGAAAAAGCACTAAACGTTACCAAGCTTACACCTAAGCGTGCACTTTGTTTAATAAAGTTACGGCGATTAAGATAGTGAGTCTCATCGGTTACATGGTATTCAGTAATTTTTTTCATCATTTATATTTTCAATAGTGTTAATTTTATTATACGTCGTCAAATATGCAAAGTTTCGCTTTGATAAAAATAAAGAATAGTAAAATTAATTTTTTTTATACTTGAATTGCTATGTTTAATTTTTTAAAAAAAAATCAACCCAAATCAGAAAGTTTAGACGCAGACAAGCCAACTTCATTAAGACAACGCTTAGATAAATCTAGACAAAAGTTAGGATCTAGCTTATCTTCTTTATTATTAGGTAAAAAAGAAATTAATGAGGGTTTATTAGAAGCACTAGAGACGTTATTAATCACTGCTGATGTTGGCATTAATACCACGGATAAAATACTAGAATCTGTACGTAAAAATGCCTCTAGGAAAACCTTAAAAGATGCTGAAAGCTTATATCAATTCTTAAAAGATGAGTTGGACAAATTATTGATTGAAGACAACCAGCTTAATACTAATATTAATGAAACTTTTGTTATCCTAATCGTGGGCGTTAATGGCGCTGGTAAAACCACCTTGATTGGCAAGTTAGCAAAATCTTTTCAAAATCAAGGTAAGTCGGTTATGCTAGCAGCAGGTGATACCTTCCGCGCTGCAGCTGTTGAACAACTTAAAGTATGGGGTGAGCGTAATCAAATACCCGTAGTTGCACAAACAACGGGTGCCGATGCAGCTTCGGTTATCTTTGATGCCTACCAATCAGCACAAACTAAGAATATTGACATCCTAATTGCCGACACGGCAGGACGATTACACACGCAAGACAACCTTATGCAAGAACTGGCCAAAATTAAACGCGTCATTGCCAAACAAAATGCAAATGCACCGCATGAAACCATGTTGGTTATTGATGGTGGGTCAGGGCAAAACGCCATCAACCAAGCTAAAGAATTTAACAAAGCAATTACTCTAAGTGGTATTAGCATCACTAAGCTAGATGGCACTGCCAAAGGCGGGGTATTGTTTGCGATTGCCGATGAACTTAATCTGCCTATTCGTTATATTGGCGTAGGTGAAGGGATTGATGATCTTAAAGTCTTTCAACCCAAAGAATTCATTAACGCTTTGTTTGATTAAATGATACAATGATTGAAAGCTTAGGGACGTTTCATGAAAAAAATTATTTATTTATTTATTTGCTCTTATTCTACATATGCAGCGGATGGTCATACTTTTTTTTGATCAGCATTTTGATGACTATTCTGAATAATTTATGACAATGCCATTGACGCTAAAAAAGATGGAGTTTTTATTTTTTTCACATGGAAGAATATCCATTTTGCCAAAAAATAAGACGCAATGCACTTAGCCAAAAGCCTGCTGTTGACTACTTTAAACAACATTTTTTAAACTTCGAAGTTGACATAGAATCTAGTGTGAATTTGACTGATTTTAATGGCAATGGCGTCTTAGAAAAAATCTTTGCCAAACGCCATAATCTAGTGGGTGCTACGCCCGTACTTGCTTTTTTGATTTAAACGGCAAGCGCATGGTGCGTCGCACAGGGCTTGCCAATGAAAAAGATTTCTTACTGCTGGAAAAATATTTTGGGTATTAACTATGAAGACCGTCCTGACGATTTAACCAAGCCTAAATTAAAATATTATTTTTCTAAATCTTTTGCATCGCTTGATGAATTAAGAAAAAACACATTTAAAAATAACACTATACTACAAATCATGCACCGAGATTTATCTTCGATCAAGCATCAAATGAACAGCCATAAAAATGATTATGGAGTTGTCATTAAAGGCAATATTAGAATAGGTGAACAAGCCTACTTGCGTGAGAAAAATAACAAATTACGCTTTGGTATTAATTTAACTATGCCACTTGGCAACGACAACACTAAGCAACAAACCATTGTAAAACTTGGCATACAAGCCAAGCAAACCGAACTAGATATTAAACAATTTAAACAAAATTTATCCTCGCAAGTACTCACACTTAACGAGTTAAATCAAATACAAAAAGCACTGACTACTGAACTTGATTATCATGATTTGTATCTTGAACGCGCTAGGGCGCATTATGAAATGGAGCTGGAAAGTGACATTGGCGATGCACTCACTCAGTTCACTAATACAGAATACAAATTAGCCAAAAACCAATTTGATTTTGTGATTACCTTTGAAAAACTTGCCTTACTTACAGGAGAAATGCCATGAAGATTAAATTGATGATTTTGCTGTTATTTATTAGTATAAATACATCAGCATTAGAAATATATCCACTGATTTCTGATGAGGTTACCCTGATTAAATCTATTGGAAGTTCTGTTAAACAAGGTGATTTACTGGTACAAATTGACAATGCGTAAGCAAAATTAGAACTGGACTACTTAAAAGCACTACAAAAAACTTACCAGCAAAATTTTGACGACAAGCAGTTAGATCTTCAACAAACACAGGAATTATATGACCGCCTAGTTTCTTCACATAGGGATTTAGAAATCATACAATTGGTTTTTAATAAAGCCAAACGCGAGCTAGAAGCGCACAATATCAAAATTGCTGAAATTGAACTAAAAAAATACCAAATTTACACGCCCATATCTGGCATCATTAAAGCCACACCTAATTTAAGAAATACAACTAATACTAACGTACCAAAAGTGCTAATAATTTTAGAATAACTCGGAAACTTATTTCCTGGTATTTTGCTCAATGCGTAGCATAGCCAACATCATCACAAACATAATAAAAATTCCCAAAGCGACAACGACCATGCCTAGAGCAATAAAGCCTATCATTTGCTGAGTTTTAACCGCACCCATTTTTAATAGATTGCCTTGTGTTTGTTGGTTGACTTGTTGAGCAAACATCTGATCATGCCAGTGTAATAAACCCTCAATATTAATTCGGTTATTTTCAATGTTAAGCGCTTGTTTGATTAATTTTTCTAAAGATTGCACATAAGCCAATTGCAACGTTTTTGTATAAGGATTGGACTTAATTTTAAGCAAGATTTTTATTCTGTACTGCATATCCGCTTTGTTAATAATTTTATCAGGCAACTGCTGTAAATGGTTAATAATTTGCTGAGTGTATTTATCAAACTCACGCTCAAAACTATTTTGTTCATCTTGCTTTAATGATTGATTAACATCTAAATAAATCTTAATATTGTTGGTTGGTGCGCGTGAGTTTTGATATTGGTCAAAATCAACCACTGGATTTTCAATCTTGTCACTAACTTGTGTGTTAATTTTTTCATAACTAACCACGCCTAGTGCAATAACGGCTATTAATGAAACTAGTGCAAACAACAAACCAATGCGTTGCACGATAATAAAAAAATTCTTCTCAATAAATCTCAACATGTTTACTTACTCATATGGTTAAAAATATCACTAATTTTAGTGGCCAATTCAACATCCAATTGAGTAACTGAGCCTTCACTATGTGTGATTAAATCAATCACAACGGTTTGATAAACATTTGACCAATGTGGGTGATGATTCATCTTTGAGGCCTCAATAGCGACTTGCGTTATAAAGCCAAAAGTCTGAGTAAAATCATTAAAAATAAAGGTTTGATGCAATTTACCATCAAGCATTACCCAGCCTGATAATTTAGACAACATCTTTAAATCAGGTTGTGTGCTCATTCTTTAGCCTTTTAAAATATCTTTAGCACCTAATGATATTAGTTTGTTTGCTAATTCAACACCCAAAGTCTCTGCTTGAGAAACATGACCTAAAACCTGCTCTTTTAATATCACGCCAGTATCAACATTACCCACCAAGCCTGTTAGCATTATTTGCTCATTATTAACCAAAGCAAAGCCTGCAATCGGCACCGAGCAACCACCTTCAAGGCGTGCATTCATTGCTCGCTCTGCACTTACTCTATAGGTGGTTTCAACATCAATCAAAGGCTTAATTAAATCTAGGATTGCTGTATCGTTTTCACGAATTTCAATACCTACTGCACCTTGCCCTACGGCAGGCAAGCTTTGCTGGTCAGAAATTTGTTGTTTGATTCTATCCTCAAGCCCTAGGCGAATAAGCCCTGCACAAGCAAGAATAATGCCATCAAATTCACCTTCATCTAATTTTTTTAATCGAGTATTGACATTGCCACGCAAATCTAGGATTTTTAAATCAGGTCGGGTGGCTTTAAGTTGTACAATACGGCGCATTGAACAAGTACCAACTTTAGCATTTTGTGGCAAATCATCAATACTAGAAAAATCATTGGAAACAAAGGCATCAAAGGGATTTTCACGTTTCAAAATTGCCCCTAACTCAAACCCTTGTGGTATTTCATAAGGCACATCTTTCATAGAATGCACGGCAATATCAGCCATGCCTTTCATCATACTAACTTCTAATTCTTTAATAAACAAACCCTTGCCACCAATTTTTGGCAAAGGCGAGTTTAGAATTTGATCGCCCTTGGTGGTCATTTCTACCAAAACAACTGTTAGATTAGGATAGAATTTTTCCAATCTAGTTTTAACATATTGAGCTTGCCATAATGCCAATGGAGATCGTCGAGTTGCAATTTTTAGGGTTTTGTTCATGGTTAAAAGAGTTTATATTAAAATAGGCCTGTGTTTCGATTTTATCTATCACTACTTGTGCTTGTTTCTAATTTTGCTACGTCGCAAGATTTAGCACTACCACTGGCAAAAAACCTCTTAGAAGATGCTCAGTTAGTACGCAAAAAAGAAACGCCTATTTTAATAATATTTTCCATTCCTAACTGCCCTTATTGTCAAGAAGTCATTGCACCAATGGATGGATTGGATGAATATAAAAACAAAGTCATCATTCGCTACATTAATGCTAGCACACTAAAAGATATGAAGGATTTTTACAAAAAATGACACCAATCATGGTAGATTTGCCTTTCAAAATAGCATTAATTTTTACCCCACAGTATTCAGTATTTCTTATGGACAATTATGGTGCAAACTTAGGCAAAATAGTTGGCATACCCAGTATGGATTATTATTGGACTGAGCTTGACAAAGTGATTGACAAATCAATCACTAAACTTAAACGACAATTAAAGGCAGAATTATGACGAACGACACACAACATAAACGACACACAACAATCCTCAAAGAGGCGTCTAGGCAAACAACACAAACCAACCAATCTTGGGGTGGGCGTTTTAGCGAGCCAACAGATGAGTTTGTTAAAATTTTTGGCGCGTCAATATTCTTTGACAAAATTTTAGCGCCTTATGACATTCAAGGCTCAATTGCACACGCCACCATGTTGCAAGAAGTCGGCTTGCTCACCAATAATGAAAAAAATCAAATTATTAAAGGTCTTGAAAAAATTCTAAACAACATCAAAACCGGTAAATTTAAGTGGTCAGTAACACTTGAAGATGTACACATGAATATTGAGGCGCGTTTGGTTAAGATGATTGGCGATGCAGGCAAGAAACTGCACACAGGGCGTTCTCGCAATGACCAAGTAGCAACCGATATTCGCCTTTATTTACGTGACCAAATTGATGATATTATTAATGAAACCAAGCGTCTACAACTAACACTAACTGATATAGCTGAAAAAGAAACCAATACGATTATGCCTGGCTTTACTCATCTTCAAGCCGCACAACCCATCAGTTTTGGCCATCACATGATGGCTTATTTTGAAATGTTAGCACGTGATGTAGAACGTCTACTTGATTGTCGCAAACGCATCAATTCAATGCCACTAGGTTCAGCGGCACTGGCAGGCACTACTTATCCAATTAATCGCACGCGTACCGCTGAGTTATTAGGCTTTGAACGCATTTGCCTTAATTCACTTGATGGCGTCAGTGATCGAGATTTTGCCATTGAATTTTTATCCGCAGCAAGCATCATCATGATGCATCTTTCACGCTTTTCAGAAGAGTTGATTTTATGGTCAAGTGCACAGTTTAATTTTATCGAATTGCCTGATAGTTTTTGTACAGGCTCGTCCATTATGCCACAAAAGAAAAACCCAGACGTGCCTGAATTGGTTCGCGGAAAAACAGGCCGCGTGTATGGCAATTTAACCTCTCTGCTCACAATTATGAAATCTCAACCACTGGCTTATAACAAAGACAATCAAGAAGACAAAGAACCATTATTTGATACGGTTGACACTTTAAAAGCCTGTTTACGTGTATTTGCAGACATGGTGCCAACTATTCAAACCAAGCGTGATAATATGTACAACTCAACCAAGCAAGGCTATACCACAGCCACTGATTTGGCTGATTATTTAGTTAACAAAGGTTTGCCCTTTAGAGATGCACACGAAGTGGTTGGAAAATCAGTTGCTTACGGCATTGAGCACCAAAAAGATTTAAGCGAACTTAGCTTGGAAGAATTACAAACCTTTGATAGTTGCATTGAAAACGATATATTTGAGATGCTCTCACTAGAAGGCTCATTAAATGCACACAATCACTTAGGTGCAACCAGCCCCAACCAAGTCAAACAAGCCATCAAAATAGCAAGAGAAACTTTAAAATAATGCACGCCAAAAGCACTTCTTTCAAGGTGCGCATTGTCTTTGCAGGCACGCCTGAGTTTTCGGTAGGTGTATTAGAAGCGCTCATTAATGCCAAGCATGATATTGTTAGCGTATTTTGCCAACCTGATCGCCCCAAGGGTCGTGGAAGAGTGTTAACAGCTTGCCCTGTTAAAATAAAAGCATTAGAACATAACTTAAACGTTTTTCAACCTGAAAACTTAAAAGACGAAAAAATCCAACAAACCTTAGCCGAACTTAATGCAAATGTAATGGTGGTGGTAGCTTATGGGCAAATATTGCCTACTAAAATTCTTAATATACCTAAATATGGTTGCCTTAATATCCACGGCTCATTATTACCACGTTGGCGTGGCGCAGCACCTATTCAACGTGCAATTTTGGCAGGTGATAAAACCACAGGTATCGGCATTATGCAAATGAATGAGGGTTTAGATACGGGTGATATCTTACTTGAAAAAACCTGTCCAATCACACTCACCGATACGGCACAATCTCTACATAATAAACTGGCCAAACTTGGCTCTAATGCTATTATTGAAACTTTGAATAATCTTGATAATTTATCGTCAACAGTGCAAAGTGAAAACAACATCACTTATGCCAAAAAACTCAAAAAAGACGAAGCCTGGATTGATTGGACTCAAAGTGCAATACAAATTAATCGACAAATTAGAGCATTTAACCCTTATCCCATTGCCCAAACCCATGCATCAAGTAATAGATTTGATACTAAAGTTCTACGCATTTTATCCGCCTCTGTAGTAATGGTAGGCAGTAATCACAACCCAGGCAGTATTATTAAGCACAACAAAGAGACATGTATTGTTGCCACTGGAGATGGTGCACTAAGCCTGGAAACCTTACAACTTTCAGGCAAAAAAGTGCTCAATATTAAAGATTTTAGTAACGCCTACAACTTAACAAAATTAGACTAGCAATCAAAAATCTGTTAAAAATGAAACTGAATAGTTGCCACAAGTATTAACGGAAGAATAAACCCTCCCTCAATACTAATATTTTTATTTAAATCATATTCTAGACCATGATAGATATATGGCGCAAAGCCTAATCCTGTTGCCTTTTTTATCTTTGCATAAACCCCATCATCTCCGCAATGAGAAAAATCACTAAAAAAAGAACTCCCCAGCATAAGCATAAACGCCTTCAAATGTAAGTCTTTTATCAAAGTGATTCCATTTTTTTTGCACGCCCAATAATATACATCTATTATTTTCACTATTTTTAAATGTGCCAATGATTACTTTTTGAAATGCAGCACTATCATCATTAACCCGTATTTCTACGTCAAAATAATTATTGGCAAATTTTTCAGTAAAATCGTCTCTAGAAGGTACTATATGTTTGAGGTACGTACGAGCCCGCATGTATCGAAACAATACTATCACTATTCATATTTGCATAAACGCTACTGACAAATATTAAATAAACGACTAAAACAATTGGCAATTTCATTTGCCTCTCCTAAGTTTAAAAAGCATCATTATATCAAATACGCCATTGGTCAACTTCAGGTTTAATCTACTGAATGCTATACCAATTAGTAGCTATTTTTTTCTTGGTTAAACATTGTGCAATTGTATTTTAAACGCCTATTAATAAGCGGTTTTTGCGCTACAATAGAGACCTATTTATCATTTTACCAATGAATTTTTACCTCACTATCAGCAAAACAATTTAACTTTTCTTTTGCTGATTTTGTCAATGGGTTTTTAAAAGTCAGTCTAAGTATAGGTGGGTTTTTGTTAGTAACAATAGGGTTTATTTTATTTTCCACTATCGGCATTGACAAGGTACTGACTTTGAGTTTAAAAGCATCCATTTTGGCGTAGTTTACCGCCATAGGAAAGCGTGGCAAATTTTGTAAATTACTAGTCGTTGACACAACGCCAGAATGCTGACCAAAAGCAACATAACCCATATTTTTTATTTGTCCTAAAATATCTAAATTAGACTCGCCATAAGGATAAGCGAAGATTTTATCAGCCTTGCCCAATTCTTGATTGAGTCGGTTTTGTGCCTGCTGAATTTGGACCTTGTCCAAATCAAGAAAATGTGCATGGCTGGTGCCATGATTATAAATCGTCATCATTTTACCTTGAATATCTCGCATTTTTTGCCAAGTCATCATTGCTTTTTATTTATGGTCAATTGAATCTGTTGCTACAAAAACACTCATTTACATTTGATATTTTTGCAAAAGCGGATAAGCATTTTCTACAATTGATTGATAAGCATCATCAGCCATTAGAGCCACGCATTTATTTAGCAAGTTATGACCATTCAAACGCCCAAGTATTATTTTTAAGCTTAGCACTTCAACATCATTGACTTGCCAAGTGCTGTTCAAATAATTTAGGGTTAATACTGGTTGATTTAGGCATGACATCAGAAAAATGATGATACAATAAAACCACACAATTATTAGCACCTGCCAATGATGAAAATAACATCAATGCAATAAATTTAAGCACTCTTAGCCCCTTTAAAATCGATTTTCCGCCAAGCTTCATATGCCACAATAGAGGCACAATTTGACAAATTCAAACTACAAGACCCATTTTGCATTGGTAAAGTAATGCCTTTATATTGGTTTAATATGTCTTGTGGAGGCCCTCTGGTTTCTGGACCTAAAAACAGTGAGTCGCCCACTTGATACTTAACATCTGTATAAATGGTTTTAACTTTTGAACTAACTGCAAATAATCTTTTAGGTTTTGTCTTTTCCAAATAATCAGCAAAATTGTCATATTCACTAATACACATAAGTTCTTTATAATCCAACCCCGCCCTGCGTAATTTTTTATCCTCCATTTCAAAACCATAAGGTTTGACAAGATGTAGGTTTGCACCCATGTTGGTACACAGGCGAATAATAGCGCCAGTATTGCTGGGTATTTCAGGCTCAAACAGCACTAAATTTAACATAATATTTTATTTTTGATACTTGAAATGTATTAATCATCCCATAGATAACCATTACACATCATAAAAAACACAACAAACCTATGAATATTGATAAACTAACCACCCAATTTCAACAAGACTTAGGCGCTGCACAATCTATCGCTATTGCGAAAAATAATAGCGCCATAGAAGCAGTACATGTTCTAAGTGCCATGCTACAAAACACCGATAGTAGTGTTAGTAATTTGTTATCAAGCATTAACATTAACACTCATCAACTTAAACAAGAAACTGATAAAGAAATTAACGCCTTAGCCGTGATTAACACCCCAAGTGGTGATGTTAATATTTCTCAAAACCTGCTACGCTTATTAAATCAAGTAGATAAATTGACTTTGGACAAAGGAGATTCGTATCTATCAACCGAACTATTTTTATTAGCTATCATCAAAGGCAATGATACAACCACAAAACTATTAAAAGCTGCTGGTGCCAATGAGAATGGTTTAAACCAAGCAATTAACAACCTTAGAGGGGGTGAAAACGTGAACGACCAGAATGCAGAAAATAACAGGGATGCACTGAATAAGTACACCCAAGATTTAACCCAATTAGCCATTGACGGCAAGCTTGACCCTGTGATTGGTCGTGATGGTGAAATTCGTCGTGCTATCCAAGTATTGCAACGCCGCACTAAAAACAACCCAGTGCTGATTGGTGAGCCTGGCGTGGGTAAAACTGCAATTGTTGAAGGCTTGGCACAACGCATTATTAATAACGAAGTGCCCGAAGGCATTAAAGGTAAGCGCGTTTTGTCATTAGACATGGCTGCACTGGTGGCAGGTGCTAAATATCGAGGTGAATTTGAAGAGCGATTAAAAGCCGTGCTCAAAGAGTTAGAAGCCGAGCAAGGTCAAGTCATTTTGTTTATTGATGAATTGCACACCATGGTCGGTGCTGGAAAATCTGATGGCGCTATGGATACAGGCAACATGTTAAAGCCTGCCCTAGCCCGTGGTGATTTACACTGCATGGGCGCCACCACACTAGATGAATATCGCCAATATATTGAAAAAGACTCGGCTTTAGAACGCAGGTTCCAAAAAGTGCTGGTGGACGAGCCAACCGAACAAGACACCATTGCTATTTTGCGTGGCCTTAAAGAAAAGTACGAGGTGCATCATGGCGTGGAAATCACCGACCCTGCCATTATCGCTGCTGTCACCTATTCAACCAGATACATTACTGACAGGCAACTGCCAGATAAAGCCATTGATTTAATTGACGAGGCTGCCTCACAAATTCGCATGGAGATTGATTCAAAACCAGAATCAATGGACAAACTTGACCGTAAACTGGTACAACTTAAAATCGAACGTATGGCGCTTAAAAAAGAAAAAGACAAAGCCTCTAAAGCTCGACTAAAAGAATTGGTTGATTTAATTAAATTACTAGAAAAAGAGTACGCTGATTTAGAAGAAATTTGGAAAAAAGAAAAATTGGTGGTTCAAGGTGCGCACCATCTTAAAGAAGAACTAGAGCAAGCAAAAATCGATTTAGAAAGCGCGCATCGTAATAACGATTTAGCCAAAATGAGCGAACTTCAATACGGCATCATCCCTGAGTTAGAGCAAAAAATAAGTGTGACTGAAAATGCTGATACGCAGCAAATGACCCTACTTAGAAATAAAGTGACTGAGGATGAAATCGCCCATATTGTCGCCCGTTGGACAGGCATTCCTGTGGATAAAATGATGGCAGGCGAAAAAGACAAACTATTACAAATGGAGGATATTATTCACAAACGCTTAGTTGGTCAAAACAAAGCCGTTAAAGTAATTTCTGACGCCGTACGTCGTGCACGTAGCGGCTTGTCTGATCCTAATCGCCCTGATGGTTCGTTTTTATTTATGGGTCCAACTGGTGTAGGTAAAACCGAACTCGCCAAAGCCTTAGCAGACTTTTTGTTCGACACTGAACAAGCCATTGTCCGTGTTGATATGAGTGAGTTTATGGAAAAACACTCAGTTGCACGCTTGATTGGTGCACCACCAGGTTATGTTGGCTATGAGCAAGGCGGCATGTTAACTGAGGCTGTGCGTCGCAAACCTTATTCAATCATTCTACTGGATGAAATTGAAAAAGCCCATCCAGATGTGTTTAACATCCTGTTGCAAGTACTGGATGATGGCCGCCTAACAGATGGTCAAGGTCGCACGGTTGATTTTAAAAACACTGTTATTATTATGACTTCAAACCTAGGTTCGCGCCTGATTCAACAAAACCCAGGTAAGGATATATCCGCTGAACTTTCTAAAATTGTCAGCGAACACTTTAGACCTGAGTTTGTCAACCGTATTGATGAAATCGTGACCTTTAAAACACTAGAAAAATCCCAAATCAAAGATATTGCACTCAGGCAAATTGAAATCTTATCAGCACGCCTGGCTAAACTTAATCTCAAACTAACATTAAGTGATACAGCCATCAGTATGATTGTTGATAGAGGCTATGACCCAGTATTTGGTGCCAGACCGCTCAAGCGCACCATACAGCAGTTGTTAGAAAATCCTTTGTCACAAAAAATCCTTGCTGGAGAGTTTTTATCAGGCTCAACCATTCATGGCAATGTTAAAGATGGACAAATCATTTTCTCTTAATCAATTTTTATCTGATTAACACACAGGAGGGCTATGCCCTCCTTTTTTATTACAATGCTAATTAAAAAATACGCCATACTTCAATTTAACCTGACCCCGCTCCTGCCAAACCAACAGCCATACTACACTTCCAACGCATCATAAATGCAAGTCATTATATCAGGAACTATTATTCTATGGAATTATTATTCGTGGAACAATCATTCCATTTCCTCAAAAATACAATCTTTTGAGAAAAAGTAGAACTTTGTGGTAAATAAACAATCATTTTCCTATGTTTTAAAACAGCAACGCTCTAAAGTTGGATTGTCACAAGAAAAACTTGCTGAAAAAGCAAGTCTCTCAGTGCGTTATATTTCTTTATTGGAATGTGACAGGCAACAACCTAGCTTAACTACTTTCATTAAAATTGCACGTGCGCTTGAAACTTCACCCAGTGAATTAATTGATCTGATTAAATAAAAAGCCACCTTAATAGTGTGGCATAAAATTTATTTATAACTTTAATTTTACTAAAAGTAATCTACCTTCATTTAAAACAAAATATCGAAAATTATTTGAGCTAATTATCTCTTTAAATTTTTCGCTTGTTATTTCTTCAGGTGCCTCAAGAAGTAAACTCTGACTTAACCCAATTTGACCTACTCCTGCTAAACCAGCAGCCATCATAACGCTCCTATTTTATTTAAAAAACCACTTTGATTGGAAAATTATAGCTTTATAAAAAAATATTACCATGAAGTGCACTTCATGGTAATATTTTCAATAACCCTTCAAAATTTAATGTTTTGAGGTAAATTAAGTGCCAATTAAAATGTCATTTGCTAAAGTGCTCAAACAAAAAACGCAGAACACTCAATCTATCCCAAGAAGTTCTAGCAGAAAAATTAGGGCCTTCTATGCGCTCAATTTCATTATTTGAGTGTGGTAAACAAGAACCTTTGCTTTCTAGTATTTGCTGTATTGCCAAGGCATTAGAAATAAGTGCTACAGAATTAATGTGCATCATAGAAAAAGACTTACAAAATCAAAGCCTTGTTGTCAATAAATCAACGTGTGATTAAGTATATAATTAAGTGTCATGAGTGATTATACTAAAATTATAAAAAATGGTCTGTGGAATAACAACCAAGCCTTAGTTGCACTTTTGGGTCTGTGTCCTTTATTGGCAGTCACCAACAATATTGTGAATGCAATCGGACTTGGACTGGCAACCACGTTTGTTTTAGTGGCGTCTAATGTAACTGTTTCTATTTTTCGCCATCAAATTTCAAAAGAAGTTCGTATTCCTATTTTTGTCCTACTAATTGCTTCATTTGTAACAATTGTTGAGTTGCTGATGCAGTCATACTTTTATGATTTGTACTTGATATTGGGTATTTTTGTACCACTGATTGTAACCAACTGCGCTATTTTAGGGCGTGCCGAAGCATTTGCTAGTAAAAATACCTGGGGGAAATCAGCACTGGATGGGCTGATGATGGGCGTTGGTTTTTCTATTGTGCTTATTGTATTAGGCGCAATGCGTGAATTGATTGGCAGTGGCACTTTGTTTGACCAATCTGCGTTATTACTAGGCAATTTAGGCAACACGCTTAGTGTTACTGTATTTGGAAACTATCAAGGCACTTTACTAGCAATCTTGCCGCCAGGGGCGTTTATTGGCTTGGGGCTTATTGTGGCAATAAAAAATAGATACGATTTAAGAGGGAGAAAATCATGAAAAAATTAACATTATTATTAATCAGTTTATAAACACTAAGCGCTTATGCATAAGAAAAAGCCGCCAAATAAGTTTTTATTTCACCTCATGTGGTTTTTGTTGAGGTTGTTCATGATGGCAAAACCATCAGACTGCAACGCAACCAAAACAAAGACAATAAAATCTCTAGTTTTTATCTCAAAACTACCCGTGGTAAGATTCAACCCATGCACCCTTTTGCGCCATACGCTGTAGAGACGATTGGCGAGTTGACTATGATTAGCTACGTTAAACAAAAATCAGCAGGTGATGACACCATCTTGATTATTGATACACGTACGCCTAATTGGCCAACCATTACGGGTGTTATTCCCACTGCCATTAACATTCCTTATACGTGTTTTAAAAATAAAGAAAAAGCTCTAGAAATTATGGAAGGCTTGTTAGGCGTTCAAATTGACGAATTACCTGATTTTTCTTATACCAAAGCTTTAGTCATGTATTGCAATAGCGTCTGGTACGGTCAAACACCAACTGCTGTAACGGCGTTGCTTAAGTATGGCACCCCTGCTGCCAAAATTAAATACTTTCGAGGTGGTATGCAAAATTGGAAAGCACTGGGATTAACAACCGTTAATTTATAAATCTTGGTTACCATTCAGGATTATTTTAACAGTGGTATAATTGATATTGCACTACTATTATCTTTAGCCCTTAATAAAAGCCACGCTCAACTTATTACTCATTATGATTATCAGCCCAATAATGAAGAAAAAACTCAACTCAATCAACTTATCAAACAAAGACAATCTGGCACACCTTTTGCTTATTTGAGCGGCACAAAAGGGTTTTATCATCTTAATTTTAAAGTCACCCCTAGCACGTTAATTCCCAGACCCGAAACCGAGCTCTTAATTGACATTGTCTTAGACTTATTTGATGAAAATCAAACCTATGAAATACTTGATTTAGGCACTGGTAGCGGTATTATTGCCGTAACGATAAGCGATAAAAACCCGCAGTGGCGCCTAACTGCAACTGATTTTTCAATGGATGCGCTTAACATTGCCCGACAAAATGCAAAAACAAATATTAACTTTCAACTGGGCAGTTGGTTTAAAGCCACGCCTAATCAAACATTTGATTTAATTATCTCCAATCCGCCTTATATCAAACAAGGCGACCCCCATCTTAATGATTTAGGTTTTGAGCCACAGAGTGCACTTGTATCTGGCAAAAATGGCTTAGATGACATCCGCACCATTATTGACAACGCACCACAACACCTTAATAAAAAGGGCTATCTTTTATTGGAGCACGGCTTTGACCAACAACAAGAAATCATGTGGTTATTAAGTCATGATTTTTTCAAAATTAAAAAATTTAAAGACTATAATCAACAAAATCGCGCTATTTTAGCACAAATTAAAGAAAGTTAATCATGAAAAAAAAATAACACAAACACTCACCATATTAATGCTAACTACTTTTATCACCGCTGCTGCTGGCAGGTTTAATAATAACGATAATCAAAATCAAACTAAGCAACAAAACCTTAAAGTTAGCCGAAACTTGGCCAAGCAACTTCCCTATTTTTGGTGATGCAGTTAAAAACTGCCGCTAAATTAGCGCTTGATATGTCAAATGGTCGTCTGATTATTAAAATTGACTCTAAAAACAAACACAAAGCCCCGCTTGGTATTTTTGATATGGTTAAATCTGGTCAATATGACCTTGGGTCATTCTGGCTCGTATTATTGGAAAGGCAAAGACATCAATACTTTATTTTTTACCTCTACGCCCTTTGGCATGACAGCAAACGAGCAACATGCTTGGTTTGAATATGGTGGCGGTTAAGAATTGATTGATAAAGTCTATGCCAAGCATAGACTAAATCTATTATCGGTGGCAACACTGGCAGTCAAATGGACGGTTGATTTCAAAAAGAAATTAACTCAATTGAAGACTTGTAAGGGTTA
This sequence comes from Abyssogena phaseoliformis symbiont OG214, assembly GCF_016592595.1. Classification (NCBI taxonomy): domain Bacteria; kingdom Pseudomonadati; phylum Pseudomonadota; class Gammaproteobacteria; species Abyssogena phaseoliformis symbiont. The sequence continues at coordinate 965,312 of NZ_AP012977.1, forward strand.
AAAATGCGCATCCCTGGATTTGCAGGTGAAATCATGGCAGAGGTGGGTGCTAAACCTACCAATATTCCAGCAGGTGAATTGTATACTGCACTAGATCGTAGCACGATTGATGCCTTAGAATGGGTAGGTCCTTCGCTGGATTTAAGAATGGGTTTTCATAAAATTGCCCCTTATTACTACACTGGTTGGCATGAACCTGGCTCTGAAATGCAGTTCTTAATTAACTTGAAAAAATTTAACGCACTGCCTGAAGACCTGAAAACCATCTTAATCACCTCGATGAAATTAGCTGCTTATGACATACTGGCACGCTCCAATCATGAAAGCGCCAAAAACTGGGCGAGCATGAAAAAAGATTATCCCAATATCAAAATCAAAACTTTTCCAAAGCTAGTATTTGACAAACTTAGAGTTGCTAATAAAAAACTCCTTGCCAAATTAGCCGCCAACAACCTACTGTCCAAAGAAATTATTGAATCACAAAAGAATTACTTAAAAAAGCGCGGGCTTGGACAGCAATCTCAGATCAAGCCTATTTGAGCTCTCAAACACAATAATTAACTATGGTGAGTAAATACACAAAATGGTTAGAAAATCTAAACATTGGACTGCTTTTATTTACCATTTTTACAGATGTTGTTCTAAGATAAGCCTTTAACAATTCATCAATCGCCATTCAAGAAATGGGCTGGCATTTATTTTCAGCCATGTTTTTACTCGGCACTTCTTATACATTAAAAAACGATGCCCATGTCAGGGTTGATATTTTTTATGCCAATCTTAATGTTAAAAGACAGGCATGGATTAATCTTATTGGCTTTGTTATCTTCATCCTACCCATTAGTGTTTTAATTATTTACAACAGTGTGGATTTTTCCTATCAAGCCTTTTTACTAAGTAAGCAAAGTGGCGACCCTGGTAGTCTGCCTTATCGCTTTATCATTAAAGGTGTCATCCCACTCAGTTTTATTTTGCTTGTCATATCTGGACTTATCTTCGCACGTAATAACCTTAAAAAGCTTAAACCATATAATAGGACTTATTATGTTTTTAGTCACCCTAATGCTATTAATGGTTGGCTTTCCTGTGGCATTTACCTTTACAGGCGTGGCAGTTATTTTTGGCGTGCTAACCCAAAGGCGTGGATTTATTTGCCTTTATGCCTTATCGCATCATGAGCGTGATGCAAAATACAATTTTAATAGCAGTGCCTTTGTTTATTTTCATGGGTATTGTCTTGCAAAAAACCAAACTTGCCGAGTAGCTTTTAGAAGCCATCGGCGAGTTATTTGGCAATGTGCGAGATGGCCTTGCTGTCTCCACAATTCTGGTCAGCTCATTACTCGCCGCCTCTACAGGTGTTGTTGGTGCAAGCGTAGTGGCGATGGGGGGTTATCTCACTACCCGTAATGTTCAAACACCATTACAAAAAACCCTCGCCAGCGCCTCCCCAGGCATACTAGGACAAATCATTCCCCCCTTCAATTGTTTTAATCATCCTAGCAGATGTCCTTGGCATGCTTGTGGGAGATTTATTCAAAGGTGCAGTGATGCCGTCTTTAATACTGGATAGGTAGTTATATCTTATATGTGCTGATTATTGCCCAATTTGACAAACAAGCTGCCCCTGCCTTTAAAGGCAAAAATCATGATTTAAAAAAATCCACACAATATTTACTTGTTGCCAAAGAAATGAGTTTTATTCTACTATCTATGCTCATCATTCTCATCCTTGGCTTCTTCATCGATTTTGTAGAAATACCACTGATTATCGTCCCTATCTTCTACCCAATCGCCCAATCACTCGGCATTGATATGACTTGGTTTGCCATCTTAATTGCTATGAACTTGCAAACTTCCTTTCTCACACCACCTTTTAGTTTTAGTTTGTTCTATCTCAAAGATGTTGCGCCTAAATCAATCCAAACAATGGATATCTACAAAGGTGTTATGCCCTTTTTATTGCTATCCAAATCATGGTTTTAATGAGTCTTATTTTGTTGCCAACTTGGTATGATTTTTCTGACTTTTAAAGTCCATTAATCCTCACTTTGTTGTTTATCCGATGCATGCTCAAGTTGCCTGCCATAGATTGAATCCACCTCACAGTATTTTTCCTGCTAAGTAAAATAATCTTCCTCAACCCAAATGCTAGACGGTGGATAGTAAGGATATTCAGGTGCAATGGTATTATCCGCGTACCCATTAGCCGATATATTCAACAATATCACTATTAATTGAATATTACTTTTCATAATCGGATTGTACAACAAAACAAGTTTTTATGAGTATTGTTTGATATTCAATGTAGTAGAAAGCAAAAAGACGAAGTAAAAAGAAGTCGGTCTATAAGCCGGGTTCTGTAATAGATGGTCGTTCATCTACGTGTTTTGTTGCCAAAACGCTTTAGCACTCTACCCGCCAACTCCGCGAGCAGCGTCATCATTAGCCTATTTGAGCTTGCTCCAAGTGGGGTTTACCTTGCCACGGTTGTCACCAATCGCACGGTGCGCTCTTACCGCACCTTCTCACCCTTACCTAAAAATAGGCGGTCTAAATCTCTGCAGCACTTTCCGTTATGTCACCATACCTAGCTGTTAGCTAGCACTTTGCTCTATGGAGCCCGGACTTTCCTCTGAAAGGTCAACCTCCAGCGACCATCCGACCAACTTCGGCGTTATTATACGCCAAGACTATTTTTCTAAAGCGCTTGAGTTGTCTTAAAAAAGATGGCTCTACTTAAACGCTAGCAACTCACTTAGTGGGTTATCTGAATATCTTGAAAAATGCTATGAATATTATGACCTTGAGTATCAACTGCAACTGTAACTGGCATATCTTTAACTTCAAATTCATAAATTGCTTCCATACCCATCTCTTCAAATGCAATTTTTTTAGCCTTTTTAATAGACTTAGAGATTAAATAAGCCGCACCACCTACTGCAATAAGATACGTAGCCTTGTGTTTTTTAATAGCCCGTGTACTATCTTCGCCACGCTCTGCCTTGCCAATCATGCCTAAAATGTTAGTATTATCTAACATCATATCGGTAAACTTATCCATACGTGTGGCAGTCGTGGGGCCCGCTGGGCCAATGACTTCATCACCAACGGCATCCACTGGACCAACATAATAAATAAATTTATTGTCAAAATCTACACCATCTGGTAAGCCTTCGCCATTATCAAGCATTTGCTTAAGGCGCTTATGTGCCGCATCTCGTCCGGTAATAATTGTACCTGTTAACAATAAGGTATCGCCAATATTCCACTGAGCCATTTGCTTGCGGGTTAAGCTGTTTAAATCAATTTTTTTATACTGAGAATAATCCATCTCTAATTGAGGGTAGCTATCCATATCTACTTCTGGCAATTGAGCCACACCCGAACCGTCAAGTGAAAAGTGTAAATGGCGCGTTGCTGCACAATTAGGAATCATCGCCACTGCTTGAGAGGCGGCATGAGTTGGATAATCTTTAATTTTGACATCTAATACCGTTGTCAAACCGCCCAAACCTTGTGCACCAATACCCAAATGATTAATTTTATTAAATAACTCCAGACGTAGTTTTCCAAGGTTACTAGGGTTTGGTTTTTGTGTAATATCTTGAATATCAATAGGCTCCATCAAACTTTCTTTTGCCATTAACATAGCTTTTTCAGCTGTACCACCAACACCAATACCAATCATACCTGGCGGACACCAACCAGCACCCATAGTTGGTATGGTTTTTAGCACCCAATCAACAATATTATCATCTGGTGCAAGTACGCTAAATTTTGCCTTATTTTCAGAGCCACAGCCTTTAGCTGCCACAATAAAATTAAGTTGATTGCCCTTAACAACTTTCATATGAATAACTGCAGGTGTATTGTCTTTGGTGTTAACCCTAGTAAATAGCGGGTCTTTTACAATCGAAGCCCTGAGAGGATTATTTGCATAGGTAAATGCCTGACGAACGCCTTCATTAATCATGTCTTCTAATGACAAATCAGCCGCCCAAGTGACATCCATACCCACTTCAACAAATACATTCACAATACCAGTATCTTGGCACATTGGGCGCTTACCTAAAACTGCCATTTTTGAATTAATAAGAATTTGTGCAATAGCATTTTTTGCAGCTTTGTGAGTTTCTTTTTCATAAGCATTGGTCATGGCCTGAATAAAATCAGGACTGTGATAATAAGAAATATATTGCAAAGCATCAAAAATGCTTTCTATGACATGTTTTTGCTGAATTTTCATGTTTATAAGGTGTTAATTATTACTGATTATTTATAGTATTATATCTCTTTATTTTACGAATACTTAACTGGGAATTTTTATGTTTGATTTTTTAAAAGGTCAAAGTCTTTCTATCGACTTAGGCACGGCTAATACATTAATTTATATGGATGGTGCTGTGGTACTTAATGAACCATCAGTAGTTGCCATTCATAACGACAGAAGGTCACTAGAGTCAACTGTTATTGCTGTAGGTCAAGATGCTAAAAATATGCTGGGCAGGACGCCTGGTTCTATTGAAGCCATCAGACCCATGAAAGATGGTGTGATTGCTGATTTTAAAATTACTGAGAAAATGCTACAGCATTTTATTCGCAAGGTTCTACATTCTGGCTTTTTTTCACCCAGCCCTAAAGTGCTTATTTGCGTGCCTTGCGGTGCAACTCAAGTTGAGCGTCGCGCTATTAAAGAAAGTGCTGTTAGTGCAGGTGCACGTGATGTTTATTTAATTGAGGAACCAATGGCGGCTGCACTAGGTGCAGGTATGGCGATTGAAGAAGCTTCAGGCGCTATGGTTATTGATATTGGCGGTGGCACAACTGAAATTGCAATCATGTCACTAAGTGGCATTGTATATTCTGACTCACTGCGCGTAGGTGGCGATGTGTTTGATGACATGATTGTTAAATTCGTACGTCGTGAACACGGCATTATTATTGGTTACTCTACTGCTGAACAAATCAAAGAAGAAGTTGGTTCTGCCTTTAAATCAAATGCTATTAAAGAAATGCAATTTAGAGGTCGTGATGTTGCTAAAGGCATTCCAGTGAGTTTTAATATAACCAATACTGAAATTCTACAAGCCTTACAAGAACCACTTAAAATGATTGTTAGTGCTATTAGAACTGCGCTAGAGAAAACACCTCCAGAGTTAAGCTCTGACATTGCTGAAAATGGCTTAGTTCTCACAGGTGGCGGTGCGCTTTTGGACGGTCTTGATAAGCTTATTGGTCAAGAAACCAATCTACCAGTACGTATTGCTGACGATCCACTCACTTGTGTTGCTCGTGGTGGTGGTGTCGCACTTAGTATGATATCCGAACATAATATAGGGTTTTTAGCTGCTGAGTAGTTAAATACTGATTAACGATTTATAGGGTTGCCAACATGAAGTTTCTTAAACTTTTTATCCCTGTCATTATCGCTATACTACTTATACTCTCTGATTATAAGTTCTCATATCTTAATCATCTAAGACAACCAATTGCAACCTTAATATCACCCATCTATATGATAGTAAACCTACCTTCACAGATTTATATTTGGATTGATGAGCAAGGTACCAGCAAAGGTCAATTAATCAGAAATAATAATAATTTACATCGTGAATTATTAAAACTCAAGGCTAAATTACAAACCTACAACGCTTTAACGCTTGAGAATAAAAAACTCCAAGCGCTTTTAGGTTCAAGTTATGCCATCAAGCAACAAAACTTTACCTTGGCAAGAATAAGTGCACTCAGCCAATCTAGACTAAAAAAACAAATTATTATTAACAAAGGTAGTAATAGCGGTATCAAGGTTGGGCAGGTTGCCTTAAGCGCTAAAGGCATTATTGGGCAAATATCGCGAACAACACCACTATATTCAACCATATTAATGGCTAGTGACCCTACGCAACATGTGCCTGTTAAAAATGAACGTAATGGTATTCGTGGCATCAGCAGGGGTGTTGCTGAGAATAATCATCTATTAGATGTTGAATTTATCGAATCAAATTTAGACGTTAAAGTAGGTGATGTATTTCTAAGTAGCGCCATTGGCTCAAAATTTCCAGATGGATATCCACTAGGAACAGTAATTCGCGTAGAAGAACACCAAAATGAGCCTTTCTTGCACATCCAATTAAAACCTGCTCAAACACTAGAGCAACTAGAATTTGTCATTATTGCGACCGATTAACCATGAATGTACAGCGCCCTTACATATTTCTCATTAAGATTACTTTTTTTGCATTAATTCTAAGTGTAGTACCCTTAAATGATATGTTGTTAGATGCATCTGCATTTTGGTTATTGCTTTTTTATACCTATTGGTTGGTATATTTTCCAACCAAAGCCAAATTTTTTATTGCACTCATTCTTGGCTTACTTATTGATGTCTTACATGGTGACATTTTGGGACAAAATGCCTTGGCACTCATATTGAGTAGCCTATTTATTAATAATGTCAAACAATCATTTTTTGTATCCAACCTAAGCACTCAACAAATCTATGTGTTTATATCTAGCAGTATTTATCTAGCATTTTTCTTACTAACTTTTGTATTAACACAAGGTTTTGTTATCAACTATTACTTATTTTTAGCACCATTTACTGGCGCATTAGTTTGGCCAGTCGTTCGGTTTTTATTATCAAAATGCAAAGCATAAACAATACTCAATTTGAAAACAAAGCGCTCTTTTCTAGGCTGAGGTTGGCGCTTATTTTTATTTTTTTACTAACTACTTTGTTAATGGTTACAATTTACAATTTACAAATAGTAAATCATGAATATTACTTAGAAGAAGCTTTGGGCAACCAAATGCGCACTCTACCCATAACACCTAGTAGAGGAAAAATATTTGATCGCCATGGTAATGTTTTAGCCACTAATAAGTTAGCATTTCGGTTGACCTTAACACAAGAAAAAACTAAAAATATTGCTAAAACACTACAACAACTCAAACAATCTGGCTTTATCAACGATAATGACATCAAAAGCTTTAATAAAAATGCAAGGCGTTATCAAAAATTTCATAGCATCCCAATCAAATATAATCTTAATGAGACCCAGGTTGCAAAATTCTTAATTAGCAATGCTTTTATTGGTGTAAATATAGAACCTTATTTTCATCGAATTTATCCTAACCAGGATTCCGGCGTTCATGTCATTGGTTATGTTTCAAGAATGACTAAGAAAGACAAGCTTTTTTATGATAAGAAAAACTATTCAGGAACCTTATTTGTAGGCAAAACCGGCATTGAAAAACAATACGAAACACGATTGCATGGCACTAATGGCTTACAACAAATTGAACGAAATGTAAGTGGCAAAGTTATCGACACCCAAGTTATTAAACCTGCTATTGCTGGTGAAAATTTATATTTAAGCATTGACTTAGATATGCAAAAAAAAGCAGAAACATTACTTCAAGGTAAACGTGGTTCAATTGTAGTTATAAATGTCAGAAATGGGGAAATATTAACGCTAGTTAGTATGCCCATCTATAATCCAAACTGGTTTGTTAATGGCATATCACATACTAACTATAACCAGTTACAAACTTCAACAAACATCCCTCAGCTTAACCGCGCCGTTCAAGGGTTATATCCACCAGGGTCTACAATTAAACCCATGGTGGCTCTAGCAGGCTTGGAAGAAAATATTATTACTAATAAAAGTAGCGCCTTCTGCCCAGGTTATTACAAATTACCCAACGTTAAACGCAAATTTAACGACTGGAAAAAAACAGGGCATGGACACGTAAATGTCAAAGACTCAATCGCGCAATCGTGTGATGTATTTTTCTATGATTTGGCAGATAAACTGGGTATTGACAAATTACACGATAATTTAGACTTATTTAATTTTGGCCGAAAAACAGGCATTGATATTCCCGGAGAAAGCGCTGGCGTTCTACCCTCTAAAACTTGGAAAAAAATTAATAAAAATGAGCCTTGGTATCGAGGAGAGACCTTAATTACAGGCATTGGTCAAGGATTTATGGCTGTTACTCCCTTGCAGCTTGCAGTTGCCACAGCAGCGATTGCCAACAAGGGGCTTTTGTTTCAGCCAACCTTACTTAAAAATACGCAGGTGCCTGGCAATATAATTATTAAATCTAAGAAAGGGCATCATGTACAAATTCCAATTAAAAATATTCAAAATTGGGAAGATGTGATTGACGGTATGAAACAAGCTATTTACAGCCCTAAAGGCACTGCTAGAAGACTCAATAAAGGTTTAACTTATACATTGGCTGGAAAAACTGGTACTGCACAAGTGTTTGGTCTTGACACTGAAGAGCAATATATTGCAGAAAAACTTGATGAAAAATTAAGGGATCATGCTTTATTTACTGGCTTTGCCCCTATTGAGAATCCAGAAATAGCCATCGCTATTATTGTTGAAAATGCAGGCAATGGCAGTTCAAAAGCAGCACCAATTGCACGTCAAGTGCTTGATGTATATTTTGACAAGCAACTAAACAATACTTCGCCTTAATAAATCTTGCTCAATTGGGAATGTTAAGGTTGCATCCATGCGGTAACGTGCTTTAAGTTGGTCTAATTGTAGTTGGTTAATTTCATCGTATAAAATAATGATTTTAGCCTCAGGCGAGTTTCCTTCTAAGGTTGTTAGCAAAGACTCAATATTACTGACTCGGTCTCGAAACTCTGGATTGTAACCAAATTCAGCCACCAACACTTGGTAGGTATTTTTCTTAGTAAGTTTGCTTGCCTTTCTTTGAGAGTCTTCAAAACCATCCTCATCAACAAAAAATAATAAATTATTACTCATGAGTCATGCTCTTGTTGTTGGTAAAACGTTTGTTTAAAGTCTGAGAATTTATTATTTTCAATGGCGCTACGTATCTGTGACATTAAGTCTTGATAATAATAAAGGTTGTGAATGGTATTAAGCCTTGCGCCTAAAATTTCATTTTCCCTTTGCAAGTGATGCAAATAAGACTTGGAGTAATTTTGACAAGTGTAACAACTACAATTTGTATCTAACTGGTTAGTATCAAGTTTGTACTGTGCATTACGAATTTTAACAATACCAACCGAGGTAAACAAATAACCATTACGAGCATTGCGTGTTGGCATAACACAATCAAACATATCGATGCCGCGCTCAACCGCCTCCACTAAGTCTTTTGGCGTGCCAACACCCATTAAATATCTTGGCTTGTCACTAGGCAGCTGGATTGATAGATAATCTAATATCTTTATCATTTCTTCCTTAGGCTCGCCCACGCTCAAGCCTCCAATTGCAAACCCATTAAACCCTATTTCAACCAAAGTAGCTGCCGACTGCGTACGCAAATCCTCATACATACCACCTTGTACAATACCAAATAAGGCATTTTTATTATTTAAACGATTATGCTCACTTTTTGAGCGCTGCGCCCAGCGTAAAGACAATTGCATGGATTGATCGGCTGTTGTTTTGTTAGCAGGATAAGGTGTGCACTCATCAAAAATCATAACAATATCTGAACCAAGTTTGTACTGAATTTGCATGGATTCTTCTGGACCCATAAAAATCTTTGCCCCATCTTTGGGTGAGCGAAAATCCACACCTTTTTCACTAATTTTTCTTGTTTTTCCTAGGCTAAATACCTGAAAACCGCCAGAATCCGTTAGTATCAGACCTTGCCAGTGCATGAAATCGTGTAAATCTCCATGTGCCTCAATAACATCTATACCTGGTGTAATTGCCAGATGAAAGGTATTCCCTAAAATGATTTGTGCACCCAGACCGCTCACTTCTTCTGGTGTCATGGCTTTAACTGTACCATAGGTACCAACTGGCATAAACGCTGGCGTCTCAACCTCGCCTCTATCAAAAATCATTTTGCCACGACGTGCTGTCTTATCTGTATTTTTTAATTCAAATTTCATCACTTTTCTCATTAACTTGTAACTGCCATAATTTAGCATATTCACCATTAGACTCTAACAACTGAGCATGTGTGCCACTTTCTTGCACCCTACCATCTCCAAGAACGATAATTTTATCAGCGTCAACAATGGTAGAGAGTCGGTGCGCAATTACTAAAATGGTGTGCTTACTAGCCAGTTCTTTTAATGCCTTTTGCACCATTTTTTCTGAATAGGAATCTAGCGCCGATGTTGCCTCATCAAAAATTAAAATAGGTGGGTTTTTTAAAAGCACTCTGGCAATCGCCAAGCGCTGCTTTTCACCACCAGAAAGCTTCAAGCCACGCTCACCAACCAACGTATCATAACCTTGAGGAAGCTTATCAATAAATTTGTCAATAAAGCTGAGTTTGGCTACTTTTTCTACTTCTTGTCGGCTTGCATCTTGTTTTCCATAAGCAATATTGTAATAAATACTTTCATTAAACATCACTGTATCTTGCGGCACAACGCCAATGACTGATTGTACTGAACGCTGATTAAGGGCTTTGATATTTTGCCCATCAATTAAGATTTCACCGCTAATCACGTCATAAAATCTGAATAATAATTTAGCCAATGTCGACTTTCCAGACCCAGATTGACCTACAATGGCTACTTTTTGCCCAGATTCAATGACAAAACTAACATCTTCTAATACTTTATCTTTACCTTTGTAAGCAAAAGAGATACACTTAAATTCAACCTTTCCTTGACTGACTTGTATTTTTGGTGCTTCTTTAGAGCTGCTCACTTCCGATTGACGATCAAGCAAATCAAACATATTATTCATGTCAATAAAATTATGCTTAATCTGCCGATACACAATCCCCAAAGAACCTAAAGGCATAAACAACTGTAGTAACAATGCTTGGATCATAATCATATCACCAAGACTCAAACTTTTGTCAACCACGCCTTGAGATGCCGACATTAAAATAATGGTCACGCCTGCCGCAATAATAGCGCCCTGGACAAAGTTAAGTGCCGTCATTGAGGTAAAACTTTTGGTGGCAACATTTTCCCAGCGGGTCATAGTCTCATCGTAACGATTAATCTCAAAGTCTTCTTGGTTAAAATATTTAACCGTCTCATAGTTAATCAAACTGTCCACTGCGTTGGTATTAGCCTCAGACTGCATATCATTCATTTGATAACGATACTTCATCCGCCAAGTTGTAATGGCCAGTGTAAACCCGACATAAAAAACCACAGTCAATAATGAAATACCAGCAAAGAAAATATCATAATTCAGCCACAAAATACCAATCACTAAACATATCTCAAAAAATGAAGGAATAATGTTAAACACAAAAATCGATAATAAGGTGGATACACTTTGAGTGCCACGGTCAATATCACGAGTAATACCGCCAATACGGCGATCCAAATGAAAAGACAAGTCCAATGTGTGTAAATGCTTAAATACACCAAGTGCAATCAAATGCATCGCATGATAACGAACGCGTGCAAAAATCGCATCACGAAGCTCGTTAAACAACGAACTAGCAAGCCTAAGTACGCCATAAGCAAAAAGTAGCCCTAATGGCAAAATTAGTAAAAGGTTAGTTTGATCTAAAGAATCAACAATTTCTTTTAAAACAACGGGTACTGTAACATTGGCAAGCTTTGCGAAAATTAAAAACATTGTTGCCAAAACAACGCGCACACGCATTTTTAATAAATAAGGCAAAAGCTTTTTTAAAACCTTAACATCTCTGGTTTTAAAATCATAGGCTTGGGTTTGTTTATCATTACCGCGCATCATTAATTGGGCGGTTATCAGGTAAAAAGGCACCTTTTTCACAAGCAATTTTAACCACATCACTAGCTCTAAACTGAGCTAGATTTTGCAATAATTCTTGTTGCCAGAACGCATGCATCTCACACAACTGTGGATGCGTATGATTACAACCCAATACGTGTAACGAGCACTGGCCAACTTTCCAAGGCCCTTCGCCCATTACCTCGCCTTTAATAATATTAATACTATAAGTTAGGTCTTTTTCTAAAAAAAATTCAAAATATAAAACACCCTTTAGATATTCAAACAAAGCCTCTATTACTCTTGTTTCGCCATTAGGGTATTTAATATACAAAGGTGAGCACATAGTAAATAGTTTATTCACAACTAAATACTTGGTTAATTTGTTCAAAACCAAACCCACGTGATTGTAAAAAACGCTGTTGTTTGGCTTTTTCTTTATAATTTTTAGGCAATTGCTCGCCATATTTTTTTAGTCTAACGCTTTTAGCAAGTTCAAAAAAATCAATGGTTGATAAATCAAAATCTTCAATGCCTTTTTGTTTGAGTTGTTGGCTGATTAGCACACCGCCCTTGCCTTGATTAGTGCGCATAAGTACAAATGCCTCAGCAAAGCGCTCATCGCTTTGATAATTATTTTGTGCTAGTTGCGCTAAGACTGGCTCTATTTCTTCGACGACATAACCTTTGGCGCTTAGTTTTCGTGTCAACTCTAAAGCAGAATGCTCACGCTGAACCAGTAAGCTTAACACCTGGTGGTAAGCTTGGTTAATCGACGTCTTGATTGCTAACGTCCTTTTCAATATCTGCTTCTTTAGTTAGTAATTTTTCACGGATTTGTGTCTCTATTTTTTGACTGAGCTTAGGGTTTAATTTTAAATATTCACGAGCGTTGTCTTTACCTTGGCCAATTCGTTCCCCTTCAACACTATACCAAGCACCTGCTTTTTCAACAAACCCGTGCTTCACGCCTAAATCAATTATTTCACTTTCAAGTGAAATACCCTCATTGTAAAGGATTTGAAATTCTGCTTGTTTGAAGGGCGGTGCAACTTTATTTTTTAAAACCTTAACGCGTGTTTCATTGCCTAAAATCTCATCGCCTTTTTTAATCGTGCCAATGCGGCGAATATCTAAGCGTACTGAGGCGTAAAATTTCAACGCGTTACCACCAGTTGTGGTTTCAGGATTGCCAAACATAACACCAATTTTCATACGTAATTGGTTGATAAAAATGACCATGGTATTGGTTCGCTTAATGTTTGAGGTGAGTTTTCTAAGTGCTTGAGACATAAGTCGGGCTTGAAGTCCCATATGTGAAGCGCCCATTTCACCTTCTATTTCTGCCTTGGGTGTTAGTGCTGCAACAGAGTCAATCACCACAATATCCACGCTACCTGAGCGCACTAACATATCCGTAATCTCTAATGCTTGCTCACCTGTATCGGGTTGTGAAATTAACAAATCATCCGTGTTAACACCCAAACGTTTAGCGTATCTAGGATCAAGCGCATGCTCAGCATCAATAAAGGCCGCTGTACCACCTAGTTTTTGTACCTCAGCAATCACGTGCAATGTCAAGGTTGTTTTACCTGATGACTCAGGACCATAAATTTCGATCACTCTCCCCCTAGGTAAACCACCAATACCTAGGGCAATATCTAGGCTTAAACTACCTGTAAACACTGCCTCAATATCACTTTGAGCCTGGTCATCGCCCAAAAACATAACTGAACCCTTGCCAAACTGTTTATCAATCTGTGCAAGGGTTGCTTTTAAGGCTTGTTTTTTCTGTTCATCCACGTTGTTTCTCCTAGGTAAAATGTTGTTTTTTCTTATGAAAAATATTTTCACAATTATATCTGAAATATGCCGGCAACTTTTTCAATAAATGACACTCAAAATATGGCAATCGCACTCAAACTTGCCAGTCAAGGAATATACGGTGTAAAGTCTAATCCTATGGTCGGTTGTGTGATTGTAAAACATGCAAAAATTATTGCCAAAGGCTATCACCAAACCTTTGGCAAAGCGCACGGGGAAATTAACGCCTTACAACAAATTAACCATCAAGCTCAGGACGCCACGTTTTACATCACCTTAGAACCTTGCTCACACCAAGGTAAAACCCCGTCTTGCACACAAGCCATTATTGACTCAGGTGCTAAAAAAGTTGTTATTGCTATGCTTGACCCTAATCCATTGGTCAATGGTAAAGGTGTCGTTATGCTTGAAAATGCAGGTATTGAGGTTAAGATTGGCTTGTTAGAAAATAATGCATTAACTCTTAATCAAGGATTCATCAAACGCATGAAAACCAATCAGCCCTTTGTGCGCTGCAAAATAGCTATGAGTCTTGATGGTAAAACCTCAATGAGCTCAGGTGAAAGCAAATGGATTACCTCAGAAATCGCAAGATTGGACGTGCAAAAACTACGTGCCAATCACCAGGCAATTATGACTGGTTCAGGCACAATTATTAATGACAATCCTTTAATGACGGTACGTCTTGATGATGTCAATTCAACGCCACTACGTGTTGTGGTTGATAGTAAAAACCAAATAACAGATACCTCGCTTAATATATTTAACACCGATGCACCAACACTAATCCTAAACCCAACTAACACTAAAACGTTTGACTCTGGCGAATTGCACCTTAATGATGTCTTAACCCAATTAGGCAATCAAGGCATTAACAATGTCCTACTTGAGGCGGGGCCTAAGCTGATTAGTGCTATGATTAAAAGTAACTTAATTGATGAGTTTGTTATTTATATGGCGCCTGTATTGATGGGTAGTGATGCCAATTCAATGCTTAATCTAATTATTAAAGATATGACTCATAAAATTAAACTAAATATTATCGATATTAAAATGGTGGGTGATGACATCAAAATAACTGCCACTTTGAAATGAACAGCTTGACTAATAAAAATATCATCCTTGGCGTTAGTGGCTCTATTTCGGCTTATAAAGCACCTGATATTGTACGCCGATTACAAGATTTAGGTGCTCAGGTAAAAGTGATTCTTACTGAGGGAGGTGCTAAATTTATTACTGAATTATCCTTACAATCAATCTCAAAAAATAAAGTTCATTACAATTTATGGGATAAGGATGCTGAACTTAGCATGGGACATATTGAACTTGCGAAATGGGCAGATGCCGTTTTAATCGCGCCTGCCAGTGCCAATACCATCGCCAATATCGCTCTAGGAAAAGCTAATGACTTATTAAGTAGTGTTATTTTAGCAAATGATGCAACACTACTCATTGCACCTGCTATGAACCTAAAAATGTATCAGTCTCATGCACTTCAAGACAACTTATTAACGCTCATTAGTCGTCATGCAATCATCATTAAGCCAGAATCTGGTGAACAGGCCTGTGGTGATATTGGTATAGGCAGACTTGCAGAGCCATTAAGTATTGCAAAACAAGTAGCTAAGCAGTTCATTAGTACAAAACTTACTGGTAAAAAGGTGTTGATTACTTTGGGTGCCACTATTGAAGCCATTGACCCAGTTAGGTTTATTTCTAATCACAGTAGTGGAAAAATGGGCATGGCATTAGTTAATGCTTGTATTGAAATGGGCGCATCAGTGACTTGTATTTATGGCAATATCACCACAACTCTAAATGCAAAATCTAACAATATGCCCATCATTAGTGCGCAACAGATGTATACTAAAGTTATGAATAACATTGTTGGTCAAGATATTTTTATTGCTTGTGCGGCTGTAAGTGATTTTTCTGTTAAAAATTCAAAAAATCAGAAAATCAAAAAAGATGGAAAAAACCTAATACTTGAGCTCATTCCAAACAAAGATATATTGGCAGATGTCTGCAAATTAGGAGAAAAACCTATTTGTATGGGTTTTGCTGCAGAAACGCAAAATACGTTAAAAAAAGCTCAAAAAAAGCTCAAAAATAAAGGCTGTGATGTCATTATCCTTAATGACGTTTCAAATGCTGATTTTGGCTTCAATGTGGATGAAAATGAGGTGGTTTTTTTAAGTCAAAACTTAAACAAAAAAATTGCCAAAAATAGCAAACAAAAAGTGGCAAAAAAAATCCTTGCAATCTTTATTAAAGAATACTTATAAACACCAAAAAATGCTGTTAGATCAATACCCAATAGACTTACTCACAAAACTGTGGATAAACATGTTAATATTTCATTGAAAAGCGCTCAAAACGTTGATATATTGCACCTTTTTATGGTTTTAATTAAAAATTAATCAGTTATAATTTTTAATTAAAAATCAATAACTTATATAAATTTATAAAAAACCAACAGCTGAGAAAATGTCTATCAATTGATTTGAAAACACTTCAGAGGAAAACTTAACTGGTTTCACCTGTTAAACCAAGGGTTTCACGATATATTTAGTAATGATAAATCAATAATGACATGCTTTACAAAAACCCTTGATTAGTGTCAACTATTTATGCTAGTTTATGGCCTAAGTTTCTTGCTTAGTATTTTCACTTAAAAATATCAAACTTTGAATGGGATGTAATCTTTGCCCTATTCTTTGCTATTTTCGTCACTTTTAAGCAATACAAAACACAATCAATCAATCAATCAATCAATCAATCAACATGATGATTCTGCTGCTGGGTTTTGCTTGGATGAGAGTGTTTTCTACCCATATTTTAAAATCTAAAATTGACGCTGTTTATCTAAATACGCCAATCAATATTATTGGAAAAATATCAAGCCATAAAACAACTTTTATTTTCAAAGTTGAACAGCCCTTTAATGCCAAAGTCAAATTGTCTTGGTATGGCAAAAATTTACCAGTATTGCAAGCCAATGATCAATAGTATTTGTAGGTAACACTAAAACGCAATAATGGCTATCAAAATTTAGGTGGTTTTTGACTATGAACAGTGGTTATTTTACAAACAAATTTAGGCAAAACATTAAACAAACCTTGTCTAAATTTTTAAATAAATTACAATTTGGTGGTGTGTGCTTAATGCGCTTGTTATTGGTGCTTGTCATTAATCCAGTCAGTATTTTTAGCGTGGGCTTTTGGTTGTCTTTTTATGTAGTTGCTATTATTATTTACGGTACTAGTCAACACAAAAACAGGCACTGGATTGTTCGACTTATCTATATTCAATTACTGATTAGCATCACCACAATGCCTTTGGTTACTTGGTTTTTTAATTCTGGGTCAATTCTTTCACCTATTGCCAATCTAGTTGCCATTCCAATATTTAGTTTTATCAGTACGCCATTTGCACTTATAGGTGCAATATTTGCTCATTTACAACTTTCTTGGCTAGCCACACTGAGTTTTGATATTGCCAATCAATCCTTGATTATTCTATCAATTTTACTTGAATATCTACAAAGCCTTAATTTTAATCAGTGGTATTACACCCAAGCATCAAGCGTTGAAATGTTGCTATTAATCATCGCAATACTACCTTCAGCGCTTAAACTTCGTAAGATAGCACTGGTTTT
This sequence comes from Abyssogena phaseoliformis symbiont OG214, assembly GCF_016592595.1. Taxonomy (NCBI): domain Bacteria; kingdom Pseudomonadati; phylum Pseudomonadota; class Gammaproteobacteria; species Abyssogena phaseoliformis symbiont. The sequence continues at coordinate 982,475 of NZ_AP012977.1, forward strand.
ATTATTACTAATTGTATTTCACCCTTTTGAAAAAATAACTAAGGGATCGGCTGTTGTCACAATGCTTGATGTTGGACAAGGGCTTGCAAATGTAATTCACACCCAAAATCACACTCTATTATTTGATACAGGCAGTGGGGTTACCCTTCTGGATTTAACATGGGTGATGCGGTCGTCATTCCTTACTTGTGCTCAAAACAAATTCAATATTTGGATAAAATTAAAGCAACCACAACCTTGTGCAAAAAAGGACAGCATTGGGTTTGGGATGATGTGCTGTTTGAAATACTCAATCCTGATGATAATTTCAAAGGCAATAATGCCTCATGTGTTTTGAAAATATCAACCCATTCACACTCAATACTGCTCAGCGGCGATACTGAGAAAAAAGCTGAAAAATATTTAATCTCTAATCAAAAAAAAACAAACTTCCTAGCAGTATACTCATTAGCCCACATCATGGTAGTAAAACTTTATCAAGTGATAAATTCTTAGACGTAGTTTCACCCAAATGGGTTGTTATTTCTAGCGGCTATAAAAATAGATTTGATCACCCCCTGCCCTGCTAAGGTCGTTGTAAATAGATACAAAAATCATAACATTAAGATTCTTAATACCAGTTGTGCTGGACAAATTGAAATTTTTCTAGATAAAGACATTGCAATTAATCAATACAGGCTAGATTATACACACTACTATCAGCGCCAATGCAACTAATGATAATAAATCTTGCTAACTTGGTCTTGAGCCAAGGTGTTAACAGCGTCAATTAGTTGTTGATTGGGCGCCACCAAATAGGCTTTGTTTAGCAGCATGCCACCTCTTAAATTATCAGTCATATAAGAGATTTTAACAGGGCAATTGCCTTTATGCTCAAGTAGCACTTTGACAAGTTTGTCAAAAATTGACTGGTGTTTAGTATTTAATAATACTTCAAAGCCCTTAGCGTAACTCATTTTCACTTGCCCAATATTTTCAATTTTATCAACCACTACTTGCCACTGATCTCTGGAATCTTTATTAATCTTGCCTGAAATCACCACCACTTCATCAACAATAAGTTTATCACTTACTAAACCTAGGGTTTTAGTAAATACCACAGCATTTAATAGCTTAGCACCATCTTCAACCGTGACCAGAGCAATTTGCCCACCACTCTTAGTAGCACGATAACGTAGCTCTGAAATCAATACCAATACACGCACATCTTTATTATTTCTAAAGACAATTTTAGAAGGCAATGTTGCACCAATATGCTTTAAATCGGCTTTATATTCATCAGTAGGATGGTCATCAAAATAATAACCCAGCACGCTTTTTTCTAGTTGCAGCCTCTCTTTAAACGAAAAACTTGGCGCTGAAAGATAATGTGCCTCATATTCATTATGTTGTTCAACATTGGAAAACAACCCGTTCTGACCACTAGAATGATCATTTTGCTTCTGTTCTGCTTGTCTAACGGCTGTAGGGTAGGTTTTGATTAAACTTGCTCTATCCACGCCTAACACATCAAAAGCACCACTATAAATCAATGCTTCAATAGCACGCTTGTTTAAATAACGCTTTTCAATTCTAGAACAAAACTCAAATAAATCTTTATAAGCGCCATTAGCATTACGCTCAAATACGAGCGCATCAACCAACGCCCCACCCACGCCTTTAATTGCGCCAAGACCATATACAACTGTTTTTACATCATTAATGCTAAATTCATAATTAGATTCACATACGTTTGGTCCATTAACCATCAAGCCCATTTGGCGCACTTCACTAATGGTAAATGAGATTCTCTCTGTATCGTCCATCATGCCGGATAAAACTGCCGCCATAAAAGGCGCAGGATAGTGAGACTTAAGCCAAGCAGTATGATAAGACACATAGGCATATGCCACCGAGTGAGATTTATTAAAACCATAGCCTGAAAATTTATCAATCAAATCGAAAATTTCATTGGCTTTTTTCTCGTCAATGCCTTTTTCAGCAGCACCTTTAACAAACACACTACGCTGACGACTCATCTCGCTGGCTTTTTTCTTACCCATCGCACGCCTAAGTAAATCTGCGCCACCTAAAGAGTAGCCTGCCATTACTTGTGCTGTTTTCATTACTTGCTCTTGGTACAAAAACACACCATTAGTTGGCTTAAGGATTTGCTCTAGCATTGGGTGTGGGTATTTAACCTGTGCGCCATGTTTTACATTAATATAATCATCTACCATGCCTGCATCCAATGGGCCTGGGCGATACAGCGCTAACATGGCAACAATATCTTCAAAATTATCCGCTTGCAGTTTCTTTAGATAACTACGCATACCTTCAGACTCTAATTGAAAAATACCTGTTGTGTCACAACGTTGAAGCAACTCATAAACTTTTTTGTCATCCAGTGGTAAAGCATCTAAATCAATCGGCTCATCTGACAAACCTTTAGCACTAATCAGTTTAACAGCCTTGTGAATAACCGTTAAATTAGACAATCCTAAAAAGTCAAATTTAACCAAACCAACCGCTTCAACATCATCTTTATCAAACTGAGAAACTACGCCATCATTCTCACCATAACCTTTATATACTGGACAAAAATCACTAATCTTGCTTGGTGCAATCACCACACCGCCTGCATGTGTACCAACATTTCGCACTAAGCCTTCTAACTGCTTAGAAAGATCAATTAATGCGGTTACGCTTTCTTCCGAATCATAACGAGCTCGCAATTCCTCCGAGCCTCCTTCTTCAGGCGCACTCAAGGCTTTTTCAAGTGTCATTTTCAAATCATTAGGAATCATCTTTGATATTTTATCACTAAACCCATAAGGATGGCCCAAAACACGCCCCGCATCACGCACCACGCCTTTAGCCGCCATCGTACCATAAGTAATAATTTGTGAAACCTTTTCATGACCGTACTTTTTGGACACATAATCAATCACTTCATCTCGACGATCAGTGCAAAAATCAATATCAAAATCTGGCATTGAAACCCGCTCTGGATTTAAAAAACGCTCAAATAACAATTCATGCTTAATCGGATCAATATTAGTAATTCCCAAAACATAAGCCACTAAAGAACCAGCACCAGAACCACGACCAGGACCTACTGGAATGTCATTTTCTTTTGACCATCTAATAAAATCTGCCACAATTAAAAAATAACCTGAAAATCCCATTTGAATAATAACATCAAGCTCAAATTTTAAGCGCTGGTGATAAACCTGCGCATCAACTTTTAAGTTTTGTAAGCGCTGAACCAAACCACGCTCCGACTCTTCAAAAAAAAACTGCTCTATGGTTAAGCCTTCTGGCACAGGAAAATCTGGCAAATAATTTTTTTTAAATAGCTCAAAATGTACATTACAACGTTTGGCAATTTCTAATGTATTTTCTAAAATTTCTGGTAAATCAGCAAACAGTTCATGCATTTTCTCAGATGATTTTAAAAATTGCTGGTTAGAAAAATGTCGCTCACGCCGTGTATCATCTAAAAGACCACCCTGAGCAATACAAATTCTGGCCTCATGTGCATCAAAATCACTTTCATTTAAAAACTGCACATCGTTTGTTGCCACAACAGCAATACTAAGCCCGAGCGCCAATTCAACACAAAGATGTAAGTGTTTTTCATCAAACTCCCTTGAAGTTCTCTGTACACCTAAATAATAACGTTCAACAAAAACAGTCTGCCAAAATTCAGCTTTTTGCTTGGCCTCAATCATTTGATTTGATATTAAGTGCTTAGCTACATCGCTATAAATAGGTGTTGCAATCATAATCAAACCTTGGTTATAATTAATTAGTTGTTGCTGCGTTACACTAACACACTCAAACGATCGTCCTTGAGTATAAGACAAAGAAATCAATTCAGAAAGATTAAGGTAGCCTTGGCGATCTTGACACAATAATAAAACCGAATAAAACTCACCCTCTTTATCTTTGACATTAATTCTAGCACCAAATATTGGCTTGATATTGGCGGCAGTGGCTTTTTGATAAAATTTAACGGCAGCAAAAAGATTGGACTCATCCGTTAGTGCAATTGAATCCATACCAATTTCTTGTGCTTTTTCAATCAATTTTGGAATACGCACCAAAGAGTTCTCAACTGAGAATTCACTTTGACAATGTAGATGCACAAAACCAGAATTAGCCATTAAGAATGATTAAAATAAATTTGATGAAATACTTATCTATTTTACAAGTCTAAAGAACTTTTTTTATTTTAAAAGTGCTGAAAGTTTTCAAAATATATGTCAGATAGAATAAAAATTATTGAGAATTTCTTATTGTTGATTAAAAAAAATTAATACAGGCTTTTTTTACAACAAACAATAGACAAAAACACACCCCAACATTGGGGTATTTTTTCTAACTCACTAGACCCCTTAGAACCTAGGTCCGGCTGTTTTTGCCAATGCAGTTTGTGCTGTTGCATTAATTGTTTGCTTATGAGCTTTATTCGCCAAAGCAATTGCCGCAGCATTGTTACCTGCTTTATACAATTTTTTAGCTTTTTTGATCATTTTTCCAGTATCACGCCATGCCATATTTACAGCAAGATTGGCTTTATAACCAGTCTGCGCCGCTTTAATGGCAGACTTAAATGAATCAGAAGAACCATTATTCCAGTTATGCGAACCGTCCAAGGAATCAGCCTGAACTGTTAAAGCAAATAGTGTCAAAGTTGTTAATAATACTTTTTTCATTAATGTCTCCTATTTTCTGTATCTATCAGCAGTAATTTCAAGACCGTTGCTCATTGCTTGATGAAAGAATTCCATATTACGAAACGCTTCTGTCTGAGCTTTTAATGGCTTGGCACGCATGTTCTTCAAACAACCACCATAACGACAGTGTAGTGTACCCATACCAGCCCATTTTGCACGATACATAGGTAGGTGAGTAGTATGACCTAACGCAGGTGATAAAATATCAGCGCGTGCTTTTTTGCCTGCGTTATACACATGACAATCTGCACAAGACATGTTGAACTGACCACGCTTAGCATAAAAGAAAGCTTTACCTTTCTCATAAGCCGCCTTAGCACCAGTAGACTCAACCTTTACATTAATCTTTTGTCCAGCTGCTTGATCTGAAATCCAAGCACTAATACGCGCAATTTTACCTTTCTTAGAACCTAGCTTTTTGCCAGTTTGTTGTTGATAACACTTTTTAATCGTACTTTCAAGTGTAACCACTTGCTGGGTCGCTTCATCAAAGTACGGATGTTTAACACGAGCTGCTGCAGGATCTTTAAGTGAAGCACACTTATTAAGACCGAACTTCAAATACTCCTTACCGCCCTTCTCTACCGCTTCCTCATAAGGAGGAATGCCATCTAGGATTTCTTCAAATTGTTCTCTTGAGCCTTGATCAATCGCATATACACCATTGGTGTAGTCTGCAAATTCAACACCCGGAAGAATTGTTTTAAAGTGGTTAATAAAGGCCTTTTGATCGGATGCAACATCAGCTGATGCCACGCTAACCAACAAACCTAAACCAGCCACTGTGGCTATTAGTTTTTTCATTAATCCCTCCTCAATAATTATAAACAGTTATTTAGACTTTGCAGTTGCAGAACCTGTTTTACCTTTATTGTCTTTATACTTAAGTTCAATTGTGTCGCCCTTCTTACCAGGAACGTTAAACTTAAAATATGGGTTTTTAGAAATTGAACTACCGATATCAGCGTCTACAACTTTGTTGCCATTATGTAATATAACCATATTTTCAATATAGTTAGCTGGTACGATTTTACCTTTTTTCTTACGTAAGCCTGTCTCCATAGGGTGCTTAATTAAACACTTAATACCAATAACACCTTTTCTAGCCTTGGGCTTTAATTTAATACTTGCCATTTTTATATCCTCCTTTTAATATAATTAGTTAATTAACCGCCACAGCCGCCAATCGTTACTTTGACTTCTTGAGTTTTAGAAGTTGTTGTGCCACCTGCTGTTACTAACGCTATAACTAGAGAAGTTTTACCCATCTTAACACGAGTAGAAACATGACCCTGAGCGCCAGATAAATTAAATGAAGCTGCTAAAGGGGTGGAGTTATTCTTAATATAAAAAGAAATATTTGTTACGCCTTTAATCTTAGAAGCATCCACTGTCATTGGCACTACCGCACCATTCTCAGCAATCTTAGGTGCTTTGAATTTGAATGAACCTTGACCAACACTTGCAACCAAAGCAGTTGCTGCATCTGATTTAACCTTAAAACTTGCAGAATTAGCAAAAACCATGCCTGGTGTTAGTAAGCCTGCACCTACTGCTGTAGCAACTGCAGAACCTGCCATTGCACTTTTTAGAAATAACCTTCTTTTCATCTTGCTCTCCTTATTTTGAATAAATGAAATCTGTAATTTGATCAATTTGCTTCTCGCTTAACGCTTGGTGCTTACCAAATGGAGGCATAATTGAATGTGGATTCTTAATAGTTGCATCCCAAATTTGCTCTCTTAAATCAGCCTTATTTGGAAATCTTGCTTTCATTGCAAGTAGTGGTGGTCCAATTGTTCCTGGCAAACTACCACCTGGAATCATGTGACATGCTAGACAATTGCCTAACTTACGACCGAAAGTTACCTCTTCGCCCGTCATCTCTTTAGCACCTGCTTGTGTTGGCATCATAAATAATGATGCCAATGTCACAACTACTGAGATAGAAGAAATGGTTTTTTTCATATTTCTCTCCTCTTTATATAAAAAAATAAATCCTTCAACAAGGCATTAAGCCTTGACGATTCTTGACGATTCTTGACGAGAGGAATGATATAGCACTTAAAAATACTTTGCAACCCTTTTATTAAAGCGTTATATTATAATATTCTAAACTTCTAAAAATAATATCACGTAATGTCTATGTTTTATAACCTTATTTCAAAATAGCTTTTCATACCAATTGTAAATAATGCCGTTTATAAAAAAATAAATATTACTTGTTTAAGCTTAAAACACATGTATTTACAGAAAAAAACTAAGTTATTCTTCAAGAAGAAGTAAAAAAATAACCAAACAAGAAGAAATTATTTAGTTAATTTTTTCCACTTAAACCCGCTGTGCAGCCTTGATAAGTGCTTGGGCTTTATGCATAGTCTCATCCCACTCTGATTGTGCTATAGAGTCATAAACAATGCCCGCTCCAGCTTGAACATAAAGCATTTGGTCTTTAATCACAGCAGTACGAATAGCAATTGCCATATCCATACATCCATGCCAAGATAAATAGCCAATTGCACCTGAATAAATATTGCGTTTTAAAGGCTCAATCTCATTGATAATCTCCATTGCTCGTACTTTAGGCGCACCACTGAGTGTACCTGCTGGAAAAGTTGCTTTTAAAACATCAATCACACTTACATCGTCTTTAAGCTCACATTCAACGTTTGACACAATATGCATCACATGCGAATAGCGCTCAACAAACATTTTATCAGTCAACTTAACTGTGCCAGTTTTTGCAATACGGCCTAAATCATTACGACCCAAGTCAATTAACATTAAATGTTCTGCAATTTCTTTTTCATCATTTAGTAAGTCTTGCTCTAATGCCAAATCTTGGGCGTGGTTCTTACTGCGCGCACGAGTGCCCGCCATAGGTCTGACGGTTGCACGTCTATTGCTATCCACACGAGTGAGAATCTCTGGTGAAGAGCCAATAATCATAATATCATCCAAGTTAAGATAATACATATAAGGTGATGGATTGAGGCGTCTAAGTTGCCGATATAACTCAATTGGTGGTGCTTTGAATACTGCACTAAGTCTTTGTGAAGGCACCACCTGCATGACATCACCAGCCTTGATATATTGCTGAATGGTATCAACTGCGGCTTTATAGTTTTGCTCGCCAAAGCTAGAGATAAAATCTGCACTACTAAGATGATCAGATTGATAATCTTTTTTAATTAAAGGCTGGTTAATCTGATGTTCGATTTCACTTAACCTTGATTGCGCATCTTTAAAACTTTGCTTGGCAGGATTAATATGTGTCATTAAAAAAGCTTTATTGGCTAAATTATCAAATACCACCAAATCATTAGACACCATAAGCATAATATCCGCAATATTAAGCTCATCTTTTTGCTTGGCATGTGTTAATTTTGGTTCAATATAGTGAATAATTTCATAGCCGAAATAGCCCACCAAACCGCCATTAAACTCCGGCAAATTATCAATTTTTGGCACCTTGTATTGCTGTTGATATTGTTCAATCCACAGCAATGGGTCTTCTACAATGAATGGCTCAGATTGCTGTGAATTTTTCTCAATACAAACCTCATAACCAAACACTTTAATAATGGTTTGTGCACTCAAGCCAATCATTGAATAGCGACCCCATTTTTCTCCACCTTGTACGGATTCAAAAAGATAAGAATAAGGCGTATCTGCCAGTTTTAAATACAAACTTAATGCGGTATCAGTATCTATAACCATCTCCTTAAAAACGGGAATATGGTTATAGCCTTGTTCAACAAATTGATTGAAACTAGATTGATTCATATAAACAGTATTTATATAGAAATTCCAAGTATTTTAAACCTTCTAATAAAAAAACCGCATCAATTTTGATTAATGCGGTTTTTTATTTTTAAGCAAAAGTTAATATCGCCCTTCTTGTGCTTGCTCCTCTGCTTCGTTTAATTGATCAGCCAGTGCCTGCTGCGCATCAACTGTTTGCGTAATGCTTGCAACATATTGAGCACGACGTTTTTGATGATGTTTAAAACCTGTACCTGCTGGAATCAATCGACCCACAATCACGTTTTCTTTCAAACCTTGGAGTGTGTCCACACGTCCTGTTGTTGAAGCTTCTGTTAACACACGAGTTGTTTCTTGGAACGAGGCAGCAGAAATAAATGACTCAGTTGCCAAAGACGCTTTGGTGATACCCATTAACAACCTTTGATAGATGATTAAGTCTTTACCCTGCGCTTCCAATTGTTTATTGATTTCAATCACTCGACCATATTCAGCAGTTTCGCCATTAACAAATAATGAATCGCCCGCATCAAGAACCTCAACTTTACGTAGCATTTGTTTAACAATTACTTCAATATGTTTATCAGAAATATTAACACCTTGTAAGCGATAAACATTTTGAACTTCTCTAACAACATAATTAGCCAACGCCTCAACACCCAATAGACGTAAGATATCATGTGGGTTAGATGGACCATCTGAAATTACATCGCCTTTTTCAATCGTTTCACCATCAAATACGTTAATTTGACGCCATTTGTGAATCATCATTTCAATGGCTTCACCTTCTGCACTAGTAATAATTAGACGGTCTTTAGATTTGGTAGAACTACCAAAACTAATAACGCCAGTTGCTTCTGCAAGAATTGAATGATCTTTAGCCTTGCGCGCTTCAAATAAATCAGCAACACGTGGTAGACCGCCCGTAATATCACTTGTTTTAGACAAATCTTTAGGAATTTTAGCCAATACTTCACCTGCTGCAATCACTTGATTGTCGTCTAAATTAATCTTAACAGTTGATGGCAAATAATGTGTTGATAGCACAACCTCAGAATCACTCTCCTCAACCATTTTAATTAGCGGCTTTAGTCCTTTTGCTGCTGTTGATCTTTCGGCTTCATCAATCATCTCAAAAAAAGTTAAGCCTGTCAATGGATCGGTATTTTTATCAACGGTCAAACCCTCAACAAAATCTACAAAAATAACGCGACCTGCTTGTTCAGAAATAATAGGATGTGTATGCGGATCCCAGTCAGCAATCTTATCTTTTGCTTTAACCGTACCTCCTTCTTGCACATGTACAATCGCGCCATAAGGAATTTTATAACGTTCAACCTCTTGACCTTTGTTATTACGAATAGTCACCTCAGAAGAACGAGAAATGACCACTAAATCATTATTTTCATTGGTGATTGATTTTAAATTTTCAAAATGTGCAACACCATCCGTATTAACATTGATACTACTGACTGCAGTAGAAGCGGATGCAGCGCCACCAATATGGAAAGTACGCATGGTTAACTGCGTACCTGGCTCACCAATGGATTGTGCTGCAATAACACCAATTGCCCAACCAACACCAATTTTATGGCCACGTGCCATATCATTACCATAGCATGATGAGCACACGCCATAACGTGTATCGCAAGTGATGGCTGAGCGCACTTTCATCGACTCAATGCCTAATTCATTAATCTTGTCTGAATCATCCAAGGATACTAAATGACTTTTTTCTAAAAATACATTCGTTGAATCTGGCATTAATACGGCTTCTGCTGTCACTCGACCTAATGTTGCTGCACCTAAGGTTTGTACAATATTACCACCGTCAATCACTGCTTTCATAATTAAGCCATTATCGGTACCACAATCATCTTCAGTAATAACCAAGTCTTGTCCAACATCCACCAAACGCCTGGTTAAATAACCAGAGTTTGCTGTTTTCAGTGCTATATCAGCCAAACCTTTACGTGCGCCATGTGTAGAAATAAAATACTGCATGTTGTTCAAACCTTCACGGAAGTTTGACGTAATTGGGGTTTCAATAATTGACCCATCTGGCTTTGCCATCAATCCACGCATGCCTGATAACTGACGCATTTGCGCAGGAGAGCCTCTTGCACCTGAATCAGCCATCATATAAACCGAGTTAAATGAGGCAAGTTTTTGAGTCTTGCCATCAGCGTCAGTAAAATCTTCAAAACCAATCTCGTCCATCATGGCTTTTGCCACTTTTTCAGAAGTACGTGACCAAATATCAATCACCTTGTTATAGCGCTCACCATCGGTCACAACACCTTTAGAAAATTGCTCCTGAATATCTTTAACTTGAACCTCTGCCTGTTCAATCATCATGGCTTTAGAGTCTGGAATAATCATATCATTTGAACAAAATGAAATACCTGATTTGGTTGAATATTGGAAACCCATATACATCATTTGATCAGCAAACATAACCGTTTGCTTTAATTCTTGCGTGCGGTAGCAAACATGAATTAAATTAGAAACTACTTTTTTACTAATGGCCTCATTGATTAAATCAAATGACAAGCCATTCGGCAAAATTCTTGAAAAAATCGAACGACCCACCGTGGTATCAACGATACGTTTAGTGCTAGGCTCAAATTTACCATCAATTTTTTGATAATCCTGAATGCGTAATTTAACCTTAGCATGCAAGGTGACATTGCCAGACTCATAAGCGTTAAGCGCTTCGGTTGCATTTGCAAAAATTAGTCCCTCACCTTTTTGATTAATCATCTCACGAGTCATATAATAAAGACCCAAAATAACATCTTGCGAAGGCACAATAATAGGCTCACCACTAGCAAGGTGCAATACATTATTAGACGCCAACATCAAGGTTCTTGCCTCTAATTGTGCCTCTTCAGATAAAGGCACATGTACTGCCATTTGGTCGCCATCAAAGTCAGCATTGAATGCACCACAGACAAGTGGATGTAACTGAATGGCTTTGCCTTCAATTAGTAGCGGCTCAAACGCTTGGATACCTAAACGGTGCAATGTTGGTGCACGGTTTAGTAGCACCGGGTGCTGATGCACGACTTTTTCTAAAATATCCCACACTTCTGGTGATTCGTTTTCAACCATTTTCTTAGCGGCTTTAATGGTTGAAGCCAAGCCTTTGGCTTGCAATCTATTATAAACAAATGGCTTAAATAATTCTAATGCCATTTTCTTAGGCAAACCACACTGGTGCAACTTAAGATATGGTCCACAAACAATCACCGAACGACCTGAATAGTCAACTCGCTTACCTAATAAGTTTTGGCGGAAACGCCCTTGCTTGCCTTTAATCATATCTGATATAGATTTCAAAGGACGACGATTATTACCCATCACAGCACGGCCACGACGACCATTATCAATGAGTGAGTCTACTGCTTCCTGTAACATACGCTTTTCATTGCGAACAATGATTTCAGGCGCATCAAGTTCTAGTAAACGTGCTAAACGATTATTGCGGTTAATTACGCGACGATATAAGTCGTTAAGATCTGAAGTCGCAAAACGACCGCCATCTAATGGCACTAAAGGACGTAAGTCAGGTGGAAGAATTGGCAATACTTTTAACACCATCCATTCAGGCTTATTGCCAGATTGGATTAATGAATTAACCAATTTAAGGCGTTTATTGTATTTTTTAAGTTTAGTTTGACTTTTTGTATTCAGACTATCTTCACGTAAATTAGCCGCCTCAACCTCAAGTTTCATGTCGGATAAAACATCTTGAATAGCCTCTGCACCCATTTTTGCTTCAAACTCGTCATCACCATATTCGTCTAGTGCATCAAAATACATCTCTTCAGTTAATAACTGTTTATGCACGAGTGGTGTTGAACCTGGATCAGTCACTAAGAATGCTTCAAAATAAAGCACACGCTCAATATCCTTGAGTGTCATATCCATCAATAATCCCAGACGCGAAGGCAAAGATTTTAAATACCAAATATGCGCAACTGGTGCTGCTAATTCGATATGGCCCATACGCTCACGGCGAACCTTTGAATACGTTACCTCAACCCCACATTTTTCACACACAACGTTGCGAAACTTCATGCGTTTATACTTACCGCACAAACACTCAAAATCTTTCATGGGACCAAATATTTTGGCACAAAACAAACCTTCTCTTTCAGGCTTAAAGGTACGATAATTAATAGTTTCAGGCTTTTTAACCTCGCCATATGACCATGAACGAATCTTCTCAGGAGAAGCCAGTCCAACTCTAATTGCGTCAAAATCTTGCTCTTTTTGCTCTAACTTATGAATTTTTAATAAATCTCTCATTGAATTCTCCTAATTAGTGTTGCTCTAACTCAACATCAATACCTAACGAACGAATCTCTTTTACCAAAACGTTAAATGATTCTGGCATGACCGACTCTGTTAAATTCTTACCATCAACAATGCTCTTATAGATTTTTGCTCGTCCTGCAACGTCATCAGATTTTACGGTTAACATTTCGCGCAATGTGTGTGCTGCACCATAAGCTTCTAATGCCCACACCTCCATCTCACCAAATCTTTGACCGCCAAACTGAGCCTTGCCACTAAGTGGTTGTTGTGTCACTAGTGAATAAGGGCCAGTAGAACGCGCATGCATCTTGTCATCAACCAAATGGTTCAGTTTTAACATGTGCATATAGCCGACGGTCACGTGGCGATCAAATGGCTCGCCTGTACGACCATCGTACAATTGTTCTTGTCCAGACTCTGGCAAATCAGCCAACCTAAGTAATGATTTAATGTCTTCTTCTTTAATGCCATCAAATACTGGTGTTGCCATTGGCACGCCTTCACGAAGATTATTTGCCAGTTCAATAATTTCTTCATCATTAAATGATGCTAAATCTTCTTGCTTGCCATGGGAGTTATAAACCTTGTCTAAGAAGTCTCTAATCTGTTTAACCATCTCAGTGCGTTTTTCATCTAATATGGCAGCAATTTTATGTCCCAAACCTTTGGCAGCATAACCTAAGTGAACTTCTAACACTTGGCCCACATTCATACGTGATGGTACGCCTAGTGGATTAAGCACAACATCTATGGTAGAACCGTCTGCAAGATAAGGCATATCTTCAACTGGAGATACACGTGAAATCACACCTTTATTACCATGACGTCCGGCCATTTTGTCACCTACTTGGAGTGTTTTACGGGTTGCCACGTAAACCTTAACCATTTTCATAACCCCTGGTGGTAATTCTGCACCTTCGTTAATTTTAGCTCTTTCTTCTTCAAAAAATTTCTCAAACTCAACTTGCTTGGTTTTAGCTTGTTTGACCAATGCTGCTACTTCTTTATTAACAGTCGCATCTTCAACTTTAAGCTTAGCAATGTCTTTATTGTCAAGTTTTTTCATCAATTTGGCACTTAGCTTCTCACCTGCTTTAATATCACCAACAGTCTTACTCAGTACATTGCTAGAAAGTTTTAAACGTACGCGACGGAAGATGTCACCATCAATAATGCCAAATTCATCGTCAATGTCTTTTTTAATTCTCTCTAAACGTTCTGCATCAATACTTAATGCTCTGGCATCTTTTTCCACACGATCACGTGTAAATACTTGAACATCAATAACAACACCTAATTTAGAGGCGCCAACACGTAATGATGAATCTTTAACATTGTTGGCTTTTTCGCCAAAAATAGCTCTGAGTAACTTTTCCTCAGGAGAAAGCACTGTTTCACTCTTAGGGGTTACCTTACCTACTAAAATATCACCGCCTTTAACACGAGCACCTACATAAACAACACCCACTTCATCTAACTTAGCCAGTGCTGACTCGCTAACATTTGGAATGTCTGCGGTAATCTCTTCAGGACCTAATTTAGTATCACGTGAATAAGCAGTTAACTCTTCAATATGAATAGTTGTATAACGATCTTCTTGCACAACCTTTTCTGAAATTAAAATTGAATCTTCAAAGTTATAGCCGTTCCAAGGCATAAAGGCAATCTTCATATTTTGACCCAATGCTAACTCGCCCATATCAGTTGATGGACCATCTGCTAAAACATCGCCAGCAGCAATTTTATCACCAGCTTTAACTAATGGCTTTTGGTTAATACAAGTATTCTGATTGGAGCGCGAATACTTGGTCAAATTGTAAATATCAACACCCAGCTCACTTGCTTTAGTTTGCTTAGAATCTACGCGAATAACAATACGTGATGCATCTACCGCCTCAACCACACCACTATGTTTAGCAGTCACGCAAACACGAGAGTCCGTTGCTACAACACGCTCAATACCTGTGCCAACCAATGGTTTTTCAGCCTTTAACACAGGAACAGCTTGGCGTTGCATATTTGAGCCCATCAGCGCACGGTTCGCATCGTCATGCTCTAAGAAAGGAATGAGTGCTGCTGCCACCGATGCAATTTGCTTAGAATCAATATCGATTAACGTCACTTCTGATGAATTTACCAAAACAAACTCATTCTTATGGCGACAAGAAATAAGATCATCCATTAACTTGCCTTTATCATTCACTATTGCATTTGCTTGTGCAATTGTATGCGTGATTTCATCAATGGCTGAGACATAAATCACCTCTTTAGTCACTTTACCATTTTTAACTACTTGATAAGGTGTTTCTAAAAATCCATAACTGTTTGTTTTGGCATAAACAGCCAATGTATTAATCAAACCAATATTAGGGCCTTCTGGCGTTTCAATTGGGCACAAACGACCATAGTGCGAAGGATGTACATCACGCACTTCAAAACCAGCGCGTTCACGAGTTAGTCCGCCAGGACCTAGCGCAGAAATACGACGCTTATGAGTCACTCCTGACAAAGGATTCACTTGATCCATAAATTGAGACAGCTGAGAAGAGCCAAAAAACTCTCTAACTGCTGCAGATACAGGCTTAGAATTAATTAAATCTTGTGGCGTTAATTCGTCTGTTTCAGCTAAATTCAAACCCTCTCTGACTGCTTTTTCAACCCTAACAAGGCCAATTCTGAACTGATTTTCAATCATCTCACCAATTGCTCTTACGCGCCTGTTGGCTAGTGTATCAACATCATCAACAAAATCATTACCGTCTTTAATATTAATGAGTAACTTAATAACACTAATAATGTCATCATTGGTTAATACATGTTCACCTGTTTCAGACCCAATGCCTAAACGACGATTAAGCTTCATACGGCCGACTTTTGATAAATCATAGCGATCGTTTTTAAAAAATAAATTGTTAAATAATAGATTAACCGCATCTTCAGTGGCGGGCTCACCCGGACGCATTACATGATAGATGGACATACGAGCTTCAATCTCGGTTTGTGTTTCATCTAAGCGTAATGTATCTGAAATATAAGCACCTGTCTCAGAGGCATTAATATAAAGGATTTCTATTTTTTTAACTTTATTGGTGTTTAATAACTCTAATACTTCTTCAGAAGTAACAGTATTGGCTGATATTAAAATTTCACCCGTGTCTTTATCAATAATATCAGCAGAGATTACCTTATCAAGCAAATACTCTAATGGCGCGTTGATTGATTTAATACCTGCTTTTTCCAATAACTTAACATGCTTAGCAGTAATTCTACGACCTTTTTCAACCACCACGTTTTGATTGGCAACAATATCAAATTCTGCAATTGTGCGTTGCAGGCGAATCGGCGCCATGCTTAAATTGCATGATTTAGCTTTTAATTTAACAGTAATCTTTTCAAAAAAGGTTTCAAGAATACCTTCACTACTTAGACCCATGGCGCGTAATAATGTGGTGACTGGTAATTTTCTACGCCTGTCAATTCGAACATACAAATGTTCATGATGGTCATATTCAAAATCCAACCATGAACCACGATAAGGAATAATGCGTGAAGAGAACAAAATCTTACCTGAAGAGTGGGTTTTACCCTTATCATGCTCAAAAATAACGCCGGGAGACCTGTGTAGTTGAGACACAACAACACGTTCAGTGCCATTAATAACAAAGGTACCCGTTTCAGTCATTAGTGGCAATTGCCCTAAATAAACATCTTCTTCAATAATTTGCTTAACTTTGCGTTTTTTCTTCAAGGTTGAGCCATTCTTATCAAATAGAACCAGATTTAATTTAACACGCAATGTTGATGCAAACGTTACGCCACGTAATTTACATTCTTCAACATTAAATTTAGGTTCTTGTAATCCATAATCAACATACTCAATTTGTGCATAGCCATTAACCGCAGTAATCGGGAACACCGATTGAAAAACAGCATGTAAACCAACATCTTGTTTGGTTTTGCTACCTGCTTGGATAAAACTGTTAAATGAGTCAATTTGGATTGCTAGTAAATCTGGTTCGGTCAAAATTGATTCCCTAGAACCAAAGTTATTTCTAATTCGCTTTTTTTCGGTGAATGAATAAGCCATGAATACCTCGTATTGAATCGATCGTGTTATATAAAAAATTTCTTCTTAATCAACAAACTTCAATTGATATCTTTAAAAAACATCTCATTGAGTCTGTACTTTAATTTAGTGTACAAATAAAACGCCAAAATCCCCTTGTCGAGGATTCTAGGTTTTTGCGTTTAACTAATTATTTTAGTTCTACGCTAGCACCAGCCTCTTCAAGCTGTTTTTGGATATCCTCAGCTTCTGCCTTAGATGCACCCTCTTTGATTGCTACTGGCGCAGACTCAACCATGTCTTTAGCTTCCTTAAGACCCAGCCCAGTAATGCTACGAACCGCCTTAATAACAGCAACTTTTTTCTCACCAAATGAGGTTAACATAACGTCAAACTCATCTTTCTCAACTGCTGCGTCACCTGCATCTACTGCTGCCACTGGCGCTGCTGTAACTGCTGCTGCACTTACACCAAACTTTTCTTCCATTGCTGATACTAATTCAACAACATCCATTACCGACATATCAGCAATTGCATTTAAAATATCTTCATTGGTTAATTTAGCCATGATAGTTACTCCTTTTATTTATTTATGATTGTTTTTGATCACGAACTGCTGCCACTACTCGAGTCGCCTTAGTTGGTACCTCAATTAAGGTTCTAACTAGCTTCTCAACTGGTGCTAACATTAACGCCATTGTGATACCAATTGCTTGATCTTTAGTTGGTAAGTTTGCAATGCGTTGAAGTTGATTTGATTCTACAAATTCACCTGAAACGCCCAAACCTTTAACGACTAAATCTTCATTATCTTTGATAAAATTTTTGAATACTCGTGCTACTGCACCTGGATCTTGTTGTGAAAAACCCAAAATAACAGGTCCACTAAGAACCGGCAATACACATTCACATTCTGTCTCTACCAATGCTCTTTTTGCTAGTGAGTTCCTTACAACACGTAAAGTCACATTAGCATCAGTCGCACTTGAACGTAAATTAGTCATTTGCTCAACTGTCAATCCACGATACTCAGCAACGCCAACAGAAATTGACACTTTTGCGAGTGAGTTTACTTGTTCGACAACTGCCTTTTTTGCCATCAGATTTAGAGCCATTTACCCCTCCTGAACAATTTAAAAAAGAAAGCCATCTTTTGATAACTTTCGCCACAGAGTATTTGCATACCCTCTACATAGGCAGATCGAAAAAATCAATCAATTAAACAAACATACCAGAAGATATACTTGCACCTATGGTCTTTGAGGCCATGCAAGACAAATCTTGCGACCCAAAGAATTCTTTTAAAGTCCTTTACATCATCATACAAAGGCTTCTTTTAATAAAATTTAAATATCCACACTTGCTAAATCAACGCTAAGTCCTGGCCCCATAGTCGAAGAAATACTTAATTTTTTAAAAAAAATACCCTTGGTTGAACTGGGTTTTACTTTTTTAAGTGCCTCCATTAAAGCATTAATATTTTGTGCTAGTGCACTTACATCAAATGACGCTCTGCCAACACAGCCATGAACAATGCCAGCTTTGTCAGCGCGATAACGCACTTGACCTGCTTTAGCATTATTAACAGCAGTTGCAACATCTGGCGTTACTGTACCGACTTTAGGGTTAGGCATTAAACCACGAGGACCTAACACTTGACCTAGGCGACCCACAACACCCATGGCGTCTGGAGACGCAATTACCACGTCATAGTTTAAATCACCGTCTTGCATAGATTTCATTAAATCTTCCATACCAACAACATCTGCACCAGCATCTTGTGCTTTAGCCACATTGTCACCTTGAGTAAATACAGCAACACGGACTGTTTTGCCCGTACCATTTGGAAGTACAACTGCACCACGAACATTTTGGTCAGATTTCTTAGCATCAATACCTAAATTGATACTCACATCAATAGACTCATCAAATTTTGCTGTTGCACATTCTTTTAATAGATTCAAAGCATCATTAATTGAATAACGCTTATTAGACTCAACCTTGGCTGAAATGTCTTTTTGTTTTTTTGTTAATTTAGCCACTTGCTCAACCCTCCACTGTAATACCCATTGACCTAGCCGTGCCAGCAATAATATTAACTGCTGCATCCATGTCATTGGCATTCAAATCCTTCATCTTCATACTAGCCACTTCTTCTAACTGAGCACGAGTAATATTGCCCACTTTATCTAGATGAGGAACGCCGCTACCTTTTTTAATGCCAGTTATTTTTAGAATTAACAAGGCTGCTGCTGGTGTTTTAGTTACAAAAGTAAAACTACGATCACTATAAACAGTGATTACAACGGGCACTTTCATGCCTTTGTCAATATCTTGAGTTTTTGCGTTAAATGCTTTACAAAATTCCATAATATTAACACCATGCTGGCCCAATGCAGGACCTACAGGTGGTGATGGATTTGCTTCTTGTGCAGCCACTTGAAGTTTAATATAGGATTCAATTTTTTTAGCCATTTTTCTTCCTTGAGGCTTTGCCTCATTTTGGGTATTTATGCCCGTTATGGGTGCAAACGCCGATTAAGCTCCCCTGTTAAATCACAACTTTTAAAGTTGTTTGTCGTTTAAGTCTTATCTACTTGTGAGAATTCCAATTCTACTGAAGTAGAACGACCAAAAATTAGCACCTCTACTTTCAATAAATTCTTTTCATAATCAACTGCCTGAACCAAGCCATTAAATTCATTAAATGGTCCATCAATAACTAAAATTTCTTCGCCTGGTTGATAAGCCACTTTAGGCTTAGGCTTGTCAGCACCTTCTTGCACACGTGCAAGAATTTTATCAACTTCACGTTGCGTAATTGGAGAGGGTTTACCTGATGAACCACCAATAAAACCAATCACATTATTGGTGTTTTTAACTAGCAACCAACTGGGTTCAGTAAGTTTCATATTCACCAGCATATAACCTGGAAAAAACTTACGTTCTGCTGTTTTTTTCTGCCCATTTTTTAACTCAACAACTTGCTCAGTTGGCACCAAAACCTCACCTACCAAGTCTTCAAGTCCTTCTCTAATAACAGACTCTTCAATTGCAATCTTAACTTTCGCTTCAAAACCACTTCTTGCATGAAGCACATACCATCTTTTAGACATCTTAGCCCTCTTAATTTGTTAACAACTGCACCATCCACGAGAGCAGTGCATCAACTATCCACAAGAAAATAGCCACAATCACAACAGCAACCATAATCATACCTGTGGTTTTAATAGTTTCATCGCGCGTGGGCCACACAACTTTGCGTAATTCAATTTTTGTCTCAATTAAAAATAAACTAAAACGCACGCCTTGGGGTGATTTAAAGAACACAAAACCTGCCAACACAAGACCAACCAATAAAACCAATACTTTGTATAGCGTTGTATTTAACCCTAATGGGTCTAAATAAAACAACACAAGAGATACTATCACAATTAGAACTGATACAATCATTCCTAGTGGCGACTCTTTTGCTTGTCTTTCTACTGCTTTAGTCACATTACATCCTTTAACATGGCAGGCAAGGAGGGACTCGAACCCCCAACCAATGGTTTTGGAGACCATTACTCTACCAATTGAGCCACTTGCCTATAAACCTTAAAGGCTTGGACTATTGTCCAAGCCAACTCTATTTTTTAAATCTGTTTAAGTTTTAACTTTTTTGATTAATCCGTCACCTTAGAAACCACACCCGCACCCACCGTACGACCACCTTCTCTAATAGCAAACCTTAAACCATCTTCCATAGCGATTGGTGACAATAATTCTACTTGCATTTTCACGTTGTCACCAGGCATTACCATCTCTACACCATCAGGTAGCTGACAAGCACCTGTCACGTCTGTTGTTCTAAAATAGAACTGTGGACGGTAGTTGTTAAAGAATGGGGTATGGCGACCACCTTCATCTTTGCTTAAAATATAAACTTCAGCTTCAAACTTTGAATGTGGCTTGATTGAACCTGGCTTAGCCAATACTTGACCGCGCTCAACTTCTTCACGCTTAGTACCACGAAGTAGCACACCAACATTGTCGCCTGCTTCGCCTGAATCAAGTAACTTTCTAAACATTTCAACACCTGTACAAGTGGTGGTTTGTGTGTCTTTAATACCCACGATTTCTAACTCATCACCGACATTAACAATGCCTGCTTCAATACGACCTGTTACCACAGTACCACGACCTGAAATTGAGAACACGTCCTCAATTGGCATGATGAAGGATTTATCTGTGTCACGCTTAGGCGTTGGAATGTAGGTGTCTAGTGCTTCTACTAATTTGATGATTGAAGGTACGCCAATCTCTGACATATCGCCTTCTAAAGCTTTCAGTGCTGAACCGAAGATAACTGGGGTGTCGTCACCTGGAAAATCGTATTCGTCTAATAGCTCACGGATTTCCATTTCAACCAATTCAACCAATTCTTCATCATCAACCATATCGGCTTTGTTCATGTAAACAACGATGTAAGGTACACCTACTTGCTTAGATAATAGAATGTGCTCACGGGTTTGAGCCATTGGACCGTCTGTAGCAGCGATGACAATAATAGCGCCATCCATTTGAGCAGCGCCTGTGATCATGTTCTTAACGTAGTCAGCGTGTCCTGGGCAGTCAACGTGTGCATAGTGACGAGCTTCACTTTCATATTCTACGTGGGCTGTTGAAATAGTAATACCACGTTCTCTTTCTTCAGGGGCATTATCAATATCTGCGTAATCTTTGAATTCGCCACCGCGCGCTTCTGCCATGACTTTAGTGATGGCGGCTGTGAGTGTGGTTTTGCCGTGGTCAACGTGACCGATTGTGCCGACGTTGACGTGTGGTTTGGTTCTTTCGAATTTTTCTTTTGACATTTTATGCTCCTACGTTTAACAATTAAATTTTAAATTTTTTGGAGCTCACCAGCGGATTTGAACCACCGACCTCTTCCTTACCAAGGAAGTGCTCTACCAACTGAGCTAGGTGAGCACAACTCCCCCATCTTGGAGCGGGTAACGAGAATCGAACTCGTCTCATTGGTTTGGAAGGCCAAGGTAATACCAATATACGATACCCGCAAACCTATTATGCTTTATGGTGGAGGGGGAAGGATTTGAACCTTCGAAGGCAGAGCCGACAGATTTACAGTCTGTTCCCTTTGACCACTCGGGAACCCCTCCAAAAAACAATCAGGTATTATCCCATAGCTATCTTTAGAGCGCAAGCGTTAATTTAACGTTTTTTATTGTTTTTTAAAAGTTTGTATTCTTGCTAATTACAAACGTGAAACACCACTTGAAACAGCAGCATCAAATACCGCTTTTGGCACTATATCTATCAACCTTGGGTCAAAAGGTTTGGGAATGATATAATCTTTACCAAACACCATGGACTTTACACTATAAGCTTTTAAGACACTGTCTGGTACTTCAAGTTTTGCTAAGTCCTTAAGCGCATGAACCGCTGCTATTTTCATTTTTGAATTGATTTCACTAGCTTTTGCATCTAGCGCACCTCTGAAAATAAAAGGAAAACCCAATACATTGTTAACTTGATTTGGATAATCACTTCGACCTGTTGCCATGATTAAATCATCACGTACTGAATTAGTATCTTTGGGTGAAATTTCAGGGTCTGGATTTGACAAAGCGAACACAATAGGCTTACCTGCCATTGATTTAATCATCTGTTTTGACACCAAGTTAGCAGCAGCAACACCAATAAACACATCTGCACCTTGCATGGCATCTGCCAAGGTTTTTTTATCCGTTTTCACACTATATTGCGCTTTAATTTGACTAACATTTTTCATGTCTTGAGAAATAACACCTTCTCTATCAACCAATAAAATATTATCCTTTGACAGTCCTAATTCACACAATAAGTTTAAAGTGGCAATACCTGCTGAGCCAGCACCCAAACAAACCAACTTGGCAGTTTCAATATGCTTACCTTGGATTTCAAGCGAATTTAACAACCCTGCTGCGATAATAATGGCTGTTCCGTGCTGGTCATCGTGGAAAACAGGAATATCAAGCATTTCAATTAAACGTTTTTCAATTTCAAAACAACGAGGCGCTGAAATGTCCTCAAGATTAATACCACCAAACGTTGGTGCAATATTTTTAACCGTTTGTACAAATTCATCAACATCTTGAGTGTCAACCTCAATATCAAAGACATCAATATCTGCAAAATGTTTAAACAATACTGCCTTGCCCTCCATCACAGGTTTAGATGCTAGTGGCCCCACATTGCCAAGCCCTAAGACTGCCGAACCATCAGAAATAACAGCAACCAAATTACGCTTAATGGTAAAGTCATAAACTTTGTTTGCATCTTGTGCAATCTCACAAACAGGTGCGGCAACTCCAGGGGTGTATGCTAAACTAAGATCTTCACGTGTTGCTAGTGGCTTGTGTGATGAAACAATGATCTTTCCTGGACGGTCGCCTTGGTGATATTCTAGTGCTGATTGATGAAGTTTTGAGCTCATTAGTGGTTTTTATGTTAAGTTAAAAGTTAATATTATTATCCAAGAATCTTATTCATCCTTGTAATATTTTTTAATGATACATCTTTAGGACAAGCACGCATACAATGCCTGTGATTTGAACAACTACCAAAGCCTTCAGATTGCATTTTTAAAATGAGTTTTTTTACCCTGTCTTTGGATTCAATTTTGCCTTGGGGTAATAATGCCAAATGGGTTATTTTTGCTGCCACAAATAATGTTGCACTCGCATTTGAGCAAACCCGCCACACAAGCACCACAGCCAATACAAGCTGCAGAATTAAACGCCTCATCAGAAGCATGTTTTTTGTACCAAGGTATTATTCGCTTCTAGAGCGCTACCTGTATGCATGGATATGCAGCCACCTGATTGGATAATTCGATAAACACAAATAATGTACCGGCACCGGCCCAAGCAAAAAATCTAGGAACGTCCTAAGGATAAGATTTTTTGATAAGCTTGCCCTTTGCCAATATTATTAATAAGTTGACGAGACAATACCACAACAACGTGAAAACCAAGCAACACAATCAATATCAGCACCATTAAACAGTAAGCAAACAACTGGTTAAACCAATCATAAAAACCATTAAAAGCACTTTGACCAAAGTGAAAATTTAGCAAGCTCAGCATGTGAAAAATAACGTAAGAAAACCATCAGTTTTTTAAAAGTAACACTAGTAAACTCCACTCTAAACTGCAAGCGCTCCTTCTCAATGGTTCTAGACAACTGTTATAGCGCAAAACAGGGTCTGAACAATGCGATGGTGCCATTTTTTCAGCCATTTCATACTGACCAATTGCCTCTATTAACCCCTCATAAGCAAAAGATTGTGACATTGGGTTTTTAAGCCATGCCCTAGCTTTTCGCTCAAGAAAAATCCCTGTGTAATAATATTGATGAAATTCTGAGTCTAATTTAGCAATGGTTTGGATAATTTTCTTATCTTTTACTTTAAGTGCCGCCATGTGAGCACTGGTCTGTTAAAGCCAAAATATAGACCACTAAAGCATCTTGATTGTCCGAATCAACCGCAAACACATCAATACAAATACTAATTGCCAAATCTGGTTCACGTAAAGCTTGATATTGACACGCTTTATCTAGCACAGTACTAATTGAATCTTGATGAATTAAGTGATAGTTCATAGACGAAAATTTTTAGTTATTTTTTTTCAAAATACTCTACACTTACTTACCTCTTACTAAGATAAAAAATCATAATATAAAATTTCTGTGGCTAATCTAAAAAATCATCTAACCAACATCAATTTTAGCAAAAGGCAACCTTGCAAAACTAACTACTTGATTAACTTTGGCTTCTTCATCAAGGTTGACAGGCTATTTGATAAATTTATAGGATAATTTAAGATAATATTGCTTAATCAAAATAACTAGACGCAACTTTAACCTATTAGAATAACCAAATAAAACACACAAGAAAAATGTAAAAACTGTTCACTCAAAATCATTAATGTCTGGGCACGAGCAGAATAAATTTCGATCGCCATACATATTATCGATTCGCTTAACGGGTGGAAAATATTTATTTTGTTTCAGTGAGTCTACTGGATATAACGCCTCCTCTCGTGAGTAAGGATATTGCCATTGTCCAGCCATTTCAATTGCTGTATGTGGGGCGTTTTTAAGGGGGTTGTTGTCCTTATCCCACTCGCCTTTAATTACTTTTTGAATCTCGACATAAATACTAATCATTGCCTTAATAAAACGATTAATTTCACATAGCGATTCACTTTCTGTAGGCTCAATCATGAGTGTGCCTGCCACTGGAAATGACATGGTTGGCGAGTGAAAACCATAGTCCATCAAACGCTTGGCAATGTCTTCTTCAGAGATGCCACTTTGTTCTTTTAAAGGGCGAATATCAATAATGCACTCATGCGCGACCATATTGTGCTCACCTTGATACAAGATTGGAAAATAATCTTTCAGTTCGTTGGCAATATAGTTAGCACTCACAATGGCAACTTCGGTAGACCTTTGCATGCCGTATTTACCTAATAGCTTAATATATGACCAAGAAATTGGCAAAATTGAAGCGCTGCCATACATGGCAGCGGATACGGCGTTAGAATCTTTAATCAGTGGATTGCCAGGTAAAAACTCTTTCAAGTGTACTTTAACGCCAATCGGCCCCATACCTGGACCACCACCACCATGTGGAATGGCAAATGTTTTGTGTAAATTAATATGTGACACATCTGCACCAAATTCACCCATACGAGTAATACCAACCATGGCATTTAGATTAGCACCATCTAAATATACTTGAGCACCATGGGTGTGAATAATCTCACATATTTGTTTAATTTCAACCTCGAATACACCGTGGGTAGAAGGATAAGTCACCATAATGGCTGATAACTCATCTGCGTATTTCTCAGCCTTTGTTGTTAAATCTTGGATGTCAATATTGCCAGATTCGTCACATTTGACAATCACCACTTTCATGCCTGCCATAACTGCACTGGCAGGATTAGTACCATGTGCTGATTGAGGGATTAGGCAAATATTACGTCCTTCTTCGCCTTTGGATTGATGATACGACTTAATTGCTAGAAGACCTGCAAACTCACCTTGGGAGCCTGCATTGGGTTGTAGAGAAACTGCATCGTAGCCTGTAACTTCTACTAATGCCTGCTCTAAATCTTTAAACAATTGCTGATAACCTTTGGTTTGATTTTCTGGTGCATATGGATGCAAATCAGAAAAACCAGTCAGTGTAATTGGATACATCTGCGTCGCAGCATTAAGCTTCATAGTGCAAGAGCCTAGTGCAATCATTGAATGATTAAGCGCAATGTCTTTATTTTCCAAACGCTTCAAATAGCGCATCATTTCAGTCTCACAGTGGTAGTTGCTAAACACAGGGTGAGTCAAATAATCTGAAGTACGTAAATTATTTTTAGTAATATTCAAAAGAAAATTTTCTGACTGATAATAAACAGTTTTATCTGTTGATAGGATTGACACAAGGCGTGATAATTCATCAACTGTTGTAGTTTCATCAAGTGCAATGCTTAATTGGTTGTCATTAATTAAACGTAAATTAATGTTGTTTGATTGTGCTGTATTAAACAAACTAACAGCATTAGTCGTATTAATAGTGATTGTGTCAAAAAATTGCTCTGCGGCTAATTCAAAGCCCGCATCAAGCAGGCTTTTGGCAAGATTATTGGCCTTAGCATGCACACTTAACGCAATTTTTTTCAAGCCTTTAGCGCCATGATAAATACCATAAGCGGCAGCAAGCACTGCTAATAAAACTTGAGCAGTGCAAATATTACTAGTGGCTTTATCTCGACGAATGTGTTGCTCACGAGTTTGTAATGACATGCGCATTGCTGGATTGCCTAAAACATCTTGAGACATACCAATAAGCCGACCTGGTATCATGCGTTTAAACGTATCACGCGCACTTAAAAATGCCGCATGTGGCCCACCAAAGCCCATAGGCACGCCAAAGCGTTGCGAGCTGCCCACTGCAATATCAGCCCCCATTTCTGCAGGGGTTTTAAGGAGTGTCAATGCTAAAAGGTCACAAGCAACAATGGTTAATACATTATTATTTTTTGCTCTAGTAATGTCAGCAGTTAAATCTCGAACATCGCCATTTGTGCCTGGATATTGCATCAAACAAGCAAAACAACTACTAAAATCATCGTGTTGAATGTCTTTAATAATCAACTCAATGCCTAACGGCTTGGCACGAGTTTGCAAAATGGTAATGGTTTGTGGATGGGTGTTAATATTAATCAAAAAACAATTAGATTTGTTTTTCCTATTAGCGCGCTTGGCCATCATCATCGCTTCAGCACAAGCAGTTGGCTCATCTAATAATGACGCATTGGAGATATCCATGCCCGTTAAATCGATAATCATTTGCTGAAAATTAAGCAGCATTTCCAAACGACCTTGAGAAATCTCAGCCTGATAAGGTGTATAAGCTGTGTACCAACCTGGGTTTTCTAAAATATTACGTTGAATGACGCTCGGCATTAGCGTGCCATAATAACCTTGACCGATAAAGTTAGTTGCTAAGATATTTTTAGCAGCAAGGCTTGAGGCTAATGCCAAAGTATCCCGCTCAGTCATGCCTTCATCAAGTGCCATTCGATTGCCAAATAAAATATTTTTAGGCACTGTTTTTGATATCACCTCATCAACAGATAAGCAACCAATACTGCTTAGCATAGTCTCAATATCACTTTTACTTGGGCCAAGATGTCTGGCTAAAAATTCATTACTCATAATGGATAAAATATTTCAATAAATTTAAGGGCTAAATTTTATCTGATTAGAGGTTTGTTTTCCTTGTAAAAAATAAGGCTTATAAACACCTTTTCAAAAAGACGCTTATTACCCTGGCGGCCAAGTCAGTGCTCGCCCACCTAGACAATGAAGATGAATATGATAAACCGTTTGCCCGCCTTGTTCATTACAATTCATCACCACACGATAACCCTCATCAGCAAAACCTAACTTTTTAGCAATACAACTTGCTGTTAATGTTAGTTTGCCTAACAACTGCGCATCATCAGCATTATTTAAAGTTTTAATGTGTGTTTTTGGAATGACTAAAAAATGATGGGGTGCTTGTGGATTCATATCATGAAAAGCAAGAACATCTTCATCTTCATAGATTTTATTGACTGGAATGTCACCATTAACCATTTTACAAAATAAACAATCAGTCATAAAAAGTAAAAAGTAAAAAGTAAAAAGTAAAAAGTAAAAAGTAAAAAGTAAATTTTATTTTATCCTCATTTAACAAATGCACAAACCGCTTTTCTTAGTAATCTATATTAATAAATATTAATATAAATCAGTTGAATTAAATACTTTAAAATACACATCTTCAAATAATTTTTTTTGATAAGCACAAAACATATCAAAACAAAATAAGCCGACAAATAAAGAGATTCAAAGCACTACTTATTATATGTGCGCTTGTCGTTGCGGCATTAATGTTACGATTGAAAATGGTGAAATTCGCTATATTGAAGGTAACCCAAACCACCCTTTAAACAAAGGTGTGATTTGTACCAAAGGTTCAGCTGGCATTATGAAACAATACTCGCCTGCGCGCTTAACCAAGCCACTTAAAAGAAAAGAAGGTGCGCAACGTGGCGAGTCACAATTTGAAGCAATTGAATGGGATGAGGCTTGTGAGATTATGGAAAAACGCCTGTCCCACATTCGCACAACAGACCCTAAAAAGTTTACTTTATTTACAGGTTGTGACCAAATGCAGGCCTTAACAGGGCTATTTGCCAAACAATATGACACGCCAAATTATGCCACCCACGGTGGATCTTGCTTGGTCAATATGGCAGCTGGCATGATTTATACCATTAGTGGTTCGTTTGGGAGTTCGGTGGTCCAGATTTGGAAAGGGCAAAACTCTTTATTATGATTAGTACAGCTGAGGATCACCACTCCAATCCAATGAAGATTGAGATGAGTAAATTTAAACGCAATGGCGGTAAATTTATTTCAATCAACCCAGTGCGCACTGGCTATTCTGCCATTTCTGATGAGTGAATACCTATCAAACCAGGCACTAATGTTATGGCAATTAAT
This sequence comes from Abyssogena phaseoliformis symbiont OG214, assembly GCF_016592595.1. Lineage (NCBI taxonomy): Bacteria > Pseudomonadati > Pseudomonadota > Gammaproteobacteria > Abyssogena phaseoliformis symbiont. Next base: position 1,011,452 of record NZ_AP012977.1, read on the forward strand.
CATGAATTAATCAAGCAAGGTTTGTTTGATCGTGAATTTTTAATTAAATATACCAAATCGCTGCCGAGTTAGTCAATATAAATGGAGACAGTGATGATTTAATCCTACCTGACACCACCTACTTAGAACGTAGAACGCCACGATGTGATGAGCATGCTGAATCGACCCATTTCAGAATTTTACGGCCCGGTAGATTCTCTACGTATGCCAGTATTGCCAGTGACAGGCGATTGCAAACCCTTCCAAGAAGTGCTGATAGAATTAGCATCAAAGCTTAAATCCCCTGCTTTTGTTGATGAAAATGGCAATCTAAAATACAAATATTACCCCGACTTTATCATCAATTACAAAACTGCCAAAGACTCAGGCATTGCTTGTCTGGCAGGTTGGTGTGGTAAAAATAGCGAAAAGCAGATGAAAGGCGAGCCTAACAAAAACCAATGAAAAAAATACGTTGATAATGATTGTTTCTTCCATTATAAATTGCCAAAATCATACCAATATATGCGTAACTAGAATTTGGGTTATCTTCAATGAGCAAAGCACAACGGGCTGACTCGCTACGCCGAACCTGTGCAAATCCATTTGTACTCAGAAGTATTGCAAAAATTAAAATTAGCCGCACAAGGTAAGCGCAAAGGCAAACAACCGCCAGAAGAGCTCCGCGCTCGCATACAAGAATTTTTTGACCCCTTGCCTTTATATCACGACCCAATTGAATCTCAACATACAGGCATTAATGAATTTCCTTTAAATGCAATTACTCAACGCCCTATGGCAATGTATCACTCGTGGGATTCGCAAAATGCTTGGCTTAGACAAATTCACGCATACAATCATTTAATTATGCACAAAAGTGTTGGTAAAGCAGGTGGTTTTGATGATGGTGATTGGGTGTGGATAGAATCTCCACACGGAAAAGTTCGCTGTATGTGTCGCTTTAGTGAAGCTGTAGAACCAGGAACTGTATGGACTTGAAATGCAATTGGCAAATCAAAAGGCGCTTGGAATTTATCAAACAAAGCCAATGAATCCAATCAAGGCTTTTTAATGAACCACCTAATTGCTGAAGATTTACCCTTTAGCAACAAAGAGCAAAATGGCAGACGCATTTCCAACTCTAGCCCAGTAACAGGCCAAACTGGCTGGTTTGATGTGCGTGTTAAAGTTTATAAATGCACAAAGAATGAAGCAAAAATAACTTTGCCACAATTTAATGCGCAAACACCACTACCTGGTGTGCGTAAACGTCAAACTAAATTTATGGCTTATGTGAGCGGCAAGGATTTGTTTTCTAAATTATTAAAAGGGGGTAAATAATGGCACAACTTGCACTGCAAATTGATTTGAACGTTTGCGTTGGTTGCTCCGATTGTGTGATCAGTTCAGTTGCAAAGAATGGAATAACTCAGGACAAGCAGGACCGATGGTAGATTTTAATGCCTACGATGAAAACCCAACAGGCGCAAAGCTTTTTAGTGATGTGCATGATGACACCTCTGAAGTGTCACAAATCATCCGCGAAGAAGGCAGCTATCAACTGATGCCAGAATGGGGCGCCAAGCTAGCCAATCATTACTTGCCACGACGCAAATCAAAACTCACCATTCACCATTCACCATTCACCATTCACCAAGATGAGCTTAAAAGGTCTGATAATCTGCTTAAAAAGAACACTTTAACATGGATAAAAACGCACCATCACTTGATGATGTCACCAGTTAGTAAGGAGATTTTATGCACCCAGCATTTTCAGTTATTTTTCTAACAACGCTTATTGGCGCTGGACAAGGGCTATTCATGGCGCTCATGATAGCACAAACCTATTCAGTCGTTGAAATTGTCCCCATTAATGATCCAATCCAATTTTATGATCTAGGTGCATTGATTGCACTGGGTTTATTATTATTAGGACTGATAGCGTCAATTTTCCATCTAGGTCATCCTGAGCGAACTTGGTGTAGTGCTACCATGTGGCGAACTTCTTGGCTTTCTAGAGAAGTTATTGCACTACCAAGTGTAATTAGGGATTATCTTTGTTTATGGACTCATTCACTATCTAAATATTGACACTGTGCTATTTGACATTAACGACAAAATTTCAATCACACTAAGCCTTGTTGTTGGTAGCGTAGGTGTCTTACTATCGCTGATTTTATTTGTCTGTACAGGTATGATTTATGCTTGCATTAAATTTATTCAAGAGTGGGCATCACCACTTACTGTGATTAACTATACTTTATTCGGTATGGCGTCTGGATTTTCTATTGCTACTGTATTCACCCATTATCAAGCTGAAAATTCGGTTAAATTATTCATAGGCTGGGCAATTATATTTACCCTGCTTACTGCTATTATGCGTCTTATCTCATTAATTAGAAGCGCAAAACTCAAACCGAAATCAACCCCACAAAGCGCCATTGGCATACGTCATGATAAAATTAAACAAGTATCAATGGGTGCCCATGGATGGCTCGTATAATACACAGGAGTATTTTCACGGCAAAAGTGCTATTTTCCTAAAAAGTGTCAAATGGATTTTTATACTGATGGTTTTTGTTGTACCATTATCCCTACTAAGCAATGCAATGATTAATATGATGACTATGAATTGCTCTTCATCTGCGCAATCAGCCAATACATCAGTCTCATCGCTGAACGTTGGTTCTTTTTTTTGCACAAGCAAAACATTTACTACCAAGTTACTTAATTCACTCTGATGAATTCTTTGGTAGTGGAAAATTCTTGATAAAGACATTCTCCATCAAGAAAAAGAAACTTGTCACAAATTACCAAATTTCCCGTTAGTATTTTTCCACTGGTCTTTCGAAATTATTGACTCAATAATATTCCAATGTTCAATAATTTTACCATTTTCAACTCTAAATAAATCGTAAAACGATGTATCTACACCACCAAATTGACCTTCACTAATGCTTAGTACAAAGTTTCCTTCGCCCAGTATTTTATAGTTTTTTGTGTAGCTCATTTTTATTCCTTGTTTTGCCATCGCCTCTAGAGCTTGACTCAAACCAGATAACCCATCTGCAACTGCTGTGTTGTGTTGAATATAGTTATCACCATCAAAAAAGCTGGCAATTTTATCCATTTCACCTTTCATCAATATAGTTTCAATGAAACTTTTTACTAACGTTTTATTTTCTTCGGTTTTATTAATATCAGAAATATTTGTTGTTCCATCAAGCTGAGTGTGTCCACTTGAGTTGGGTTTATCCGTTTTTACATCAAGATTATCCCAATGCTCAACAATTAAACCATCCTTGAATCGAAACAAATCAAAACCTACCTTAGAAGACCAAAGAAATTATAATTCGTGTGTGTAAACACATAATCACCTTCTTCAAAGCTGCGTACAACATTAACTTTAGCATTGCCCCAAAACCTTCCAAGCCATCACTAATAGATAAATTATGCTGAGTATATTCTTTAGCATTGATATAACTTACAGCTGTTTGATTACCCGTTTCAATACTATTTAGTAAAGCAACGACTTTTTCTTTATTTGATAAATTTATTTGTTCTCCTTTTTTATTGTTTTGATTGCAAGCTACAAGTAAAAAAAATGTATCCAACAAAATTGTTATATGTTTCATTTTTAATCCATCGCCAAAATCGTAAGCCATTTCTTATACTTGTTTGTTTTCCAAGATTAAACGCCGTTTAACTTCTATTATTGTATGCGCATCAATTAATTGTTTTACGATTTGATTAATGGCTAGTTTGCATAAATTATTTAAGGTTTTATAGGTGACATGTGATTCTGTTGAATAGTAAGAAGTTCCTCTTTCCTTTTTAAATTTTTTCTCTAACAATAAAGTAAAACAATTAAATTGTTTTACTTAAGATCTACTCAACTTGTTTGTATAAGAATGGGTTTTTTCACGTTCATAACATTATGAATAATGAAGAAAATAAAAACATGATTATCAGACTATTTTTAGTCTCATGCATCATTTCTTTTTCTATTTCAAAAAATAGTGATATACAACTGTTTGTTTAAAAAACAGACTAGGTGTAAAAATGGGGGTAATAAGAAATATTCAAATGGTTAAGTGAAAATATCGACACATTCATGTTTATTTGAATCTGCTCAATACATGTTTGAGTGAAAAGAATCACTTTTCCTTGTATTTTATTATTTAATGAAAATGCCTGAATTTGATTTTTATTGATAAAAATAAAACTACCTTTTGTAAAAGGGTAATGCTTAAAATCAATAAATTGTGCACCTTCTCCTTGTTCAATATATAACATCAAGTAAAAATGAACTCGATGTGGTTTGTTTGGATTATGACCCATTGTCGACCTACGACGATAGAGTTCATCAAGCTCTATAATTTCAATACCTTCCGAATCAAGAGTTAAACATTTAAATTTTATATCTGGATATATTCATTTTCACATAATTACCAAATCAAAAACATTTCTAAAAACCTATCGAGTGACTTGTTTTAACTCTATCATTCTTTATTATGGAAAAATGTCTAGTAATTTTACAAAAAACCTCACAAAGTTTTTTTAAATAATTTAACGATATTGACGCAAATACCACCAACCAAAAACTTGCTTGGCATAATGCATCAAACGACAATTTGGTAACATTAATCCGCCTTTGAGTGTGCGTGATATGTACATACCTTTATTATTTGAATCAACAATACACATCAATTCAATCTTAAAAGTATGACTGGCAGGCTTATTATCCAGAACATCTAGCACATTTTTAGCAGCGGCAGCAGCTTGTAAATCTGCCATATGTGCTTGCTTTGGCATCCACTCTGGCCCTGAGAAAGAACCTGAGTCACCTGCCACAAACACCCTCTCAGCACCCTGAACTTGACAAAATTTATCCGCTTTAAGTAAGCCGCCTTCACTACGCTCAAGTTCAGTGTTATCAAACCACTGATTTCCTGTCATGCCTGGCATGAACAAAATCAAATCTGTGGCAAACTCACCACCCTCAGTAATGACTTTATCAGCTTCAAAAGCTTTCATCTTATGCCCAAGATGCGTGTTAATATTGCGCTTTTTCATTTCACTTAATAAACCCTTAACCGCCTTTTCACCTAAGCGAGCACCTGGTTTTTTTGCAGGGGTAAAAAAAGTCAGATTAAATTTATCACGCCGACCTTCTTGTCGTAATTGTGTATCCAAGCCAAACAAAAACTCAAACATTGGACCACCACGCATGGCACTTGGCTCCTTGGGATTACTCGCAAAACCAATGGCAATATTACCACTATCCATAGCCTGAATTCTATCACGTATCTGCTCAACAGCACTCAATCCCTCACACGGGGTAATAGCGTGCTCAATGCCAGGCGGTTTCTTAAGAAACCGCCCACCTGAGGCAATAATAAGCACATCATTTTCATACTCACCTGCTGAAGTGATTACAGTTCTAGCATGATTTTCCAAGCCTGTAACTTCACTAGCGATATGGCGAACATTCATACGCTTAAAAAAACGCTCAAGTGGAATAACAATGTCTTTTTTACTGGCTATACCTGATGGCACCCAAATTAAACTTGGCATATAAACCAGCTCTGCCTTCGGTGATATTAAAGTGATTTGTGCGTGCTTGTCGCTTTTTATAAGGGTTCTAACAGCTGTTAATCCTGCAAAGCCCGACCCAATAATGGTAATTTTTTTCATTCTTAAAAAATCTCCAATATTTGAGTTGTGCTTGTTTCCATGTTGGCAATATTGCAAAAATACGCCATCATTTGTGGCCACTGCTCTCTGGCTTCAAGTAGTTTGGTAAAGTTTACGTGATGCACTTTACTTTGCCATTTAACCAAACAATACACGCGTCCATCTTTATCAATCCCAGAATCACGTGAAATAAACCCATCAGCTTTAGCAATATCCTCATCAATTTCTTTTGATAAAGTCTTCCAATCATTCATTAAATCTTGATTGGTTAACTCAAATGACATAATTACAAAATATTCACTCATTTTATTCTCCTATTTGTTATGACAAAAATGCCTGCTGTCTGGCTCTTCTACGCTTTTTACAATATTGTCAACAAACGCTTGTAGTTCGTTAAACTCTAATACAGTTAATATACGCGCTACAATATCTGGTGTAACCCTAAGTGTGCATAATTTACCATCTTTTAGCTTCACTTCCATGCCTGCTGCACTCATAGTTAAGCCTTCATTACTTTGTTCTAATAATTTTTCTAGCTCGCCCTGTAATTCATCGTATAACTTTTGCAATTCATTCAATAAGCCCTCACTGGTTTCATCAGCAATTGAAACAATTTCACCTTGCACAGAGCCAAACGCACTGTCTTGTTCGCATTTAAATTCTATGTCTACCTTTGTTAAATGGTCTTTAAATTTATTTGATAATTTAGCATCAAAAAATATATAATCTAGCATATTATTATTTATGAATAGTTGAGGGTATTTTAATGCTTGGTAAGGACACACTAGATACTTTATTTTGTCATGCAAGAAGTCACAATGGCTGGTTGAAGCAAGACATATCTGAGACGCAAATTCATCAAATTTATGAACTGATGAAATTTGCCCCTACTGCAGCTAACAATTGCCCTGCACGTATTACTTTTATTAAATCAGATGCTGCTAAACAACGTTTAAAACCACATCTTGATGAAGGTAATATTGACAAAAGTATGAACGCACCAGTTGTTGCTATTATTAGCTATGACACGGAATTTTACGAAAAATTGCCGCTTTTATTTCCCCATACTGATGCCAAAAGTTGGTACCAAGGCAAACCTGAAAAAATAAAATCAGCAGGAGAAATGAACGCCACTTTACAAGGTGCTTATTTCATCATGGCGACCCGTGCTGTCGGGCTAGATTGTGGACCAATGGGTGGATTTAACAACAAAACCTTAGATAATGAATTTTTCCCAGATGGCAAAACCAAATCTATTTTCTTATGTGGCATTGGCCATGGCGACCATAGTAAAATTTTTCCAAGATCGCCACGTTTAAGTTTTGATGAGGCTTGCAAAATTATTTAGGCACCTTTGTTTTATGCAAAAACAATTTATATTACTTTCAAGAGGAAATCGGTAAATTTTTAGAAAAAATGATTATGCCTTCAACCTCAGATGATATCCCAGTTATTTCAGCAGTACTACAATTATAGCTTCCAAAAATAACAGGTCCGCCATAAGTCTTTGTTGTGTTATACCTTCCATGTCCATAATCAATGATTGTGTCGCTTTTGTTAACCAAAAGGCATAAATATCAAATCTTTGCTTTTTCTTTACACCAGTGGAAAATATACTACCTAGCCCTGGAATTGAGCCAAATGAACTACCTCCTAAACTTGATGAACCTTGAGGAAGTAAATGAATATGGATGTGTTACCACCGGGTAAAGTTTTTTCACTGAGCTGGCTACCAATAATTTTAACCCTCTTAGGAATTAAGTCATTAGTAAATCTAGTATTAGTAGCAACTGTATTGTAATCTTTACCTACATAAATTTTTAGCAAAAAACTTGTTACAGAATCTGCAAATCTTTCGCCAATACCTGTACTAGAACAAGAACTTATCAACAATATCAAAACTAGAGAATATAATTTGTTAAACATTATTTATTAAAAATAGTTGGAAATATGGCTCAACAATTAAATATTGAAGAAAAACCTTAATTAGTTGATTTTGAAAAAAATATGAATAATAATAACGCCTAATATAATTAGGCACATACCCAATAATAGTAGGAATATTTGGTATTTGTTTATATAAAAATACACCTGCAATAGTGGCTAAAACAATACCGGCGCCTGACCAAATCGCATAGGTAATACCCACCGATATTGTTCTTAAAGTTAAGATCATAAAATAAAATGGCATATCCTACAATAACAATTAAACTTGATAGTAGTTTTGTAAACTCAGTTGAAGCTTTGAGCGCACTGGTTGCAACGACTTTCGCGATAATTGCTATTGCTAAATACTAATACACCATTATTTAGAACTAGAACTGTTTTTCTTTTCTTGCTGAGATTCTTGCTCAGTAGAGCAACCATTGTGCAACTTCCATTTTTGTTCATGACCAATGGCAATTGCCCAGCTTGATGCTTGACATTCCTTGGCTAATCTTGTTGTTGCATTTTCTTTTTTAACAACGTTGTTGTTATCAGCACCAAAAGCAGAAAATGACAACAAACTAGCACTTAATATTAAAATCAACGAACTTGATGGTGTTTTTAGGTTTTTCCTTATGATTGATTAAAAATTTAATAACATTGCCAAATGCTAAATAAAAAAGTACTAGTATTGATAAAGTAAATATAACTTTATGTACTAAATCTAGATTTTGGATGGGACTCGCCTTTTGTTTAAATCGCATGATTCTCCTGGACAATATTGAACCTCTTGCTTGTGACATAGATTATAAATTTTACAACCCCCACAAATACCAAACACTGCTCCAAAGAGTAATAACCCCAAACACGAAGCACAAACACGAACACGAATATTAATCGTTCTGCAAACATTATTAAGCACCGCCAGATAAAACATAATGGCTACCAAAACAAAACCCAAAACCCAAAACCCATCTTTTTTGTAGTGCACCAACATATTCTGGTGTTTGGTTATTAACCATCCAACGACCCATAACTATAGATGGAACGTATTTAGGGTTTAAAAAAATTCGAATAAACAAATCAAACAAAAATACAATGCCTGCTGCCACTCTTACCTCGCACTCATTAAACTAAACCACTTGCCCAGCCACCCAGCCAGATGACCAAGCCCATTGGAAATTATAACCGCCTAATTGACCTGTCACGTCAACAGTTTCACCAATAAAATATAGACTGGGTTGCTTTTTAACTTGCATGATTTTGGAGGACAATTCATTGGTATCAACCCCCCCTAAACACACCTCAGCGACACGCAAGCCCTCAGTGGCATTTGGGTAAAGTTGCCAATTGTTGAGTGCGTGTCCAAAAAGAGAAAGCTCACTTTTATTAATTTGACTCAGTGGTTTATTTTCCAATGAGTTTGGTAATAATACATTTGCCAGTCGCTGTGCAAATCGTTTAGGAAAGTGTGTTGATAAAACAGTCTTTAAGGTTGTCTTACCTCGCATTTGTTGTTGTGTAATCAGCCAATCAGTTGCATTAATATCTGGCAATAAATTAATGCTTAATTTATTGCCAGGACACCAAAATAAAGAGATTTGTAAAATAGCAGGCCCGCTAATGCCTTTGTGCGTTATTAAAATAAAATCTCGAAAGGATTGCCCATTGCACTCAACCACTACCTCTAGTGACAAGCCTGATAAGCCCTTTAAGTAGCGATTAATATCGTTAATATGGAAAGTCAACGGCACAAGTGCTGGCGTAAAATCAATCGTGTTAATATTAAATTGCTTAGCAACTTGCAAGCCAAAATCAGTCGCACCCATTTTAGGAATAGAGGCGCCACCAGTCGCAACGACTAAGGTATTTGTTTGATAACCACCTTGGCTGGTTTGAAGGGTGTATTTAGTATCAAACTCTAGGCTTGTTACTGAAGCGTTAAAAACAAAATCAACCCCTACTTGAGCGCACTCATCCAATAGCATTTGTAAAATTGCACCTGATTTTTGCTCGCAAAATAACTGACCTTGTGTTTTTTCATACCAACTCAAATTGTGCTTATCCATTAATTTTATAAAATCCCACTGCGTATAACGCGCTAATGCAGATTTATGAAAATGTGGATTGTTTGATAAATAAGCCTCTGGTTCAATCCATAAATTAGTAAAATTACAACGACCACCACCTGAGATAAGAATTTTTTTACCTGCTTTATTGGCTTTATCAATAACTAAAACTTTTTTATGCCGTTTGCCCGCCTCAATTGCACACATAAGCCCTGCTGCACCTGCGCCAACAATAACAATTTCATAAGGCGCTAAAATAACGACTGAATGGTTTTAACAATTGGTCTAGCATCCCACTCTAGCGCGCCACGGTAAGTGTATCTAATGTTGCCATTTTTATCCAGCAAAAAATTAGACGGATAAGCATAAACACCCCAATCTCTTACCGCCTGTCCAGAATGGTCAAGCATGATTGGCAAGTCAAACTTTACTTTTTTCATGAATGCATCTATCTCTTGTTTTGACTCGCCAACATTAACTGTAAGAATTTTAAATGGCTTATCTTTCAGTATGGTTTGCAATCTAACCAATGATGGGATTTCTGTCACACAAGGTTTGCACCAACTTGCCCAAAAATTAATTAATATCACTTGATTATCAAAATCTTTAATATTTAATATTTGCCCATCAATTGATTTCAGCTTAAGGCTTATGTTTGATTTACCTTTATAAGGCTTTAATATAGGCTCACCAAATGAAAGGCTTTGAGCATTCTTGGTTTGTTTTTTTAGCGCCATCACTTTAGGGATATCAACAGTATTCATCAAATTCATAGCAAGTACATAAGTATCACTCAAGCCTTTTTTGACTTTTAAATCCATGGGTTTTAAGTCTTTTTCGTTGCGCATATGAAACCCACCATGTGCCCCTTTTAATCGATGTGTAAATATGGAGCTACCCCCTATTTTTAATTGCTCAAAAATTTCATCCGCTCTAAAATATTTAGTACCAAACTGCGGTAATAATAAATAAATAGGCAAGTTACTAACCGTTGAAATATCAACATATTCAGCTTTAGCGCCCAATTCTGGTTTGCCATGAATAAGGTATGGCGAATGAAAGATATGGCCTTTAATTAAATTAGATTTTGGGTTTTTTAATTGCCACTGATGTGCAGTTTTAAGTGCCAATTGTGCGCCTCTACCTGAGGTTAAAAAAAATATTTTTTCAAATCCTTTACGTTTAGCAATTGATACAATTTCCAACACATCTTCAACCTTAAACCGATTGATACTACTGCGATGCTTTGGCACCATATAGCTACTATGAAGATCAAGCACCCACACATCAACACCAAAAAACGCCAATTGTTGTACTGTAGGTACATAGCCCTTGCCAAAACCACGCTCAGAAGGCAAATATAAAAATAGCACCTGTGTGTCTGCTGAATAAACATCAGCACTAATTGTATCGCCTGATGTTAATTCAAACTCAGTGCTTTGCCCGCCATGAACAAGTGGCACTAATAAAATCAACAGTAAACTAAACCACTTCATTAAACGTTATACATTTCTAAAATATAATACAGCGTCATGCCTTCAGATGACCTGGATGGACCCAGTACTTTGGCAGCGTATAAATGATTACTAGGGTCTGATTTTTCCATAGCGATATCTAAATCTTCAACCACTTCTACATTATTAGCCGGTACACGTTCACGCTTAATTCTTGGAATTCTAACCACAGCAAATGTCTCTTTAACAACGCTAATGCTTGGATGCGGATCTAGCGAATAACTTCTCATGGCGTTTTAATCATAATTTTTGCACCAAAAACTTGATTAGCAGGTACTGTAACATGGATTTTTTTAGGCAAATCTAGTTCCATTGCATTGACCTTGATGGATAAACGTTTGTTTGTCTACATTCGCACCAATCATTTCGTTAAATTGCTTTTCTTCCCAAATTGAACTCACTCTTCTACCGCCATAATCATGGGCAGGATAGACCAAAGTCTCATCAGGTAAGGTGAATATTTTTTGAGTAGAATCAAACAATTTTTCCGCCGAACCACCTTGAAAATCACACCTACCACAACTTCTAATCAATAAGGCGTCGCCTGTAAAGATTTGATTATCCACCACATAAGACATGCAACCATCTGTATGCCCAGGGGTTGTCATAGCACCCAAAGTATAAGCGCCAAATGATAAAGTATCGCCATCATTAAGCAAAATATCTGTACAAGTAACCACATTAGCTACACCCAACACAATTTTAGCCTGACTAAATACTGCTTTAATGGACAAGAACTAGTAATATGGTCGGCATACACGTGTGTTTCAAGAATATATTTAAAATTCAAATTCAATTCTTCAATCAAGCCAATATCATGCTGCTTAGTTTCATCTACTGCATCAATGATAATAGCATCCAAAATTTGCATATCTGCCAAAAGATAGGTATAAGTTGAACTGATTTTTTCAAATAAAGGGCGTAGTAATAAACTCATGGCAATACCTTTTTAAATGGTTTAACAAAAACGCTAGCATAAGCACCAGACTTAATATAAGGGTCTGCATTTGCCCAAACTTTTGCAACTTCTAAAGAATCAAATTCTGCCACCACTAACGAACCTGTAAAGCCGGTGCTACCTGGCTCATTAGTATCAATAGCAGGATGAGGCCCTGCCAAAATTAAACGCCCTTGATTTTTTAAAACCTCTAATCGCTTAATATGTGCTGGACGTGCTAGCATTCTTTTTTCTAGTGAATCGTCAACATCTTGTGAAATAATAGCGTATAGCATAATTTTTTTAATATCTCTCCCGCCAATTACGCTGATTAAACAGCGCCAATAACCCAAATATACAAGCGCCTAATATATCAAGCAACATATCTTTTTGAGCATCCCAAATATCACCTTGAGAGCCTAAAAAAGCTGCTCCCGATTCTCCACCTTCGGTAATCGCATAAACCATTTCAATAATTTCATAACTTGCTGCCAAAAAACCTAAGACAAATACACCCAATAGCCAACCATAAAGTTATTGCTCGCCCATTTTTTACGCACACTAGTCTCAACCACAGCATAGGAGAAAACACCAACCAAAAAATGTCCTAAGCGATCAAAATTATTACGCCCTTCAGGGATAACAAAATCAAAACCCAATGTTGATAATAGATGATTGGGGGCAATCAAATGGTACTACTTCAAAAGTAAAGTACCCGCCAATGGCATTGTAACACAAAAACAAACTCATAAGTATATAAGAAAAATTTAAAAACTTGAAACTAGCATAAGGTAAGCACTAAAATACCAACAACAATCAAAACTAGGATATTTTCCGCCCACCAAGTAGCTCTATCATAAGGGCTAATTGCCAACACAGTAAACAAAGTTATATAAGTTACCAATAAAATGAGTGGTGCTTTATGCGTATGTGGTCGCATTTTTTTTAAGTAATCTCCAATACATCTTTCATCGAATAAACACAGCCTTTGCCAGAAGGCACTTTATCCAACCAAATTGCTGCACGGAGCGCCCCAAGTGCAAAGGTCATTCTTGATGAAGCCTTATGAGTAATTTCTACACGCTCGCCTTGCATAAAAAAACTCACTGTATGTTCACCCACCACATCACCACCACGAATTGTAGAGAACCCAATTGTGTTTTTATCTCTCACCTGCTCAATACCTTCTCGCCCATAAATGGCACACGTTTTTAAATCCCTACCTAGTGTATCAGCAATCACCTCGCCCATCTTTAATGCAGTGCCACTAGGGGCATCCACCTTAAAGCGGTGATGCGTCTCAATAATTTCAATATCGCTCTCTTCTCCCACTACTTTTGCCGCCATTTCCAAAAGCTTTAAAGATAAATTAACACCTACGCTCATATTAGGTGCAAACACAATAGGTGTATTCTGTACAAGAGCGGTTAATTGATTTAGTTCATTATCATTAAAACCTGTCGTACCAATAACCATTTTCTTGCCTGCCTTAGCACAAATTGCTAAATAGCCAAGTGTAGCTATTGGACAAGTGAAATCAATGAGCACATCAAACTGGTTTAATACAACATTTAAATCATCGCTCCTATCTAACTCAACACCTAACTCAACACTATCATTTTGATTGATTGCTTCAATAATGGCTTGACCCATGCGCCCTGACACACCAGTAACTGCAATTTTTATCATCTTTTCAGTTCTCCAATTTATAGGGGATAACGATATCTTGCTGATTTTTTGAGAAATATTTAGAAGTTCGGATGACTAAAACAGCCTTATTTTGTCTTGCTGTTGCCAAAATAATCGTATCTAGCAACTTTACCCTTAATGTATTTCTAACTTTGACAATATCCTCTGTCATTTTTTTCATCGAAATTCAATATTTGAAAACTTTTTAAAAAATCTTTAACGTTTTTTTATGCACATCTTTAACGCCAACCATTACTTCCTATATAGGTAATAACACTAATTGCAATCTGGTCATATTGCTCAATTGTATTTTTTGCTTTGGCTTCGCTATTTAAATAATCAATCAAGATATTGGTATCAAAAACAGCAATCACCACTCACCTTTGATTGTTTTTTGAAATACCTATCCGTCAATTTTCAAGTCTTTGTAAAGGACAAATGCCTGTTTGATTTTTTTCTTATTCTCAGGTTTGTGTATAACCAAATCTACCATCAGTAGATTGTGTTTAGCAATGGTAATTGTTTCGCCTTGATAAGCGTGATTTATTAAATCGGATAATTTTGTTTTTGCTTCTGATACATTTACCAACATGACATTCACCTTTTTAATAAAAACTGGTCAAATTATACCAAAACTGGTTTAGTTAGTCAATTTTGGTCTGATTCTTAGAAATACTGGGTATTTATGCTTTTTATTTTTAGTTAGCCCGTAATATTTAAAGGTAATCTCACTGCCAATAGCAGGTGGATGTGATCGCTCAATGTCTGTAAACCCTGAGCCGATTTTAACAACCAGTCCTTTTTTAGTTTTGCATTTAACCGAGCCCATTTTGTTTTTATATTTGCCTTTTCCACTCAATATCTCAATGACGATACATTCCTCATCGTGATACTTTTTAACCTTTAAAGCACTCGATAAACACATAGTTTGATAATGTGTTTTAGGGTTACGCACCACAACACCTTCGCCCTTATTATTAACTACTTTACCTAGGAAATTATCTAATTGTTGCTTGGATTTAATGGATGTTTGTTTGATAATTCTTAAAATTTTACTAGGGTATTGCCTAAGATGAACTTAAAAAACCTCTAAACATTTTAAATAAGCCGCCTTTTTGATTAGGCACTTCAAAAATATTAAAACTCACAGCCTTCCAACGATTATTAGGAATTTTTCATCTCACAATTGAAGAAATGCGTTCAAAATCACCACGCTTTGTCCAAAGTTCGCCATCAATTTCAAAATCTGGAAAATTCATCGTCCAAAACTTTGGCGGATTAAGTGTTTTTCCGCCTCGGCTGATTAGTTTTTTCCCGTCCCAAAATCCTCTGATGCCGTCTAATTTTCACTCATAACCCAATCAATCACATCAAGATGTTTATCATACGTTTTAAGTAAAAATAAATTAGGCTTGTTTGCAAGAATTAAGCAAGGTAGAATTAATATAAATAATAATTTATTCTTAATTCTCTAATCCATTTGATTAAGCTGCTTAAAAATTGCTAAATGGTGTTGCATTTTTTCAATCGAATCTATTTGCTCAAGACCTTGTAAAATCCAATGATTAATTGCCTCATCAGTGTGAATTGTGGCAAATAATTGTTGTCTTTTTAAATGTTCAATTTTGCCACTATTTGCCAGTTTGTTAATATGGCTTAGCACAGGTTAATGCTAAATCGCGTTGGTGACAGATGTTTTCTATGGATGAGTTTTGGTCGATTAATGCCAAAGTAGCTTGGTAAGTAGTGTGTAGTTTTTTAACAACTACTGGCTGAGTTTCAACAATAGGATCTTGAAAATCATTTGCTCTTAATGTGGCTAATAATGCTAAAAAACGAGCACCATATTTTTCAAGCTTAACCTGTCCCACACCATTAATTTGTAGCAGCTTTTCTTCATTATTAGGTAAAAAATGCGCCATTTCTGTTAGCGCCTTATTGTCAAAGACAATATAAGCTGGCGTGGCTTCTTCTTTGGCAATTTCTCGTCTTAGTGCTTGTAATGCTTCTAAAATTTTCTCATCTACCAAATATTCTTGATTTGTGTTTGTAAATTACTTTGGCGAATATCAACTGTTTGCTCTGATTTTAAAATTTTCTTGGCAATACTAGTCAATTTCAAAACCTTGAATTCACCCGCCATTAGGGCGTCTATCTCCAATAAACGGTCGCCAATAATTTTCCACAAAATTCGACTGGTAGCGCTACCAATGCCATATACAGATAAATTTTGATGCCCACTGTTTAATACTTTTTGATTTTTTGAGCCTAGTAAAACATCAACAATATGCCCTTGCCCAAAACGCTGATCAGTGCGATAAATGGCTGATAAAAACATCTTTGCTTGCTCGCTAATATCGCTACGTTCAACATCAGGATTAAGACAATTGTCACATTGGGTTTGGCATTTGGACATTTCGTCATCAAAATAATGACTGAGTGCTTGATGCCGACAACCTTCAGAAAACGCGTATTTTTTAATTAAGCTGAGTTTTTGATAGGCTAGATTTCGATAAGATTCGTTCTCAATATCAGCAATAAAACGCCCCAGTAAAACCAAATCTTGCGTAGAGTAAAGCAACAAAACCTCACTTTTTAATCCCTCCCTACCCGCTCTACCCATTTCTTGATAATAAGCTTCCATGGTTTTAGGAATGGACATGTGCACCACAAAACAAATGTTGCTTTTATTAATCCCCATGCCAAATGCAATGGTGGCAGCCATAATATCAATCTCATCATTCACAAATTCACTAAACGCTTGGCGACGCTCTTGAGTTGACAAGCCAGCATGATAAGCACGCGCCTTTAGACCTTGGGTGTTTAAAAACGCACTTAATGACTCGGTATTTTTACGTGATAGTGTATAAATAATGCCTTGTTCATGAGCATTGTTTTGCAAAAAGTCTAGCAATTGTTGATGTCCATTGCCGTAAAGGCGGCAATGCCCACTTCAGGAAAATGAGACTTTAATAAACCCAATTGACGATAATCTGCTCGAAACTCATGCCCCCATTCACTCACGCAATGCGCCTCATCAATGGCAAAATGCCATGTTAAGCGTGGTCAAAAAATGCAAAAATTAATCATTTTGCAAACGCTCAGGTGCAACAAAAAACAAGTTTCACTACGCCATTTTGCAAATCATTTTGCGCCTGTATGATTTGTTCCATATCCTGCATGGATGACATCATAACGGCATGAATTCCTTTTGCTGCCAAGCCATGTACCTGATCTTGCATCAATGCTAATAAAGGCGAAACCACAACCCCTTCCATCAACAATGCTAGCAACTGATAGCACAACGATTTACCGCCGCCTGTTGGCAAAATTAGCAACACATCTTCATGATTCAAAATTTTATCCACCACTGTTTCTTGCAATGGGCGAAACTCATTAAACCCGAAAGTATTTTGTAAAATTTGATGCTTACTTTTAGGCATGGATTACTATCTAGGTGTTTAAAACAATATCGTACAATCTTCAAATAATGCCATTTATAAAAAAATTACGAAAAAACGAAGGTTTTTAATATATGGTTCGTACCATGTAAGTTAGATATTATTTTTTAACTGATTTAAAGGCATACAAAATGACAAAAAACAATAAGCAAAAACTCTCTTTAATTACTATTTCACTACATTAGATTATTGCCATTGTTTTTATTGCATTAATTGTAGTGGGTATACACATGGAGGAAAACAAAGTTTTTTTCTATACTCAATGCACAAGTCAATTGGCATTCTACTCTTTAGCGTTATTTTAATATGGGTAATTTAGCGCATTCAAAATGGCTAGCCTGTACCTGCCTCAGTCAATATAAAAGAATTGAGCAAATAGGCGCAAAAATCATTCACTGGATGTTAATTATTGGCACAGTGATGATGCCAATCTCTGGTATGTTAATGTCAGGTTCAGGTGGACATGGCTTATCTGTCTTTGGCTTGGAGTTGCTAGCAATCAATCCGGATGAATGGAATCCAGGAAAAGCGATACCGCTTAGTAAATCTCTTGCAGGTTTGGGTAATACCTTGCATGGATTGGGTGGAAAAATAATGATATTTTCTATTACATTGCATATCATCGGTGCGTTAAAACACCATTTTATCGATAAAGACAGTACCTTGCATAGAATGCTTGGTAAAAAGTAAATATTTGAGGCTTTACAACCGAAGACTTTAAGTTAATATCTCGTATCAATTAGTGTCAATAAGATATTTTATTGACCTAACTAAAATATAAGAAAACAACTATGAAAAAACAGCGCCCTAACAACAAGTAGTTATGCTTTTAGCGATAATGGCAAAGCATGTGATTGAGATAACCATAGATATCAATCATACAATCAACACCACGCGTCACACTATACTAATAAAAATCATAAGTTTGAAAGGCATAATTGAGTAACGCTGATAAAAAAATTACCTTGGATGAATTTATCACACTTAAAAAGCAAAATTCTCTCAAATGGATACGAATGGTGATGGCGTATTAACACAAAATGAAATGAAGAATCATAGACGAAATCAACATCAACCAACAAGAAGGATGTTTTAATTACGCTTACTAAAAATAACCCTCTAACAACCTAATGAACGTTATTAGTAAGAAAAATGACGAATGCTTGATGATTTTGATTCAAAAACACCGTCATCAGGCATTTGATATTTTGGTTCAAAGACATCATCAGCGTTTTTATGCCATGTCTTATCGTATGTTGCTTAATCGAAACGATGCTCAAAATATTGTCCAAGAAGCCTTTTTAAACCTTTGGGACAATCCTAATAGTTATCAATCTGAAAAAAGTCTTTTTACCACTTGATTTTATAAAGTGATTGCTAATTTGTGTCTAGATTATAAGAAAAAGATTAAAACACAATTAATTGAACATATTGACCATGTCGCAGATCCATATCCGATTTGGAGGAAAATTTAGAACAAGAACAAGCGCAATTAAAACAACAAAAGGATAAATTAATAAAAAACTTTATTAAAGAAACAGCGCTATCATTGGACCAACAACAACACAAAAGATTGTTTCGTGCCTTAAGAAAAAGCAATAGACATTAGTTACACAAACAACTAAATGTTTTTACAAACTATTTTCTAAAAAACCATTTTTCTTAGTTATATTGTCTAATTCTTGCAAGGTTTTAAGTAATTCTTCTATTTTATCAATCGGCATAGAATTAGGACCATCGCTCTTGGCATTCTCAGGGTTTGGATGGGTTTCCATAAAAATACCACTAATACCAACAGCAACGGCTGCTCTTGCCAGAACTGGCACCATTTCTCGCTGACCACCTGAGGTTGTGCCTTGTCCACCAGGCTGTTGTACTGAATGCGTAGCATCAAACACCACGGGACAATTTGTGCTGCGCATACTTGCCAAGCCGCGCATATCAGAAACCAAAGTGTTATAGCCAAACGAAGTACCACGATCGCACACAATAATTTGTTGATTACCTGTAGCATGGGCTTTTTCAACTACATTGTTCATATCCCAAGGGGCTTGGAATTGGCCTTTTTTAATATTAACAGGCAAGCCTTGTTTGCAAACATTTTGAATAAAATTAGTTTGGCGCACCAAAAAAGCAGGCGTTTGCATCATATCAACCACACTCGCCACTTCATCAAGTAGCGTGTCTTCATGAACATCGGTTAAAACAGGCACACCAACCTCATCTTTAACCTTTTGCAAAATTCTTAGGCCTTGCTCCAACCCCAAGCCTCTAAAACTATTAGCACTGGTTCGATTTGCCTTATCATAGGATGACTTATAAATAAAGTTGATGCCCAAATCACTGGTGACTTTTACCAAATAAATCGCTGTTTCCATCGCCAAGGCTTCAGATTCAATAACGCAAGGACCTGCTATTAAAAAAAATGGTTGATCAATACCTGCTTCAAAATCTAGTAATTTCATGGCTTAAGTCTTGCTTAAAAGTTTAAGCTTTAATTATAAGTTATACAATTCATTTAAAATACTTAATCATGACAAACACTCCTGATATTTTAAAAAAAATTATTGCTAGAAAGCAACAAGAAATTGCGCAATGTATAAAAACCATGCCTTTAACAGAGCTTATCGAGCAATCAAAAAACGCATCAAAAACACGTGGCTTTTACCAAGCGCTTAAAACCAAAATAGATGCCAAACAAAATGCTGTGATTGCTGAGATTAAAAAAGCCTCCCCTTCAAAAGGCGTTTTACGCAAAGATTTTAACCCGGTTGAAATCGCCAAAAGTTATGAGCTAGGAGACGCTACTTGCTTATCTATTCTAACTGATAAAGATTTTTTCCAAGGTGATAATCAGTACTTAATTGACGCAAGAGCAGCCGTGTCACTACCCATTTTACGCAAAGAATTTATTATTGATGCTTATCAAGTTTATGAAGCGCGCACAATGGGTTCAGACTGTATTTTACTCATCGCTGCTTGTTTAACTGATGCGCAAATGAATGAGCTTTCATCATTAGCAATCTCTCTAAATATGGATGTATTAATTGAAGTGCACAACTTAAAAGAACTTAAACGCACACTCAAACTTAACTTACCAATGATAGGCATTAACAATCGAAATCTACGTACATTTGATGTGTCTTTACAAACGACAATAGATTTATTAGAAGAAATAAAAGAGGATACTTTGGTAATTACCGAAAGTGGCATTTTAAATGCTGAAGATGTAACACTTATGAACACAAACAACATCTATGGCTACTTAGTGGGCGAAGCCTTTATGCGCCAACCCAACCCAGGCCAAGCATTACAGGAGATTTTTGCATGAAAACAACCGTTAAATGGATTGATAATATGATGATGGTCGGTGAATCAGCCAGTGGTCATGCTGTGGTTATGGATGGTCCTGAAGAATTGGGCGGCAAAAATTTAGGCATTCGCCCCATGGAAATGCTGCTACTTGGCATGGGTGGTTGCACGACTATTGATGTTATTTCAACTTTAAAAAAAATGCGTGAAGAAGTGCAAGATTGCCATGCAGAAATTACCGCCAAACGTGCAGACGAACACCCAAAAGTATTTACTGATATTCATATTCACCTTGTTATTAAGGGAAACAACCTAAATGGAAAAAAAGTAGCCAAAGCAGTCAGTTTATCTGCAGATAAATATTGCTCTGCCTCCATCATGCTAGGGAAAACTGCCATCGTTACACACGATTTTAAAGTTCATGAATAACACTTGGGGGTGGTTTGGCACGGTTACTGGCATTACAGGTGGCTTATTGGTAGCGCTTAACTTTGAATGGTCTAAATTTGGCTATCTTTTTTTTATGGCATCGGCCATTAGTTGGATTGTCCAAGGCGCTAAAAATAATGACAATTCTCTAGTACTGCTGAATACGGTCTTTGTTTGCGTTAATACATTAGGGATTTACCATTGGTTTTCCTAAAATTATTACTCATCTTAACCTTTAGCTTTAGCGCTCTAGTCAATCACAGTTTGGCGCAAACAACAAACATTACCCAAACAGTCAAAGCATTAGATGTTAAAGTGCTTAACCTTGAAATTAGTTACGAGTTAGGCGAAAACGTCTTTGATATTAAAAATAAAGCAGACGACATCAAAAGCCAACTGCTTTATCATGAATACCAACTAGGCACACCCATCAGTTATGACGAGCAATGGAGCAAGTCAGAACAAGCCATTCTCAATGTCAAGATGAAGCTCAAAGCATTAGAAAAAAAAGTCAAATTCGAAGGCGACTGGGGCAAAATACGACTCAAACTTGACTCCAAAGAACGCTACCGAAAAATCAACCTAAAATACCAATACGGTTTCTAAAACTCGGCATTTAAATTTTAACAACTTAGCGTATAATATTTTTTCACGGAGAGTTGGCCGAGTGGCTGAAGGCGCGCCCCTGCTAAGGGTGTATAGGGTTTATTCCCTATCGAGGGTTCAAATCCCTCACTCTCCGCCATTACTTAAAAAATCCTTATGATGATGACTGACACACCACTGGTAATTGCAGGAAAAACTTACCACTCTCGCTTGCTGGTTGGCTCAGGAAAATACAAAGATTTAACACAAACAAAACTAGCAACTGAAGCTGCTGAAGCTGATATTATTACCATTGCCATTCGTCGAACCAACATCGGACAGGATAAGAACGAGCCAAATTTATTAGATGTTATCTCACCAGATAAATACACCATTTTACCCAACACTGCAGGTTGCTATAGCGCCAAAGATGCCGTACGCACATGCCAATTAGCACGTGAACTTTTGGGCGGACATAATTTGGTTAAATTAGAAGTATTAGGCGATGAAAAAACACTCTATCCTAATATTGTTGAAACCCTATCTGCTGCACAAACCTTGGTTAATGATGGTTTTGATGTCATGGTTTATACCAGTGATGACCCAATCATTGCCAAAGAATTAGAACGCATCGGCTGTTGCGCCATCATGCCGCTTGCCTCACTCATCGGCTCAGGCCAAGGCATTGCCAACCCAGCAAACATTAAACTCATCAAAGAACACGCCAACATACCCGTACTGGTTGATGCAGGCATTGGTTGCGCCTCAGATGCCGCCAAGGCCATGGAACTAGGTTGCGATGGTGTACTCATGAACTCAGCCATTGCCAATGCCGCCAACCCAATTCTAATGGCAAGTGCTATGAAACACGCCATCATTGCAGGGCGTGAATCTTTCCTTGCAGGCAGGATGATGAAAAAGGCTTACGCCTCAGCCTCATCCCCCATAGAAAATTTAATTTAAGTTGCTTAATAACTGAGAGAAAACAACATACAAGCCAACGAAAATAAAATATCTTAATTAAAAAAATTTAATACTTGTGTCATTTTATTTTTGAAAAAATACGGTCAAAATAGAAGGTTTTTTATAACTATAAGTTATTACTTTTAAATGAATTTATAAAATATAAGGGTAACGCTCCCTTATCCGATTGGATGAATGTTTTTTTATAAAACTAAATAATCTCTTTCTAAATAACAAGTCATTGGCCTTCTTTGCAAAACCATGACCTTCGTCATATTCATAATATTCTATATCAAACACCATTCTTTTCTAATTTTTAGACTAATTTTCTTGATTGTTCTACATGTACTCTTGGGTCATGTACTCCCTGATGAGCTTGAATGGGTATGGAAATTTTATCAACATGATACAAAGGTGATACTTTCTTGTTTTTTCCTATGCTCTTTTCTGGGTCAAAGCCAAGCTCTGTTATGAAATAATTTTTTGCTATGGGGCATGCTGTTTATAAAATCTCTCCTTTCTGTAGAGCCAAATATATCAATTACAGCATCAAATTCTTCTGGATATTGCTTCACACAGTGAATAGAACGGAAAAGCCTCTGAATGACCCGCCAAGTAATAGCTTGGGTCTTTTTTGTATAAAATCCAATATGGCTGTGTAATCAGCAACAGCTAAAATATCTTTGATATGGGCACCACCCCAGTCTCCATTATCCATAAATTTTTTACCAAAACCACTAGAGCCGCGAGTATTCGGAGTAACCACCACAAAACCTTGATTGGTAATTTGTTATTTTAATCCAGAATATCTTGCATCATCATGATCTTGTGGGCCAACATGCGCCCAAACAAGCATGAGAAGTGGATGTTCCTTTGTGGCATTTTTTGGTCTTAAAATATGGGTTGGTATTTTTGTACCATCAAAACTTGTTACAAAAAAAGAGCTGTATCTTGCGAATGCACCATCTGGCAATCCTGTTTTATCTGTATTATAAAATATATTCATTTTTCTATTTTTATATAGACTCCACTCGGCTGGCTTGCCATCTTCTCTTGCAACCAAAATCGCCTTATCTGTTCGCTCTGATAAAACAATGTGAGTTATGGGTTTTTTAGACTTAATTTTTATATTACTCCATCCATTTTTAGACAATTGATATAATGCCATTTAGGGTCCTAAATCTTCTCTATATAGTATCGACATCAATCCATCTGAAGTGAGAGATAATTCTGATATATTTTTTGTTATGCCAAGCCCGACATGTTCTAATTTACCATGTGGCGTTGTTTTCCAGACTTGAAAAATATCACTTTTGTAATTTGATATAAAATACAAAGTATTTCCAAGCCAAATGGCACTGTCTACAATTACATCTTTTTCTTTGAGTAGCCACTTAAATTTTCTTGTTTCTAGATTAAGCATTCCTAAATATTGTTCATCATTACTAACAATTTTTACAATATCCATCCATTTTTTGTTTTGACTCTTACCATGAGTTGTAATAATGTCTTTGTCTGTTGTTCTAAAGAATGCTTTTGATTTTCCTGTTTTTAAATCTGTGATAAAAATACTTGCTGGACCCCAAATAACCAAGCTTCTTGAACTATATATCGACTTTTCATCTTGAGAAAAGACAATACCGTCATCAAAATACCCTTCAGGAGTTACAACCTGCTCTTTTTGAGTTTTTGTATCGAAAATATGTAATTTATTGAGCTCGTTGCCAACATTATCAACGTTGTAAGCAATATACCTCCCATTAGGACTTACATCTAACTCTGAAAATTTACCTTCGATATCTATGAGTTTTGCTTCTTTTTTGTTGTAAGGTTAATTCTCACAACGCTTCGCTTACCATCAAAAGCTTTTTTGCTAAAAAAACTAATTTTCCGTCTTGACTAAACAACATGGTAATTATGTCTACCTTGTCAT
Organism: Abyssogena phaseoliformis symbiont OG214; assembly: GCF_016592595.1. Classification (NCBI taxonomy): domain Bacteria; kingdom Pseudomonadati; phylum Pseudomonadota; class Gammaproteobacteria; species Abyssogena phaseoliformis symbiont. The sequence goes on from NZ_AP012977.1 coordinate 1,035,946, forward strand.
ATGCCCAAATATCGTATTTTTCATTAGCCTGTAGACTCTGGCCATAAAATATGACAATAGATATTGCAATAAAAATTGACATTGTTTTACTGAAATAATATTTCATTCCCCGCTCCTTATTTGATGTATTTTTTAGATACTTGATAATAAATTAATCTACCGTGTTGCCACGATTGCTACTTAATAATCTCCTTGAGTACAATACACTTCTAGGAGGTACTTATAACCATTTTGTTTTATGAAATAGTTATCATTTTTAAAACCAATCATAGATATTCTTGATCTTAACTGAGACAATCCATAACCCAAAGCTTTTTGTTTAATTGGCACTAGCTTTTTTACATGTTGCATGTGCAAACTGGAGTTAATAATAAAAATGTAACTCTTGTTGTTTTAACAACTGTATTTAATTTGATGTCTGATAAATTCAGAACTTAATCTAGAAAGTTTTCTTCCTCTTTTTCCTCTTCAAGTTTTTTAGTTCGTACACCAGGCTTGGACAGAACTTCTAAGAAAAAAGAATTCAAACCCTCTACATCAGCCTCTGAAATTACTTTGTTAATTTCAGAAACATGAATCACGCTACAAGAGGTCTCATCAGCACCATAGCGGCAATCAAAATCCCAAAAATCTACCTCTTCAGGTCGTTTTTTATTACGCTCACGCTTAATATATTTTTTAAGCTCGTATTTAATGGCTTCAACCACTCTGGGTCTTTGTTTTTTAGGGTGTGAAAAGCTGAATGTTTTTTTCATGACGTGTCTAGATAATAGCAAGAGGTTGATTATATTGTATTATCAAGTTGTCTTACAAACTATAAAATAGATTCATGGATTTTTCACAAAAATTATCAAATCTTAAGCAAAGCCATCTTTATCGCTCAAGAAAAATATCTGAAAATACACAAAATACTCAGATGATTATTAATGGAAAATCGTTAATGAATTTTTGTTCAAATGATTATCTATCGCTTGCCAGCCATCCACAAGTTAAAGAGGCGTTCAAACAAGGGGTTGATAAATTTGGCGTTGGTGCTGGCGCATCACACTTGATTAGCGGGCATACATCGGCACATCAGGCGCTAGAAGAGGCATTAGCTGATTATACGGGGCAGAAAAAAGCCCTATTGTTTTCAACAGGCTATATGGCAAATATTGGGGTATTTTCTGCACTTAAAGATGAGCTTGATTGGGTCTTGCAAGACAAGCTTAACCATGCCTCACTCATTGATGCTAATCATTTAATTGGCTTGCCACTTCAGCGCTATTTGCATAATGATGTTGAATCATTGAAGAAAAAAATAGGCAAACAAACTGGATGTGGATTAATTGCGACTGATAACGTCTTTAGTATGGATGGTGATCGGGCTGATATTAAAGGCCTTGAAAGAATTGTGAAAAAATCTAGTGCGCTTTTAATGCAGGATGATGCACATGGATTTGGTGTGTTCAAGCCAACCATTCCAAAAAATTCGATTTACATGGCAACACTAGGCAAGGCTGCAGGCACGATGGGAGCATTTGTAACTAGTGGCGAGGATTTGATTGATTTTTTAATCCAAAAATCACGCCCTTATATTTATACCACAGCAATTGCACCCGCTTTGTGTGTTGCCACGCTAAAAAGCTTAGAACTGATTAAAGAGGGTGAGCAAAACGCTAAATTATTAGCCAATATTCGTTATTTTCAGAACCTTTTTAAAACGTTAAATCTACCCATGACAAATTCTAATAGTGCCATTCAGACATTTATTGTGGGTAGTAGCGAAAAGGCAATTCACCTTTCAAAAGAATTACTAAGTGCAGGCTTTTATGTCAGTGCCATTCGCCCACCGACTGTACCAAAAGACACAGCGCGTTTAAGAATAACACTAAGTGCCAACCATACACAAAGCCAAATTAAACAACTGCTCACCCAACTTAAACATGCTATACAATAACACACAAGGTATTGGGGTTGACTTGGTGGTACTTCATGGCTGGGGGTTTAATTCAGAGTTGTTTAACGCTTTGATTGATGATTACAAAAATCAATACCGTATTACAAAAATTGATTTACCTGGACATGGCAGGAGTGCTAATGTTGATGGCGGACTTGATGAATGGTGTGATGAAATTATCAAAATTTTACCAAAAAATCCTATTTTATTGGGCTGGTCATTGGGTGGATTGCTTGCGATTAAAATTGCCAGTAAAATAACCATATCAAGGCTTATTCTTATTGCGTCAACACCTAGTTTTATCCAAACAAGCAGCTGGGAATTTGGTATAGATGCGGATAATTTTGAGCAATTTTCAAGTGCTTTACAATTGAATTTATCTAAAGGTTTAAAACGCTTTATTAGCCTACAAACTAAAGACAAGTCAAAGCTTAAAGCGCTGAATAAAGCCATTGAACAATACCCAGCAACAACACAAGCACTTAATCAGGGCTTGGAAATCTTACTCAATACAGATTTAAATAATCAATTTAAAAAACTAGCCATACCAATAGAAGTAATACTGGGTAAATATGACACCTTAGTGCCCGTTAAAATCAGCCATTGGTATCATCAAAACAACATCAAAACTTATGTGTTAGATGCTGGACATTTGCCTTTTTTACATCAAGATTTTGCCCTGCCCCAATGCTTAAAGTTAAGTATAATCCGAGCAATACTTAACTTCGGAGAAACTGATGAGTGCACTAGTGGGTGTTATTATGGGGTCAAAATCAGATTGGCCAACCATGAAAAATGCAGTGGATATTCTCAAAGAACTTGACGTACCACATGAGGTTAAGGTGGTTTCTGCACATCGCACTCCTGATTTAATGTTTGAGTATGCATCCAGTGCGCTTGAGCGCGGGCTTAAAGTCATTATTGCAGGTGCTGGCGGTGCTGCACATTTGCCAGGTATGGTCGCAGCCAAAACCATTGTGCCAGTGTTAGGCGTGCCTGTTCAATCACATGCACTTAGTGGTCAAGACTCTTTGCTGTCCATTGCTCAAATGCCTGGCGGTATTCCTGTTGGTACATTAGCTATTGGTGAAGCGGGTGCTAAAAATGCAGGTATTTTAGCGGCGCAAATTATTGGTAATGAAAACCAAACCATCAGAGATGCAGTGGCTGCTTTTAGAGCCGAACAAACTCAGGATGTTTTAGACAATCCCAACCCACGGGATTAACGGATGAAAGTTGGCATATTAGGTGCAGGTCAGTTGGGTAGAATGCTGGCTATTTCTGGCTATCCGCTAAATCATCAGTTTGGTTTTTCTGGTAATACACATGATGAGCCGTCCTCTTTACTAGGGCATATGTTCGCGCAGCAAGACAGCACTAATAATATTGACTCTTTAGTGAATTTTGCTGATGTTATTACTTTTGAAAGTGAGAACACTAAGGTTGAAATTGTTAAAAACATTAACAAAAAAATACCTGTTTATCCTAATGAAAAATCCTTATTTATTACACAGCACCGTGGTCGGGAAAAAGTCTTATTTAACCAATTAAACATTCCTTGTGCACCCTACCAAATAATAAACACTCTTAAAGATTTAAAAACAGCAATTGACACAATTGGTCTACCCGCTATTTTAAAAACTTCCATGGAAGGCTATGATGGCAAAGGTCAATTTTTAATACATCATCAAGGCCAAATTAATGACGCTTGGAAAAGCATGAAGGGTGTTGAATCAATTTTGGAAGGGTTTATAAATTTCAAACGTGAGCTGTCTTTAATTGCTGTTCGTGGTATTGATAATAGCCATAAATACTACCCACTGGTTGAAAACACACATCATCAGGGTATTTTAAGGCTAACCATTGCACCTGCTCAAAATATTAATAAACAGGTTCAAGAAACAGCGCAACATTACATGCAAACTTTGCTTGATGGGATGAATTACGTTGGTGTGCTTACTATTGAACTGTTTGAAACTGAAACTGGCTTGGTGGTTAATGAAATGGCACCAAGGGTACACAATTCTGGACATTGGAGTATTGAAGGGGCTAATACCTCACAATTTGAAAATCACATCCGTGCCATCACTGGTATGCCACTTGGCAACACCATGCCAAGACATCCATTTTGTGCAATGATTAATATCATTGGTGAACTTGGCGATATTGATACTGTGCTTAAAATGCCAAATGCACACCTGCATTTATACAACAAATCTGAACGCAAAAACCGAAAACTCGGTCATATTAATATTATTGCCAATTCTCAAGTTGAGTTAGATGAGAGCATTGCAAAATTAAAAGACTTTTTACCTCAATAAGTATTAGCCAAAATGCTTATTTAAGTAGGCACTAATCTCATCAGATTCAAACATCCACTGAATTTCATTACCATTAGTAATCTTTAAGCAAGGCACTTGAACTTTACCTGTTTCTTGTTGCATTTCATCTCGAAACTCACTACCAATGGTTTGTGCATTACGCGTAACAATGTTTAGGTTTAATCGTCTAATCGCTCGACGGGTTTTGATGCAAAATGGACAACCAAAAAACTGATACAACTCAATACTGGTAGTTTTCTTATCCACTTTTTGCTGCTGTTCACTAGTACGCTTAATCTTGCTAACTGGAATTAGCCAACTAATAAAAGCAATAATAGCGCCTAAGCCGTTTCTCAATCCTTTTAATAAAAATTTCATATTTTTGCCTCATATGCGGTTAATGTATTCTCTAATAAGGTAGCAATGGTCATTGGCCCGACACCGCCTGGTACTGGTGTAATCCAACCGGCAACTCGCTTAACAAACTCAAAATCAACATCGCCAACTAAGTGACCATTATCCAATCGATTAATACCTACGTCAATCACAATGGCGCCTGGTTTAATCCAGTCACCTTGAATCATCTTAGCAATGCCAACTGCAACAACAACAATATCTGCTTGCTTTAACTTACTAGAAATATTTTTGGTTTTGCTATTGCAAATGGTAACTGTTGCTTGAGCATTTAACAACTCGCACGCCATCGGACGACCAACAATATTAGATGCACCTACTACCACGCAATTTTTACCCACTAAATCCACCCTAGTAGTCTCAAGCATTGTCATCACACCCTTAGGCGTACATGGACGTAAAAAAGGCTTATTTTGCATCAGTTTGCCAATATTTTCACTGTGAAAACCGTCTACATCCTTTTTAGGTGAGATGGCTTCAATCACTAGATTAGTATCTAAATGTTTAGGTAGTGGTAATTGCACCAAAATGCCATCAATTTTATCACTATTGTTCAAACGCTCAATTTCAGATAATAATTCTACTTGAGTGGTATTGGCAGGCTTGTTAATTTTTTCTGAATAAAAACCCACCTCTTTACAGGCGTTGTTTTTATTGCGAATATAAACTGCTGAGGCAGGGTCGTTGCCAACTAAAATAACTGCCAGTCCTGGTTTTCTATCAAGCGTGTCAACTTTTAATTTAATGCTTGCTCGTAAATTCTGTGCAATTTGTTTGCCATCAATAATGTTCATAGTTCAGCTCAACTCTTTTCTTACTTTATCTAAATCACGTTGCGTATCAACACTATGTCCAATGCTAGCGCAAACCAACGCCACATGAATATCAAACCCTTCGTTAAGCACGATTAATTGTTCCAATTTTTCAACTTGCTCATATGAAGAACTGTCCATGGTTAAGTATTGTTTGATAAATCTTGCTCGATAAGCGTATATACCAACGTGTTTAAAACACAATTTTAAATCAAAATCCTTTGCTTCTCTAAAAAAAGGAATGGCGGCGCGTGAAAAATACAAAGCCTTGCCAACTTTATCAAAAACCACTTTAACGCAATTAGGGTCAAAATATTGCGCCTTATTAGTAATTTGCTCACACAAAGTTGCCATTTGCATAGGACTGGTTTCTAAGTTATTAGCCACTTGGTCGATCACACTTGGGTTTAGCATTGGCTCATCACCCTGCACATTAACGATAATTTCATCATCATCAATGTCTAATACCTCCAACACTTGTGCAATTCTTGAAGTGCCAGAAGTATGATATTCGTCAGTCATGCAAGTTAAAGCTCCAAAATCATTAGCAACTGCCTCAATGCGCTTATCATCAGTTGCAATAATGACACGATTTGCACCACTATTGATTACATTTTCATAAGTTAATTGAATCAAAGGCTTGCCATGAATATCTTTAAGTAGTTTGGCTGGCAATCTGCTTGATGCATACCTAGCAGGGATAATAACAGAAAAATCCATTACTTTTTATCAAAGCCTTGCTCTAATTGACGCGCCTCTTCAACTAGCAAAATTGGAATGCCGTCTTCAATTGGATAGGCTAAGTCACTCACTTCACAAATAAGCTCATTGCCTACTTGCTTAAGTGGGGCCTTGCTTTTAGGGCATACTAATAATTTTAATAAGGCGTCGTCAATCATAATTTAGCGTCTAGTTTTTTTAAAAAATCATCGCTCAAATCAACCTCAACTTGCAAGTACCACATTTGATTGTTTACGAATTGTCTACATTTTACACAATCCTTAGCAGTCATAAGAATTGGATGATTGTCTTCAAACGCTAAATCATTTTGTTGATAAGCATGATGGTCAGCAAATATATGGGGCTCTAAATTAATACCCAATCCGATTAATACATCAAAAAAACGTTGAGGATAGCCAATGCCAGCAACACCATGACAGTATTTACCTTTAAAATAATCCAGTGGTTTTTCCTCACCTGTTTTAACATTAACAAACATTTTTAATGCTAGTTCAGTGCTAAATTCACCTACACATAAGCCGGCATTATTTATCACAAAATCAACACTTTTAAGTCTGGCAGTTGATTCTCTTAAAGGGCCTGATGGTAGGAAAAACCCATTGCCAAAACACCGAGTGCCGTCAACTACAGCAATTTCTACATCTCTATCCATTTTGTAATGCTGCAAACCATCATCACTGATGATTAAATCAACCTGACATTGATTGATTAAATCCTTAACCGCCTTCGCTCTGTTCTTATTGACCATCACTGGCAAATCTGTTTGCAAGGCAATCAGTAACGGCTCGTCGCCCGATAAATGGGCGTTGGTGTCCTTATTCACTAATAAACTGCCCTGATGATGCACACCACCATAACCACGCGATACTATACCTACTTGCCTACCTTGTAGTTTAAAATACTGCGCCAATGCAATCACGATTGGCGTTTTCCCTGTACCGCCCACTGTAATATTACCCACCACAATCACAGGATATTTAAATTTTTGAACCTGAAAAAAATTAACTCGATAAAGCCATTTTCTAAGCACTGATACCAAATAAAAAACACCTGAGATTGGCAACAGCAAATAATTAATAATACCTCGGGTGTTTAAATTCATTATGGTCTAATACTCATTTTGAGTTTGATATTTTTTCTCGGTGAATTTCAATACTCCTGCAGCAGTAGATAATATCAAAATCGAGACAACCATAATGAGTAAATTAAACTTATCATTCGCCATCAAAGATTTCATATCAATGACTAAGAAACGAGTAATAGCCATAATGGCAATAAATATCAAAAAAATCACTGGCATTTTATGGGTTTTAAAATAAATACCCGTCATCGCGCCTAACTCTAAATAAATAAAAGTAAAATATCTTTAAGTGATGCAAAGCCCGACTCATGCTGCATAATAATCAAATACTCATGAGCAGCTGACCAAACAATTGTTGCACCCACCACAAATAACCCTACAACATGGAATGTTTCAATAAGAATATCACCCAGTTTGATCAATTTTATCTTTCATTGTTGAATTAGCCATATATCCCCTTTATTTAGCCATTTATAAAGTGCTAATTATGACAAAATATCACCCTAATGAGTATCGAATTTACAATTTCTAATCAATATTTACGCTCTAGTCGGAAAAAAGGCTTTGTTTCCTTTATTTCTGGGGTTTCTATGATGGGTTTGATTTTATCTGTCGTTACCTTGATTACGGTGCTATCTGTTATGAATGGATTTCACAAAGAGCTTAGAGACAGGGTGTTAAATGCTATTTCTCATTCATATATTACTCAATATAATGGTCTGGTTGATAATTGGCAAGATTTACAAACCAAAATCAACCAACATCCTAACATTATTAGCACTTCACCCTATATTGAAAAATATGCTTTACTCAGTACAAAAAATGGCGCCCAAGGCATTAGTGTGCGCGGTATTAAACCTGATTTGGAGAAAAAAACTTCTATTTTGTTAGATAAAATTAAGTCTGGTAGTGTCAACTTACTTAAATCAGACATTTTAATTGGTGCGGGGCTGGCAGCACAATTAGGTGTGATTATTAATGATAAAATTACATTACTGACACCCAAATTATCTTCTAATATTATAGGCATTCAACCCAGATTTAAACGCTTTACCATTAGTGGTATTTTTGATGCCGGTATTGGCGAGTATGACAATAATTTAGCATTTATTAACTTAGAGCAAGCTCAAAAGTTGTACTCTATGAAAGGCCAAGTCTCTGGCATTCGACTCAAGGTTGATGATTTGTTTAATGCTAAGAAAATCACTCGTGAGGTTGTTGCTAGCTTACAAAGCAATCAATATTATGGCGTTGATTGGACTGAGCAAAAAGCCAACTTTATTAAAGCACTTAACCTTGAAAAGCAGATGATTGGTATAATATTATTACTCATTATTGTAGTGGCTGCTTTTAATATTGTTTCTATGATGGTTATGGTGGTGACTGATAAAAAAGCCGACATTGCTATTTTAAGAACCCTTGGCATGACGCCCAATCGTATTGTAAAAATATTTTTTTACCAAGGGCTGACAATTGGTCTGGTTGGTATTACCATTGGTAGCATTTTAGGTATCTTGCTCTCGCTTAATATTGAAATGGTTGTTAGTGGCATTGAGTCCCTTTTAGACTTTCAGTTCTTTCCAAAAGATGTGTTTTATATTACTCGATTTCCTTCTGAAATACATATGACAGATATCGCAAAAGTTGCCTTGGGCAGTTTTATTTTAGTCACAATCGCCTCTATTTACCCAGCCAAACGCGCAGGAAAAGTTGATATTGCCAAGGCATTAAATCATGAATAAAATTATTGAGTGTAATAATCTTAGTTACAGCTACCTTGATGGCAAGCAAAAAACACCGATACTTAACAACCTCAACTTAAACGTTAAGCAAGGTGAATCAATTGCGATCTTAGGACAATCAGGCTGTGGCAAATCTACTTTACTTAATCTACTAGGTGGTATCGACAAACCCACTCAAGGTGAAGTGCTCATCAATGGCAACAATCTAGACTTATTAAATGAAAACGACACCACATTATTGCGTGGTAAATACTTAGGCTTTGTATATCAATTTCACCATCTATTAAATGATTTTAGCGCACTTGATAACGTTGCAATGCCTGAGCGAATACAAGGGAAAAATCAACAATCTGCCCAAACCAATGCCAAAAAAATACTCTCAAAAATTGGGCTTGAACACCGCCTTAACCACTTACCAAGTGAGCTTTCTGGTGGCGAGCGCCAACGCGTTGCTATCGCCAGAGCTGTAATTACAAACCCTAGTTGTATTTTAGCAGATGAGCCCACTGGAAATTTGGATGTTGAAAATGCTTATGAAGTGCTCAATCTAATGCTAACACTTAATCGCGCCCAAAACTGTGCGCTAATTGTTGTTACTCATGATGAAAAAATCGCTGCAAAAATGGATAAAGCGCTTGTCTTAAATCATGGTGTATTAATCCCTCTAATCTAGACATAAAACCATGCAAATACACCAATTACAAATGAGTTATTCGCCCGAAGAAGATCGTATTATTTTGCGTGTTGGTAGCACCACAGATGAGGAAATTTGCTTATTTCTCACTCGTCGGCTGGTTAATGATTTTTGGACAATTCTTGTTCCAGCAATGAAACAATCTGAGCCAATGCTCAACGACATGCAAAAAACGTCAGAAATACCAGAAGTTAAAAAAATCAAACAAGAAATACAACACCAACAAATTATTGAAAAAAGTGATTACATCACGCCTTTTAATAAGGGAAAAGAGTCTCCAGTTGGGCAAACACCCATGCTAACAACAAAAATAAGCATTAACACAAATGATAGCAATATGACTTTGTTTGTCTTTTCAAGTGCTGATGGTAAAAATATTAACCTTAACCTCAATCAAGAATTGGTGCACAATTTATATGAGCTCATTGCTAAAGTATTGCCTAGCACAAATTGGGGACTTGTATTGGAAGGTGCGACAAATACTGCTTTTATTGAAAATAAAACCAAATCAGTATTGCATTAATAAGCCAAGGCTTTACGCAAAAGTTTTATTTTCTCTGACAATTTTTAAAATGATTGTAAACTCGAAAACCACTGCGCTGGATTTTGTAAAATAGTTTTTTCCATTTTGAGCATTAATGCCTGTGCTAGTTGCTCTATTTTTTTGGCTACTTGTTGGACTCTGATTCAAACAAACCATTCACTAATTCAATATTAACCACGTATTCATTGTTATTTTTAACTGGTAATAAATAAATAAAATACAAGGGTTTTTTAGCTAATATAGACAAAGAGGCGGCAGTTTTAGGAATGGTGGTCTGAAAGCCTAAAAATGATACTTCTAACCCTTCGTTCTTTAAATCACTATGAATAAAAACGCTTTGTCCTTGATTAAGTACGTGCGCCAATTGAAAAAAAGTATTTTTAGACTTTTTAACATAAGGAATGTCCAGATATTGCAGAGTTCTCAACCCGAGTTGATGCAAGCTTGGTGCTTGATTTCCTGCACCTATCATCGTACAAACCTTAACACCGCTCTGTTTAAGTGCATAAGCCGTACCATCCAGTCTTACCCATATGTATTGATGCAAATACAGCGCCACTATCGGTCAATTGCCCCACGGGAATTGGGGAGTTGATTCTATAACTGTGTTTTTTAATATCAAGGATATTAATCATATTAGCAACAACATTAGCAATAGAGAGGCGCACCAAAGTGTTGATTTTTTGTTCTGAAAAATCATGGAAAATAATTTTCATATCTTCGCAAATACGCACTAATTTAGCACGTAATGAGAGCCAAACAAAAAGCTTAATAAATGTTAAGTGGATAAAACTAGGCGCATTTAGTAGCCACCATAAAAATGCCAATAAAATTCGTTGCACCATTTTAAAAATCCATATATTGCTTTAATAGCAATTGATTGTCTACTTTTAAATTACGTGTCAGCAGAAAATCAGCATGAAAAACATACTCATTAGGAATCATATATTTAGGCAATCTAGGCTCAAGATAAGCATTAACCACATCCACATTGCAATCACTTGTTTGTATAAAAGCAACTAGACGAATGATACGTCTATTGTATTCTGATGGTAAAGTTCTTACATTAAAAATATCGGTTAATTGCCCAATAACATGGTTTATTTCACCTAAATCAATACGATGTCCATTATATTTAATCATATCGTCTTGAACGGGGGTCCAGAAAAAAACAATTTGTTGTCTTTTTGATAAACCATGTCTCCAGTAGCATAGCAACGCACATCCTTCTTTATTAGTGGTAAAGCTATCATTATTAGCGTTCAAATACCCAATAGAAACACTCTGTCCACTAATCAATAATTCACCTGTGACATTTTTCTCAAAAATACCACTATTTTGAGTGTCAATATGGCAAGTGGTGTTGATATTGCCAATAGGGAATTGATTGTAAGTATTTAATATTTTTTGATTAATTTGAATACTACTCACCATAACAGTTACCTCTGTTGGTCCATAAGTATTAAATAATTGCAGATTAGTAAAATGGGAAAGTAATAAGCCAGCTAATTTAGTCGGTAACACTCCACCACACAAAATCATCAAAATTAAACAAGGAAAATTTTCACTATTAAACGCTTTATCAAAACCAAACGCAAAGGCAAAAGAAGGTGTTGAAACCCAGACATTACAGCGATATGCTAAAAATATAGTTTGAAATAACATGGTTTTGTTATCCATTAAAACCAAACTAGCGCTCAAACTTAGTGCATTAACCAGTTCAAATATAGATAAATCAAAACTCAACAACGCTTGATTCATAAACACTTGATTGGCAGACAAGGAAAAACTCAACTGTGACCACGCAATAAAATTGTTTAAATTTAAAGCACTAATTTGCACGCCTTTTGGTTCACCCGCACTACCAGAAGTGAAAATAATATAGGTCAAAGGGTCGTCTTGGTTTTTTTGGCTTAGTACATTCACCCTTGCCAAATAGTGTTATTGAACCAGATGCCACATTAACCAACAAGCCTTTTCCTAATTGTTGTTTTACTTTATCAATACGCTTTTTAGGATAGCTAATATCAATAGGAACAAAAGGGATTTTAAGTATTAAACAGGCAAGTATTAGTGCTATAAAATCAACCTCTTTATGCCCATATAAGATAATTGGCGCAGTCAGCCCATTAGTTTCTTGGTGTAATTTGTCAACTTGACAATCAACTTTTTTCTTTAATACAGACCAGCTAACATCTATATCTGACCCAGCAATAGCCAACTTATTACCGTCACTTTTCAAGTGATAAAAAAGATCGCTTGTCGAAACAAAAAAAACATTTAAATTATGGTTGTGATTTGTGTGATAAATATTGGTGTAATCTGTTAATACTGTCGAAATTTTGTTCAGTTACTTCATCCAAAGCAACCAATAAGCCTAATTTTTTGCTCTATTTCAAGTATTAACTCAACAATAATAATAGAATCAATCAGGCCTGACAAAATCAGCGCATCATCCCCATCTAGTTTTTTAAGAACTAATCCTTAGATGATGTTTGGAATAACCTCTTTCATAAGCTTATATTGGCACTTATCTTAGTTAAAACGTTTTGATCATTAACATAACACAGCCTAGGCGCATAACTCTCAAGTTCTTTTTCGGTGTACATGCCATACGCAGCAATAATTAACACATCACCCACATTCACTTTATGGGCAGCAGCGCCATTAACCGAAATAACGCCAGAATTGTCTTTGCCACGAATCGTGTAAGTTGTAAAGCGATTACCATTGTTAATATTGTAAATTTGAATTTGTTCAAATGCGCCAATATCTGCCGCATCTAATAGCACACCATCAATCTCACAAGAGCCCTCATAATCCAACTCAACCGCGGTTGTTGTTACCCTGTGCAATTTAGCACTCAAAAAAGTTCTTTGCATGAAAATGAACTAGCCTAAAAACTGAATCATGATACCTGCTGCAATTGCCGAACCAATCACACCAGCAACATTAGGACCCATTGCATGCATTAATAAAAAGTTATGTGGATTAGCCTCTAAACCCACTTTATTAGAAACACGGGCCGCCATAGGTACTGCAGAAACACCAGCAGAACCAATCAAAGGGTTGATTTTATTTTTACTAAATACATTCATAAATTTTGCCATTAATAACCCACAAGCCGTACCAATAGCAAAAGCTACCATGCCTAAAAGCAAAATACCCAAGGTGTCTAATTGTAAGAATTTATCCGCCATTAGTTTTGAACCCACTGCCAAGCCTAAGAAAATAGTCACAATATTAATCAAAGAATTTTGCGTTGTATCGCTCAAACGGTCAACCACGCCAGACTCTTTCATTAAATTACCAAAGGCAAACATACCCAGCAGTGGTGCTGCATCAGGTAATAATAAAGCCACTAACATTAACAACATGATGGGAAAAATAATCTTTTCGGCTTTCGACACTTTGCGTAATTGCACCATTTCAATTTGACGTTCTTTTTCAGTCGTTAGAGCGCGCATAATTGGCGGTTGAATAAGTGGCACTAACGCCATATAAGAATAAGAGGCAACTGCAATTGCACCTAACAAATCAGGCGCAAGTTTTGAAGCAACATAAATACTGGTTGGCCCATCAGCACCACCAATAATACCAATAGCAGCAGCATCAGTCAGACTAAAATCAAAAACCCCTAGCGCTGTTAAGCCGATAGCGCCTAATAAAGTCGCAAAAATACCAAATTGCGCTGCTGCACCGAGTAATAATGTCTTAGGGTTAGCTAATAACGGGCCAAAGTCAGTCAAGGCGCCTACACCCATGAAAATAATCAATGGAAATGCACCAGACTCAATACCTACTACATAGAATACGTGCAAAATACCGCTGCTTTCAGCAATGCCTGCACCTGGAATATTGGCCAAAATTGCACCAAAACCAATGGGTAGTAATAACAATGGCTCAAAATTTTTAATAATTGCTAAATATAGAAGTAGCATCCCAACTAATAGCATTAAGCCTTGCCCCCAAGACATCTGATAAAGGCCTGTGTTAATCCAAAGTGTGTTTAATTGTTCCATGTTAAGATTTACAAATTATGCGAGTGTTAATAAGGTTTGACCTACATCAACTGTATCGCCTTCCTTAATCTCGATGTTAGTCACAACACCACTTCTAGCGGCCTTAATTTCAGTTTCCATTTTCATAGCTTCAAGAATAACCAAAACATCGCCTTGATTAATTTTTTGATTCACCTCAACCATTACTTTCCAAATAGTCCCCGATAATGGCGCATCAATGGTCTCGGCTTCTGTTGTTGGTGCTGTGCTAAGTATTTCTTTTTCTGCTGGCGTTGATGCTTTTTCTTGATAAGAAGAGGCCTTCATTGAGGTAATATTACCCCCTGCTGAAACGTCAACAGTATAGGAATTACCTTTAAATGAAATGGTATAAGTCCCTTCTTCTTTGTCAGGCTTTTGGCAATTATCGCCTGCTTGTGGCACTGGCTCAAAGAAATCAGGATTGTCTCTATTTTGTAAAAACAAGATACCCACTTGCGGGAATAATGCGTAAGTTAATAAATCATCAACCTTGTCTTTAGACAAAGAAATTCCTTTCTCAGCAATGATTTTATCAAACTCTTGCTCAAGAATATGCATCTCTGGTGCAATGTTATCAGCAGGTCTGCAAGTAATCGGCTCACCACCATCCAAAACTTTAACTTGCAAGGCTTGGTCAACAGGTGCGGGTGTTGCACCATATTCACCTTTGAGCACACCAGCAGATTCTTTAGTAATCGTCTTATAGCGCTCCCCAGTGAGTACATTAAGTACAGATTGTGTACCTACAATTTGAGAAGTGGGAGTTACCAATGGGATATAGCCCAAATCCTTACGCACACGTGGAATTTCAGCCAATACTTCATCCATCTTATCAAGTGCGCCTTGTTCACGTAGTTGGCTTTCCATATTGGTTAGCATACCGCCTGGCACTTGGGATAATAAAATTCTTGAATCTACCCCTCTAAGTGAGCCTTCAAACTGTACATATTTACAACGCACTGGCCTAAAGTAAGCATCAATTTCTTCTAATTTTTTCAAATCTAGCCCTGTTTTTCTTGGGCTATTTTCTAAAATAGAAACCACAGAATTGGTCGCACTATGGCCATAAGTCATACTCATAGAACCAATGGCAGTATCAACACGATCAATGCCAGCTTCAACAGCTTTAACAATGGTAGCAGTAGACAATCCAGTTGTCGCATGAGCGTGTAATTGAATAGGAATATCAACAACTGCCTTTAATGCTTTAACCAAATCATAAGCCACATACGGTTGCAATAAACCCGCCATATCTTTAATACAAAGAGAATGTGCGCCCATGTCTTCAATTTCTCTAGCCATGTCTAGCCAAGTTTGAGTATTGTGCACTGGACTGACTGTATAAGAAATAGTGCCTTGAGCATGCATGCCTAATTTAACAGTTTGGTCTGTTGCCGTTTTCAGATTTCGGATATCATTCATCGCATCAAAAATCCGAAATACACTTACGCCATTTTCAACACTTTGGTCTACAAATTTACGCACCACGTCATCACTATAGTGGCGATAGCCTAATAAATTTTGACCCCTAAGTAACATTTGCTGAGGCGTATTAGGCATTACTTTTTTAATCTCTCGGATTCTATCCCAAGGATCTTCCCCTAAATAACGAATACACGAATCAAAAGTCGCCCCACCCCATGATTCCATTGACCAATAGCCAATTTTATCTAATTTGTCGGCAATCGGCAACATATCGTCAATACGCATGCGTGTTGCAAATAAGGATTGATGTGCATCTCTAAAAACAAGCTCGGTAATTTCTACCTTTTTACCTTGTGCACTATCAGGTTTTTTAGTTAGTTTTTTAAAAAAATTTAGCATGGTCCCTTATGCTCCCCTATGCATTTTGATTGCTTGTTCAATGACAAATTTAGTCTCCTCATCCATCTCGTCTTTAAGTTCAGAATTGTTATTAAAATCTTGCTGATCATGAACTTTACTTTGAAATTTTTGAATCATCATAGACATTAATTTAGTAACGCCAACCAACAAAGTTAAAAACAAGAATACGAACCCCATACCAAACAAGGTTAAATTAAGTGCTTGAGCTATAAAATCTGTTTGTTCCATATTATGATTTTTTTTATATTAATTTGGTACCGATGGACGGAATCGAACCGTCACTCCCGAAGGAACCGGATTTTGAATCCGGCGCGTCTACCAATTCCACCACATCGGCAATATTTTTATTTGTGTCTAAAAGTAATCCTTCCTTTGGTTAAATCATAAGGCGTCATCTCAACGGTTACTTTATCACCTGGAAGAATGCGAATATAGTGCTTGCGCATTTTGCCAGAAATATGTGCCAAAATACGATGACTATTTTCTAATTCAACCGTAAAAGTCGTATTCGGTAATTTTTCTTTAACAACGCCTTCTAACTCAATGTAATCGCTTTTTGACATAAATCGCTATAAATTTCCAATCTAAATAAATTCGCCTATTTTACCCGATTGTTAGAGGATAGTTAAAAAATCATAAATCCAAAATCTAGCTTCTATAGAAATTGGAAACGCGTCAATCTTAACTGAATCAGTTATAATAAGGGCACTTTTATTATAGATGTATTGCATTAATGAAAATCAGTTTTGAGTTTTTTCCACCTAGAACAAATCAAGGCAAAGAAAAACTAACCCGAGTTAGGCAAAGTTTAAGTATGATATCGCCTGAATATTTTTCAACCACTTTTGGCGCAGGTGGTACAACACAAGATGCAACCTTAGAGGCGGTGTTAGATATTCAAAAAAACGACAACATTCCAGCTGCGCCACATCTATCTTGTATTGGCTCAGAAAAGTCCAACATTATTGAATTATTAGATAAATACAAATCTGCAAATATCAATCGTATTATTGCGCTAAGAGGTGATATTCCTTCAGGTGTATGTGATATTGGCGATTTTCATTATGCCAATGAATTGGTTGAATTTATCCGATCTGAATATAATGACTACTTCCATATTCAGGTGGCAGCCTATCCTGAAATGCACCCGCAAGCCAAGAATATTACAAGTGATTTAGCACACTTTGTTAACAAGATTAAAGCAGGCGCTAATGGCGCAATTACACAATACTTCTATAATGCTGATGCCTATTTTAGGTTTAGAGATGATGTGCAAAAACTGGGTGTAGATATCCCAATCACACCGGGTATTATGTCAATTACCAACTACACTCAACTACTTAACTTTTCTAAAATGTGTGGCGCGCAAATTCCAAAATGGATTTTAGAGCGGCTCAAACTTTATGAAAATGACCTAGAATCACTTGGTAATTTTGGCTTTGATGTTGTCTCCAACTTATGCCAAACACTCAAAAGCCAAGGTGTGAGTAGTTTTCATTTTTATTCAATGAATCGTACAGAGCCTTCTCTTAAACTAGCAAAAAACATAATATAGCCTACACAACGCCAGCATTTTGCCCAATCTAATTTAGATTAGATTGGTTTTTAATCCAATACTGAAGTTTATGTAAAGGCTCTTTGTCTTGAGCATGGCAACACTGCTCAAGCACATTTAAACGATTGCCCAATTCTTCAAACACCATTTCATAATACTCATTCCGTAACTCTTCTTTATAAAGCTTGGATTTAAGCGAGGTGATGATGCTGATTAATTTTTGCTCATTTTCTTGTTTAACAGTATCAGCCGCACCAGCTTTAAACATGGCATTAGCTTTGATTTGTTGCATTTTTTGTATGTGTTTATCTTGCTCTGAATGTAAACTTATTTTAGGATAAGCCAGTCTAATGCTATCCGTTGTTACGTAGCCCTCATGGGTTTGCAGCTTGCCCGAATTGATTTGTGCTTGAATTTGAGTGCGACTCACCCCAAGTTTACGTGCTGCTTGTGAAACGCTTAATTTAATCACATCATCCTCCAAAAGCCATCAAAGATAGCTGATAAATTAACTAGGTTTTACTGGTTTGTCAAGTGTATTAAGATTTGTTAAAACTGAAATAATACCATTATCATTAGTATTCGGCGTGACCAATACTTTATCAAACCCGATTGAATTAACATAAGTTTTTATTCTGTCACTTAAAACCACTAATAAATATTTTTTAAGCTTACTAATATCAAGAATTTGGCTGGATATTTCTACTAGTGATTTCATGCTGTCTATGCTGGTAATGCTAATAATACCTTCATTGCTTGATAACAGTTCATCAAGTGATTGACGATGTAGAGCGTTAATATCATGACTCACACGCTCATACACTTCAACGTATTCAACTTGATTATCTTGCTTAATTAGGCCTTGCTTTAAGGTTTCTCTACCGCCTCTACCTCTAAAAATTAAAATCGTTTTATGATGCAAGTACTTCACACTATCAAGCGCTAAAAGCGCTTCACTGGAAGTGTTTTCTCTAGGAAAGTCGTCAATCTTTGTGTCATTCTCGCTTAGTTTTCTGGCGGTAGCACTACCCACTGCAAAAATCTGATGATAACTCATTATTTTAAGAATTTTTAAGCCGTGTTCAACAGCATTGGCACTAATAAAAATAACCACATCATAATGACTTTTTTCTGCCTTGGCATCAATAGGATTAAGCCTTAACGTTGGAAACAAAAGTGGCTTATTGCCACTTTTAAGCACCATAGATTGTAGTTCTTTTACTTGTAAAAGTGGTCTAGTTAGTAATACATTCACCAACTAAAATCCTAGTATTTCGGCAATAATTCGTATTTTATTCAACGTTTCACTTTCTGCATGCTTGCAAATAAGTACAGTTTTTGTGTTAATAAGCGATATGTCTTGTAAAAAATCCCGAATTTGCTTTTCATCCCAAACATTAGAAGTGTAAAGAATGGGCAATTGATTAAAATACAAATGCTTGTTTGCTATTAACTTAGTATTTAAATCAAATTTAAATTTTTTGTCAGATTGGAAGCACAATTGATAGCCATTTAATACCGCCATTATTTCAGCATTTAGCTGCTCATCAAGTTCACAAAATAAGATAAATTGAGATTGATATTGGTGGATTGGTTTAAGTTTTGATGCAAGTTGAGTTGCATCTAATAATTGAGTCTGATCAATAGATATAACCAATTCAAACACCTCATCAGAGTCTTCTAATTCTGTAAATATTTGCTCAAGATCTTCTTCAGTGTCAATTTTTAAAGCCAAGGCTTTGAATAAGGTTGAGTAATAATCAAAACGCCATTCATTAGGCAAATCATCAGGGTAAAAATCGTCAAGTAAATCTAAGCCACTGCGGCCAATTAAAAATTCTGTTTTGTTCATTTGGTTTTATATGTCTTTATAATAAGTGAAAGTTTTATACAAAGATCTCTTTATTAATTATGCCGGATATTCTACTACCAATTATTGCCTTATTATCAGGTTTTGTACTTTTAATTTGGAGTGCGGATGAATTTACTGAAAATGGGGCAAAAATTGCCAATATCTTTAAAGTATCGCCACTCATTATTGGATTAATTATCTTTGGATTTGGCACCAGCGTACCTGAAATGTTAGTATCAGCACTTGCTGCCATGGAGGGCAATACAGGACTTAGTATTGGTAATGCGATTGGTTCTAATATTTTTAATATTGCGCTTGTATTAGGCATTAGTGCAATTATTGCTCCAATTGAAGTGCAAGGGGATATTTTTAAAAAAGAATGGCTGTTTTTAATGATTGCCACACTTTATGCAGGGCTACTGTTGTGGGATTATCGTCTTGATTTTACAGACGGCATGGTTTTATTATCTTTACTGATTTTATTTTTTGCTTATACCTTTAAGCAAGCAAAAAATAAAACGCATCATGAATTTGACAAACTTGAACATAATGTGAGCAAAGCTCAGGTTAAAAAAACTTGGGTAATGTTGATTGTGGGTTTGGTGGTTTTAGTCTCTAGTGCAAAACTTGTGGTTTGGGGTGGTGTGGAAGTGGCCAAAGTATTTGGTGTTTCAGATTTAATTATTGGGCTTAGCGTAGTAGCACTAGGTACCAGTCTACCAGAATTGGCAGTATCAATCGCAAGCGTTCTGAAGAAGCAACATGCAATGGTGGTAGGTAATATAATTGGCTCTAATCTATTTAACACTATTGCCGTATTGGCCATACCAGGATTAATCCACCCATCAGATGTGCCAGTAGAGGTTATTAGTAGAGACTACCCAGTCATGTTATTATTGACTATTTTACTGTTTGTTGTCTCTTATAAATTTAACAAAAAATACATTATTAATCGTTTTGAAGGGTTTGTGCTTATTGGGGTATTTGGTCTTTATATGTGGCAATTATTTTGAAATTAACCCTTCACAGCGAGTCTGAGACTTATGATTTTGCGCATCAATTAGCTCAGTGTACTCAGTTGATTGATAACTCTATTATTATTTATTTAGAGGGTGATTTAGGCGTTGGAAAAACCACATTAGCTAGAGGGTTTATTCAATTTTATGGATTTGATCGAGTTAAAAGCCCTACCTACTCTCTAGTAGAAAGCTATGTTAATGATAAGGTCAATATCCACCACTTTGACTGTTATCGATTAAGCGATGCACAAGAGTTAGAATATATTGGTATTCGCGAATATTTAGCACCCGGTCATATTCAACTGATTGAGTGGGCAGACCTAGGTAAAGGCATGATTTCGCCAGCAGACATGGTGATTAAAATTACTGATGATTTTGATAAGCGTGAACTAGAAATTATCACACATACACAAATTGGAAGTCAGCTACTCACATGTATCAATTTATAAAAAATATCAAATACAACTTCTTTCAATTCAATAAACAAACAAAGCCTTCTTTGTTTATTGGAAAGATGCATTTATTCGTCTTATTCTCTTTATTATTAGGCAATGTTTATGCAGACAATAAAACCACGCTGTTTGACTTTCGTTTTTGGACATCGCCTGAGCGAACTAGAATTGTCATTGACATTGAACCAAACGTCAGGTTCTCGATTAATGATCAAAAAAATCAAGTTGTTTTAAAAATTAAGAATGCAAAACTACTTAGTCGAACTTACAAAAAGCTTTTTTATCAAGATCAACGCATTAAAAAAACACGCATTAAGCGTGATAAAAATACATTGATATTTACGTTTAAAACCACTAAGAATTATCATGTTAAAAGTTATACCCTAAAACCAAATAATCGCTATCGACACCATCGCCTGGTTGTGGATTTAACAGATAAAAAATCCGCAACGATTAAATCACGCGCAAAGCTCAATAAACAGGCAATCAAACAACCAAATAAGGCTAAAAATAAAACCAAAATCGTTTTAATTGACGCAGGTCATGGTGGCGAAGACTCAGGTGCGGTGGGTTATCAGCTCTCAAAAGAAAAACACATTACCTTGAAAATTGCTAAAAAATTAGCAAAAAAAATCAATCGAACCCGAGGCATGAAAGCCATCCTTACTAGACAAGGGGATTACTATGTCGGTTTGACTAAGCGTATTCGTATCGCCCAAGCCAATTATGCTTCGTTATTTATTTCAATTCATGCTGATTCAGTCAAACGTACAGGCGCTAGAGGCGCTTCAGTTTATACCTTGTCAGAACGTGGCGGTTCAACCAAATTTGCTAGAGATTTAGAAAAATCACAAAACACAGTTGACCAATTTGGCATTAAGGAGGCGTTAATTAAAGAAGATCAATACTTGAATAAAATTTTATGGGATTTTTCTAGAAAAGACCGAGACATTCAAAGCCAAAAACTAGGGTCAAAAATTCTCAAACGAATGGGTAGAATTGGTTATTTGCATAAAAAAACACCACAAAAGGCAAACTTTGTTGTCTTAAAAACACCTTCTATTCCTTCTATACTAGTTGAAACTGCGTTTATTTCTAGCCCTGAGGAGGAAAAACGACTTAACAATTCAAAAGAACAGAATAAGATTGCCAATGCAATTTATCAAGGAATTTTAGATTATTACAAATAGTCCAAGTGGGTTATTTTTTATCTGATTTATCAGGCGCGTGTTCCTCTTTTGGTGGCTCGTAGTTTGGGTCATTTGGGTTCATAAATACAAAGTGATAATCGCTGTCTTTGTCTATTTGGTCAAAATCCACTACCATGCCTTTAAGTAGTGCTTTTTGCTCATAAGCAAGAACGTACTCAACACCATTAGATTCAAGATGGATATCACTATCATTGCGATCATCAAAACCCATTAAATACTGAAAGCCATTGTCAGTTTTATCAACAGCAAAGCGAATGAACAGCCCCTGTGTTTCTGGATTATGGGTTGATAAAATAATTTCATCTGCTGCTTTTTTTGTAATTGTAATCATAATTTTTGATTTTTAATCTTACTTATAAAGTTAACAAATTGCACAACCCACGCATTGCCTGCCACGTTGCGCAAGTGTGTATACGAAGCTAAAAGGTTGTGCTTAATAATGCCATCGAACTTATTATCCACACCCACACCACGCAAAACCTTAAAAGCATAACGTGTATTGGAGTTAAGATTTTTAAGCTTTGAATAGTGAAACTCGTGTGCATAAATACGCTTAGACACGCCAGACCAACAATGCTCATCGGTTGGTTCCAACTCAACATAGCCCCTACCAATAGGTTTCGGTGTCATATGCGTATCTGCATCAATCACACCTACCATTGGATAGGTTTGTTTATTATAGGTAATACTGTTGGTTAAATACATCAAGCCACCACATTCCACGTACGTTGGCAGACCTTGTTCTATTTTAGTTTTAATATCTTCTAATAAGCGTTGATTGGCATTTAACGCCTTAAGTTGCATTTCTGGAAACCCGCCGCCGATAAACAACCCATCGCATACTGGTAAATTATTTTCTTTAAGTGTGTCAAAATATTTTATGTTAACACTTAATGATTCAAATTTATCCAAATCATCTTGGTAATAAAAACCAAATGCACTATCTTTAGCAATAGCAACCGTGGTTTTTTCCTTAATTATACCAGTGTTAATAATTTGCTTATTAGGTTTAATACAAGTCAGATTCATTAATGCATTAAGGTCAACTTGATCGGCAATAATATTGGCAATTTTGTTGATAAAAGTTTGCGATTGTGGCGTTTCATTGGCAGGCATTAAACCCAGATGACGCTCATCAATCACCAATGCTTTAGAGCGACGCACACAGCCTAATACAGGAATATCAGTATAATGTTCAATCGCTTGAATTAATTTTGACTGATGGCGCTCACTGGCTACTTTATTAAGGATAACGCCAGCAATATCTATATTTTTATCAAACACCTGATAGCCACTAAGTAGTGGTGCAACACCACGAGTAATGCCTGTGCTGTCAATTACTAATACTACAGGGATGTTTAACAATTTAGCAAGATCAGCATTGGCATCACCACCAGTAACACTCATGCCATCAAACAAACCTTTATTGCCTTCAATAATAGTAAGGTCACTATTGACACTTTGATTGTTATACAATTGGATGATTTCATCATCAGTCATGTTGTAAAAATCTAGGTTATAACAAGGGTTGCCACTGGCTTGAGCAAGCCAAATAGGGTCAATATAATCAGGCCCTTTTTTAAAGGCTTGAACTTTTAAAGACTGTTGTTTAAACGCAGCGCATAACCCCAAACTAACAACAGTTTTGCCTGAAGATTTATGAGCAGCAGATAGGTAAAATGATGAAGGCGTTATCTGCCTCATTATAAATTAAAATTAGCTTTTATGGTGTGGACCAGTCACATCATCTGCCAAACTTTCTGGCAAGAATGCTAAGAATTTAACCAAGAATGTCACCGCAATGATTGCCAAAGCAACGCCACCAATACCAAGAGAAATCTCTGGCAGTGAAGCTGAATACTGAGCAACACCGCCATAACCTTCTAAAATTTCCTTACCTGGGAATAATTCCATTGGATAAGCCTGACCACCGATGATGATAACGTACAATTGAATAAGTCCACCAATAATAATCAACACAGAAGCCAGACCTAACATTGAGCGATTGCCCTTAGTCACAGGATGATAAATCAATGCCATTGGAATAAGCCCACCTAAAATAATTTGCCCATACCAAAATAATTTTGTATAAATACCGCCATCAAAAAGAATGAAGTTTTCAACGCCAGTGTTTTCCGCTAAGTACAAATTACCCAAATGATGCACAGCCACAAAATACATAACCGCCGCTACAAACACACCCAAAAGGCTACTCAAACGATTAACCATAGCATCCCCTAAAGGCCTGTTAGTCCACTGATAACTTGCCATTAAAATGAGTATAAAAAATGCCAAACCAAACGCAAAGGACATAATGATAAACATCGGTGCCATAATAACGGCGTCATAAGCCTGTCTAACGACTAAAAATCCAAAAATAGAACCAGTACCTGTGGTTAAAATTAAACGCCAACCAAAAGCAACCAAACCAGCTTTACGGCTAAATTTATTCATACGACGTTCAAACATCATCCACAAATAAACAGCGACCACGACAAAAAAACCATTATATAAAATAATATTCCAAGCAAAGATTGATTTAAAATTATATTCAGTCATGGCAACAATCAAACGATCTGGGCGACCTAAATCAAGTACCAATACCATTAAACCGCCGGCCAATAATGACAACGCAACCAAACCAGATAAGCGTGATAAAGGCTTATATAGTTTTTTATTAAACACAGAAGAAATTGAAGCCACGTTTAGCGCACCACTCGCCGCCACTATCAAAAACAAAGCAAACACATGTGGCATACCCCACACAATACGATTACTCATACCAGTCACAAAATGACCATGATGTTCCATATAGTACACACTACCTAGTGCAGCCAAAACTAAAATTCCCAGCCCTGCAACCAATATATAAAACCCTAGGCTTTTTCCTTCAATTTGTTCAAAACGAATATTGCTCATAAAATTCCCAAATTAAATTTATTATTTAAATACCACTATAGCGTACGCCAGTATTTAGATTAAGGTCTGCTCTGATTTGTGCAGATTGAACTGTTTTTAAGGTTTGATTAATTTTGCTTGATGCATCATACAAATCACCAAAAATAACAGCATCACTGTTTACACTTGTAACACAAGCAGGCACTTCACCTTTATCAACCTTGTGTACACACATCGTGCAAGACTCAACAGTGCCTTTACCGCGAGGCATGTGTTCTTTTTGATTGCTTAGTGTCTCATGTACAAACGAGCGAGCATCATACGGACAAGCCATCATGCAATAACGACAACCAATACATAAATGTTTATCTACCAATACAATGCCGTCTTCACGTTTCATAGAAGCATTTGTTGGACAAACATCAACGCAAGGTGGCTCTTCGCAATGCTGACACATGAGTGCAAGATTACTTACTTTACCAGTCGCTTTATCTTTAACTTTAACTTTTTTAATCCAGCCTGGTTTTTGACTGCCTGTTGAATGTAGCTCTGAACCCCAACCTTGTTCTTTTTGACAAGCACTAACCATACCATCAATATCAGCCTCGGTTAACTTATTGGTATCAATCAACATACCCCAACGTTTTTCATTGGTCACTGGCACCTTGTTAGTACTAGCGAATGTTGTAAGTGTAATGCCACTAGCAACTGTGACAACACCAATCGTTGTTGCACTCGTGGTTTTGATAAAATCACGACGATTTAATGTTTTATTCATAAGGAGTCTTCCTTTGGTGTCGTGCGGTGACAACTGAAGCAATCAAGACTAACACTGACTTGTTCATGACAATCTGAACAAAATTGACCCTTCTTATCAACTGAATGATACTGGTTGTTTGTCTTATCTTTATTGGCATGACATGACACACAGCCTTTTAAAGAATATTCATCCGTTCGCACGCCTTGGCGTAAAGTTTTATCACGCTTATGGCGTAAAAATTCAGGATGCATTTTCCGAATAATCGAAACACTTTCATGAAATACTTTGCCAGATGCCTTGATAGAACTAGCCTGCTCACCAAGACTAGCATGCTCGTTAGTATGCGCAAACACACTGCTTACCAACAAAGTTAAAAAAATAACCAACAAACGATTCATAATTTTATTCCGCTTAGATTAAATTGAGCTACTCACCAAGACCCATTTGAATATAACCAGTCGGGCAAACATCAGCACAAATATGGCAACCAATACACTTGTTGTAATCAGTATCAACATATCTGCCTAACGTCGCCTTATCTTTCTTAACTTTAAAGACTGCGTCTTGAGGACAATACATCACACAGTTATCACACTCAAAACATAAGCCACAAGACATACAACGGGCCGCTTCTTTTTGCACTTCCTCTTCAGTATAGCCAATTAAACGTTCATCAAAGTTACCCAATACGTTGTCAATATCCACCAATTTGTGATTGCGTTGATTGCGTTGTTCATGATCAAAATGACCTAAAAACAATTCCGTATGTGGAATAATGGAAGCAAAAGCACGATCTTCATAATTATGTACCGCAAAATCGGCAGTATCTGTTGAGGCCGCAACATCGGAACCTTGCTCATAAGACTCAGGAGAAAGATCCCACTCTTTCAACTTATCCATTAAATCAAAGTAACTAACGTCAACCTTAGGGCGAGTATGTTGATCAGAGCCTGCCAAATAATCACCAATACTTTCAGCAACAATTGACGCTTGACCAATGGCAGTCGTTAATAAGTGTGGACGAACTACATCACCACAAACAAAGAAACCTGGTTTATTAGGCACTTGATAGTTCTTATCTGCGTCAATAAATCCATGTTCATTAAAGAAGGAAGTGTCCATGCCTTCAGAATCAACACCTTGACCAATGGCAGAAACAATCAACTCACATTCAATATCAAACTCAGAGCCTTCAATTGGTGTGTTTCCATCTTCTTCTAAACGAATCATACGTAGTGCAGTTGCACGACCATCTTTTCCTGTAATTACTTCAATAGGTTGTAATTGACCTTGAATTTCAACACCTTCGCGAGTTGCATCATCAATTTCTTCTTGCGCTGCTGGCATGTTTTCAACAGTAGAGCGTGTTGTTAATAATACATCTGCGCCTAAACGCTTAGAAGTATCAACCACATCATGCGCTGTATCACTAAAAATAATATGTTCAGGACGATCTTTTTCAGCAATATTACTAATGTTGCCCAAACGACGTGCAACTGATACAACATCAATTGAAGTATCACCACCGCCAATACAAATTACCTTGCCTGTAATGTGCTTTAAACGGCCTTGGTTGTACGCCTCAAGAAAAGCAACACCAGAGACGCAATTTGTTGCTTCACCGCCTGGGACAGGCAACGTACGACCGCTCATAGCACCCATTGCAAATAAAACTGCATCAAATTCTTTTTCTAATTCATCAATAGTAACGTCAACCCCAACCTTAGTGTTCATTCTAGTTTCAACGCCTGTATTGATAATACGATCAATTTCATAAGACAATACATCGCGTGGCACACGATAATCAGGAATACCGTACATCATCATGCCACCTAATTGATCATATTTTTCAAATACAGTGACGCTGTGCCCCTGACGACGTAATTTAAGTGCTGCTGCTAAACCACCACAACCACCACCAATAATGGCAACTTTTTTGCCTGTATCTTTAGTATCAACTTTAAATGTGTAACCTTCAACTTTTGCATTGTCGCCAATAAATTGCTCAACCGCATTAATACCAACCGTGTCTTCAATTTCATTACGATTACAACCATCTTCACAAGGCGCTGGACAAACACGACCCATCACCGATGGAAATGGGTTTGAATCTGTAGAACGTTGAAATGCATACTCCTGCCAAGATAGGTCACCAGAAGGCTTTTCCATACCGCGAACAATGTCTAACCAGCCACGAATATTATGCCCTGAAGGGCACGAGCCTTGACAAGGTGGTGTTTGAGTAACATAAGTAGGACACTTATGAGAAGTGTCTTCTTTAAAAATCTTTTGGCTCCACGGCACTGTTTTTAGCTCATCACCATCATCGGTGTATAATCTGAATGTGTGATTGTCGCCCTTAGTTGGTACGCCGTATGGGTTCTTTTGCATATCAAATCTCCTTATATTCGTTTAAGTTTCTGCTGTTTCTGTCGATGTGACATCATCAGTATCAGTTTGTGGTTCGTCCTTCTGGACTGCTGTTTGTGGCTTGTCCATAATAATTGCTTCACTCACTAACTGGTGAACACTCACAATCATGTATGGGTCAAAATCAAATTTAGGTAATACTTTAGAAAATTGCGACTTACAAATGGCACAAATAGCAGCCAGTGTATTAACGCCGTTATCTCTCTCAACCGCTTTCAGTGCTTGCATTCTTGGCATTGCACCTTTCACACGAATTTCCATTAAATCGTCTGTTAATAAGCCACCACCACCACCGCAACAAAAAGTAGCCTCCTTAATTGTGCTACGTTCCATATCAACATAATTATTACACACAGCTTTAATAACATCACGTGGCAAAATAAATTGACCGCTTGGAATGCCGCCCATATTAGTTGCACGGGCAACATTGCACGAATCATGAAAAGTAACTATGCGATCATCATTGGCAGACTTGTCAAAAGATAATTTACCTCTTTGAATTAAGTCATGGGTGTATTCAATAATATGTTGTGGTTGCGGATAACGATGATCTAATTGATCTTGTAATTTTTGAGCAAATTCATCAGTAGCCCCTGCGCCTGCGCCCGATAAAGTATTCCAAAAACTATAAGCAACACGCCAGGCATGTCCACACTCACCCACCATAACCCGTGACACTTCTAAATCAAGTGCAGCCTTGCGAATACGCAAAGCAGCCTTGCGCATCACATCATAAGAGCCAATAAACATACCAAAGTTTGCACCTTCAGAGGCATATGAACTTAGCGTCCAACTAACACCGTCTTGGTGAAATACCTTACCATAACCAATTAAACCATCAATATGAGGTTCAGCAAAAAAGTCTGCCGATGGGGTAATTAATAAAATTTCTGCCCCTTTTTGGTCTAAGGGGTATTTGACAGCAACCCCGCCTGTTTCTTCTTCAATTTCTTCTTCAAGGTCAAGCAATGTATCACGCAAAGCGGGCTCAGGCAAACCTAAGTTATTACCAATTGTTAAAGCCTTGCCTAAAATTTGATTACAATATTTTTGACCTATGCCAACCGCATCCAGCACTTCACGAGCTGCCATTGAAATTTCAGCTGTATCAATGCCGTATGGGCAGAATACTGAACAGCGACGACATTGTGAACACTGATGAAAATAGTTATACCAATCATCCAGCATATCATCATCTAACTCTTTAGCGCCTACCAATTTAGGAAAGTATTTACCTGCAAAGGTAAAATGGCGACGATACACACTTCTAAATAAATCTTGACGTGCAACTGGCATATTTTTTGGATCTGAAGAGCCTAAAAAATAATGACACTTATCAGTACAAGCACCGCATTTAACACACGAGTCTAAAAACACTTGTACGGAGCGATATTTAGACTTAAGTTCACCCATTTTATCAATAGCAACTTGCTGCCAATTATCTACTTTCTCACCAGGAAAGCCTAATGGGTTTTGAAATTCTTGTACGGATTTGAACGGACCCTCGCCATCCATAATACCTTCTTTTAACTCAGGAATTTCAAGATAAGTGGGTAATACTGGAATGTCAAATTCTTTTGCCATATTATTCATCCTTACCTAAAGTTTGTTCTAGTCGTGTTGCATGTTCTTGTTCTTGCTTGAGTGCCCAAGGTGAAATATGGCGCTTTGAGCGAGCATCGTCCACCTGGTTTAGTGTTGGACTAAAGAAAATACCTGGCACGTGTAATAATTTAGAAATTGGGAAAACTGCCATCAACACAAATACCAAGAAAATGTGTACTAAAAAATGCACTTCTGTTGGTAGGTTTGCCCAATTAAAACTGACTAAACCTGAGGCAAATTCCTTGACCATAATAATGTCTGTATGATTGCTGGTAAATGTCATTACAGCGCCACTCACGCCAATAATGAGTAACATGATTAACATTAAATGATCACTCGGTGCTGAAATATAACGAATACGCTCAACAAAAATACGGCGTAACATAAGCCCAACAAGACCAATCACCATGGCAAAAGCAGCATACTTAAATGGCTGGGTTAATAAAAAGATATCGGGCAAGTCACCTGGCCAAAAATAACGTATATGGCGAATTAAAACCAATAATAGGCCGAAATGAAACAACCAGCCAAATAACCAAATCCATTTGTTTGCTTTAAACAGGCTTTCAAATAAGACCACTTCACGCATCATGCGCATAACCACACCTGTTTGTGTTAATGGGGTTGGTGCAGTAGGAATTTTAAGGGGAGCTGGCGTTATCCAAAATTGATGGATTTTTCTCGCCATTCCAACAAGGAATACAATTAATGAAATATAAAATAAAGCGGTAAAAAAAATGCTTATTACAGACATATTGCTCTCAAATTCAATGGTTGAAATATTAAAAAACACCCACCGAAGCAGGTGTTTTTATTGCTTGTATTGACTTAAATACAGCCAGTTGGTTTTGGCAATCCAGCGAAACGACAACCTTGCTTACCAGGACCATATGGGAACAAAGAGTACAAATACTTAGAGTTACCTTTGTCTTTACCCATTCTTTTAGCGATTGCTTTGGTTAATACGCGCACTGCAGGTGCAATTTGGTACTCTTCAAAATAATCACGTAAGAAATTAATCACATCCCAATGCTCGTCACTTAAATCAACATCGTCATCTTTTGCCATTTGCTCAGCAATTTCTTTGGTCCAATCACCCAAATCTACCAAAAAACCTTCTTCATCTACTTCTGCGCCTAAAATATCAGCCATTTTTTACTCCTATATAAAAATTTAAGTTAAACCCAAGAAACCGCGGTTCCATGTTCAACAACCAAATCAACAAAACCTGCATAATCAACTAATTTGATATTATCAGCAAGTTTTGAAGAAATTCCTCTTGCTTCAACATCACCCTGAAGCGCATAAACTCTGCCTTGAGCGGCAAGATCAGCAATCATTGGTGCGTTGGTATTTTTCGCAGCAGAAATAACACCATCTTCAATTAATAAAACAACACTTGTGTCATCAATTGTATTAAGACAAGATTTAAGTGAATTTCGCTCGAAAGATGATTTATTAATAGTATGTAGCATATTTAATCTCCCTTAGAAACTTAGACATACGTCTTGTTCAGACATAATTTTTGAAAGCTCGACATTAGAAACTACTTTAACGCTCGGCTTTTCTGCCCAATCATCGTCTTCATCTTCATACACTAAAGGCATTAAATCATCTGCACTCAACCCTCTTTCTTCTAAAGATTCTGCTGATACATAAAGCTTATTAATGTCATAATCACCCAATGCATGGAACGTTTTAGAAAAATTCTTCATACCAATACCATCAGCATTTTGCCCTTCAACAATCTGATATACACCATCATCAATAAAAGCCAAAGAAACATCTTGTTCAAATGCTGCAGCAATTAACACCACTTCTAGCGACTCAACTGCATACACCGTACCAAATGAAGAACGGCGATTTAAATACATAAATTTCTTAGTTGCCATCTTAATCTCCAAATACCACTAAACGATCGGACTGAATGCCCGCTTCAATCAACTGACCCAAGCCAGAAATACGAAATGCTGGGTGAAGGTTATTACCATCAATACCGTTCTTATTTGCCTCAGATTCATCTAGCATACCGCGACGAAGCGCTGCTGCTATACACACAACAAGTTCAGGCTCACCATCGGCATTCTTAATACCTAACTCTGCCCACTGGTTAATAACATTGCGATCATCTTGTGGTGGTAATGTAAAACGTGATGCATTATTCACACCATCATGATAGAAAAAGACACGAAAAATTTCATGGCCTTTTTCAATTGCCGCTTTGGCAAATTGGTACGCCGTATCAGATGCTTGATGCTGGTACGGCCCTTCATTAACTTGAATAGAAATCTTCATAATAATCGATTTTTAGAAACGAATATGTGCAGAAGAATTCAACTCATGACGCGCACCTTTCCAATCATTGATGTGGAATTTAGTGAACGGTAAGCCTGTCTTTTCAAAGAATGATGGCCAACCAATACGATCAACCCATTCGCCCATTCTTTCCCAATCACGGGCATCGTCTTTATAAACAGATAAGATATTTTTAACCACAGCACCAACTTCTGGCCATCTTGGTGGATTGTTGGGTAGATTAGAAGCAACTAATTTATGGAATGAAGGCTTAGATCTCGCATTTGAGTTCTTGCCGCCAATCCACAACGCAATCTTAGAATGCTCAGGATCATTAATTTGCATCGGCGGACATGGCGGAAAACACGCACCACAGCAAATACATTTCTTCTCATCAACTTCCAATGTTGGCTTGCCATTAACCATTGCAGGACGAATCGCAGCAACTGGACAACGTGCAACAACAGTTGGACGCTCGCACACATTAGCCACTAAATCATGGTTAATTTTAGGTGGTTTAGTGTGTTGAATATTAAGTGCGATATCGCCTTGACCACCACAATTAATCTGACAACAAGAAGTGGTCATATGTACACGGTTAGGCATTTCTTCACGCGTAAATTCCTCATGCAGTTCATCCATGAGTGACTTTACAATACCCGAGGCATCTGTACCTGGAATATCACAATGCAACCAACCTTGGGTGTGTGAAATCATGGTTACCGACGGGCCTGTACCACCTACAGGAAAACCTGCTTCAGTTAACGCTGCAATTAGCGGTTCAACTTTTGCGCCATCAGCCACCATGTACTCAACATTAGAGCGCATGGTAAAACGAACAAAGCCATCCGCAAATTCATCAGCAATATCAGCTAATTTTCTAATGGTATAAACATCCATTTGACGCGCGGTACCACAGCGAACTGTCCAAACTTCTTCATTATTTTTTGAAGTGTGGTGCAATACACCTGGACGAGGACGGTCATGATAAGCCCATTGTCCGTAATTACGACGCATCGTCGGGTGCATGTATTGAATAGGATCAGGGCAACCTGATTCGATAGGCATTCTTGGTGCTTCAGCCATTTTATTTCTCCTAGTATATAAAGTTAGATGAGATTTACGCTCACCTTAAAAATTGTTATTTAAACGAGGTGCTTATGCGCTTGCCTCGGCTTTATTTTCAAACCACTTAACAGCCTCTTCGTCCCATGTGTCCATACGAACATAAGATGAAGTACGTGTAGAATTAACCATATTAGGGTCTACATTAAGGCCAATTCCTTCAAGGAAGTTAACCACACCAATGCGCTCAATCATTTCGCCCGTTCTTTCATGTTCTAGTGCATTTTCAGCAAAGAAATCAATCACTTCACCTGCTAAATCTTCAATCGCTTCAAAATCATCTGCTGTGTCCATTTTCATAAATGGTACAATCACTGAACCGAATAAATCACCAATCTTAAGTGTGCGCTTACCGCCCATGATAATCATCACACCTTTATCATCACCTGTTGCTAAGATAGGTTCTACATCGCCTTTAGCAATATATTTATGAGTTAAAGGACTGGTAACATTTAAACAGTGCATACATTTAACGCAATTCTTGTTATCAATTGTAATTGAATCATCTTCATTAAGTGTCATCGCACTGGTAGGGCAACGAGAAGTAATGTTATCAATAACATAACTACGACCTTTGTCTGCAACCATTGCTTTCCATAGGTCTTGGTTAACTTTAATGTCGTCTCTCCAGGTGCCAATAACCGCAAAGTCAGCACGCTGAACTGTATTCATACAATCGTTTGCACAGCCTGATACTTTGAATTTCATTTTGTATGGTAATGCTGGACGATGCATATCATCTAAGAATGCATTAACCAAAGTACGCAAAACTGCTTGCTCATTAACATTTGACATCTCACAACGTGAAGCACCAACACAAGACATACCTGTACGCACTGCAGGGCCAGCGCCGCCTAAATCAAAACCATAGTCATTAAATGTATTAAAAATAGTCTGTGTTGTTTCTTCAGTCGCACCTTGTAACATGATATCGCCTGATTGACCATGAAGTGCAATCAAACCAGAACCGCCGTTATCTACAAACATATCACACATATCTCTTAATAAAGTTGATGTGTAGTGCATGCCTGCTGGTGGTTGAATGCGTAAAGTATGAAACTCGCCTGCTGCAGGGAACTTATAAGTACCGTCTTCGTTTTTTAATTCGTTAAAACGTGGAATAATACCACCACCATAACCAATAACGCCAACTGTACCGCCTTTCCAGTAACCTTTTTTGGTTACATATGAAGTTTCTAGTGTGCCTAATACGTCACGTGCCATTTCAGCGCCAGCATGACTGTCACTTGCTAATCTTTTAAGACCTGTAACGAACGAAGGCCATGGACCATTTTCCAACTCATCAAGGTTGGGCGTGTTATATAACTCTGCCATTTTATCTCTCCAGTATATTTAAGTAAATCCCCTTAGCTTTTTCCAAAAAGGAGATGTGAACGAAATAAATTATACTTAAATGAAAGAAAATACCAGCGTTTATTAGTGGTATTAACTACTATCCCTTAGGGGGTAGATTAGTTTTATTTTTTGAGAATTAAAATAATAATAATAAAGCCAAGGCCTGTTAATGCAGGGGCAATAATAACGTTAATAATGCCAATCGCAATCATGCTAATCGCAACTATTAAAAGTAATATAAGCAAGTATTTCATACTAGATATTCATTAACTTTAGCAGCAACACCACGACCTTCATTAATAGCCCACACAACCAACGATTGTCCACGACGACAGTCTCCAGCGGTAAAAATTCCTTTTTGTGATGTTGTGTATTGACCGTATTTAGCCTTATAATTACCACACTCATCAAGCTTAATGTTAGCATCATCACTTAGGTAATACTCAGGAGATACAAAACCCATTGACAGTAAAACTAATTGTGTATGCCAAGTTCTTTCACTACCATCAATTTGGATTAACTGCCCATCTTTAAAATCAACATTAACCGTTTTTAAACCAATGACAGCACCTTGATCATCTTTAATAAATGATTGAGTCATTAAATGATATTGCCTTGGATCTTTGCCAAATATTTCCGCCACTTCGGCATGGCCATAATCCACCCGATAAACCAGTGGCCATAATGGCCAAGGATTGTCTGACGCACGTTCAACTGGCGGTTTGCCCATTAATTCAAAATTCACAATCGATTTTGCACCTTGACGTAGTGCTGTGCCGATACAATCTGTGCCCGTATCGCCACCACCAATCACAATCACATCTTTGCCTTTGGCGGATAAATCTGACTCATCTTCACGTCCAGTATCTAGCAAACTTTTGGTGTTTTTAGCTAGGTATTCCATCGCTAAATGCACACCTTGTGCTTGGCGATTATCCACCAATAAATCACGTGCTTTACTTGCACCTGTGGTTAACACAAGTACATCAAAATCTTGTTGTAATTGTGTGGTGGTAATGTCTTTGCCGACATCGACATTGGTTATAAATTCAACCCCCGAGTCTTGCATTAATTTAACACGGCGATCAACCACATCTTTACCAAGTTTCATATTTGGAATGCCATACATTAATAAGCCGCCAATGCGGTCATCGCGCTCAAATATAGTGACACTATGGCCGATTTTATTTAACTCATCTGCTGCTGCTAAACCTGCAGGACCAGAGCCAATAATAGCAATTTTTTTACCCGTTCTATACTCAACTGTGTAGGGCTTAACCCAACCTTCATCAAAACCTTTGTCAATAATAGCTTGCTCAATATTTTTAATCGCGACTGCAGGATTATTAATACCCAATACGCAAGAACCTTCGCAAGGCGCTGGACAAACCCGACCTGTAAATTCTGGAAAATTATTGGTTTTCAATAAACATATTAGTGCTTCTTGCCATCTATTGTGATAAATCAAATCATTAAATTCTGGAATTAGATTATCAACTGGACAACCATTTTCTGACTGGCAAAAAGGCACGCCACAATCCATACACCTTGCGCCTTGCTCTTGAAGATGAACCTTATCATGATGGCCCGTAAAAATCTCACCATAATCTTTAATGCGCAAATCCACAGGGCGATAAGCCTCGGTTTTTCTATCAAATTCTTTAAAGCCAGTTACCTTTCCCATGACAAACAAACACTCAAATATAAATCTAAAAGATTATGCCATATTTCTCATAAAATTGCACCACTCAAAAACTAGATAAAATTATATGACATTCTTATCTTATTCACTGCTTAAAATAACGGTATAATTGTTTCTTTTTTTATGAAAGTTTATTCAGGGAACACTCAAATGAATTTAATTGATCAAATTGAGAGCGAACAACTAAGATCAGACCTGCCTTCATTCGCATCAGGCGATACTATTATTGTACAAGTAAAAGTACGTGAAGGCGATCGTGAAAGATTGCAAGCATTTGAAGGTGTTGTTATTGCTAAGAAGAACCGAGGTATCGGTTCAGCATTCACAGTCAGAAAGATTTCTCATGGCGAAGGTGTTGAAAGAGT
This sequence comes from Abyssogena phaseoliformis symbiont OG214, assembly GCF_016592595.1. Lineage (NCBI taxonomy): Bacteria > Pseudomonadati > Pseudomonadota > Gammaproteobacteria > Abyssogena phaseoliformis symbiont. Next base: position 1,072,747 of record NZ_AP012977.1, read on the forward strand.
TTTTCAAACTCATTCAAAAATGATTGATTCAATTGAAGTAAAGCGTCGCGGTAAAGTTCGTCAAGCCAAACTTTATTATCTTCGTGGTCTTACTGGCAAGAAAGCTAGAATTAAAGAAAAACTTCAGCTTAAAAAATAAACAAATTTCTTTTGATAAAAAATGTCGGTTTTTACCGACATTTTTTATAAGCCATTATCTGTCATAATTTATTAATGGATAATTCAATACTCATTGACCAATTTTTAGACAACTACTGGCTTTCATCAGGCGCTAGCAAAAATACGCTATCGGCTTATCGTTCTGATCTTAATTTATTTTCAAAATGGGTCAATAAATCACTCACTGATATTAACGATACACATATTAATCAGTACTTTAATGAGCGCCAATCAATATCCATGAGTACTGCCACACAAGCTAGAATACTCACCTGTTTACGTATTTTCTACCAATACTTAATGAAGCAAAAAGTCATAAAAAAAAATCCAACCGATAAATTACACCATCCTAAACAAGCGCAAAAACTACCCGTTTTTTTAAATATTGATGAAGTTGAAAGACTACTTAATGCACCCGATCATAACACTATTTTTGGCCTGCGTGACCAGGCCATGTTAGAGCTTTTATACGCTTGTGGACTGCGTGTCTCGGAATTGATTAATCTGAGTTATCATCATATTAATCTGGCTGATGAATATATTCGCATTCATGGTAAGGGCAATAAAGAGCGCCTTTTACCTATGGGTGAAATGGTAATGGATTGTTTAACAAGTTACGAAAAAAACGCAAGACCATTTTTATTAAAAAATGGACAAACTAATGGTTATTTTCTAAGCAATCGTGGCACCAATATGAGCCGACAAAATTTCTTTTACATCATCAAAGGCTACGCCATCAAAGCAGGTATTAATAAACCTTTATCACCACATACACTGCGCCATGCTTTTGCCACACACCTTGTACAAAAAGGGGCAGACTTACGCAGTGTACAATTAATGCTCGGGCATAGTGATATTTCTAGCACACAAATCTACACCCACATTCAAAACACCCAACTTAAATCACAACATAGTAAGCACCACCCTAGAGGATAGCAATAAATAAATCATAATCTTATATCAATAAGTACAGCACAACCTCCCCTTTAAGACTATTAATATTTTGTATAAAAAATAAGCAATAGCCTTATTACTATCCATATTATTTTATTTATTTTTATTTCAACAATCGCACATGCAAGCCCATATTCTATATTAAAAAAAATGAAACAACAGCCGTCCCAATTATTGTTAAAAACAGATTATCTTAAAGAAATAGCGCCCCTTTAAAAGGACTACAAAATTGGCGTAGTGGGCACGATATTCTTAAAATTAAAGAGTGGCTAATGCTATGGCAGCTTAATGAAAACTTCACTAGCAACATTATTAGGCTTAAACCCCACATAGTGTTTGACCAAACAAGTGCAACAATTTCTCAACCTGACCGCTACAGGTATACCTGATAATACGGCTTGGAAAGCCCTAGCTTCACTGATGACTAAAGCATTTAACATTCGGGTTTTTTCCAATAGAATCTTGCGTGAAAAAATGAAATGTTCTGCCACTAAACACTTGCAATATAGGGCGTCTGAATTAGTAGAGAGGAATATTGGACCATGAATTAGGGCTTATATGAATGACCATGATGGTGATTGGGCGTACTGGTGTCAAGGTTTTGTATATACTATTTTAGACCAAACTTTTAGCACTATTGGCGAATATTTTAGTGAATACTGCGCCGATACTTGGGCAGTTGAAGTTATGCGCAAAAAACACGCACTAAAAAATTATTGGCGACCCATCAGCAACTCAAAGATAAAACATACGCACCCCAAGAGGGCGACATTGTGCTGTACATATCCACTAAGGATGGTCACGCTCATCACACGGAAATTATTTATCAAATTTTAAATGAAAAAAATGGCGATATGCTTACCATAGGTGGCAATACTAGTTTTTCTGGTGGTAGAAATGATGTTGGCACATTTTTAGTAGATAGAAATTTCCTAGATGAAGATGTAGAAGTTATTAAATTAGTTGATATTGAAATTATTAATCAACATAAGAAATATCCAGGCAATGTACGAAAATTACTAAGAAGCTACCCAAATATAATTGCTACTTTTAATGACAATCACATCATCTTTAAAGATAGCAAGCGTTTATTATTTAATGATAATAAAACTAAAACACCTGATGAATTACTCACTAATCCAGACATTAAAGATCAATTTCATTATCCTTATCAAAAAGGTGTGGTTACAACACCGCCCAAACCTCGTTTTGATCCGGAAAGAATTACCAATCAAGATTTTTTCAAAACCACGTATGGCAATACTCAAGAAAAAGTTGAGCAAAACCTTACTGAAATTATTTGGGCACCAAAACTTGATGAGCGTAAAATTAAAGTAACTAAAATCAATGGCGTGGCAAGCAAAATAAAAGCCATTGGTGAAGAGTTGGATAACTATCCAAAACTCGAACCATTCATCCACAATATTGCAGGAAAGCTATAAGTGGCGTAAAGTCAAAGGCACTAATCGATTAAGCCTACATAGCTTTGGTATTGCAATTGACCTTAATATTGCTGAATCTAGTTTACTGGGAATGGAATTGCAAATGTAGCGATGAACACCAAATTCTTGCTCCACATGTTAATAAAATCCCACAAATTATTATTGATACTTTTGAGAAATATGGTTTTATTTGGGGTGAAAAGTGGTATCACCACGACACCATGCACTTTGCACTTTGCATATAGACCTGAATTATTATAAAACGTAAATATCTCAACACTTAATATTTCATAAGAAATATCACCTTTGGGTGCTTTCACTGTTACTTCATTGGTGGATGGCACAAAATATTATCTAGTACAATGTCGGTCTTATTTTTGACCACAATTTAGTACGCAATTTCACTATCATCCAATGTTCATTAACGTCATCGTAATACTAAACACACAATGACTACTTTGGTTAAGTGAGTTTATTATGCATCATTGCTAACGCTCTTGCTTGTAAAAAAAGCATACAAATAAGTTGTAAAAAAAACAATGGCAATATAAGGTGTTAAAATTGGCAACAATAAAGATATTATTAGTGAGATGTTAATCAATATGACTGATGATGCTGTTTTAGCTTGGCTACGGATCATCGCTGTCATTTTCTTTGATGATGACATGGAGATTGTGTTAAAAAGTAACACAACAACCAAAAGATAATCAGGATTGATATGAAAAATATTAGCCAACAGTAATACAAATAATAAATGACGCATTAGCTCATTCGTAGGTGAGCCACCGCCAAGGATGTCAGGATTTAATCTAAAAGTTGCCCGAAGAATAACTGCACCTGAGGCGACTATACTTGCAATAAGCACTACCCCGCCAAAATGTACTCCTAATGCAAACGTTATGGCGACATGAGCAACTGCATCACAAACATTATCTAAATCAGCACCAAAGCGACTTTTAATATTTAGTTTTGTTGCTAAAATACCGTCAAGATCATCCATAACATTGTTAAAAACAATCAGCGGAAGTAAATATTGATATCCATCATCTAGATACAATAAAGCCAAAGGCAAAACGCCTAAGATTGAAACAACATTAGCTATATTTTTAAATAAGAAACGCCTCATTAGTTATTAAGGAGCTTTTCTGCCGCTTCTAAATCTTCAATGGTATCAATCTCATACCATTTTTTCTCATCAAACATAATGGCTTCAAAGGACAGGGTCTTTTTTACTACTAAATCCGCAAAAACAGCCTCATAATAAGTGTTGAGATTCTTTGCAGAAATATAATTATCCAATCTATCTAGCACCTTATACCAACTATCTAAAGATAAACTACAAATATTAACGGTTTTATAATGTGGGTTATTTGAAATATTAGCAGACATATGAAATATATTCACTTTATCATCATCATCTAATGACACTGTTGTGCCATTCATCCATGGTAGAATATTTGATAATGCAATACGATTTGGATACATCATGTTATCTAAAAGATTAGAATCGAATACCAAATCGCTTTCCACCAATATAAAATCTTCTTTAATGGCTTGTCTAGTCAGCCACAAAGAATAAATATTATTGGTTGTTTGATAATCAGCATTGAATATATATTCTATTTTTATATCACCAGCATGTTGGTCTAAATATTCACGAATACGGTGCTCTAAATAGCCCGTTGCTATAATTATTTTTTTAATACCTTGAATACGAAATGTGTCTAATAAATGTTGTAGAATAGGCTCGCCATTAATAATGGTAAGACATTTTGGCGCATCCAAAGTGAGTGGTCGTAGGCGAGACCCTGTACCAGCAGCTAATAAAACAACAGTTGTAATTCGTTGATTGTCTTTCATGGTATTCCTCTTCGTTATTCAGCTTAATATTTAGGACCGTTGTAACACAATCCAAAAAACTCAAATATACTTAACGTTTAATATCTCATAAACAATATCGCCCTTAGGTGCTTTCACTGTTACTTCATCACCTTCTTCGTTGCCCATTAATGCACTAGCAATTGGTGAATGACACGAAATCTTACCGAGTGCAATATCAGCTTCATCTTCGCCCACAATTTGATACGTAGTTTCACTATCATCTTCAATGTTCATTAGGGTGATGGTAGTGCCAAAAACACAACGACTGTTTTGGTTAAGTTTAGCAACATCAATCACTTGCATACGAGAAAGTTTTGATTCAACTTCTTTAATTCGACCCTCAATAAAGCTTTGTTCTTCTTTAGCGGCGTGATATTCAGCGTTTTCTTTAAGATCACCGTGAGCACGTGCTGTGGCAATATCTTCAATAATGCGTGGACGGCTAACATCTTTAAGTTTAAGTAGTTCTGCTTCTAATGCTTTTGCACCAAAAACGGTCATTGGTATATTTTCCATTATGAGTGTAGTGATTGAAGTTTAGTTATGGTAAGTTTATTATTGGCTTTCAAGCCATCCAACATAGCAAATGCAGCTGCTACTGTGGTGGTAAATGGTACTTTATGTACTAATGCTTGACAACGAATCGCTGCAGCATCGGTCACGCCTTGGGTGTCTTCAGTTGAGTTAATAATCAAATCAATATCATCATTTTTAATCATATCGACAATATGTGGTGAACCTTCTGATACCTTATTAACCACTTCGCATTCAAGCCCAGCTTCATTTAACATATCTCTATTACTACGTGTTGAAACCAAGCTAAAGCCTTGTGCTGATAATTTTTTACCCAAATCAATCAACTCGTTACGGTCAAGCTTGCGCAAACTAACAAACACCTTGCCATTTTCTGGCGCACGACTGCCTGCTGCTAATTGGGCCTTATCAAAAGCTGAGGCAAAATCTTTACCAATACCCATTACTTCGCCTGTTGAACGCATTTCAGGACCTAAAATTGGGTCCACACCTAAAAATTTATTAAATGGGAATACGGCCTCTTTGACACTAAAGTGCTTGGGAATAATTTCTTTGGTAAAATTCTGCGCTTTAAGCGACACACCTAACATCACACGTGCAGCAATATTAGCCAGTGGCACGCCAATTGCTTTAGAAACAAAAGGTACTGTGCGTGAGGCACGTGGATTAACTTCAATAATATAAATCTCACCATCTTGATAAGCTAATTGGGTATTCATTAAACCAACCACGTTTAATTTTTTAGCCATGGCGACAACTTGAGCACGCATTTTATCTAATACCTCATTGATCAATGAATAAGGTGGTAGTGAACAAGCGGAATCACCTGAATGAATACCTGCTTGCTCAATATGTTGCATAATACCGCCAATCACCACATCTTCACCATCACAAATTGCATCAATATCAACCTCAATGGCATGGTCTAAAAATGAATCTAGCAAAACAGGGGAATCGTTTGATACTTGAACTGCTGTGTGCATGTAATGCTCAAGGCTGTCTTTGTCATAAACAATTTCCATTGCTCGACCACCAAGCACATAAGAGGGTCTAACCACCAATGGAAAACCAATTGCATCTGCAATATCTTGCGCTTGCTCTAATGAACGCGCTGTACCATTTAGCGGCTGCTTAAGCCCTAATTCTTGCAACATTTTAGAAAAACGCTCTCTATCTTCAGCTAAATCAATAGCATCTGGGGTTGTGCCAATAATATTGGCACCACTTTTTTCCAATGCTTCAGCCAGTTTAAGTGGTGTTTGACCGCCATAATGTACAATAATACCATCTGGATTTTCAACATCAATAACCGCTAAAACATCTTCTAAAGTTAATGGCTCAAAATACAAACGATCTGAAATATCATAATCAGTTGAGACCGTTTCAGGATTACAATTTACCATAATCGTCTCAAACCCATCTTCTCGTAAAGCAAGTGATGCATGCACACAGCAATAATCAAACTCAATACCTTGCCCAATACGATTAGGCCCACCACCCAAAATCATAATTTTTTTCTTATCAGTTGGGTTGGCTTCACACTCAAACTGATAAGTTGAATATAAATAAGCAGTCTGAGTCTTAAATTCTGCCGCACAACTGTCCACTCGCTTAAACACAGGTTTAATGTTAAGTGCACGGCGACGTTCACGCACTGAAGATTCGCTACAGCAAAATAATTGCGCCAAACGTGCATCAGAGAAGCCTTTACGCTTCAAAGTAAACATTTTATCAGCATCAACATCGGTCACATTCGTGCCGTTAATTTGTAACTCAGTTGAAACAATGTCTTGTATTTGCGCTAAAAACCAAGGGTCAACTTTAGACAAATCAAACACTTCATCGATACTCATGCCTAGTCTAAAAGCATCAGCTAAATAAAAAATGCGTTCACCTCGGGCTGAAATACATTCAGAGCGTATTTTATTGCGCGCATCGTCAGCGTTCAAATCAACAATAGGATCTAATCCGACCTTGTCGGTCTCTAGTCCTCTTAATGCCTTTTGTAAAGATTCTTGAAAGGTTGAGCCAATAGCCATTACTTCGCCCACAGATTTCATTTGCGTGGTTAAACGATCATCCGCTTTAGGAAATTTTTCAAAGGCAAATCTTGGAATTTTAGTGACTACATAATCAATACTTGGCTCAAAAGAGGCTGGTGTTTTACCGCCTGTAATGTCATTGTCAAGTTCATCTAAAGTGTAACCTATGGCTAGTTTTGCGGCCACTCTAGCGATAGGAAAACCTGTTGCTTTTGATGCCAGTGCGGACGAGCGAGACACACGTGGGTTCATCTCAATAATGGTTAAACGGCCATCTTTTGGATTAAGCGCAAATTGCACATTTGAGCCGCCTGTATCAACCCCAATTTCACGAAGTACTGCCAATGAAGCATCACGCATTACTTGGTATTCTTTATCAGTTAGTGTTTGTGCAGGTACAACAGTAATTGAGTCGCCTGTATGAATACCCATAGGATCAAGATTTTCAATCGAACAAATAATAATACAATTATCTTTGCTATCACGCACCACTTCCATCTCAAACTCTTTCCAACCAAGAATCGACTCTTCAATTAAAAGCTCATTAGTCGGCGAAAGATCCAAACCTCGTTCGCAAATTTCAACAAATTCCTCGACGTTATAAGCAATGCCACCACCACTACCACCCATGGTAAATGAAGGGCGAATAACGGTTGGAAAGCCGACTGTTTCTTGTACAGCGTGCGCTTGCTCCATATTATGAGCCACAGCTGCTTTAGGCATATCAAGGCCAATTTTTAACATCGCCTCACGGAATAAATCACGATCCTCAGCTTTATCAATGGCTTCTTTTTTAGCGCCAATCATTTCCACATTATGTTTTTTAAGCACACCATGACGCTCTAAATCTAGTGCACAATTAAGTGCGGTTTGCCCGCCCATAGTCGGCAACAACGCATCGGGTTTTTCTTTTTCAATAATTTTTTCAACCGTACGCCACTCAATTGGCTCAATATAAGTTGCATCTGCCATTTTTGGGTCAGTCATGATGGTGGCTGGATTGGAATTAACCAAAATAACACGATACCCCTCTTCGCGCAATGCACTGCAGGCTTGCGCACCAGAATAATCAAACTCGCAAGCCTGACCAATCACAATAGGTCCAGCGCCGATAATTAAAATACTTTTAAGGTCTTGTCTTTTTGGCATTAGTGTTGTGCTTTAAATTAGGTCAGAAATCATCATCTTCAATAGGTGGATTGCCATCAAAAATATCAAATTGTCTCTTTTGTAAATAAGAAGAGCGTGTTGCAATGTAAACATCGTCTGAATTTTTAAGTAAATCTGTTGCTGGTAATAATTTAACTCTAGTGTCAACAGTTCTAGTGAGTAATAAAACGGTTTCTTCAGTGGTGTTTAACCCCTTGGTTACATCTACATTTTCAGTAATATCAATATAAGTACCTGCTGAATCACGCATGGTTGATGGACCCAAAATCGGCAAAACCACATAAGGACCGCTTGGCACACCCCACACTGCCATCGTTTGACCAAAATCTTCATTGGTTTTTTCTAGCCCAATATCACTAGCAACATCAAATAAACCAGCCAATCCTATGGTACTATTCACTAAAATCCTGCCAAACGTGCTCACACTATCAAATAATTCAAACTGCAAAATTTCATTACCCAGTGTGGAGATATCGTCCAAATTAGAAGAAAAATCACTGACTCGGTTTTGCGCTGTTTCAGGCACAGATTCTTTATAAGTTCTAGCTGCAGGCTCAAAAACATTTTCATCTAAGGTTTGATTAAACTCAAAAACTGCTCTATTTGATTCTTCAAATGGATCAACATCTTCAGCCGTAGTAATTGTACCGAATGCCAATAATAAAAAACTCATTAATAAATTTTTCATTCGCTCATCTCCTTAATAAATGTATCAAATAAACCACTCATATCATGTGGCCCTGGTGAGGCCTCAGGATGTCCTTGAAAGCCAAATGCTTTTTTATTAACAACGCTAATGCCCTGAATAGAGTTGTCAAATAATGAGCGGTGTGTCACTTCTAAATTGTTTGGTATATTTTCCTCTGACACTGAAAATCCATGATTTTGAGAAGTAATCATCACTTGCTTGGTGTGTAAATTTTGCACAGGATGGTTAGCACCATGATGGCCAAATTTCATCTTTTGCGTTGTTGCGCCAACTGCTAAAGATAACAATTGATGACCCAAACAAATACCAAATAACGGCACATCTTTTTCTAACAAGGTTTGGATGCTTTTAATAGCATAGCCGCATGGCTCAGGATCACCCGGTCCATTGGATAAAAATATACCGTCAGGGTTCATCGCTAATATTGTTTCTACTGGTGTTTGTGCATTAACAATAGTTAAATCACAGCCTCTGTCTACCAACATCCTTAAAATATTTTTCTTAACGCCATAATCATAAACCACGACTTTAAATTTAGCATCTAATTTGTTAAATTTAGTCTCTTCCAACGAATAAGAGCCTTGATTAAATTCATACGACTGAGCAGTTGAAACCACTTTTGCTAAATCCGTATTTTTAAGACCAGCAAATGATTGAGCCTTGGCAATAGCTGCCTCTTGGTCAATGTCATCACCTGCAATAATACACCCTTTAAGTGCACCCTGTGTTCGTAGGTGGCGTGTTAATGCGCGGGTATCAATATCACTAATAGCAACAATATGATTTAGTTTTAAATACTCACCTAGAGGCCTATCTGAACGCCAATTGCTTACCATCAAAGGCAAATCTCGGATAATTAAACCTGCTGCATGAACTTTGTCTGATTCTTCGTCAACTGAATTGGTGCCTGTATTGCCAATATGTGGATAAGTTAGTGCAATGATTTGTTGTGCATATGATGGGTCGGTTAAAATTTCTTGATAACCTGTCATTGAGGTATTAAACACCACTTCGCCTAAAGTTTCACCATTAGCGCCAATAGATTTTCCATGAAAAATCTTCCCATCTTCTAATGCTAATAAGGCAACTTGTGACACCAAATACTCCCAAATGAAAAACTTTGAGAATTTTACCATATTATCGCACTACTCTGACATCCAAATGCACAAATCAAAGTGATATAATGACGCCTTTAAAAACCAAACAAAAGGCATTATGAAGATAATCGTTGACAATATCAAATGTGGTGGTTGTGCAGGCACCATTACTAAAAAATTAACCTCAACTTTTGATACCGAAAATATTGATATTGACATTGAACAAGGCATTATAGATCTTGACGTAGACGACGCTAAAAAAGCCGAAATTATCAAAGTTCTACTCAATCTTGGCTACCCTGAAATTGATTCAGTCCATGGCTTTAATTCTGCCAAAGCCAAAGCAAAATCCTTTGTTTCTTGTGCTATTGGCAAAATAGATACATGACACTCACCCTAAATGGCGAGTCGCTAGAAATGGCTAATGGCTTAAACGCACATGATTTGATTGTTCAACTGGGTTATAAAAATCAGCGCATTGCACTAGAAGTCAATGAAGTCATTATTCCTAAATCCAAACATGCTGAATTTACCCTAAACGAAGGCGATATTTGTGAGATTATTAAGGCGGTTGGTGGTGGTTAATATTTTTAACCTAACTATTTTAATACCAGAAAAAGTAAATCAATTACTCTGAGTGTTTGATTTCGTCGCTTAATTTACTGTCATTCCTGCTCTAAAATCTTCCATAGTTGATTGTTTAGCATTTTCTATTCTTAAATCACATTCACCATTAATGGTATTTTTAATTTCTCCCACGTATTCTAAAATAGAAGGCACCTTACCTTCCATAATTGAGTATTTTTCACTGCACTTATTCTCTGTAATTACTGGGGATTCCATAGGCGCAAGTCATGAGGCTTTATAGTCTTTTTCATCATATAAATATGCGACATAAAGAGTTTCAAGAATTTTAGTTTTATACTCAAAAGACATTCCCGATACAAAGCCAAATGCAACATAAATAGCATAAACAACATTCATCTGTTTCCATATTTTTTTTATAAAATTAAACATTTATTTATACCCTGATTCGATAAACGCTGGAAACCTCCCCTTAAAACTAGTACAAATACTTTTCACTTCACTATTTGTATTTTTTATTACTGTAACTGGCTTAGTATTATTTCTATAATTAGTTATCTTTGAATGCCTTTGGTAATTTATTGCCAAATGCTTAATAATAGAGGGTAGTTGATTTAATTGATTGATTGATTCTTTTATTAAATTCTTGGTTATACTTGGTAAATTTTTTGGTTGCATTGTCGCTGCTACTCTTTAATTTTTTGTTTTCTTTTGTTATCTCAGCCAAAACACTCTTATAATTCTTTTCGTTATTAGCAACAGTGCTTTCTAATTTCTTTTGATTATTATTTAATACTGTTAAATCACTAGAAATAGAATTGGCTTTTGATTGCGCTGTTTTTAATTTAATTTTATTGCTACGAATGTTATCCTCCATTTGACAACTACTCAACATAACTCCAACTATTAAAACACCACTCATTGTTATTAACTTTTTCATAACCCTCCTTTAAAAAAATAAAAAATACACATTCACCAAAAGGCTAGGGAAAAACATTGTGTGAAGCCTAATGACAATAAACTTAAATTACTAAAAAAATAACACTATCAACCATTATCATTAACGGCTAAATTGAAAGTGGTCGTTGCAAATCCACTTTCAGGATTGATTACTTTTATAGTAATAACATAAAAATCATCTCCAACCTCATCCCCATGGTAAGTGAGTAACCCTGTATTTGCATTAATAGCAAGCCTTCCAAGCAACCCTCCCAGCTGGCTCTGTAAATGTATAAACAGCGCCTGCCTGTATATTGCTCACAATGGGTAGTGTTAAATCCAAGGAAATCGCCCCACCACCATTATCATCAATACTTTAGTCTGCTATTGATATACTCGGTTGAGAAAATGGCGTGATCCTGTTTACGCCTTTTGTGCTTTGAATACTCATATTATGAGTAAGCACAATGTCTTCAAAACTGTGGAGTTCTGATAGATGCGGCAGGGTTTGCTGTGATGAGTAAGTGCTAAAATCAAAGGTGTTGTCAAAGGCAAAGTTCAGACCTAGTTCAATTTTATTAATGTTTTGAGAGGTATTACACTGATAATTTGCAAACCAATGTTTGTGTTTAACGCCCAGCCTATTAATATTATTACCACACTCAAACCAGCTTTATACGCTTAGTTTTGTATTAATACTTGGGTAATAATCTAGCGCAAATACCATAAGATTTTTCATTGTCTTTAAATTCATAAAAACTTTTACCTGCATTAACGTTAGTATCAACTGTACCAATATCTGTTTTCATTCTTTTGGCAAGTTCAACATAACCCAACTTGGTAATCTCATCTGCGATTAAATAAGTACTGCCAATATTTTTGCCATTTAGTTTAGTATTAGAAAGCCCAACTTCTGCATATAAATCATCTTTAAGCAAGTATCCACCCGCCAAAGCTACAGAGTGTTGATTAACCCTTGCGTAAGCATTATCACCGCCAAAAAGTTTTTGATTAGATAAATTAAGCCCTGTTTTAAAATAGAATTTAGAGTTTTGTGGGTTGAGTTTTACCACCATGCCCGTTTTAATAAAATTCTTACTGAGTTCTAATTTTAGTTTTAACTCCTCAGAGTTGAATTTAACACCAAATTACCGCCGGTATTCTTAACAGCGTCCGTATTGAGGGCGTAAAGCTCTATATTGTTTGGCGAATTGGTTTATTCAACTGCATTTATAGTGTGTGAATGGTAAATATTGATAAACTAATCAAAACCAAACTTTTAAATAATTTTATAGTCTTTTCCTTGAAAAAATGATTGTATATACTACCAAATGGAAGGTACAAAGAGGGCGTTCTAGGGTGTCTCTTATTTGCGATAAATTAGCCAAAAAAACTGACTAGTCGCGAAAACCTAATATCCACTCAAGTTTTTCTTCAACTTGCTCCATTTCATAACGGCTAAGTTTGATTAACCTATTTAAGAATGATTTTTTTAATATCTAAAGCCCTGAATTCGTACATAAAATATCTGGGTCCTTATTCAATTTAAACCATCCACTCTTTTTTGATTTCATCAGCAGAAAACGGCTTAATGCTTAATTGTTGTACCACGCCAACATTGAGTTTAACTTCTACATCAACCGAGTCTTCTTCTCTACCTTGAGAATAGCGTGCTAATATTTTAGCAGCAATTTTCAAATCTTCTTGATTTGGCTCACCATCAATCAATGCTAACGGACCATTACAACTGGTTGGATATAGATTTGCATATTGGTTACGATAGCCTTCTAGGAATTTAACTTCACCTTCTTCACGAGCAACAATCATTTTAAAACGTGGATTTGGGCGAATGTGTCTGCCAACTTTGAGCATCATTAAATCATCCAATTGATAATCACGATTACCACGTGATTGCCACATATCAACCAATTTATCAGAATATTGTTTATCGGTTAGAAAACAACAACCACCTGCTGGGGTGGCATAATCATCAAAGCCATATTCTTTTGCTAAAGCCGTTTGTGGCTTGCGCGTACGCCCTGAAAAATCTAATAATTTCTCTCTGTCCACCCAGCCTTCAAGTTCTGCTTTGGTGACTGGCAGATGTTTTGCGCATAAGGGTCTTAGGAGTAAATCATTCGCACCTGATTCTGCTTGGACAATAGGCATGGTCTCTTTACGCTGTGACATAGGACGTTGACCCATGACTTCACCTGTAATAATAAAATCAAACTCATGCTCAATCATCCACTGTTTGGCTTTTTTGACCATAAAGCCTTTGCAATCTAGGCATGGGTTCATGTTTTTACCATAACCATGCTTAGGGTTTAAAAGCACATCACGATATTCTTCAATCACATCAATAATGTGTAACTTAATACCTAGCTGCTCTGCCACCCATAAAGCATTGTTACGTTTTGGCTTGTCTTTTTTTTGCTTGCGAATGGCGTGTGTATGCCCCTCCACACAAAAGCCAGTAAAAAAATTAATGCCTTCTACATGAATGCCTTGGTCGAGCATTAGTTTAGTGCTTAATAGCGAGTCTAGTCCGCCTGAAATTAACGATATAGCTTTAATTTGTTTGTTTGTCATGCTTATTTCCTAATGCCATCTACACAACACCAATCACCTTTTTGTTTAACGCTTAATGTTGAAAAATAATGACCATATGTGTCTAAAATCACCTCTACTTGGTCTTGAAAAATACCAGATAGTACAATTTTTCCGCCTGATTTAATTCGCCTAGAAAAGTGCTCACACAAACCAACCAAAGGATTAGCCAAGATATTAGCAATCAATAAGTCAACTTGATTTAATTCGCCTTCTTCGTCACTATGTAATACAGTTATTTTAGAGTCAACATAGTTAGTTTGAATGTTATTCGTAGTAACAAGCACTGCTTGTGGGTCGTTATCAATGGCGATAACTTCTTTTGCGCCTAACTTGGCTGCAGCAATTGCCAAAACACCAGTACCTGTACCATAATCAATCACAGTTAAATCTTTGGGTGGGTTTTGATCTAAATATTGCAAGCATAAATCTGTCGTTTGATGCGTGCCTGTACCAAATGCCAAGCCAGAATCCATGTCAATAATAACAGCTTCTTTTGACAAAGTGGATGCGTCTTCCCAGGAAGGGAAAATCCAAATATTTTTCCCAAATTGCATTTTGTGAAAATATTTTTTGCATTCATCTTCCCAAATACAATTTTTTAGTAGCTCAAAAGAGCTTTGTTCAATATTACAAGTTTGCTTTAGCATCATTTGCACATGCGTTTGTTCGACATCTACATTAAATAAAGCACTGATTGTCGTATCTTGCCATAAAGGCGTTTCACCTACAGGTGGCTCAAAAATAGCATCATCAAATGAGTCGCTAAAAGTAATAGACAAAGCATCCAAACCCATCAGCACCTCAGAGATAAAATCTGCTTGGTCTTTGTTTGTTCTAATAATGAGTTGCATCCAATCCATAGCGTACAAATTATACCCTACAGAATACTGCTAATGCCTCGTCACACACCCTCTTTACAGCTTTGATGGATATTTTTATAAAAACCAAGTAAAAAATTAAGGTATTAGGTATAATGGGTTATTTATTTTAACAAAATAACAAGGTAATAAAATGGGACTAGAAAGAACAGGCAATGGCTACTTAGTTGATCCAACAATTTGGACGCAAGACATTATGCATGAAATGGCTAAAGAAGATGACATTGAATTAACTGAAAGTATGGTTAATCAAATTCTTGTAGCCAAAGAGTATTTTGAAGAAAATTCATCAGTACCGCCCATTAGAACCTTTGCCAAAGTTGTCGGCATTGATAAAAAAATCCTATTTAAAGAATGGCTAACTGGCCCGATGAAACCTATTACCAAATACGGCGGCATGCCCCAACCAACAGGTTGTGTTTAATCATTAACTTAACATAAATTAAATTAATGATTTAACTGAGGCAAGTGCCTTGGTTAAATGCTCAGGCTGAGTGCCCCCGCCTTGTGCCATATCTAGACGGCCCCCGCCTTTTCCACCAATTTGTTCTGCAACATGGTTAAGAATCTTTCCAGCTTGATACTGCTTAGTTAAGTCTTTTGTTACGCCTGCAACTAACGACACCTTATCATTACTTACTACTGCTAATACGATAATAGCTGAACCTAGTTTATCTTTGAGTTTATCAGCAATATCACGCAAATCTTTGCCACTCACCCCTTCTACGACAGTTGACAGTAATTTAATACCCTTTACTTCTTGAGCCTGTCCAACCAAATCATTGCCTTGATTGCTGGCTAATTTTTTTTGAAAAGTGGCAATTTGTTTTTCCAATTCTTTTTGCTGTTTAATCAATTGCATAACTTTTTCTACTACTTGTGCATTGCTTGACTTAGTCATTTGTGCAATTTCATTCAAGCTGTTTTGTGTTTGATTGTCAAATTGATATGCATCATAGCCTGTTAGCGCTTCAATACGACGCACACCAGCAGAAACACCGCCTTCTGAGGTGATTCTAAAAAGTCCAATATCACCAAGTTGGCGCACGTGGGTGCCGCCGCACAATTCCACTGAAAAATCATCTTTACCCATGGTTAAAACGCGCACAGTGTCGCCATATTTTTCGCCAAATAGCGCCATTGCGCCTTTCTTTTTTGCATTTTCAATATTAGTAATATCGGTATGTACTTTTGTGTTTCCTAAAATCTTACGATTAACCATGCTTTCAATTTTTTCCAAGTCTAACTTGGTAATCACCTCATCATGCGAAAAGTCGAAACGCAGTTTTTCACTATCAACCAAAGAACCTTTTTGTGTTACTGTCTCACCCAACACAATACGAAGTGTGGCGTGTAATAAATGTGTTGCCGAGTGGTTTCTAGCAATGCATTTACGAGATTTTTTATCAACATTGGCTTGTACTGTGTCGCCCACTTTTAAAACACCTTTGTTTAAAACACCATGATGCTCAAATGCGCCTGATTTTTGCTTATTTGTATGACTCACTCTAAACTCAACTTGTGCATTAAACAGCACGCCGCTATCGCCAATTTGGCCACCTGATTCAGCATAAAAACTTGACTGGGTTAAAACAACAATACCGTGCTCTCCTACTTCAATTTTTTCAACCAATTTGCCATCTTTAACAAGTGCCAGAATTGAAGAAACATTTTCCAATTGTTCATAACCTAGAAACTCAGTTACCTCACTAATATCAACTTCTTTTTTCGATGTTTTAAAATCGCCTGCTTGTCGGGCACGGTCTCTTTGTTTGGTCATCTCAAGCTCAAAGCCTGACATATCAATGGTTAAATGACGCTCACGAGCAATGTCTGCTGTTAAGTCCACTGGAAAGCCATAAGTATCGTAAAGTTTAAAAACTGTTTTACCATTAATCTCACTACCTTTAAGATTGGTGATTGCCTCTTCTAAGAGGTTTATGCCTTGGTCTAGCGTTTGTGCAAAACGTTGTTCTTCACGCTTTAGTATCTTTTCAACTTTGGGTAAAGCTTGTTTTAATTCTGGATAAGCATCTTTAAATTCCAATGCTAGTACTGGCGCTAAGCGATAGAAAAATACTTTATCAATACTCATCTTATGCCCATGACGAATACCGCGACGAATAATACGACGAAGTACGTAACCCCTGCCTTCATTTGAAGGAATGACACCGTCAACAATCATAAAAGCAGTAGAACGAATATGGTCAGCAATCACACGCACCGAAGCATTATCATTTTTAATATTATTGGATTTAGGTGTTAGGTTCACGATGGCCTTAACAAGACTTTGAAAACCATCTGTATCGTAATTGTTATTCTTGTGTTGTAGCACAGCGGCTAAACGTTCCAAGCCCATGCCTGTATCTACACAAGGTGCGACCAATGGTTTTAAATGGCCATCTTCTTGTTTGTCAAATTGTGTAAATACCAAGTTCCAGATTTCAATATATCGGTCACCATCTTCATCAGCTTGCCCTGGTGGACCACCGGCAATATGCTCACCATGGTCATAAAAAATCTCACTTGATGGACCACACGGGCCTGTACTACCCATTTGCCAAAAATTATCTTTAGCGCCACAACGAGAGATTCGATTTTTAGGAAAACCAATTTCATTGACCCAAATATTTTCTGCTTCATCGTCCTGCTCAAACACACTCACCCAAAGCTTTTCCTTAGGTAAGTTTAACTCTTTTGTTAGAAATTCCCAAGCATAATGAATGGCTTCACGCTTAAAGTAATCGCCAAAACTAAAATTACCCAGCATTTCAAAAAAAGTATGGTGACGTGCTGTATAACCAACATTTTCAAGGTCATTGTGCTTACCACCAGCGCGCACGCAACGCTGAACCGATACAGCGCGCGTATATGGACGCTTTTCCACACCACTAAATACATCCTTAAACGGCACCATGCCTGAATTAACAAACAATAAAG
Source organism: Abyssogena phaseoliformis symbiont OG214 (assembly GCF_016592595.1). Taxonomy (NCBI): domain Bacteria; kingdom Pseudomonadati; phylum Pseudomonadota; class Gammaproteobacteria; species Abyssogena phaseoliformis symbiont. Next base: position 1,090,690 of record NZ_AP012977.1, read on the forward strand.
TTTTATCATTATGAGGAATAAGCGATGCACTAGACTCAATCGTATGGCCTTTTGACTCAAAATAATCTAAGAATTTTTGTCTAATTTGTGCGGTTTTCATTTTGCCAAAAGTGCTTGATAAAAAATGCGCATTATACGCCGTAAAAGCCTATATAATAAGGGAAGTGTCTCCTGCGCCTTGGCGAATAATATCAGCACCACCTGAAGATAAATCAATCACAGTGGTTGGTTCTGGCGGACAATAGCCCCCATCAATAATCACATCTACATGCTTTTCTAATGCACCGCGTACATCATCAATATCAAAAAATTCGCAATCTTTGATAATTAATGACACGCTCATCATTGGCTCATTTAATGCATCTAATAAAGCCTGCACCACGCCATGATTAGATACTCTAAGACCAATGGTTTTTTTCTTAGCATATAACAAGCGATTAGGCACGTCACGTGCACCTTGCAAGATAAATGTGTATGCACCAGGCAGGATTTTCTTGAGTAACCTAAAAGAAGTATTATCTAGCTTGGCATATTCACCAATATGCGCTAAATCACGCATCATCAAGGTAAAGTGATGTTGTTTTGAAAGATTGCGAATGCGCCTAATACGCTCTAATCCATTTTTATTACCCAGTGTTGTTCCTAACGCATAGCCAGAATCTGTTGGATAGGCAATCACTGCACCACAACGCAACCCATCAACCACCTGCTTAATCAAACGTAGCTGTGGGTTTTTCGAGTGAATTTCTAATAATTTTGCCATGTCCAATTTCTCCATATTGCTTGTTCAAAATGAGGCAAATCTTGCAAACAACCCATTTTTATTCGTTGATTTGGCCAGCCGTGATAATCAGAACCGCTTGACGCTAACAACCCTAGTTCACTCGCCCATTGACTGGCAAGTCTGATTTCATCAACACTACTTGTGGCTGTTACCACTTCAATCCCGCCACAACCATTAACAGCTAAATCACTCATCATGCGTTTAATTTTAGTATACGTCATTCTATAACGAAAAGGATGTGCCAACACTGCCACACCACCTGCGTCGCGTATCCACCCAATCACCTCATCAAATTACGCCCACTTGACGCCCACACCACCTGGCTTTTTGCCCACTAAAAAACGTCTGAATACTGATTTCATGTCCTTACAAATGCCTTCTTGAATCAGCATTTGGGAAAAATGTATACGAGTAATCATTCTTGTTTTAGCAAACGCTTTGGTTTTTTCCATGGCGCCAATAATGCCAGCCCCACCCAAACTACGCGCTATTTTTTCGCTGCGAATTTCTCGGAGCTGCTGGTGCTTTTTAAGTCCAGCCTGTAATATTTTGTTATTTAGATCGATTTTTAGCCCAAGAATGTGGATTGTCATGTTGTTCCATATGGCTGATATTTCAGTACCAAATACAAATTGTAAATTTAATTTATTCGCCTCAAGACTAGCCTCAGAAAGTCCGTCAATCGTATCATGGTCTGTTAGTGCAAATACATCACAGTTTTGTTTTTTAGCCAAGCACACCACCACTTCAGTAGGCGATAAAACCCCATCTGAATAATACGAGTGATTGTGTAAGTCAATGACCATAAGTTGTTTATTATAATCTATCTATTTTACAAGCGTAATTGGCTATAATCTCAAACATAACTATTTAATACAATCAACACCATGTGCGGAATCGTTGGCGGCATCTGTAAAGACAATATTACCCCAATTCTACTTAGTGGGTTAAAACGCTTAGAATATCGCGGGTATGATTCAGCGGGTGTTGTGGTTTTGTCAAATGACAATAAACTAAGTCGTGTGCGCGCAGTAGGCAAGGTGGTTAACCTTGAAACTAGCATTCAAAAACAAAGTCCGAAAATACAAGGTAGTGTTGGCATTGCACACACTCGCTGGGCGACCCATGGCGAACCATCAACACAAAATGCGCACCCTCATATTTGTTTTGGCACGGTTAGTGTTGTACATAACGGCATTATCGAAAACTTCCTTAAACTCAAGCAAGAACAAAAAACACAGGGCTATGCTTTTACTTCAGATACCGATACTGAGGTGATTGTTCATAGTATTCACCAGGCTCTGAAAACCTCAAAAAATTTACTTAAAGCCACTCAAAAAGCCATTAAAACCTTTGAAGGGGCTTATGGTTTAGGGGTGATATCATCAGAATACCTAGGGCATATCGTTGTTGCTAGAAGTGGCTCGCCACTCATTATAGGCATTAGCAATGAAGGTAATTTTATTGCCTCAGATCAGGTGGCTTTACTGGACATCACCAAGAAATTTATTTTTTTAGAAGAAGGAGATATTGCCGATATTACGCTTGACTCAATTACTATTTACAATAAAGATGGCAAACAAGTTAATAGAACCATTAAAACTTCAAATCTTAACAGTAAACAAATTGACCTAAATGGTTATAAACATTACATGCAAAAAGAGATTTTTGAACAACCGCAAGCAATTCGTGACACGCTAGAATCGCGCATTACCAAAGACACTGTGTTGCTTTCTGCTTTTGGTCATCATGCTGAAACCATCTTCAAAAATACGAAACACATTCAAATTATTGCTTGTGGCACTAGTTATAACGCAGGCTTAGTCGCTAAATACTGGCTTGAAGACATTGCAAAAATGCCAACTAATATTGAAGTGGCTAGTGAGTATCGCTACCGTAATCCGATTGTGCTTGATAACACCTTGTTGATTACTATTTCCCAAAGTGGGGAAACTGCTGATACTTTAGAGGCGCTAAAATCTATCAAAAAACGTCACAAGAATATTCACACATTAACCATTTGTAATTGTGCGGAATCTTCCCTAACACGTGAGTCCGAACTTACCTTGTTAACCCATGCTGGCCCTGAAATTAGTGTAGCTTCTACTAAAGCCTTTACCACACAATTGGTGTCTTTAGCATTGCTGTCAGTTGCCATTGGTAAATGCCATAAACAAGTGAATAAACAACAAGAAGCCTCTATTGTAGATGGTCTAAATCGCTTACCGGGTTTGATTAAAAAAACACTCGAACAAGAAAATCAAATTATTGAACTCGCACAATCCTTTAAAGACAAGTTTAATGCTATTTTCTTAGGAAGAGGCACAATGCATGCTATTGCTATGGAGGGTGCGCTCAAACTTAAAGAAATTAGCTATATTCATTCAGAAGCCTTTCCAGCAGGTGAACTTAAACATGGGCCTATTGCTTTGATTGATAAAGACACGCCTGTTATTGCAATTGCACCTAATGACCAACTATTAGACAAGCTCAAGTCAAACTTGCAAGAGGTTAAATCTCGTGGCTCACAAATGATTGTCTTTGAAGATGAAATGTCCAATGTGCCTCCGATGAAAAATATGACTGTCATGTCAATCACGCATAATCTTGGTAGAATTACAGCGCCCATTATTTTTACTATTCCTTTGCAATTACTTAGTTATCACGTCGCACTAATCAAAGGCACTGATGTTGATAAACCTCGTAATTTGGCTAAATCAATCACCGTAGAATAACGTCATATTATGATTAACACACTAGGCTTTGATTCTGATTTTGACCCTTCTCTTTTGGGTCGCATTTTCAATGAAAGAAAACAGGTTGGCTATTACAATTTACCTAATCAAGATACCACTTATATTCATTATTATTTAAAGCAATTAGACAAAAGGCAAAATTTAAACAGCATTAGTGATGTTGTTGTTATCGGCATTGGCGGGTCAAGCTTAGGCGCTAAAGCGGTTTATCATTTTATTAAACCCATCAGGCAATTAAAACGAAACTTGTATTTTATGGATAGCACCGACCCTGTTACTATTGCCAATATTTGCAATAGTCTAAACATGGAATCAACACATTTTATTGTTATCTCTAAATCAGGCACAACCATTGAAACAATTGCGGCTTATAAGCACATTCTTGCAATCACTAAAAGCGCTCAACTTTCGTATTTTCCCTTTACATTTATTACCGACCAAGACTCACTACTAGAGCAACATGCTCAAAAAGTTGGCGGCTTAATTATTAATATCCAACAAAATGTTGGCGGTAGATTTTCACTCCTAAGCAGTGCGGGCATCATGCCATTGGCATTAACAGGGATAAAAATTGATTGCTTGCTAAAGGGTGCCGCAAAGATTAAAGATAGTTTTTTTAATCAAGGCTACATGCAAAATGTATTACTTAAAAAAGCAACTTTTTATGCAAAAAACTCTTCAAACTATAATATTAATGCTTTATTTTCTTACACTGATTCACTGAAATATTTTAATGATTGGTACGTGCAATTATGGGGGGAAAGCTTAGGAAAAAAACAAAAAAACTCAGCTTTTAATGTTGGATTAACGCCTATTGGCCTAACTGGGCCTAAAGATCAGCACTCTTTTTTACAATTATTATCTGAAGGAACAAGAGATAAAAGTGTTACCTTTATTAAACTTAAAACTTTTGATAACCATCAAAAAGTACCTGACATGACTTTGGAAAAATTAGAAACGCTAGACCTAATTAATCAAGTTGAATTTTCAACCTTAATTAATATGCAAGCTGATGCCATTATAGAATCCTTAAAAGAACATACAAGAATTCCGCTTGATGAAATTACTTTACAAAAACAAGATGAATTCAGTATCGGTCAGCTTATTTATTATTATGAATTACTAACATCACTCGTTGGGGATTTGCTTAATATTAATACCTATAACCAGCCAGGTGTAGAATCTGGCAAAAACATCCTCCTTAAAAAATTACAACAATTATGATTAAAAAATGTCTTTTCCCAGCAGCAGGCCTTGGCACTAGATTCTTGCCCGCTACAAAAGCAGTACCTAAAGAAATGCTACCTATTCTAACCAAACCATTATTACAATACGCTGTAGAGGAAGCGCTTGATGCTGGCATGAGCAATATGGCCATTGTCACTGGCAAAGGTAAACGAGCCATTGAAGACCATTTTGATCGAGCTTTAGAACTGGAAACGCAAATTCAAGGCACACAAAAAGAAGTACTACTAAAAGAAATCAATGCTGTTTGCAACAATGCCACTTTTACTTACGTTAGACAAAAGCAAATGTTGGGATTGGGGCATGCCATTCTCACTGGCGAACCGCTAATTGGCAATGAGCCATTTGCTGTTCATCTAGCCGATGATTTATGCACATCAGAAAACGATAGTGTACTGGCTCAAATGATTCAAGTGTACAACAAATATCAATGCTCAATCGTAGCTATCGAAGAAGTGCCTATGGATCAAACCCACAAGTATGGCGTGATTGCTGGTGATTTAGTTGATAATACTAATGATACATATCATGTTACTGATATGGTTGAAAAGCCAGCGCCAAAAGATACACCCACCAATATGGCCATTATAGGTCGTTATATCTTAACACCAGATATTTTTAATACCCTCAAACAAACCAAACCGGGTAAAGGTGGTGAAATTCAAATCACCGATGCACTACTCACCCAAGTAAAACAAGGTCGCGTGATTGCTTATAAATTTAAAGGTAAACGGTTTGATTGTGGTAGTATTCAGGGCTACGTTAAAGCAACAAACTACTTTGCCGAACAACAAGGTATTATTTAAAAACTTTTGCATATTCTTGAAACGAACGCTGTTCGTTCCTTTGAATGTGTCTTGCAAGCGTTTCATTTAACCATTGAATAACAAATCACTAATGTCGCACTGTGGCTTAAAGCCTGGTACAAGTTGTATCAATAATGAGCGTAGTTTATCTTGGTCATAATTAGTAATAGCAAGCTCCATACTGACCAATACCAACTTTAATTCAGCCCAAGAAAACATGTTTTCTTGGGCTTTCATAATCATTGAATGATTAGTGCCTAATGCATTATCGTCAATTAATAACTCTTCAAAAAGCTTCTCCCCTGGGCGAAGACCTATGATTTCAATCTCAATATCTCCATTTAAATTAGTACTGTCTTTAAGCTCTAACCCAGTTAAATGAATCATCTTTAAAGCTAAATCGTAAATCCTAACAGGCTTGCGCCCATAGCACCTGCTTTAATTTGTTTTTTAAACAAAGGAATTACTAAGCCACTAGAATCTAGTACATTGCCAAATCTCACCATGTTAAATCTTGTACCGCTTTGATGCTTTGACAATGCTTGCAATACCATTTCAGCACTACGTTTAGTAGCACCCATAGTATTTGTTGGACGAACCGCTTTATATCGGGGGATATTAGTACAAACGTTTCAACCTTGCTACTAATAGCGGCTTGTGCACAATTGAGCGTACCAAAAATGTTGTTCATCACGCCTTCAGTATGATTAAATTCCACCATAGGTACGTGCTTATAAGCTGCTGCATGATAAATTGTCTGCACCTTGAATTGCTTACACGCCCTTTCTACTCTGTCTTGATTAACCACCGAACTCAATATTGCAAACAAAATTATCCAACCCATTTAGACGCAAAATTGTTTCTTGCAACATGCTTTTATCACTTACTAAAGGTAGGTACTGTTTATGTTTAGGATATTGCTTGCGAGATAGTGGCCATAATCTCGTGCCAAAACCACCAGATAAGATAACTGGCACTATATTCATAAATAATATCCTTGAATAAATGAGTTGGGACTAATCATACTCACCGCCTAATCGTTCCTAAATAAATCACACATATAAGTTGGTAAGAATCTGTTATTACGCCATGCTATTTTAATAACGCATAACGCTAAATATAATCATTTAATGCTTTTTTAAAAAAAACATAATATTGGATAATCCAACATAATCAACCCTACGTTCAGAAATAATTACTACTAAAAAGTGTCCTAAGTAATATACCCTATATGCTCTTCATTAATATAAAATATTCTATTAGTTATGGCATTATAAACAGCATAAGTCGCTAGACTCAAACTAGAGTTTTACCTAATTTAGGGATATAATTCTGAACAATTAATGTCTATTTGTAATAAGCCAGTAATTTTATACAAATGAATAAAGTTAATATTATATGCATGAAATGGGGTGATAAATTTCCTGTTGAATATGTTAATCGACTCTTCGGCATGGTTTCTCGTCATCTTTCTATACCATTTCGATTTGTATGTTTCACTGAAAATAATGTAGGTATACGGGATGAGATAGAAATACAAGATTTACCAGAATTAGATTTACCATCTGGATTACCAGAAAGGGGTTGGCGAAAATTAACTGTATTTAAAAAAGACTTTAGTGGTTTATCTGGGCCTACTTTATTTCTAGATTTAGACATAGTGGTAGTTGGAAATTTAAATGAATTTTTCACTCATCCTGGTGATTTTCTAATTGCTCATGATAAGAAAAATCCAAAAAAAATAGAAGGTAACTCATCAATATTTAGGTTCGAAATTGGTCAACACCCAGAAATTTTAAGTTTTTTTGAACAAAACCCTGAACTGGTAAAAAGCGAAGTGCGCCACGAACAAGCGTACTTATCACGCGAAATGCGCCAACAAGACAAATTGAGATATTGGCCAGATGAATGGGTACCAAGTTTTAAGTATCGCTGTTGTCCTTCTTGGATAAAGTCTTGGTTTCAAGCGCCTTTTATACCCAAAGGTGCAAAAGTTATTTTATTCCATGGTTTGCCTAATCCACCCGAAGCAATTATTGGGCGTAGTGGAAAATGGTATCGACACATCCAGCCATCACCTTGGATTGAAAAATATTGGAAAATCTAATGAGCACTACAAAAATTCCTATTTATATTATCAATTTAGATAGAAGCCCTAACAGACTATCTTATATGGACAAACAGTTATCTAAATTAAAAATGCCATTTGAAAGAATAGTCGCAATTGATGGTCACCAAATTCAACCCCAAATATTACAATCTTACCAACAACAATCAAAACGTTCATGGATTCATTATGCAGCTTTATCTGCAGGAGAAATCGGCTACGCCTTTAATTGGCACCATGCTTGGCGGACAGTATCAAGCCACAATTCCAAGGCATGTGTTGTATTAGAGAATGATGTTAAAATACATGACAACATTAAGAAATGTAATTGAAATTTTATTCTAACATTTAGATTAAAATATTGTGATTGATTTGTCTGGCAAAAAGGTATGGTAGAAAAAGAAAGAAAAAATATTAATGGCACTGTGCTTATTCGTTATCAAACACCGCCACTTAAAAATCAGGGTGCTATTTATGGCAAGTTAGCTGCTCAAGTTTTTTTAAACAAAAAAAGAAATTATTAGCAAAAATAAAAAATGAACTAGGCCGCCCTCTTTATGAAAGACGTGGATTTTTACTAGAAATTTTTTGCCGAATTAACTAAAAAAAATGGGGCGCAGAGATAAAAGTAAATTTGAGAAGTGGTTTTCGTTAAGTCGTCATCAAAGGCGACTTAACGCAAAAAATCTGTCCAATCAGATTGATACAAATTTTAGAAGCCAAAAAAAAAAATTAATTGCCAATGATAAAATCATATACACACACGGCAGTTTCAACAATATTGAAAAACACTTTACTGCTTTAAAAAATGAGTTTTCTGGGCAAAGTGAACTTTGCTATACCCATGCAAAGATTATTGTTTTAATGAGACGGGACTTTGAATCAAGCAAGTATTTTGCTATTTTTGAGAATCTTTGGTATAAAGAGACAAAATTTTTACTCAAGAATTTAAACACACGGTGGTTAATTTCTGCAGCTGATACCTTTACAGATTACTCTAATGACGATGCGCTTAGGGGCTTATCCATAGCTTGTTCATGCCTGCTAAATACTGTCAAAATACAAGAAAGTGAGCGCTTCATTGCCAATACTCAAAACCACAAAGATGATAAAGAAAAAATCATCGAGCTAAGTAATGAAGAGAGAGTAGCGCTTTTTGATGGCATCTCGGTATTTAAAGTTGGCACTGATGACACGCTTAGAAATATGCGCTGGCGTATTGATAAAGCGGCAAAAATTAATATTGCAGGTCAAGTATTACTTGAGGTGTTTATAAGATTACAAAAATTTGATACCGTCTATAAGCGCCTAAAAGATAAGCACGCAAGAGAAAAAACTGGTTGGTGGTAAAATGGATATTTTTGTTATTAATCTAACAAGTTCGATTAAACGACGAGAGTTTCAAGAAAAACAATTGTCATCATTAAAACTAGATTACCAAATAATCCATGCCATGTCTACCAAAGATATTGGTAATAATACCTACAAAAAGCATTACTACGACTGGCAAAGACCGCTAAAAAATACTGAAGTTGCCTGCTATTATTCACATAAATTAACATGGCATAAGATTATCAAAAAAAATCAACCGGCTCTAATATTAGAAGACGATGCATTGCTATCAAAATGCGTACCAAAATTACTTGCAGACCTCTCTGGCAAAAAAGGCATGGACTTAGTCAATCTTGAAAATAGAGGTAGAAAAAAATTCATTTCAAAATCTAGCATGGCTCTTGAATGCAACTCGAAACTTCTTCGTCTTTATCAAGATAGGACAGGTGCAGCAGGATACATACTTTGGCCAGAGGGCGCCAAAAAACTTATTCAATGCGAAAAAAGAAAAGGCATTGCACTAGCTGATGCACATATTACCGCTTGCCATAGTATTCGTACCTATCAAGTAGAACCAGCACCTATTATTCAACTGGATCAATGTACTTATTACGGGTTAAGCAACACCTGTTCGGATGAAATATCCACCTCAACCATTAATAATTGCAACAACCCAAAAGGTAGTTTTTCATTCCGAATTAAAAGAGCCTACTTCCAATTAAAACTAGGATTATACCAATTTCTGTTAATAACAAAATCAGACAGGCGTTATATCAAAACAAGAAAAAAAGATTTTTTTGCTATTAACAACACTAAATAATGGAAAATAAAAAAACAATCGTCATAGTTATCCCAGATTTAAAGGGGAATGGTGCTGAACGAGTTATGTTAAGTTTAGCAACTGGTTTACAACAAAATAACTGCGATGTCCATATTGTTATTTTTAAAGAAATAATTGAATTAGAATATAATGGCAATATCAATATACACGTCTTTAAAAAACACTACCGCTGGACTCCTAGGAGCGTAAGAGGATTGGTTTTATCCCCTATTTTAGATAAATTTATCATACGCCATTGTGGTAAGCCTGATTTAGTACTGTCTAATTTGCTACCAATTGACCGGTTGTTTGCTTATAGTAAATTAAATAGTTATCTTGTCATACACAACACAATGAGCTTAGAGGCAAAATTTTATGCTAGAAACTTTAAAGAATTAAAAAAAATCTACACTCAAAAACCAGTAATTTGCGTTTCAAAGGGTGTGCAAAGTGATTTTATAAAACTATTTAAACCAGAAAAAAAAGTTCAAACAATACACAATCCGATTGATATTAGATTTACTCAAAGAATGGCGCAAGATGATAATTTAATAAACCTTAATGATTATATTATTCATGTTGGGAAATTTGCCCACCAAAAAAGACATGATGTTTTAATTAAGGCTTACAAAAAAAGCAACATAAAAACACCCTTAGTATTAATCGGACAAGGTTATCTTGAGAGTAATATAAGGGCACTGGTTCAAGAACTTAATTTAGAGAGCAAAGTTATTTTTTTGGGATTCCAATCTAATCCCTATCCTCTCATTAAAAATGCCAAGCTAATGGTCTTGTCTTCTGATTTTGAAGGGCTTGGCATGGTAATTTTAGAGGCATTAGCGCTAAATACAGCTGTTATTAGCACCAATTGCCCATCAGGACCATCTGAGATATTGCCCAGTAAAAACTTATGTCCAGTTGAAAACATTGAAAAATTAGCTCAATTAATAAAACAGGCGACTAATAATCCACTAGCTTTCATCCAGCCACTTGATGAAAAATTTCACCTTAGTCTTGCCGCCAAAAAATATATTGATTTAATTTGATAATATTAGAAGATAGCTAAGCACACTCAAACAAATATAACACCTTCCCCTCTTCCTTTATGTTGTATAAAGACTCTTTATCCCAATTAAAAGGTGCTGTAAATAAATTTATTTTACGAAAATCCCCAGTAACAATATCAGTATTTTTTACTTCAATATGACCAGTTGTTAGAATGTATTTGATTTTTGATTTGGACAAGTTTTTTAAGAAAAAAGAAATATCAGCATAACTCAGATGAAACAAACAATCTCTTACAATTATTAAATCTGCATCTGGCAGTACATCTTGGGTGATATCGAGTGTTATAAATGAAGTATGCTTTGATGCATATTTTTTATTGTTTTCAAGGATTAGTGCATTAACAATATCCCCGCCAATGTAGTCAATCTCATTATGCTTTTTTAAAACATGCTGCATCCAATTAAAATCTCCACAAGGTGTGTCTAGAATGCTAGAAATATTAAATTTAGCAAATATTTTTGGAAGGTGGAGTCTAATATTGAGCCCGTACCGCTGATTGAATCTTTACTACTCCAAAGTCTTTTTTTGTATATGTGTTCAAATCTTTCGCTGGCATTTTCTATGCTAAGCATTTTTTTATTTTGAATTTGTCTTCTTGCTTTTCCACTATACAAAGACTTTATCTTGTTGAATAAAATATTCACTTTTTGCATTCTTTATTACTGTTTCTTAAAACTATTATTTTATAACCTTTGGCAAAAATATGGACAAGAAAAACACAAAGAAAGAGTTTTCGAGAGTACCACTAAGCATAACTACTCATCAATAAGGTGCCTAAAATTGCATATTTAGTATTGTTTTTTGCTCGTAATGATTGCCAAAACTTTTTCAAAGGAAATAATAATAAAGCTAATGTTGTCAATAATGCAATAGCGCCTCCATAAACCAAGGAGTTGATAAAAGTATTATGTAAATGACTATGCTTAGCTATTTGAGTGGCTAATTTTTTATTACCAACAAATTTTGAAGCGGGCGCTGTTGTATTTCGATAGCCATGGCCAAATATTAGTCTGTCTTTTGCCGCCAACAATCCACCCTTATACATTGCTAACCTTATGTTAGTTATTTCATCAGACTTGCCCTTAATTGGTGTGTGTAAATCTTCAGTAGAATATCCATTTTCAGAAAGTAAGCTTAAAAATTCAATGGCTGTAGAAAATCTATTTGTCAAATTGGAATGGGTCAACAAAAACGATGTACAAGTTAGAATTAATACTGAAATAAGAATTTTATATCTGTATTTATTGACTAGAGATTTAGCGTTTAAAAAGATAAACAACACACTTAATATAATAAGACTCAAGAATGCGCTACACCCATCACCAAGGGTGATGATATTAAGTGCCAATATAGAACTAACTAAAGTTAGTGAGAAGTTGTATTTATTTTCATGATTGATGTTAACCCATGAAAAAGTTAGCATGATCGTGGTTAAAATTGGGAGAATGCCTCTAGATAGAATCCAATCTATTTCATTGTAGTCTTTTGTTAAGTACTGATAATAAATAACAACACCTACCAAAATTAAACTTAATTTCATCGAAAAAATTAATCGATTAAAATTAATATTAGCTTTGTAAATTGCCAATGCGATTAAAGGGGCAAATAAAAAATATGCAACTCTGCTAGAAAAATGTAATAATCCAAGCCCTTTATGGGAAACTACGATAGACAAGATAACGACGCTAAAATAAGCAACACAGAGTCGTGAGAGTAACTTTAATTTTATCCGTGAAGACGGTATAAATACCCATTGGTATCAATAATAATAAAATCAAGTCGCCTGATATCTTGAGATTTAAAATTCAAATTGGAAATAAAAATAGCAGTGTATTAACAATATTTGAATAAGTAATTGGCAATCTCATGGAGCGCATTTTACATTTATACTGACTATAATCTGATACTTATGAACAAGGACACTTACACCAACTTTATCCGCAATCAAATTGATAACGATTTAGAACAAAAATTGCATATTTCTATTCAAACGCGTTTTCCACCTGAACCTAATGGTTATTTGCATATTGGACATGCTAAATCAATTTGTCTAAATTTTGGTTTAGCAAAAGATTACAAGGGGCAATGTAATTTGCGATTTGATGACACTAATCCCGCTAAAGAAGATATTGAATTTATAGATGCCATCAAAGCAGATATTAAATGGCTTGGGTTTACGTGGGATGGTGACATTAAGTACAGCTCTCATTATTTTGACCAGTTTTATGAGTATGCCATTGAACTTATTAATAAAAGTTTGGCTTACGTTTGTTTTTTAGATGCAGATGAAACTCATGCTTACCGAGGCACTTTAAAAGAGGCTGGAAAAAATAGCCCTTATCGAGATACATCAATTGCAAAAAACCTAGAATTACTTGCAAAAATGAAGGCAGGTAAATTTGTAAAAGGTGAGTGTGTGCTACGTGGAAAAATTGATATGAGCAGTTCATTTATGTGTATGCGCGACCCAACTCTATACCGCATTCGCTTTGATAAACATCACCAAACTGGCAATCAGTGGCGTATTTATCCCATGTATGATTTTGCCCATTGTATTAGTGATGCAATTGAAAAAGTAACTCACTCCTTATGCACGTTAGAATTCCAAGACAATCGTCGCCTATATGATTGGATACTAGAAAACTTAAATGATTTTAATAAGCCTAATCGCCCACATCAATATGAATTTTCACGGCTGAATTTAGAATATACCGTTATGTCAAAACGTAAATTACAAAAATTAGTCGAAGATGAGTTGGTATCTGGCTGGGATGATCCACGTATGCCTACGCTTTCAGGGCTTCGTCGTCGTGGCTATACTGCGACTAGTATTCGTGATTTTACCAGTCGAATTGGCATTTCTAAAGTGGACAGTATGACCAATATAGCAATTTTAGAAGCCGCTGTGCGTGATGATTTGAATATCAAAGCACCACGCACAATGGGTGTGATTGATCCAATACGCGTTATTATTGAAAATTATCCTGAAGATAAAATTGAAACCTTGAAAGCCCCTATTCACCCACAAAATGAAGCAATGGGAAAGCGTAATATATTCTTTTCTCGTGAATTATATATTGATAGGGCGGACTTTAAAGAAGTGGCGCCTAATAAAAAATTTAAACGCCTGGCAATCAATAAAGAGGTGCGCCTGCGATCTGCTTATGTCATTAATGCCACTACTTTTGATACCGATTTTGATGGCAATATTACCACCGTATACGCAACATACGACCCTGATACATTAGGTAAAAATCCTGCAGATGGTCGTAAAGTCAAAGGCGTGATTCACTTTGTTGAGGCCACCAAAGCACTCAAGGCAGAATTTAGACTATATGATCGATTATTCACACTTGAAAATCCTGGCAAAAATGATCACTTTGAACAATTGCTTAACCCGCAATCACTAGTCACCACTTATGGCGTGGTAGAACCTAGTATGGCTAATAGCAGGTCTGAATTCGCTTATCAGTTTGAACGTGAAGGGTATTTTTGTCGAGACAATCAATCAAGCGATGAACTGGTATTTAACAAAACGACGGGTTTACGTGACACTTGGTGTGCTTAATTTTTACAAACACAGTTAATGTTTTATGGCATGACAATGAAAAAAGAAAATAAACCCAATGGATTGTAATATGAATTTATGAAATTGGTGAACAACGGTTTAATTATTTGGCTTAGTGTTGTACTTATCGGTGTTGCATTACAAGCACCTTAGGCTGGGTCTTATGGTTTTTTGTTTATTTATATATTATGGGCAAATCATCAGCATTTTTCTTATCACTTTAGTGATTTAAAAATATCTTTATTGATACTGTTTTTACTAGGCACTGGTAGTATTTTTTGGAGTGCTAATGTTGGTTTTTTTATCGGTAAATGGCTGCTATGGTTAATTATCTTTTATACATTTTTTGTTGCTTATTGTATTAAACAAACACATATCAATCTCTTAAAACTTGCTTTTGGTTTGACTATTGCAGGCAGGTTTATTGCCATCATCGGTATATTCCAATATTTATCACCCGATACTGAATTTTTATTACAATCAGCACCACCATCTTCCACATTTGGCAACAAAAATATGGCAGCACATTCACTTGTGTTGATATTCCCAGTGATTTTATTTATTATTTTTTCTAATAAAATCAATACAATGCAAACCTTTTTGGCTGGATTTTTGATAGCAGTTATTGTTATTTATATTTTTTATACCGCCACCAAATCAGCATGGCTTGCTATTTCTATTGAATTGTTATTTGTTGCTCTATTTTTACGATTAAAGCGTAAAAAAATAAACAATTACATTTACTGGAATCGAACTAAAACCATTTCCTTATCATTGTCTGTGTTGTTGATTTTTATAAAAATTAATTTATCTGCCGATAGTTTTACACCCGTTTGGCAAGCAGCAACTAACGAGATATCAAGCATGGTACAAAGTACCAGCAATAAGAATGACATTCGTTATGAAATTTATCAAATTTCTATCAATATGATTAAAAATATGCCACTGTTTGGTACAGGTTTGGGCAGTTAGTCATAATGAGGTTCAAGCTGGATATAAGCACTTGTGGCATACTCATCATCCAATAGATAAGGCACATAATGACATCTTAGAGAGCTGACTGTTGAGATTAGATTGGTTGGCGTAGCTGCTTTGTTATGGTTAATGTTCTTAATTATTAGAACAGTTCTAAACATTATGCAGCAATCAGAAGCTCAAAATGAATTGTTCTATTTTTTATTATTGATGGCACTTGGTGGCTCATTTGTCAATATGCAATTTAGTTTTCCTTATCAAATGGCAATGCCGCCACTTTTATTCGGGTTATATGTTGGATTGATTGCCAAACAATCAAAATGTTTTATTGAACCAAGAAAAATACTGTGTATTAAGCCGATAAAAAACATATTAATGAGTCTTAGTGTTATGTCGTTTTTGATAGTTTATAGTATTTATATTGACTGGATAAGGTTTTATAATGAATTAAATACCAGACATTATAAAAACGTATAACAGCTACGTGCTATCATGCCTTATGTTTATTCTTATCATGTGTATTACGGGTTAAGAAAATTTAACCGCCATTATATAAACGCTGTAGATTTTGATAAATCTTTGCAGTTTTCAAAGAAAATATTGCAACATTTATCAAATGATAATTTGACACTTTATGCCCATATTCACGCATTAATAAAAATCAAACAGTTTGATAAAGCATTGACAAAAATTAGCAAACTTTCAAAAGTAATTAATGACGGATTGTTTATTGACTACGCATTGAAATTGGAGATATACGCTGCATTAAATAATGTTGAAAAAATATCTTACCGCCTATCAAGAATTTGCCAATCAACCGGAGAGGCTTTTGGCATTAAACCAATGCAGCTATAAACATCTAACTCAATTTTCTATGCGCCACACAAGCTTGTATAAATACACGCCAATAATGTACAAAAAATATCATGGCCATGACAACCAATTTGAGAAAAAATACTTGATTTTTATGGGCATAGAGAGCATAAATTAGGTTGTCTAAATCATCTCTACTCTTAATTACCGTTCATATTTTTCCATAACCTTATTAAACCCAATTTCTTTCTTTAATCAACTTTTAGAACTTGCAATGGTCTAATAATCTTTGAAACGAGTTATACAAAATATCAATTACACGCTTACACTGATTGCTCGAAGCAAGAAACGTACTAATACAGTAGAAGAAGAATTTGTATATTATTTGAATCTATTCAGGTTATCAACAGCTTTTGGTTGATTGGCATCGAGAATTTAATCTGACAAAATTGGATGTTTGTCAATAAATATCTGTTGATACTGTTTATCCCAACTTTTAAAATGAATAGTTTTTTGCCATTTGGCATGGTTACACTCATTTTGTAAAAATCAATAAAATAATAACTTAAATCTGGATTAACCAATACTGCTTTTTGCTCATTATGCTGAGTCGGCATGTATTTACTGACTACTCTCAATCGATTTGAATCCTGAATATCAAGTAGTGACTTGCCATTAATATTCTCATGGGGCTTCATATCAATAATATCAAGAATAGTTAGCACAATATCTGCTTGTGAGATTGGCCTATTTGTGTTCATTTTAAGCTGTGAGTAATATCCTAGTGGTGGTGAAATTAATAACGGATTATGAATGGTGTTTTTATTAAAACCTTGATTAAACATACCAGATTTTCTGCCTAGACCTTGCCTTGGGCCGTGGTCTGCTGAATAAAACACCCAACTGCTGGGATATTGCTTGCGCATATGATTGATTAAAGTCGCAATATAGTCATCAGTTTTAACAACCGTATTATCATAAGCGTTCATTGAATTTTCATCCCCTTCTGATAAGAACTTCTTATGCTGTTTGGTTGAATGTATTGAATAAGGATAATGCGAACCATCCATTTGCAATACTAATAAAAAACGGCTTGGTTTGCTGTTTTATATAAGGCAAAGCAACTTCTTTTAGCACACGCATATCATCTGCACCTTTATGGACAGAGGTATTTTTGTTCATACTAACACCGTCCCAAAAATAA
This sequence comes from Abyssogena phaseoliformis symbiont OG214, assembly GCF_016592595.1. Lineage (NCBI taxonomy): Bacteria > Pseudomonadati > Pseudomonadota > Gammaproteobacteria > Abyssogena phaseoliformis symbiont. The sequence goes on from NZ_AP012977.1 coordinate 1,108,168, forward strand.
TCCACATCATTATCAACAAGTAATTCTTTAATATGACCCCAGCTGGTGTCTTGCGCACTGATAAAAGCAGTATTGTAACCACGAGCCTTGGCATAATTAAATATTGATGGTGTTTGGTAAAATTTACCCAATGGATCTATACCTTCCATGCCAACCAACATATAAGGAACACTTAAACGAGTATGGGTACTAATACTCAGTGCATTGTCGTAAGCAATAAGTTGTTTATTTTGTTGCAGTTTTGGTGTAGTGTCACGCACGTAACCATAAACACCCATATGTGACAATACTAGAGACTCGCCAACAATGTAAACAATATTAGGCAAATCATGAGCTGGAAGTTGGCTTTTAACAACAAAAGCTTTGTCGTATTTAAACTCTAACGCTTGCTCCTTGGTTATTTGCAATAATATTGAGTAAAAAGCCATGGCTGAATGCTGAAAATTACTCACACCATACCAACTAAAAGTTGTAAGTAAATACAACAAAATAAAACCAAGCGCATTCAAACTATAACGCCACTTTACTGTCTTTTTTTGAGTGTTTGATAACAGATTAATGGACCAATATCGGCAATACTATTAACACAAAAAACAATATTTTTACTAACGCTAGATTTTGTTAAGATGGGTTTCAAAGTAAACAACAACAATAGAATCGTCAAAGACGACAAGCCAAAATTAACCACAACACGCTTAATGTCCCAATTATCCATCACCCATGAATAATCACGAACAACAAAAAGATCTAGTAATACTAAAATCAACCAAACAAATAAGGTTGTCATTATTTGAGTTGATTTAGCCATGTTGACACTGTATCAATCTCGTTATATTTGGTTAAATCAATTTGCAAAGGGGTGACTGATACATAATGATTGGCAATAGCATGGAAGTCTGTCCCTACGCCATTATCAACCTCTTTACCATTTTCACCAATCCAATAAAGGCTTGGGTCGTCTTTATCAGTAACACTTTGCTCCGACATATGACGCTTTCCTAAGCGTGTTGTTTGAAATCCTTTAATATCTCTAAAAGGCACATCTGGCACATTAACATTCAACACAGTATCGTGTGACAACTGAGCATGAGATATTTGACTAATCAGTTGCTTAGCAACCATGCCCGCTGTTTCAAAATTATGACCTTCCCGGCTTGCCAGTGATATTGCCACCGATGGTAAGCCTAAAAATCGTCCTTCTATCGCACCAGCAACGGTACCTGAATAAATCACATCATCACCTAAATTAGCACCAAAGTTAATACCTGTTACTACCAAATCAATTTTTTCATTTAAGAAGCCACATAGGGCCAAATGCACACAATCACTTGGCGTTGCGTCAATGCTATAAATATTATTTGATATTTGAATTGGCCTTAAAGGTTTATCAAGTGTAAGCGAACTACTGGCAGCTGATTTATTTTCACTGGGTGCAACCACGATAACGTCATGCTCCCGCGCTAAAGATTGGGCGAGTTGCACAATACCTGGAGCTTGATAGCCATCATCATTGCTAATTAAAATCTTCATCTTTAAATTAGAAAATATTTTGCATCACGATTGTATTGCAAGGATAATTTTATCTTTTTTAACACCAACTTTCACCAATCCACCATTGATTAATTTACCAAATAATAACTCATCTGCTAGTGGTTTACGAACTTCTTTTTCAATCAGGCGCGCCATAGGTCGTGCACCCATCTTAGCATCATAACCATGCTTTGCAAACCATTTTCGAGCGGTGTCAGATACAATTAGCGAAACCTGTTTATTTTCTAATGCTTCTTCCAATTCAAATAAGAATTTGTTCACCACGTAAACAATAGTTTGCTCGTTAAGTGCATTAAAATAAATAACCTCTGATAGGCGGTTTCTAAATTCTGGTGTGAATAATTTCTTCAATTCAGTTTCATAATCCAACGAGTGATCTTGTTCACTAAATCCAATTGACGTACGTTGAATACTTTGTGCGCCAGCATTTGATGTCATTACCAAAATTACATTTCTAAAGTCAACCTCTCGACCATTGGCATCAGTCATCTTGCCGTTATCCATAACTTGTAGCAATAAATTAAAGATATCAGGATGAGCCCTCTCAATTTCATCAAGCAATAACACAGCATACGGACTGGCATTAACTGCTTCAGTCAGCAAGCCACCTTCATCATAACCCACATAGCCTGGTGGTGAACCAATGAGCTTTGAAATTGAGTGACGTTCTCCGTACTCACTCATATCAAAACGTAACAACTTAACCCCCATAATTCGAGCCAGTTGCTTGCAAATTTCTGTTTTACCCACGCCTGTTGGGCCTGCAAATAAGAATGATCCCATCGGCTTATCAGTTTGTGCCAAACCTGAACGTGATAATTTAATCGCTGTGGATAAACTACTTAGTGCACGATCTTGCCCAAACACACCCAATTTAAGTTCTGATTCTAAGTTTTTAAGTAAAGATTTGTCATTATTAGTCACTTGTTTAGATGGAATACGTGCTAATTTGGCAATAATATTTTCAATATCACCCACGCCAATATTAATCTTACGTTTTGGTTTAGGCTGAATCTGCTGATAAGCACCTGCTTCGTCAATCACATCAATGGCTTTATCTGGCAAGCGACGATCATGCATATAACGATGGGACAACTCAGCAGCAGAGCTTAATGCCGCCGCTGAATATTTAACCTTATGATGTTTTTGGTAATATTTTTTAAGGCCTTGCAAAATTTTGACCGTATCTGCTACCGAAGGCTCATCAATATCAATTTTTTGAAAACGACGCGACAACGCATGATCTTTTTCAAACACTTTTCGATATTCTTCATAAGTAGTTGAACCCATACACCTAAGAGTGCCATCAGCCAATGCAGGTTTTAATAAATTAGAAGCGTCTAATGAGCCGCCAGAAACACTACCTGCACCAATTAATGTGTGAATTTCATCAATAAACAAAATAGCTTGCGGGATTTTTTCCAAATCTGTTAATACTGCTTTAAGGCGTTTCTCAAAATCACCTCTATATTTTGTACCCGCAATAAGCACGCCAATATCTAATGAATAAATACTGGCTTTCTTTAAAACCTCTGGTACTTTTCCCTCAACAATTTTCAAGGCGATGCCTTGTGCAATGGCTGTTTTACCAACGCCAGCAAGACCAACAAATAGCGGATTGTTTTTACGACGCCTAGACAATACTTGCACTGTGCGAACAACCTCCTCCTCTCTACCAAATAAGGGGTCTATTTGCCCAGATTTAGCTTTTTCACATAGGTTTATTGTATAAGTTGCCAATGAGGATTGTTTGAATTTTTTCTTGTCTAGTTCAATTTTTGGCTCACTTGTAATAGATTCTGGCACTCTATTTAAAATGCCTTCCATGGCATCTAGGCGTGAAATATTATTAAGTTTTAGTAAATAAACCGCATGGGACTCCTTTTCAGAAAAAATACTCACCAGCACATTCATTGCATATACCGTATTTCTTTGTGCAGATTGTGCCTGATAAACACTACGCTGTAAAACACGTTGAAAGCCTACTGTTGGTACGATATCGACATTAGAATCAAGCGCAATGAGTGGTGTATGCGAATCAATATAGCCTTCTAATTCATTTTGAAATTCATCAATATCAACCCGCTTATTTCTTAAAAAAGTGACCACTTCATCAATATTAAGTAGTGCTAAAAGCAAATGCTCAACCGTTATAAATTCCAAACGATTATTACGCGCTTGAGTCATAACACAATTAATCTCTTGTTGTAATCCTGTTTCAATCATGGTTTTATTATATCTCCAACTCGCGCAATACGCACATTAATGGTTGTTCATTTTTACGTGCAAATTCTATCACCTGTGTTACTTTAGTTTGTGCAATATCATGCGAAAAAATACCACAAATTCCCTCTCCTTCTATGTGAATTTTAAACATAATTGCTTGAGCTGCCTCTTCACTTTTGGAAAAAAAGTGCACAAGCACATTAATCACAAATTCCATGGTTGTGTAATCATCGTTTAGCAATAATACTTGAAATTTATTTGGTTTTTTTAGCTTTGGTTTTGAAGTTTGTGTTAGTATCTTTGTCATGCTAAGTCGCTGATTTTTTCTTTAACAATGCCCACACAAAAACCAATACCACTAATGTTGGTATTGAGGCACTCAAGAAGTGATTATAATCAAATCTAAGTGATAATACACCGCCAATACGCGAGGCTAACTCAAAAAACAAGCTCATCATCAAACCTAAGAAAATCTTCTTACCAAGTGATGCATCACGAAGTGAACCAAAAACAAATAGCATTGAAAATAATATCATCGTAATCAAGGTAATGGGCCTCATAAGACGCTTATACATTTCTACCTCAAAAACATCGGCGGCAAGATGATTAATTGTTAAAAAACGTATTTGTTGATAAAGATGCCAAGTGGATAGTTCACGCGGGTCTTTTTTAAGGCTTTCTATCAGTTTTTGATTAAACGACACTTGGACACTGTATTTCTCAAGATTATTTTCAGAAAACGTTGTCAACTGACCATTCTTACCTAACTGATAATGGATTGACTGACCAAGCTCTAAATTATCCCCATTGAAAATAGCACTATCAGAATGCGTTATAGAATCTAATCTATTTGATTCTCGCAACTTAATAAGAGTGACGTCTTGAAATGATTTACCATTAAAATTCTTTTTAACATGAATAAAAAGTCCACTATCTTTAAGCCAAAAACCTTGTTGATTCTTAAATGTCATATTTTGTCCTAACGCACTAGCGCGCGAACCTTCTGCATACTCGGTGGTTATTGGTGCAATCAATTCACCTATAAAAATAACAATCGCAATAAACATAAGCGCAGTTCTAACAACAATATGTGAAATTTGCATAATTGAAACACCTGAACTTCTAATAACAACCAGCTGAGATGTAGACGCTAAATGACCCAATGCCAAAAGCGAGCCTAATAAAATAATCACCGATGAGTGCGAATACATAACTGCAGGAATATCTGAGATTACATATTTTGTTGCTTCAAATACCGTGTAATCAGCTTGCCCTATAAATTTAACCTCTTCAAGAAAGTTAAAAAATGCATAAATACCTAACCAAACTAACATAACAGCTAATGTGTAAAAGGCCATGGTTTTAACAATGTAGCGGTCTAAAATTTTCATTAAAATATGAGTCTTAAAATAGAATTATTTAACTTTGGCACCATGATGAAAAATATTCACCTTGATAAAATCATTATTCTTGATTTCGGCTCTCAATATACCCAACTTATTGCTCGCCGTGTGCGTGAAATTGGTGTTTATTGTGAATTATTTCCCTATGATGTAGATAGTGCTTTTATTAAAAATTTTAATCCTAAAGGCATCATCCTCTCAGGTGGGCCTGACACCGTAACACTTGATAATGCTGCTAGAGCACCAAGTATTATATTTGATCTTAATGTGCCAATACTGGGCATTTGTTATGGCATGCAAACCATGGCCATACAGCTTGGTGGCCGTGCTACTTCGGCCGACAAGCATGAGTACGGTTTTGCTAAAGTTCGTGCCCGCAATCACTCACCACTACTTAGTGATATTAGTGACGAAATTAATCACGAAGGTCATGGTTTATTAGATGTATGGATGAGTCATGGCATTGAGGTAGAGCAATTACCAGATGGATTTAAACTGATTGCCTCTACAGACAACTGTGATATAGCTGGATTTGCCAATGTGGAAAAGCATTATTACGGCTTGCAATTTCATCCAGAAGTGACTCATACTAAACAGGGAAAACATATTCTAGATCGTTTTATTAGTGGCATTTGTCAATGCGAAAAAAACTGGACCACGGATAATATCATCACTGAGTTAGTACAAAATCTTAAGAACCAAATTGGTGATAGCAATGTATTACTTGGACTTTCAGGAGGTGTTGACTCATCAGTCGTAGCTGTGTTATTACACCAAGCTATCGGCAAACAACTCACCTGTGTGTTTGTTGATAATGGTCTTTTACGCTTAAATGAAAGTGATGAAGTCATGCAAGCCTTTGCGCAAAATATGGGTGTGATAGTTATCCGCACTGATGCACAACAAAAATTCTATGATGCGCTGGCTGACGAAGCCGATCCTGAGAAAAAACGCAAAATTATCGGTCATACCTTTATCGAAGTATTTGAAGAAGAGGCTAAAAAACTCAACAATATTCAATTTCTAGCCCAAGGCACAATTTATCCTGATGTGATTGAATCGGCAGGCGCTAAATCAGGCAAAGCCAAAGTAATTAAATCACATCACAATGTAGGTGGATTGCCAGAAGATTTAAAGTTTAAACTGGTAGAGCCCTTGAAAGAATTATTTAAAGACGAGGTTCGTCAAATCGGTGTAAAACTTGGCATTTCAGCACACATGCTGTATCGCCACCCCTTTCCAGGCCCTGGGCTAGGTGTGCGCATTTTAGGCCAAGTCAAACAAGAATATGCTGATATTCTCAGACAAGCCGATGCCATCTTTATGGATGAATTGCATAAAAACGATTTATATGACACAGTCAACCAAGCCTTTGCTGTATTTTTACCCATTAAATCAGTCGGTGTTACAGGTGATGAGCGTCGTTATGACTACGTTATTGCACTACGTGCTGTTGAAACCATTGACTTTATGACAGCTCGCTGGGCAAGATTACCGTATGATTTTCTAGATTTGGTGTCTAATCGAATCATGAATGAAATCTCTCGTATTTCACGTGTTGTTTATGATGTTTCTGGTAAGCCACCAGCAACCATTGAATGGGAGTAAATCCCTTAATTGATAAAAAGTGGATGGCGCTTGCCATTGAACAAGCCAAACAAGCACAAGAGGTAGGTGAAGTGCCTGTTGGTGCAATTTTGATGCAAAATAATCAACTAATTAGCAGTGCACACAATCAACCCATCTCAAACAATGACCCAACTGCACATGCAGAAATACAGTTATTACGCGCTGCAGGTAAACAATTAAACAACTATCGACTGTCTGACACAGTCTTATATGTCACTTTAGAGCCTTGCGTTATGTGTCTAGGTGCTATGATTCATGCACGAATATCACGTGTAGTATTTGGTGCTTATGATCAAAAATCAGGAGTTTGTGGGTCGTGTATAGATTTACCAAACAGTCAGTGTTTTAACCATTCAATTAATATTCAAGGTGGTATTCTGGCTAACCAATGCAAAGAGCTGTTGCAGCAATTTTTTAAAAATAAACGGAAAAATAACCATTAAAAATAACCTAAATTTTAGACTGTGTACATGCCGCCATTTACATGCAATGTCTGTGCTGTGATATAGGCACCATCATCACCTGCTAAAAATAATACTGCATTAGCAACTTCATCAACTGTGCCTAAACGATTCATTGGAATTTGCTGGGATAAGGCTATTCTTTGTTCTTCAGGTAGTGCATTGGTCATATCTGTTTCAATAAAACCAGGAGCAACTGCATTAACGGTAATACCACGAGAACCCACTTCACGAGCCAATGACTTGGTAAAGCCCATGATACCTGCCTTGGCAGCAGCATAGTTAGTTTGACCTGCATTACCCATAGCGCCCACAACAGAAGCAATAGAAATAATACGACCTGCTTTTTTCTTCATCATACCACGCAATACAGCTTTTGACATTTTATAAACAGAAGTCAAGTTAGTACTCATAATATCATCCCATTCATCTTCTTTCATACGCATGAGTAGATTATCACGGGTAATACCTGCATTATTAACTAAGATATCAATAGCACCATAAGTGTCAACAATAGACTTTATTACCCCAGCAATTTGATTATTATTAGTCACATTAAGTGTCATGCCTACACCTGTCATCCCATTGTCTTTTAATGTGGTACTAATTGCACTTGCGCCTTTATCGCTAGTTGCTGTGCCAATGACGGTTACACCTGCTGCACCTAAAACCAAAGCAATTGCTTGGCCAATACCGCGACTTGCACCTGTTACTAATACGATCTTTCCTTTCAAATTGTTCATGATAAGATATCCTCTAAAGTTGTTTCTATGCTGGCTGAATCTAATATAGCATTAGTCGTTAATGATTTTTCAATTCTTCTTGTTAAGCCTGTAAGCACCTTGCCCGGGCCAGATTCAATTAATTTTTCAACGCCCATATTATGCATCGCCTGAACGGTGCTTGTCCATAATACTGGTTTATGTAGTTGTGCGACTAATTTGGCTTTTATATCATCAACATCAGTTGCTTTAAGTGCATCAAAGTTATGTAGTACGTCAACATTACTTTGATTAAATTGAACGACATCTACAGCGTTTTTAAACTCCATTGCTGCATCATTCATCAGTGAACAATGTGATGGTACACTCACTGGTAATATCACCGCACGCTTAGCACCTTCAGTTTTTATCAATTGACAAGTGGCTTCTACAGCCTCTTTATTGCCTGCAATAACCACCTGCCCTAATGAATTAAAGTTAACTGCTTCAACAATGCCCCAACCTGAATAATCTGCACATAATTTAACCACAGCACTATCCTCTAAGCCCAAAATAGCCGCCATTGCACCCACTCCTTCAGGCACTGCTGATTGCATCAATTCTGCGCGCTTTCTAACCAGCTTAATGCCATCACTAAATCCCAAAGCACCCGATGCTACTAATGCCGTATATTCGCCTAAACTATGACCTGCCATGCAAACAGGTGATAAATCATGTTGATGGGTAAGTGCCAAATAAGTTGCATAACCTGCGGCCAATATAGCTGGTTGGGTATTTTGTGTTTGATTAAGGGCATCTTGGTCTTGTTGTGTTAATGCCCAAAGATCAAAGCCCAACGTGTCACTTGCCTCAGTAAATGTTTCTTTTACAATGGGATAATGATTAGCAAGTTCTGACAACATGCCCAAAGATTGTGATCCCTGACCTGGGAATATGATGGCGTATTTCATAAAATTTTAAACAAACGAAATAGCCATATTTTAATTAATAAAAAAGCGCTTGAAAAGCGCTTTTTAAAAATAATATTGATGCTTAAAATTATGCAATTTCAATCGAAACATATTGGCGCATAAATTTACCTTTTTTAGCAAAGACAACTCTGCCATCCATTGTGGCAAATAATGTGTCGTCCTTACCCTTGCGAACGTTAGTACCCGGATGAAATTTAGTACCTCTTTGACGTACTAAAATATTACCAGCTAATACAGCTTGACCGCCAAATCTTTTAACACCTAGACGTTTTGATACGGAGTCTCTATCGTTATTAGTACTACCACCTGCTTTTTTATGTGCCATAAATTACTCCTTTATGCCTTAATTTTAACAATTTCAATTTCAGTAAACAACTGGCGATGACCTTGTTGTTTCATTGAATGTTTACGACGACGGAATTTAAGAATATGTACTTTTTTTCCTTTGCCTTGTGAAATAATTTTCGCCTCAACAGTCGCTTTAGGTACAAAAGGTGTGCCCACTTGAACATTGTCGCCATCGGCAACCATTAATACTTCTTCAAAAGTGACTGTCTTGCCTGGCTCAACTTCTAATTTTTCAATCTTTAAAGTTGTGCCTTGCTCAACTCTAAATTGTTGACCACCTGTCTTGATAACTGCGTACATAACTAATCCTAAATATGCTCGGCTAAAAAAGGACGTAATTATACTTGAACGTTTAGGTTTGTAAAGTTTGTTTAATGAAATTCTAACGTATAATTACATTTTTTCTTCAAATGGATTTCAATACATGATTATTTTTGAAACCAACATGGGCAATATTCACATTCACGTTGACACTAAAAACGCACCGACCAACGCGCAAAACTTTATTGATTACGTAAATGATGGCTTTTATGATGATACTATTTTTCATCGTGTGATTAAAAATTTTATGATTCAAGGTGGTAGTTTTACAAAAAATATGAGTGAAAAAACTACCAAAGCTAACATTGAAAATGAAGCCAAAAATGGCTTAAAAAATACCAAATATTCACTGGCCATGGCTAGAACTTCTGCACCACACTCTGCCAGCTCACAATTCTTTATCAACACATCTGATAATTCATTCTTAGATTTTCCCGGGCAAGATGGTTGGGGCTATTGCGTATTTGGTGAAGTTGTTGAAGGCTTTGAGATAGTTCACAAAATCAACCAAGTTTCTACTGGCAATAAAGGTGGACATGATGATATGCCAAATAACTCTGTTATTGTCAACAAGGCATATAGCGCTTCATAATGAGCCAAACGCTCATCATAGCAGATTTACACCTTGCTACTGATGAGGCCAAAACCCATCTTTTTATTAAGTTTTGCCAAGAGCAGGCGGTTATGACTGATCAGCTTTTTATTCTTGGAGATTTGTTTAATGTTTGGTTGGGTGATGACTTGTCAATTGATTATTATCAAAAAGTTGTCTTAGCACTAAAAACACTGAGTCTTAAAACTAAAATTTTTATCATGACTGGCAATCGTGATTTTTTATTAGGTGATAACTTTGCCAAACAAACTAATTGTATTTTGATTGATGCGCCTTATTTACTTGAAGTCAATAACCAGCAATATGTGCTCACACATGGCGATGAGTTATGCACTGACGACAAAGGCTACCAGCGTTTAAAGGGCATACTACAACACCCAATCACAAAATTTATTTTTCTGAATTTAGGAGTAAAACTACGCTTAAAGATTAGCGCTCAATTGCGCCAAAAGAGTATCAAAGCTCAACAACATAAATCATACGAGATTATGGATGTCAATATAACAACCGTCAATCAATTAATGCAAAAATATCCTAGTGCAAATCTTATTCACGGACACACACACCGATTAGATACTCATGTGAATGATGACTTTACTAGATACGTATTGGGAGACTGGTCAAATAACCAAGGCAATGCAATTGAAATTAGTCATCAACTAAATCGCCTTGAAATTAGCACGGTAGTCAACTAAATTAACGGTTGTTACCTTTAGTGCTATCTTTTCATCTAGCTTAGGCAAAATTTTAAATTTAATCTGCGTCATCATACCCAATTCAGGAATCATAAACAACGCTTTATCACCACGTGTGTCTACCACAATACCTTCACCTTGCCATGATGGATTATCAAGCAGATAGACGCATTTATAATGGTCATTACTAGAACGCACTGTTCTGCCAACACTGGACATGTTGGCATTATAAATACCGATAATCTTTTTAACATCTTCCTTGCCTAGTATGTCTTCACCTTTGATAAAACAGCTAAGCTGCTGATGTGCGAGTAAATCAAGATACCTTCTAAGTGGACTGGTAATACGTAAATACGCTTTAAGACCTAGGCCAAAATGTGGTAAATACTTGGTAGATGTAGCTGAGCGTTTAAAAAACTTTGTGGCTTTAAATGACTCAGATAAAGACAATGCATCTTTATTATCCAGTGTTTCTTGTGGAAACTCGCCTTCATCTTGAATCGCATAAGGCACAACAATGTCATTATCAGCAGCAAATTGTGCAACAACACGACCCGCCATTACCATCATTTCAGCCACCAATTCACGACTTTGACTTGAGCTTTGTGGCGTAATTGACACTTGGCCTTGCTTAAAGCTAACATCAACGTTTGGCAGGTTTAAACTGATTGCACCACAATTGTCTCTATATTGTTTGTGCGCCTTTGTAATACCTTGTAATCTGGATAAATGTTCATTAGACACTAACATCCCATCTGCATCATCATAGCTGATATTAGTCACTTTGATCAAACTATGAAGCACTTCAATATTATTAATCTCACCTGATTCTAAAGTAAACCCTATCGATAAAGCACTTGATGTTTCAGCCAACCCCAATGCGTACATTTTTGTTGCAGAAACAGGCAACATATGAATAATTTGCTCAGGCAAATATAAATTAGAAGCACGCTCTTGTGCGTAAGCATCCAACTCAGAGCCAGCAGTAGCAATCAAAGATACATCGGCAACATGAACCCAAATCTTATCGCCATCAATACTAATTGCGTCATCAGCATCGTTTGAATCAGCATTGTCTATTGCATAACTGAATAAATGCGTTAAATCAACGCGTTCAACTTGTGCCATGCTAACATCAATTTTCTCATCCTTAGAAATGTCATGACGCGCTGGATAGGGATTAAAGCTTGGCTTGAAATAGTCAAGTCTTAATAATAATTTATAAGCAGACTCAGGTGTATTTTCTATACCAATATTGGCCAAAATCTTAGCGTACTTAGATTGGTTTAGTGCAACTTTTTCAATCTCTTCAATATAGGGCAGATCTTGCTCATCAAAGGTATTATTGACAAGATTATCCACACAGTGTTTAAGATTTTTAGCCTCAATAATTTGGGCATCACGCTTAGTTTGGATGCTTTTAACTTGAGCAGTTAAGCGTATAAAAACTTTATCTTTTTGCCAATAAAAATACAAACCATCTTCAATTAAAATACAACTACACCAAGCGTTTTTGGCACTGTATTCGTCAAACAACCATTGCGTTATTTCTTCTAATGTTAGTATCTCTTCTTGGAAATCTTCAAGAACAGCAATATCTGCATGTGCACAAGCATCATCTACTTGAACAAATTCAGGGTGAATAAAACGGAAATCTTTTTCCCGTACCGAGCGCAAAGAACCATCAGCAAACTCTAATGCAAATTTATGCATCGTTTGACTAACAATACGCGCAGGTTTACCTTTGTAGGCAACTAAAGCGTTAATCAATTTAAATTCTAATCTAGTGTTTGCGCATAAGTAGCAGCATTCATTAAGTCATCAACTGAATGAGACTTAAACTTAACCAACCAGCCATCATCATAACAACTAGAATTAACCAGTTCTGGTTCGTCATCAAGCGCTTCGTTGGCTTTAATAATTTGCAAATCAGCAGGTGCGTAAATGCCACTAGCCGCTTTGACAGATTCAACCACACAAAATTCATCCTCAATAGAGACTTTATCATCAACGTTGGGTAATTCTACAAATACCATATCACCTAATAATGCTTGTGCATGATTAGTAATACCCATGGTATAAGTACCGTCGCCATGATCTAAAATCCACTCGTGGGTTTGTGTGTATTGTCTATCGTCTCTTATTTCACTCATGTTGTTCTCCTAAATTTTCTCAAGCAGGACTTACCTACTTATTTAAACCAATACTTTACCATTGAGTACGAATGGCGGTTTGACTATTTTAGCGTAAACTTGCTTTTTTCGCATCTCAATTTCACATATGCCGAGGCTGCCCATAGGCACACTTGCCAGTGCAATTGCCTTTCCCATAGTGGGTGAAAACGTGCCTGATGTCACTTCGCCTTCACCTAAATTAGTCATTACTTTTTGATGGTCACGAATCACACCCTTGTCTTCTAAAACTAGCCCAACAATAGTCTTTTCAACGCCTTTTTCTTTTAATACTTCTAATGCATCACGCCCTATAAACGCACGATTTTCATTAGTCAGATCAACCGTCCAAGTAAGTGCTGCTTCAAGCGGTGAAACCTCATCACTCATCTCTGAACCATATAAACTCATACCTGCTTCTAGGCGCAAAGTATCACGCGCGCCCAAGCCACAAGGCTTAACACCAGCCTCAAGTAACATTTGCCAAGTAAATTTTGCTGAACTTGAAGGCAGCATAATCTCAAACCCATCTTCGCCTGTATAGCCTGTACATGCAATGAATAACCCGCCTAAACTAACCGAATTAAATGACTTCAACTCACCACAAACCTCTTCAATCCCTGGCATAGCTGCAAATACTTTCGCCCTTGCATTTGGACCTTGTACAGCAATCATTGCTAGATCAGACATCCGCTCAACTGATACATCAAAACCATTGGCTTGGGCGTTAATCCAGACCATGTCCTTTTCAGTAGTGCCCGCATTAATTACCATGCGATAATATTCGTCATTTTGGTAATAAACAATCAAATCATCCACTACCCCGCCTGACTCATTGAGCATGCAACTATATAACGCCTTGCCTTGTGTTTTTAGCTTGTCAACATCATTCGCAATCAAAACTTGCAAAAATGCTTTTGCTTCAGCACCTTTAAAATCAACCACACTCATGTGTGAGACATCAAACATACCTGCATCACGGCGCACTTGATGATGTTCTTTAATTTGTAAACCATAATTAAGCGGCATTTCCCAACCTCCAAAATCAACCATCTTTCCTTGCGACTCTATGTGCATTTGATACAAAGGTGTTTGTTTCATTATTTTTTATCCTCTTTAATGTATTTCTTAATAAAAATTATCATGACAACAATCAATATAAATGTTAGCCCCATGGTGCCAAATAGCTTGAAGTTAACCCAAGATTCTTCAGTCTGTTGGGCAATAATACAAAGTTGCTCCATCGTTGTATTTACACAATCTAGCTCTGTCAATTCAATTTTAGAATCAAGTTCAGTAGCAGTAAATAACGCCTCTCTAGCGTTCAAAGCAAGATTAACATAATAAGCATTAACAACAGCAATGCCCGTAAAACCAAGCCCCCACAACCAACTAAGTTGATGCCACACATTTTCTGGCAATTCTAATTCTTTACCCAACATCCTTTGCAATAAAGTTTTCTTGCCAATCCACATACTCAACACTAGCGAAAAAGCAAATACCACATACAACACACTAACTTTCCACATTAAAAATACAGGATCTCTAAGGGTAAGTGTTACACCACCTAAAATCACCAATAAACCAAATGTTACTAGATGGATGTTTTCAAACTTACCCGTTCGGTAACGTGCAATCATCATCTGCAAAAAAGTTGCACCAATCATGGCATAAATTGCCATGTATAAACCCATCGTCTTATAAACAACAAAAAATAGGGCAATAGGAAAAAAATCAAGTAAAAACTTCATCACTTACTCCAAATGCTCTTTTGAGCAATACACCTTATTATTTTGAATGATTGCCTCATTTTCAGGAATATGAACCTTACAAACACTACAAGCCAGCATTTTATTAGCTGATGATTTTTGATCAATACGGTCAACTGGCTTTCTAAACTTTTTTAAAAGCCAAAAGCCCGCCCAAACAAGCAAAACAATAATAATTAACTTAACAATCCCCATACAATTCAACTCTGACAAAAAATGAAATTTTACCAATGCTTAGTATATAATTGCCTCTTTTTATGTGTCTATAATTCACAAAACTGCCCGGGTGGTGAAATTGGTAGACACACAGGACTTAAAATCCTGCGGCTTCACGGCTGTGCCGGTTCGATTCCGGCCCCGGGCACCATCCTTAAATTCGCCTCTTATAGCAATTTAAAATAGTCACACAACTGCCTTTCAATGTATTTGAATAGTGTTTTTACTAAAAAAATATTCAACTCCACTTACTGGTCAGATTAATCATATAATTAGAATCTTATAAACCTTAGTACTTATCAAAAAAATCCGCCTTAATCCATTAAAGATTTCGTATAATTAATATATTCTAACTTAGGTACTTTATCATGCAAAAACGTATTATTTCAACTAGTAAAGCCCCTAAAGCAATTGGCACTTACTCTCAAGCAGTGTGCATTACTGGTGGCTCTAGCGTTTATTTATCCGGGCAAATCTCTCTAATACCAGAAACAATGAAAATAATCAGTGGCGGTATTGACGAACAAATTAATCAAGTTTTTAAAAATCTAGCGGCTGTTTGTCAAAAATCCAATGGTAACTTAAAAGATATTGTTAAGCTTAATGTCTATCTCACTGACCTTAATAATTTCCCAAAAGTTAATGAAGTTATGTCCACCTATTTTGATGAGCCCTATCCTGCACGTGCAGTAGTTGGTGTTAGTGAACTGCCCAAAGGCTCAATGGTAGAAATGGATGGCATTATGGTAATAGAGCCCTGTGACTACACCTACTAAATGTAGCATAAAATGCAATCTCTTCAAATAACTTAATGCAATCTTAATGGTTTGTTTAGATAAAACTTCGCCCATCTATGTATCAGTTATCTGAACCAATCATTGCATTGAATGGCTTAGGTCCAAAAGCACAACAAAAACTAAATGCCATTGGTGTTTTTAATTTGGAACATTTACTGTTTCACCTGCCAATACGTTATCAAGATAAGACCAAACTAATTAAACTAAATCAAGCTCGAGTAGGCGATGAAGTGTTAGTTCAACTGAATATCGAACGTATCGAAGAAACATCAACCCGTCAACGACAATTATTATGCTACTTGTCTGATTCTAATCATCAAAATTTATTGCTTCGATTTTTTCATTTTAATCAATACCAAAAACAAAACTTTATTCGTGGCGATATTGTTCAATGTTTTGGTGAAGTAAAAATTAGCAGAAATGGCCTAGAAATGCATCATCCTGAATATCGATTAATTTCCAAAGGTCAGGATAATTTACTAGAAAAAACACTCAGCCCCATCTATCCATTAACTGCCAATATTCATCAAGCACAAATGAAAAAATGGATTGATATTGCACTAGAAACCTTGCAACAATCAGACTTGTCTGATAATTTTAAAAATCTAGCAAACAATTCTATGCCCACCCTTAAGCAGGCCTTGAATATGCTACACCATCCTAAGGTTGATGATAATATTGAACAAATCTCTAATTTTAAACACCCTTCACAGCAACGTCTGATTATTGAAGAATTATGTGCACAACGACTTAGTTTGCTCCAACTCAAAGATAGGCGTAAATCCAAACAATCCAATACATTTAAAATTAAAAGCACTTTAACCAAAAAAGTATTAAACGTCTTAGAGTTTCAACTAACAAAGGCACAACAGCGTAGCATTGATGACATTAATTCAGACCTTGCATCGAACCATCCAATGCTTAGACTATTGCAAGGCGACGTAGGCTCTGGAAAGACCATTGTGGCTGTATTTGCTTGTTTGCAAGCAATCGAAAATGGCTTTCAAGCAACCATTATGGCACCCACTGAAATACTCGCTGCACAGCATTTACAAGGATTCTCAAATTATCTAACCCCTTTAGGCGTTGACATTGCGTTTTTAACTGGCTCACAAAACGCAACACAAAAAGCCAAACAACTTGAAAAAATCAACTCAGGCAAGGCACAAATTATTATTGGCACTCATGCACTATTTCAAGCCCAAGTTGTTTTTGATAAATTGGGCTTGGTAATTATTGACGAACAACACAAATTTGGCGTACATCAGCGTTTATCTCTTGTGCAAAAAGCACATAACACCCCCCATCAACTGGTCATGACTGCCACCCCTATTCCAAGGTCATTAACCATGAGTGCCTACGCAGATTTAGATTGTTCAGTGATTGATGAATTACCCCCTGGCAGAAAACCTACTAAAACCATTGCACTTGGTAATGATAAAAAAGACAAAGTGATTGAAAAAATCAAACAAGTTTGTAGTACTGGCAATCAAGTGTATTGGGTATGTACACTGATTGAAGAATCTGAAGCGCTCCGTGCTGAATCTGCCACCAATACCCATCATTACCTACAGGAAAATTTAAAAGAATTAACCGTAGTACTGATTCATGGGAAGATACACAAAGATGAGAAATCTGCCATTATGGCGCAATTTTTCAAAGGTGAGATTGATGTTTTAGTTGCCACCACAGTCATTGAAGTGGGCGTTAATGTCACCAATGCATCACTCATGGTTATTGAAAATTCTGAAAGACTAGGACTTGCACAATTACACCAATTACGTGGCCGTGTAGGGCGAGGTATTGGTGCTAGTATATGTATTTTAATGTATCAGACACCACTCAGTCACAGTGCGTTTGCACGACTTGATACCTTAAGACAAACAAATGACGGCTTTAAAATTGCACAAAAAGACTTAGAGCTTCGTGGCCCTGGCGAGATTCTAGGCACACAGCAAACAGGCATTGCTAATATGAAAATTGCCAATATTGTGCGTGATAGATATTTGCTCAAACAAGTACACTTTTACTCAGAGCAATTTTTAAAATTAGGTAAAGACAAACAACAAGCGCTTATTACTCGTTGGATTACTGATGATAAAAGCCAATATGGCAATACTTAAAAGCGTTTAGTTGACGTAAAATAACCCAACTATGATTAACACAAAAAACTTGATGTGGTCAAACTTAAATCAAGTGAGCAATATACCTAGTTACGTCCTTACTTGGCTTGACGACCATCAATCCTTAACCGCTAAATTAAAGCAAAAATTTAATCGTTTTTCAATCAATGTCCTATCACAAGCAGAATCTCTTGTACATACTGATGAAACAGAATTGCTTAATTGGCACGGCCAATCTGTTGTGCGTGAAGTAGAGCTTCTGGGAGATAATCAAGTTGTTGTGTTTGCCAGATCAATCATCCCTGTCACTAATGACACACAAAACTTATTAAAAATTGGCAGTAAGCCTTTAGGTGAAGTGTTGTTTAATGATAAAGACATTAAACGTGGTCAACTACAGATCACCCACACACATGGTACTTGGGGCAGGCGGTCTATTTTTACCATTGGCTCAACTCGAGTATTAGTAAGTGAATTTTTTATAAAAAATTTATATGCCGTATAAGCCTTATAAGAACAAAAAAATTACTCAGCCCAACTAATGCGCGATAATATCTTTACTAAAGAGAGTGACTTAGTTGATTTCGCCTTTGATGCACAAGTGGCTGATGTGTTTGATGATATGGTTAAACGCTCAGTGCCTGGTTATCAATCTATGATTGAGATGGTTGGTTTGAGTGTTAAAACTTATGGCCAAGACAATACTAATTATTATGACCTGGGTGCTTCAACAGGTGCCGCTTCCATTGCACTGGGCATCAATAACCCACACTCAAATAATCAAATTATTGCCCTTGACAATTCACCAGACATGGTTAAAAAATGCCGACAAAATTTAGCAGGAAAAATTGATAATGTTAATGTAATTTGTGGTGATATCCTTGATATGAGGTTTGAAAATGCATCCATTATTGTGCTTAATCTCACCTTGCAGTTTATTACACCGAGCAATAGGCAGACTTTAATTGACAAAATTTACAAAGGTCTAAATACGAATGGTGCGCTGATTGTTTCTGAAAAAATTCATTTTGATAATCAACAAAAACAAGAACAAATAAGCAGGTTGCACTTAGACTTTAAACGTGCCAATGGTTATAGCGAGCTTGAGATTGCAAACAAACGTCAATCGATTGAAAATATACTATTAACAGATAATAAACAAACCCACTTTAAGCGGTTTAACACAGCAGGCTTTAAAAACAGTATTTGTCATTTTCAGTGTCTTAACTTCTCTTCCTTTTTAGCGGTAAAATAGCGCATCAGTATGTTACTGATGATTGACAATTACGACTCATTTACCTATAACTTGGTGCAATATTTTGGCGAGTTAGGACAAGCCGTTGAAGTATATCGTAACGATGAAATTACAATACAAGGCATTGAAAAACTTGCGCCTGAATTTTTGGTTATTTCACCAGGTCCTTGTACACCAAATGAGGCAGGGATTTCAATTGAGGCTATTAAGCATTTTTCTAAGAAAATGCCAATTTTAGGGGTTTGCTTAGGGTTTCAGGCTATAGTTCAGGCTTTTGGTGGGCATATTATTAGTGCAAAAAAAATTATGCACGGCAAAGTGTCCAGCATTCATCACACTAACAAAGGTATATTTACAAACCTTAAAAATCCACTCAATGCAACACGCTATCACTCATTAGTAGCGCAACAATCAACCCTACCGGATTGCTTTGAGATTACCTCATGGACGAAGGATAATAAGGGAAAGATAGACGAGATTATGGGTCTTAGACACAAAGAATTTGCTATTGAAGGGGTGCAATTTCACCCAGAATCAATTTTGACTGAACAGGGTCATGAAATGTTGGACAGTTTTTTAACAAGGAAAACTTTATAAACCATGGAAATACTTGAATTTTTATTTGCTGATGAGCAAATGTTTACAACCATTACACTCATATTATTAATTGCTCTGCTTGTTGGCAATATTGTTGTTGATAAATTAAAAAAATATGAAGATATTGATACCAATGGGGCAGTCACACTCATGGATGGTAACGACCTTATCCTGTTAGACGTTAGGGAGAAAAGGGAGAGAAAGGCGGGGTATATTGCTGGTGATATTCACATTCCACTTGCTAGTGTTAAGGGTAAATTGTCTTCATTGGATAAGCGTAAAAAGATACTAGTATATTGTCGTAGTGGCTCTCGTTCAGCACATATTGCTGGATTATTAACACGTAATGAGTTTGAAAATGTATACAGTTTAAAAGGTGGTTTTCAGGCATGGAAAAAAGCCAAACTACCCATTAAAACTTAATTAGTTATGAAAAAAAATATTATTTATTGCTCAGATTCTTGTCTTTTTTGCCAAAGAGCTTATCAATTGCTTGAAAAAAGAGGCATTCCTTTCAAAAAATACCATGTTAAAAACCAAGACGACTGGAATGAAGTCAAAGAAAAGACAGGTAGAGAAACCGTACCACAAGTATTTATTAATGGCTTTCATATAGGTGGATTTGATGATTTATCAACTGCAGACCAATCTGGAAAATTAGATGAAATTCTAAATCAGCCATGAGTAAAAACCTCAGTATTATTGGTGCCGGCGCTTGGGGGAGTGCTCTAGCCATTGCCCTTTATGATAATTTTGATACAATTTATCTACACGCCCACACTCAAAACGAAGTCAAAACATTAAAACCAAAACATCCTGCACTACCTACACCCTATCCTAATAATATAAAAATTACCTGTGATTTTTCTAAATTACAGGACGTCAAAGATATACTAATTGTTACACCTAGTTATGCATTTTCTGAGGTATTAGAAAAAATAAAACCGCTCATTAATGGCACTCATCAAATTGCTTGGGGCACTAAGGGTTTTGATACCGCCAAGAGATGTTTTTTACATGAAAGTTTTGAGCGTATATTCCCTAATCGCAATGGTTGTATTATCTCTGGACCAAGTTTTGCTTTTGAAGTAGCAACGAATAAGCCTACTGCATTAGTCGTGGCATCCGTTGATAAGAACACCAGAAACTACTTTGCAAAATTAATACAAACAAATACCCTGCGTGCTTATACCAATGCTGATATTGTCGGTGTGGAAATTGGTGGATCGGTTAAAAATATCTTGGCCATCGCTGCGGGTATCGCTGCGGGATTGGGTTATGGTATTAACACCCAAGCAGCATTGATTACTAGAGGTTTAGCAGAGATGTCGCGCCTAGGAATAAGTCTTGGTGCAAAAAATTCTACCTTTGTTGGTTTGTCTGGTTTGGGAGATTTAGTACTTACTTGTTCAGACGATTTATCTAGAAACAGGAGGTTTGGCAAAGAATTGGCCTTTAATCATAGTATTAAAAATGCATTAGCCAATGTAGGAAGCACGGTTGAAGGTCTTAATACACTTGAGCTCATTTTATCTATTGCCAATAAAGAGCAAGTGGAAATGCCAATTTGTGAACAAGTTTATCAGGTTACTCAAGGTAAGCTAACACCTACTGAAGCAGTCAACTATCTAATGTCTAGAGAGCAAACTAACGAATGAAACTAGACTTACTTAGGCATGGCATACCTATTGGTGGTCGTATTTATCGTGGCAATCAAGATGACCCTCTTAGCAAAAAGGGCTGGCAACAAATGCTTGACGTTACCCAAGGAAAATCCTGGGATTATATTGCCAGTTCACCTTTGATGCGTTGCGCTGAGTTTGCTAAGTATTTGTCTAAAAATAAAAATACGCGTTGCAAAATTTTTAATAGTTTTGAAGAACTTGGTTTTGGTGATTGGCAGGGGAAAAGTGCTGATTCTATTGGTCAGACATTGGTTGATAATTTTAAACTAGACCCTGTTAATCATCGACCACCTGATGCGGAAAACCTTTATAATTTTCAAGCACGAGTTTTATCCTCCTTTAAAGACATTGAACTTCATCATACTAATGAATCAGTTTTAATTGTAGCGCACGCCGGCGTTATCCGAGTGATTAAATCCTATTTATTAAACCTACCCATTGAAAAAATATTTACAATAGAAGTCATTTGTGCATCCAGTGAGCGCTTTGACCTTTAAAATTTTAATCATTAGTATGATGTTTTTAGTCATCCTAATTCAAGCAAATGAATTTCGGGGGTTAAAATCATGGATAAATTCTTTTAAAACACCAGACTTTGCTCAAATTAAAGACACTAGTCAAAGAAAAATTGCATTTTTTAATTATCTGCTGCCTATTATCGAAAAAGAAAAAAAATCAGACTACTGAGGATGTTGATTAAAAACAATCGGCTCAACAAAATACAAATTAGTAAATTAATAAAGAAATATCGACTGAAAAAAAAGCACTATTAAATGCTATTGATATTATCCCAAACTCCATGATATTAGCACAAGCAGCAATAGAATCAAACTGGGGGCGTTCACGATTTTCTAAACACTGGCCATAACTATTTTGGTATTTGGTGCTTTAAGCCTGGTTGTGGCGTTATACCTAAACAACATCCTGAAAATGCTACATATGAGATTGCAATATTCTCTTCAGCATCCAAATCTGTAGAATATTACATGCTTAATATTAATCGACACTTTGCCTACACACTACTTAGAAAAATTAGGCAATACAAGCGTAATAACCATCTACCTATTACCGGTATTGCTTTATCAGAAGGATTGGGGAGTTACTCTGGAATTGGCTTTGATTATGTTGAGCAGGTGCAAAACGTTATTAGATATAATAAGCTTGAATAATACGATTTTTTAATTTAAAAAATCGTATTATTAATGATAGATAACATAAAAGCCCGCATCTATCTAAAATAAATACGGGCTTTTATGAACGCTTGAAATAACTTAACGCTTGGAGAACTGCTCGCTCTTACGTGCTTTTTTGCGACCGACTTTTTTACGCTCTACAATTCTAGCATCACGTGTTACAAAGCCTGCTTTGCGTAATTCACCTCGTAAATCATTATCATATGCCATTAATACACGAGTCACGCCCAGTCTAATTGCACCAGCTTGACCTGTATCACCGCCGCCTTTGGCCATGATATTAAAATCAAACTTATCCCTCATTTCAACCGTATCTAATGGTTGATTGATAATCATTGAAGAGGTTTCACGTCCAAAGTATTCATTCATTGGGCGTCTGTTAACTGTAAAAACACCTTTACCTTTGGTCATATAAACACGAGCTACTGATGTCTTTCTTCTGCCTGTTGCGTAATAAGTTTCTGTCTTTACCATAATATTTTTTTACCTTAAATATCTAAAACTTGAGGTTGTTGCGCACCGTGTGTGTGCTCGCTACCTGCAAATACTTTCATTTTTCTAAACATGTCTCTACCTAAAGGGCCTTTTGGCAACATACCTTTTACCGCTTTATTGATAATTTCCTCTGGCTTTTTGGCTTGTAAATCTTTAAATGCAATTGATTTTAAGTTACCAACATAGTCTGTGTGGTGGTGATATATTTTGTCTTCAAATTTATTACCCGTTACTTTAACCTTTGAAGCATTAATAACAACAATATAATCGCCCGTATCCGTGTGCGGCGTGTATTCAGGTTTGTGCTTACCACGAAGACGAGAGGCAATTTGCGTTGCTAAACGACCTAAGGTTTTACCGTCAGCATCAACGAGTAACCAGTCTCTTTTGACTTCATGTGCTTTAGCGCTAAATGTTTTCATAATCCAATCTATCTTCATGCAGAATAATCGGGCCATTATAATCACTTTTAACTTTAAATGTTAAACTATATTCTGATGCTGATATAATTAATCGCATCACCCATACACTTTGAAAAATAGCCAATGCCATTAATTTATTTGATATAACGAATATAATCCAACTTTTCTTTATAAACAAGGGTATCTACATTCATCAGTCCTAACAATGTGTGAAACATGCCATCATGAGAAAGTTTAGTATTTGCTTTTTTATTTAACAATTTTGTATCAACATCCTTAGAAAATTCATCACTAAACCACAAAATTGAGCCAACATGAGTTTGCTCTTTAGGCGCAATAAAATAGGGCATTCCATGCAGATATAATCCATTTTCACCCAGAGATTCTCCATGATCACTCATATAAAACATAGCGGTTTTAAATTGACTTTGGTTGCTTTTTAAAAAATTGATTGTTTTGGATAAAAAATAATCTGTATAAACAATGGTATTGTCATATGCATTGCTAATTTGCTCGTTGGTGCATTTGTTCAACTGGTTGGTTTCACATATAGGGGTGAATATTTTAAACTTTTCAGGATAACGTTTGTAATATGCTGGGCCATGGCTGCCCATCATATGTAAAACAATAAGCATGTCTTTGTCATAATGAGCATCAACATATTGTTGCAAACCAACCAGCATGCCTTCATCTCTGCATTCAATATTACAAACTGTATTCAAACGCTTTGATTTAAAATCTTGATAAGTGAGACGATCTGCCACACCTTTTGAGCTAGAATTGTTATCTCTCCACAAGATTTCCACACCTGCATGGCTTAAAATATCAAGCACATTACTCATATTTTTACCTTGAACATGCGTATAGTCACTTCGACCTATGTTTGAAAACATACATGGCAATGAATAAGCAGTGTCCGTACCGCAAGAATACATCTGGCTTAAACTAATCACATTTTCATTTGCCAGCAAAGGATTGGTCATTCTTTGATATCCATTTAAAGAAAAACGATCTGCCCTAGCTGTTTCACCAACAACCATAATAATTAATTTTTTCTTATCATTAACTCGATTGATTAACGCATCTTGCGCAATGACCTTAAAAGGAATGCTGACGGTTTCAAATTTTGAATTGATGTGCTTACCAATGGCGTATAAATAATAAGTTGGATTAATATATAGACGAAATTGCTTATTTTCTCGAGTAAGAGAAGTGTATGACTTAGAAAACGTCAAAGTTATTAGAACAAACATAACCAACAAAATAACAACCACTTTTAGCTTAGACCACAGTTGTTGTAGAAAATCTTCTTTAACAATTTGAACCTTATAAACCCAATAACTAGGCATTAACCCTAACAAAATAACATATGCGATTAGCTCAAAACTAAATAAGTCAACCGATTCTGCTACATTGGTTTCTAGACTATTAGCAATCATATTATTATCAAAGATAATACTATAATTATTAGCAAAATAACCAACAATAGCCGAAACAACAAGTAACAAGATTAATATTGGCTTGACACTATATCGATAGCAAACCAAGAGTAATCCTATCACTAAAAATACAAGCAACCAGACCAATAAGGAAGCCACAAATGCAATATTATCATCCAAAGGATAAATCTCAATCACCTTTGAGAAAAATTTAACATTACCTGTCGTGGTTAAAAATATCGCAACAATAAACACCAAACTGGTTATTGTTACTCTTTGGAAAAACTTCATTAATAGCTAAGTTGGGTGTAAATAATGGTTATTATATTGTCTAAATCATAACGACACAAACCAATGATTAACTCACATGCCCATTTGGGCTTTGACCATATCCACACAATCGCTGAAAATGCAGTAGCAATTGTGCCTAGCGTAGGCAAACAAAACTGGCAACAGGTGCAAATGTATCCATATTTTTCGTTGGGCATTCACCCTTGGTTGGCTGAATCGCACACTCAGCAAGATTTAGACGCCTTGGAGTACTTGGTTAAATGTAGCAATCCTATTGCCATTAGTGAGTGCGGGTTAGATTTTGCTAAGAATATTGATAAGCATAAGCAGTTTTATATCTTTGAATGCCAATTACAATTGGCTGAAACTTACAAATTGCCAGTGATTATTCACGCAGTAAAGGCAACTGAAGAGGTGATATTGTTGTTAAAAAAATACCCAAAAGTCACTGGGGCAATTCACGGCTTTTCAGGTAGTGAAACACAGGCTAATACTTTGGTAAATATGGGGTTTTATTTGGGGTTTGGACTACAAATCTTAAATGATAAATCTTTAAGATTAAGAAAGACCGTGTAAAACTTACCACTTGAATCACTATTAATTGAAACAGATGACCACGCTAACCCGAATGACTTAATACTGGTTGCTGAAAATATCGCCCAACTAAAACAAATATCAGTAGAAAACTTGAGTAAGCAATGCGATAATAATGCCATTTTGCTATTTGGATTGCAATAATGAATAACAGCTGCGCACGAACTGAAATATTATTAGGTCAGCAAGGATTAGCACGATTAGCAGAATCTCATGTTTTAATTATTGGTCTTGGTGGCGTTGGTGGCGCTTGTGCAGAAGCGCTTTGTAGAGCTGGCGTTGGCACATTAACTCTGATTGACTTTGACATTGTAGAAAAAACAGACCTTAATCGTCAAATTATTGCACTTAATTCAACACTTGGACTGTCCAAAGTAGACGTGCTGGCTGATAGACTGCATGATATCAACCTTGATACTATTATCATCAAGCGTCATGAATTTATAGATAAAAACAAAGCTCAAGCCATTGCACTTGATACCAACCTGGATTTTATTGCAGATTGTATTGATGCTATTGCTTATAAAACCATACTTATTGACAGTTGTAATCAATCCAAAAAACCTATTATTTCAAGTATGGGTGCGGGCGGAAGGCTTGATCCTACTCAAGTTAAAATTTCGCGCATGGATAAAACCCAGAACTGCGCCTTAGCACGTAAAATGCGCAAGCAACTTAGACATATTCACGCTTCACTTAAATTTCCCGTGGTACATTCAACAGAAGTGCCAATTAAGGCATTGCCACATCAAGCAGTACGCACAACTGACACCACCCCTACTGGTAGACCTAGAGCAGTGAATGGTGCAATCTCGTATATGCCCAATATTTTTGGGTTAATGATGGCAGGCTATATTATTCAAACTCTATTAAAATCATAATCTTCTAAAAAATGAGCTTTGTCTATTTCAAGAAAGAGGAAGAAAATGGTTAGTACACAAACTCCAATTTGCGATTTTAACACCCTAGCAATTGACTTTAGCTTAAAAGGTGTTGATGGGAAAATGCACAATTTAAAAAGTTGTCAAGGTGAAAATGGTCTATTGCTGATGTTTATTTGTAATCATTGCCCTTATGTTAAAGCAATTATTGATCGTATCATTCGTGACACCAAAGCACTCAAAAAAATAGGGGTAAACGCCGTTGCAATCATGTCAAACAACCCAAATGAATATGAGGCTGACTCTTTTAAAAATATGCAAAAAATTGCCACAAGCATGAATTTCCCATTTCCCTACTTAATAGATGAAACTCAGCAGTTTGCTAAAGCATATGGCGCCGTGTGTACGCCCGATTTCTTTGGCTATAATGCTGATTTAAAATTGCAATACCGTGGTCGGCTTGACGCTTCACGCAAAGAATCTGCAGCAGTGGATATTAAACACGATTTATTTGATGCAATGAGCCAAATAGCCACAACTGGACAAGGCCCCAAGGAACAAATTCCCTCAATGGGCTGCTCAATCAAATGGCTACCTAATATTGACTAAGTATAACGCCGTGTAATATGGTTAAAAATAACGCTGGCGTTAAAAATTTATTACCCCAAACTTTATCCAAGTCAGCATTAGGCTTTAATTTGATAATTTCAAATCGTCTTGCCTTGGTTTATCAAGCTCTTCATACGCTTTGTGACAAGCACCAACATATCTCGATAACGCACCAAAGCCGCTTTATCGCCTAACGGACTATGACCAGGAATAATTTTTGTATACTCGTCAAACTTGGCTTAAACCCTGATTAACATTGCTAATCATGCCTTCAACACTACCACCACTTGAAGCATCGATAAAGGGATATAAACCATTAAAGAAAATATCTCCCATGTGTACAACATTTGCAGTTTTAAAAAAGACAATGCTATCACCATCGGTATGTGAATTATCTTGGTGTATTACTTGTATTTCTTGATTGTTTAAATGAAAGGTGATACTGTCATTAAAGGTAATGATAGGCAAAGCAACCTTGGGAGAGGTAGGTATTTTTTTATTAAAAGCCTTAATAAAATTATCATGGCTCATGCGCTTGCGCACCTCGTCGTGCGCCACAATAATAACGTCCGCCTTGCCCATGTTTTCATTGCCGCCTGTATGGTCAAATGGCAATGCATATTAATCACAAATTTAATCGGCTGGCTTGTTATTTTAGCAATAGCAGCTTGAATTTTTGTGCTCAAAGGTGTAAATTGATCATCAATCATAAACACGCCATCAGCACCAACTGATAAACCAATATTGCCGCCTTCGCCCGTTAGCATATACAAGTTGTCACTAACTTGTTGAGTTTTTATTAACACCTGTTCAAAACCATCACCTTTAGCAAGCGCTGAACTTGTTGCAAGATAAGTAAAGAAAAGTAGACTTGGTAGAGATATTTTTATAAATTTCATGTGTATTATCCTAAAAACGAATGAGACTTATGATTTTCTCACAAATTTTCTTTATCACCTGTAATATTTATAAAAAACGCCGTAAATAAGGAACAGTACTTAAGCACAATCCAACAATAATTAAATACAAAAATTGGTCAACAAAATAACCATAAAAAATAAGCTCTAATCCACAAGTAATGGTTAAAAAATCGTCTTCACGCTTACCTTTTCGATAATACACGATGCCTAACGTAGAAAAAACTAACGTAACTACAATGCTTTTTACATCAAACAATTCACTCAAATGTGGGTTATTAGCATACTGCTCGCTTAGTTGTTGTAATTATGAAATATCCGTATTTATGCCTTTTAAACAAATTTTGTCAAAATAACGATTCTCTACCCTTCTATTTTGCCTTCAATATGCTCAGAATTATCAGTTACTAATGATATATTACGTACTGCCGTACCGCGCGCGCCGTTTAGCAGTAAAGTTTGCGCCTTTAACTGTGTAAGGTCTTTGAGTTAGGATAACCGTATCACCAGAGTCTAACTGAGTGCTATAACTGTCTTTGTGTTTTAATGTTTATTCGTCACTAGTGCGCTCATCCATTGCCTGCCGCCCAAATTAATGTTTCATCATCCAAATAAAGCATATCAAGCAAGTCCTGTGGCCAGCCTTCACTACTTAACTTGGTTAATATACGCCAAGCCACTACTTGTACCGCTGCTATTGGCGACCACATAGAATCGTTCAAGCAATGCCAATGGTTAATATTTCCCTGCTTAGGATCATCAATAAAATTATGGCAAATGTTGCAAATTAAAATAGATTGATTGTCGCTATTATCTAAGGGCATCACTGCAAATACTGACAAATCATGCTCATTGCCACGCAACTCGCACTTAGACTGGCTACGGCTTAATAATATTTGTTCAGTATCCATAAAATTGCCCATTTATATTGAAAATGAATCATATTTTAACTGATAAATATAATAAAAAACTAATATAGTTCGCTAAAGCGTCACCTAAATAGGTATAATTTTGGTCTTCATTTATCCCACAAATCACATGTCTGAAAATAAATCTGGCCATAAGTCGCCATCTAAATTTGAATGTTTAGGATTGTCTAATACCATTTTGAAAGTATTGGATTCTATTGGCTACGAAACCCCTTCTCCCATTCAAGAGCAATGCATCACTCACTTACTAAATGGCGAAGACATTATCGGTCAAGCACAAACAGGTACAGGAAAAACAGCTGCTTTTGCCTTGCCATTACTAGACAAGATTGATCTTAATCTTAACGCACCACAATTATTAATCTTAACGCCCACCCGTGAACTTGCCATTCAAGTATCAGAAGCGGTACAAACCTATGCACGAGGCATGAAAGGTTTTCATGTGTTGCCTATTTATGGTGGGCAATCTTATGACATCCAACTAAGACCACTTAAACGTGGTGTGCACGCTATTGTTGGTACGCCTGGTCGGGTGATGGACCATATTAAAAAAGGCACTCTAAAACTAGACAACCTAAAATTCTTCGTACTAGATGAAGCTGATGAGATGCTTAAAATGGGTTTTATTGATGACATTAAATGGGTCATGCAACGCATTCCTGAACAACGACAAATTGCTCTTTTTTCTGCCACCATGCCAAGCGTTATCAAAAAAGTAGCTGAACAATTTTTAAACCAACCAAAAATTGTTAAGATAAAAACTAAGACAGAAACAGCAACCACCATTACCCAAAAATACTGCATGGTTGGTGGCTTATCACAAAAATTAGAAGCCTTAACTCGTATTCTTGAAGTCACTACCTTTGATGCGATGATTATTTTCGTTAGAACCAAAACACTCACGACAGAATTGGCAGAGAAATTATCTGCCCGTGGCTTTTCAGCAGAAGCCATTAACGGCGATATTCAACAAAACCAACGAGAGCGTATTATCACTAACTACAAAAAAGGCAAAATTGACATCCTTATTGCCACTGATGTTGCCGCCCGTGGTTTAGATGTAGAACGCATCTCGCACGTGGTTAATTACGACATTCCTCAAGATGCTGAATCTTACGTACACCGCATTGGCAGAACAGGACGCGCAGGCCGAAAAGGTGATGCAATTTTATTCGTATCAAACCGAGAAAGACGCATGCTTAATACCATTGAGCGCGTTACTCGCCAAAAAATCACGCCCATTGAGCTGCCTAGTGCAAAGATTATTAACGCCAAACGCATTGAAACATTCAAACAAAACATAGCACAAACCATCAACAATCAAAACTTAGACATATTTGAAAAATTAGTCAGTGAATTTCAGCAAGAAAACCCAGAAATTGAAACCTCAAAAATCTCTGCCGCCTTAGCATTTATTGCGCAAGGTAATGAACCGTTGCTGTTATCAGAAAAAAAGCTAAACTTTGGTAGCAATCAAACACCAAAAGAAGAAAAAATAATCCCTGCCAAGGCCGACCCACTAAAAGACTTTCCTAAAATTCCAATGTGTCGCTATAAGCTTGAAGTGGGCAATAATAATAATGTCAAGCCAGGTAATATTTTAGGTGCTATTGCCAATGAAGCTGACATGGACAGTGAATATATTGGCTCAATTCAAATTTTTGATCATTTCTCAACCATTGACTTACCAGATGAGCTGCCAAACGAGGTATTTGAGGTTTTAAAAAAGACCGTGGTTTGTGGCAAGCGCTTAAACATTGTCGAACTCACTGAAAAAAACAACAAGGCCACTATTGGAGCACGGATGGGAAGGCGTAATTTTGGTCGTGGAAAATTCTCCAAGGGTAAAGGCAACAATCGACGTAACAATAAAGACTATCACGGCAGAAAACCAAAATTTTCACGCTAAGATAAAACATAATGAAGTTCTCGCGTTTTTTCCCTTTTTTAGTCTGGTTTAAATTTGTCAATAAAGCTTCCCTTAAAGCGGATTTAATCGCAGGATTAACTGGCGCTGTTATTGTCCTACCCCAAGGTGTGGCATTTGCCACTATCGCAGGATTACCCCCTGAATATGGGTTATACACTGCAATGGTTACCCCAATCATTGCTGCACTGTTCGGCTCATCATTACATTTAGTTTCAGGACCAACCACAGCCATTTCTATCGTGGTTTTTTCCTCCATTAGTCATCACGCCGAGCCAGGCAGTGCTGAATTTGTATCATTAGCACTCACACTCACTTTTCTCGCTGGTGTTTATCAACTGGCATTTGGCTTGGCACGCCTGGGCGCAATGGTTAATTTTGTTTCACACACGGTCATTATTGGTTTTACGGCAGGTGCGGCTATTTTAATTGCCAGTAGTCAGTTAAAGCACATTACAGGCATCTTTGTACCCAAGGGCGAATCTTTTATTCATACTTTAATAGATCTCTATCAAGGTGCTGGAGATGCTAATATTTATCTCATTATTATTGCCTTAGCAACCCTCATCACAACTGTTTTAACCAAAAAGTTCTTTCCAAAATTGCCTAATTTACTATTAGGTATGGTTGTTGGTAGTGTGCTTGCCTTATATTTCAAAGACTTCACCACGCAAATTAAGCTAGTAGGCGAAATCCCTGCGCACTTACCGCCTTTATCCATGCCAAATTTTTCATTCTCTACGATTAAAACCCTCGCTCCTGAAGCATTCGCTGTTGCCTTACTTGGTTTAATCGAAGCAGTTTCAATCAGTCGTGCTGTAGCAACAAAGTCCAATCAACGCATTAACCCTAGCCAAGAGTTTATTGGCCAAGGCATGTCAAATATATTTGGTAGCTTTATTTCTAGCTATGCGGGTTCTGGTTCATTTACACGTTCAGGGCTCAACTTTGCATCAGGCGCAAAAACACCTTTGTCCGCTATTTTTTCTGCTGTTATATTAATGGTCATTGTGCTACTGATTGCACCACTCACCGCTTATTTACCCATTGCTGCCATGGCAGGTGTTATCCTTGTAGTTGCCTATAATTTAATTGATTTTCACCACATTCGTGAAACCTTAAGTTTTAGTGTGGAAGAATCTGCCATCCTAATAACCACTTTTTTAGCAACCCTCTTTCTTGAGCTAGAATTTGCTATTTACTTGGGTGTTTTACTCTCATTGGTTTTATTCCTTAACAAAACTTCTACACCTGCCATTCCTACTTTATCCCTAGACAATGCCCAAACCAATGGTAAAAAGAAGTTTATCAATATCAATAAAAAACCTATCAAACAATGCCCTCAACTCAAAATTATTCGTATTGACATGTCTATTTATTTTGGCTCGGTTAATCACATTCAAAAACGCATTGCTGCTATCGTAGAAAACGAACGCATTAATCATATTTTAATTGTTGCTAGTGGTATTAATTTTATTGACCTAGCAGGCACAGAAGCACTCATTTCAGAAAACAATCGCCTAGTAAAAAACAATGGTGGCTTATATTTTGTCGGACTTAAAGCCTCCGTTTATGAATTTGCCGCTAAGTCGCACTTCATCCAACAAATTGGCAGATCGCACTTTTTCGACTCAAAATCACAAGCTATTAATCATATTCATAAAAAACTAGAACAAAAAACCTGTGCAACTTGTCAAGCACTTATTTTTAATGAATGTCAACCTTAATGACAAAAAAGTGTGCTAAAATCAGTGTTGCTGGTAAAGAATACAGCTGCTATTTATATCTATGTTGTTGATTGATGCATTGTCGGTTTTCGTACTCTATAAAAGGTGGTCTATTTTTTCGGTAATTTTTAACTTATGGGAGACACAATGTCTACAACAGGAAAAGTCAAATGGTTTGACGCAAAAAAAGGGTTTGGTTTTATTGAGCAAGAAAGTGGCAATGATGTATTTGTTCATTTTCGCGCTATTCAAGGCGATGGCTACAAGTCATTAGAAGAAGGTCAAGAAGTAGAGTTTGACCTAGAAGATGGTGAGAAAGGTCCGCAAGCTGCGAACGTTTACCCAAAATAATTCGCTAATTATTTAAATAAAAAACCCAGTTTAATCGCTGGGCTTTTTATTGTGTGTAATAATATGCACAAAAATAATCCCACAACATGTAAAAACACGACTAAGTTTTTTGATTCATTTAAATTGTTAAATATTTGTATTTGCGGCCCTTCTACAACAGTCTTGTAGTCATTTTCAGTTTTGACTTGGTTTGTACTACAAGAAATTAAAAGAATAAATATGGCTGATAGGGGAATTGTTTTTATTCTTGTCCTTTTATTAAGTTAAAAAATCACTGTTTCCAAACATTTCTCATGCCATAGCCAATTTCATATCTAATAAGTGTGGTCATGAATATATTCGCCTGAACAGTTTTTATACCGCCACTTAAATTCTATGGAATATAAATTTTTCTTAGAATCTAATTCTATTTTTGTAATTTCAATAACGGTGTTTCTGCATTTTCTTTGCTTACCAATCTGCCATGTTTGTAATATCTCTTACCATGGCGACTATCATATACTCGATCTATGCCTTTTTTCATTACAAGAAAAATATTGTTGTTTAAAGCGATTTGTTTTTTCTCTAACCCAAATATTAAATTCTTTTCCTGTATTTGGATACGTCCATTTTTTTGATCCTTTGATTGTTGTACCACTTGCGCCATTAACATCAAAATATGAATCTGCTTGATGCATACAATCAGCATCTTTATTACCATCCCAATTCATACCAGTCCATAATTGATAAGGAATGAATATAGTTTGATCAGAACAGTTATAAAGATTACTAATATGCCAAGGGTCGTTTGATGGTTTTAACTCACTAATACAAGCTGTATTATGAAGTGATTTAACACCTTCTTGCCTTGTGTAAGAAAGTGTTTCGCAACCCAGTAAGAAAAATAATTAAGACAAATGTGAGTAGTGTTTTTTGCATTTTTATCTTATTGATTATTTTGATAATTATTCCAACCATCTTTAATATGCTCTATTCCACCTTTGGTGGTATCCCACATCTTATGAGAACCCTTCACCAATTTTATTGCCTATGCGTTGAACTGTATCCTTGCCTGTTTGTTACCGCCAGTTTCAAAATCTATCTTTGAAAGTAATATCATAGTAACTTCTCTCAATGCAACGACTAGGTTCATCAGCCCCTGTAAAGCAAGAACAAGGCAAATACTCATCAATATTAATATCAACATATCTATATTTCCAGTTTTCATCTTTTTCGGGGATTAAAACAGGAATATATTTCGGTTCGATTGATGGATTAATAAAGGCAGAAATATAATATCTTTCACCAGTATTAGGCCATTGAGAATCAACGGATGATTCTAAAGAACCTTTGGCCATATACAGGTCAGATAATTTAATATCTTGAATATTAAATTTCAAATATCTTTGCCCTTTGATTCTTTTTGAACTGCTTTTACTTTCAAAAGCAATAGAGAAAATTGAAGAGCTTTTGTTTAGAGTGATTACAGTTTTTTTACAGATGCACTTACTGATACAAGCTAAAGTTAAAAATAATATGGTTGTTTTCATAAATTTTTAAGTATTCTTTAAATCAATTTTTTTACTAAGCAGCTTTGGCAGTACCATCAATCCTATTAATCCACCAATAATTGCACCAACAATACTTTTAGCAAAAGTGTCGCTCTTTACAAGCATTTCAATCCCTCTATCACTCCAAGATTTTCCTTGCTGAATAAACTCAAGAACGACATCAAAATAAATTTGCTCAAAGCCAATCAAAACAAATGTTCTGACAATAATGATACCAATCGCCACGCCTAAAATTAAAATTAAAATTAAAATTCTATTTTTCCAAAAATTTAATTTACACTCCGAACTAAGCGTAAAGAATTACGCTCGTATGATGCTTCAATATCAAACCCAGTGTAAAAACTTGTTAGCCAGCCAACGAGAAGATGACAAAAAATAATCTCCACGAGTAGTAGGAAATAGAGCTTGGTTTATGGTTGGTTTTTTATAAGAGCCATTACCGTAACTACAATCACCTGCGCTATTAAAACCATCTTTTTTATATTCTACTCGATGACCATTGGAGCAATATACTAGTGAATTTAACTCTTAAATTGTGGGTATCCTCCAATCATCAAATCCAGCATACCTAGAATTTTTTACTGTTGATTTTGCAGATCCTAAACTGTAGTATCTAGCCTCTTCTGTGCAACTTCTACCACTCCATTTTTTCCCTTCTTGGCATTTTTTCCACATCAAACTCCCAATAATTTCTATGCCGCTTTTTTATCTATGTAAGTTTTGTTTTTTTGCCTCTTTAGTAAGTTTGCTATATTTTGTATTTAAGACAGGTTTTTTGAGTAAATGCACAACTTTCACTCTTTGTGCAGGTGTTAAATCATTATTTTTCTTAACAATATCAATTATTGTTCTACTTCTACTTGATTCAAAATCAACATTTGAACCAGATTAAATTAGAAATTTAATTATTTCTAAACTACCGCCAAAATGAGCTTCTTTTAAAAGTCGTATTTGTGTCTCATCACACCATTTATGCTCTGTATCAATATTTGCTCCTACTTCAATTAGCATTTTAATCGCATCTACACTTCTTGTATGCCTCATGACATTTTCGCCATTAACATCTGCCCCTGCTTTAATTAAAGCACCTACAACTGATTTTTTACAGTTAATTGATGCCACTTTCAAGCGGACTATTACCATTTTTAAATCTAGCATTAACATCTTCCCCCCCAACTCTATTAAATCCCTTACTTCATTAGCTATTTTTGCCACACCTAATTCTTTATATAAATTATTATTTGCATTTGCAAATAAAGAAAATAGTGCCATTGAAATTAGAATTACTTTTTTCATTTTTTCTCCACTGGCTCTAAATCAAAAAATGTAATTTCACCATGTTCATCTGACGCTTTAATAGTCAAGTCAAAAGGAGCTATGATTGGCATTTTATCACTACCCCTAAATCTAAAAGAGAGAACTCTAGAACTACCTTTCCCTATTTTGAACTTGCTAACACTGTTGCCTGCAACTTTAAATTCATTACCATTGCTATCTAATAATAATGCGTAGCCATCTTTAAAATCTGCATCAAATGTATAGATTTTTGAAAGGTATTTAATTTGTATAATTATACTGCCTTGCCTCTTTTACTTATTCTTTCAATATTGGCAGTAAAATGTTTAAATGAAACGCATGAAGAAGAGTTATCACACTTAGTATCTTTTGCAAATGAGTTAAAGCTCATTACCAATATTAAAGTTGTTATAAATATTGCCCTCATATTTCCTCCTTAAAATTTGTAAACAACGCCCACCGAATACAAATTAGTTCTTATATCCTCCTTCTCAGAATCTTCATAGTTAAACCTTTCTGCTTCAATTCTAAAATCAATTTTTTCATTCAAAGAAATTGAAGCACCTAAACCAAAGAATAAATCGTTTCCAGTAGTATTAACCGTTGGATTTCCATCATCATTTTCTGAATACTTCCATCTGTGATAACTCAATTTAACAAACGGAGTAATACTTTCAAATGGTATTTTGTAAATAGCTGATATGCCGTAAGACTGAGCTTTATAATGGTCACCGTTAGGATCTGAAATATAGGTCAATTTGTTAGAATAATGACCTTCAACAGAGATATTTTGATTAATTCTATAACCACCAAATAACTTATAGGTTGTATTCTTCTCATCCTGACCTAATAAGACCTTCTTCCTCTCTGCTACTTGGATTTCCTGCTGAAATTCCTGCATAAGAATAGCTATGGTTAGACGTATCTTCTGCATAAGTAAAAGATGTAAAAGTGATTGCTGTTAATAGTAATAGTTTTTTCATTTTTTTCTCCTTATTGATTGAAATTATTTGTTACTTACTCATTTGTTCTACTAGTTTGTTATGTGCATCTAAAAAAGCAGTGGCAACAATTTTGCCCATATCAATGCTTCCATAACTACCGCCACCAAAACCAAAACCAAAACCAAAACCAAAACCAAAACCAAAACCGCTAGAAGATAAACCACCTACACCAAAACCCACATCAGTTTTTTTGGCTCTGCCTTCTGCAACTGCATCTTGTAAACCCGTTCTAACATTAACAGCGGTTAATAATGTTTGAGCTTCCTTATCAGAAATATTTATATTGCCAGCCAATGCACCTATGGGTCCTAAAAATCCTGCTACAAGACCACCAAGTGCAAGATTTGGTCCACCAAACATTATTATCTGAAAAAATAATGTTTGGTGTGATTATCCAATCAGCACTTATCATATTTCCCGATGCTGTGTTTTTATTACTGGCTAACTCGCCGGGCCAGAGGCGAGCGCTCTTTCTCTTTCTAGTGCTTTGGATGCTGCGCCTCTATCGACCCCACTTGGAAACAATTACTTTTTGCCATCATAGGTTTTATCATTGGGATAGGACTAGGTAAATTATGTTGCGTTAAAATAGCATAAGGGTTTTTAGAAGACTCAGGTTCGACCAGTACTGTAACACCAAGAGGTTTAGAGCATTTTTTTAATTCTTTGGCTTAAGCGGTAACAGCAATATTAGCCCCGCCACCTGTTTTCATATTTGTATCCAATATATTGGATGTACAACCTTTTGTTAATAACATTGCTGTAAATATTGTTAGTAGTTTTTTCATTTTTCTCCTTTATTTAATTTTCTTCTTTAACTCAAGTGAACCAATATGCTCGCCTGAATAATTTCCTTCAACAATCAACTTATTGGGTTTTCTTTTAACCAATTCCCAGTGGTGATTTATGCCATTATTAGCCTCAAGATAAATTTCTCTACCTCTGTAATAACCAGTAAGATTAAGTTTCCACTCTTTCTTTCTTTTGCTTAATTTTTCTTTTCCTGTTATTTTTCCACCTACTGCTTCTAGTTGAAAAAATACATCTGAGCTCCAAACTCCACCAGGACTAACTGCCTCACCACGTCAAAAACCCGTTATGTCTTCATCTGTTAATGATGTAATATTTTTAGCATCAGCTTGAAAAGTTGCTAAAAACAAAATGGTAATAATTGGCAAGATAACTATAAATTTCTTCATCTTTCCTTGTTGTAAATCTATTATGAAATTTTCAGTTGCTTCTCAATATGAGGCTAAAATAGGTCCAATGGAAAATTTAAAATTCAGAAAATCTATACATTCTAAAGAACACGTTAGCCTTCGCAAATTTTGGAAAAACAAGCGAAAAGCGCTTGGTTTATCTCAACGAGCATTTGCTAGAAAGCATAATTATGACTATTCACTTATTAGCAAGATTGAGCGTGGTGATAGAAGGCTTGACAGTATTGAAACTGTTCAATATTGTGAAAACTTAAAAGTTAATCCTTATGAGTTAATTGATATTATTTTAGAAAGTTTGAATTGAAGAATATACAATAATTTTTGCTTAAATTTAGACACGGTAAGCGTATTTTCAAATAAGTAATACATTAAACTAACTTCCCATGAAAACATTTTATTGGTACGACTATGAAACTTTTGGCATTTCGCCAAAAATAGATAGAATCTCACAATTTGCTGGCATTAGAACTGATGAGAATTTTAATATTCTAGATGAGCAAAGGTTTTATTGCAAGCCAACTCATGATTGCTTGCCATCGCCTGAAGCTTGTTTTATAACTGGTATTAGCCCGCAATTATGCGAACAAAAAGGCATGATTGAGCATGAATTTATCAAAAAAATTCATGCTCAATTCTCAACACCAAATACCTGTATTGTGGGCTACAATTCAATTCGTTTTGATGATGAATTTACACGCTATACTTTGTATCGTAATTTTATCGACCCTTATGCTTGGCATTGGCAAAATGGCAATACTCGTTGGGATATTTTAGATGTTGTGCGACTGTGTTATGCGCTTAAAAAAGACGCAAGCCTTAAATGGGTTCATGATGAACAAGGCAAGCCAATATTTAAACTTGATCAATTGTCACTTGCTAATGATATTGAGCATGCAAATGCACACGATGCTCTAGCTGATGTACGTGCTACTATTGCCATTGCTAAAATTATCAAGCAAACACAACCTCAATTATTTGACTACGGTTTTAGCTTAAGAGAAAAGAAAACAGTCGCCTCGAAAATTAGCCTATTTGAGCCAATATTACATACAACTGGCATGTATCCAGCACAACTGTCTTGTACTCGATTGTCTGTTGCACTGGCTTATCATCCTGAGTATAACGACCGAGCGCTGGTGTTTAACCTTGATCAAGACCCTTGTATTTTGCTAGAACTTGACATTGAAGCACTTAAAACCTTGATATTTACCAAGCAATCCAAACTACCAAAAGAGCAAAAAAGCTTACAAATTAAAGAGTTAATTTTTAATAAAAGTCCGATGTTTGTCCCTAATGTTTATAAACTTGAGCCAAAAATTGTTAAGCAGTTAAATATTGATATGAATCAATGTATGCAGCATCTCGCTTTTATCAAAGATAACCAACTCAAGATTAGTAAAGTCGTACAAGATTTATACAAAAACGATCAAAAACGCATTGCAACAAAAGATGTAGACCAATCGCTTTATGATGGTTTTATTGACAATGCTGATAAGCGTATTTGCAACCAAATTCAAGCCTTGTCTGTTAAAGAATTAGGCGTGTTTCATCCAAAATTTAAGGACAAAAAACTCTCAACATTGCTCATGCACTTTAAAGCTAGAAATTATCCCAATACGTTAACTGAAGACGAAAAAGAAGCTTGGTTTGAAACTGTACAAGGGCGAGTCCAAACGGGTGAAAATGGCTATACAACCATTGATGATTACCTAACAAGAATTAGCGCAATAAGGGAACAGCATCCAGATCAAGAAGAATTATGGCAACAACTTGAAACTTATAGCAAGTCGTTCTTTTAGGGTATTATACCTTAAATTTAAATATAAGGTATAATATTTGGCATTGAGAAAAAAATAGGCAAAGAAAAAATGAACGCCGAGACACGTACAGAAATGTTTGGAAGGTTGCTTAAAAAGATACCAAATCCAACCACAGAATTAAACTATTCAACACCATTTGAACTATTGGTGGCCGTGACATTATCCGCTCAAGCGACTGATAAAAGTGTTAACAAAGTCACTGATAAATTGTTTCCAATTGCCAACACGCCTGAAGCTATTTTTGAATTAGGCGAAGACACACTCCGAGACGCCATAAGAACCATTGGTTTGTTCAACTCAAAAGCCAAGCACATTATTCAAGCTTGTAAAATTTTAATTGAGAAATACAGTTCAGGTGTACCCGAAACTCGTAAAGAGTTAGAAGCGCTACCTGGTGTTGGTCGTAAAACTGCCAATGTTGTGCTTAATACTGCCTTTGGTCATCCAACAATTGCGGTTGATACGCATATTTATCGTGTGGCAAACCGTACCGCTATTGCCAGTGGCAAAACTGTATTAGAGGTAGAGAAAAAATTGGTTAAATTCATCCCTGATGAATACCAAGTGCCTGCGCACCACTTAATGATTCTACATGGTCGCTATACCTGTAAAGCCCGTTCTCCATTATGCACAGAGTGTATTTTGCTTGACCTTTGTGAATACGAAGAGAAAAACTTATAAACCTTTGAGTGTTTTACACTCAAGATAGAACACAACAACGACAATTCCTTGCTAATGCTTGGAAAAAGTTCTTAAACAAGTAGGCACTTGATCCGTTGGAAACTCAACTCACTCAAGTGATTGAAATTCATCCTGAATACCACAAACTAATTAGTGGCATTGAGTCTGACTATTTTCCAGAAAGTGCTGAGGTTAATCCTTATTTACATTAATCAGCCGCCAAGGTATTAATGACTATTATTAAACAATTCTGCGTAAGATTAAAGATCCGCACCAAGTTGAGCATTTAATGATGGATTGTATTGAGCAAATGCTTTTTCTGCTCAAAAAAATAACACACCGATGGATCATCAAGCTTATATTGAGTGTTTAAAAACACAATCA
Source organism: Abyssogena phaseoliformis symbiont OG214 (assembly GCF_016592595.1). NCBI lineage: Bacteria > Pseudomonadati > Pseudomonadota > Gammaproteobacteria > Abyssogena phaseoliformis symbiont. The sequence goes on from NZ_AP012977.1 coordinate 1,149,451, forward strand.
AACCAATAAAAATTAATGCCTATCGAAGTCCTTATTAAGCAACACTTAAACCAAAAAATAACGCATAAACAATCAATAGGTACTGGTATTTTTATCGCTTATAAAGTCAAACTGGATAACCATAAAACAGTTTTTATTAAATATCAATCCAGCCCTAATCAACAACTTATTCAACAGGGAAAAGAGTTGCAATTATTAGGAAAAACCATTACTACACCCAAAGTGTTAGGGTGTTGTGAACATTGCCTAATCTTGGAGTGGATAAATGAATCTTTTAATCCAAATCTGCAATCTCAAGCTGGTATAGCTCTTGCTCATTTGCACCAAAATACACATGATTATTTTGGCTTTGAGATGGATAATAAAATCGGCCAAACTGACCAATTTAATGCGACAGGTGGCAACATTACGAATTGGTCAGAGTTTTATTGGAAATATCGCCTTTTGTATCAAATTGAACTTGCCTTTAAAAACAACTTACTAAATTATGATAATTATCAACAGCTACTTAACATAGAAACAAAATTGCTTCATTTGTTAGACAAGAGTATTAAACCTGCATTACTACACGGCGATTTATGGTCAGGAAATCTTATTAGTGGCAAAAACACCCCTTATTTTATTGATTCTGCTAGTTATTATGGTCATTGTGAAATAGATTTGGCACTAACCTTTATGTTTGGTGGATTTTCAGATGACTTTTATCATGCTTATCATAAAATTAACCCATCAAGTGCTGGTTTTAATCATAGAAAACCGTTATATATGTTGTATCATTATCTCAATCATTTAAATATGTTTGGTAGTGAGTATCACCAAAATGTGATGAGTTGCTACCACGCTTTATAGGTTATGAAAATGGGTGAATTGGCACAATTAAGAGGCTTAGGTGATAAATCCGAGGAAAAACTCAACAAAATAGGCGTCTATAGCAAACAAGATTTACAAGCAAAAGGTACTGTTCCTACTTTTGTTGAATTAGGCGAGCCCCATTTGTGCTTTTTATATGCCTTGGCAGGTGCACTTGAAAATAGGAGCTGATTGGATATTGCACAAAATGACAAAACTCGACTTATTATCGAACTGAATAATTATAAAACCGAATAAGACAAGTCTTTGTTAAACCTGCCAACTAACAAAATTACTAAGCAATTGCAAACCATCATGCTGTGATTTTTCAGGATGAAATTGCACTGCAAATAGTTTGTCTTGAGCAATAGCACAAGTGAAATCAACACCATAATTAGTTGAACCAGCAATCACATCTGCATGACTGGCTTCTATATAATAACTATGCACACTATAAAAGCGCGTATTGTCATTAATATTATGCCAAAGCGGATGCTCTATTGATTGTTTCACCGTATTCCAGCCCATGTGTGGCACTTTGAGGTTATTTTTAGCAAATTTAACAACATTACCTGAAATGATAGATAAACCATCAATGCCGTTATTTTCCTCACTATGATCGAATAAAAGTTGCAGCCCTAAGCAGATACCCAAAAATGGTTTTTCATTAACACAACGCTTGATAACATCTACTAATCCGTGTTGTGTTAATGCTTTCATACATGCTCCTATTGCACCTTGTCCTGGAAAAACAATGCGATCAGCATTTGTGATTAAATCAGCATTATCAGTCAAAAAAACTTTATCATTGGGAGCGATATGTTCAAGTGCTTTTTGCACGCTACGCACATTACCCATGCCATAATCAATAATTGCAATACTTTGCACGAATGTTTAAAGCGAGCCTTTGGTGGAAGGAATCATGCCTTTTTGACGTTCATCTTTGGTTATTGCCATACGCAATGCTCTGCCAAATGCCTTAAAGATAGTTTCAGCCTGATGATGAGAATTAACACCTTTAAGATTGTCAATATGCAGTGTAATCAGCGCATGGTTCACAAAGCCTTGGAAAAATTCTGAAATCAAATCAACATCGAAAGCGCCAATCATAGCGCGCGTAAAACTCACATTTAAATCCAAACTAGGGCGGCCAGAAAGGTCCAGAACAACGCGTGATAACGCCTCATCCAGTGGCACATAAGAATGACCATAACGGGTAAAACCTTTTTTATCACCGACCGCTTTAGCAAAGGCTTGACCCAATGTAATGCCAATATCTTCAACACTGTGATGATCATCAATTTGTGTATCACCACCACATTTGATGGTTAAATCCATTAAGCCGTGCCGTGCAACCTGATCCAGCATGTGGTCTAAAAATGGCACGCCAGTATCTATATTTACTTGACCGGTGCCATATAAATTGAGTTCAACACTAATATCAGTTTCATTGGTTTTTCTAGATACTTTAATCATATTTATTCTGCCAGTTCAATTATCTTTTTATTATAGCTATTGACAGCAATAATCGCCCATATAATGCAAATAATATAAGGAATAAATAGTCCTACAAATACAAAGGTTATAAAACCAACAATTGCAGTAATAACCAGCATAATCAAAGCGCCAATAACACTCGCATAAAACAGCCCAATTGGCCCTAAAAATATGGCTAAAAGAATCGCAACAACAAGACTTTTAGTGGGTAGTTTTTGTGATGACACGATTTATAAATACTCCTCAATTAGAATTTCAGCGATTTGTACCGTGTTAAGCGCTGCGCCTTTGCGAATATTATCAGAAACCACCCATAGGTTTAAGCCTTTTTCACAAGAAATATCCTCACGGATGCGGCTTACAAACGTATCATCATGATTAGTCGCCTCCACAAATGGCGTAGCATAACCCCCATCTTCACGCTTATCCATAACCGTAACACCATTTGCTTTTGACAAAATATTAGTAGCTTCAGCTGCAGTAATTTTTCTGACAGTTTCGATATTAATCGCTTCAGAATGCCCATAAATAACTGGCACACGTACTGCTGTTGGATTAACCAAGATATCTTCATCTTCAAAAATCTTTTGAGTCTCCCACACCATTTTCATCTCTTCCTTGGTATAGCCATTATCTTGAAAGACATCAATATGTGGGATGACATTAAATGCGATCTGCTTTGGATATATCTCAACATCAACCTCAATATTGCCACTTAATAATTTGGTAGTTTGGTCAATTAACTCACTAATCGCCTCTTTGCCAGAACCCGATACCGCCTGATAAGTCGCCACATTAATGCGCTTAATCCCCACCGCATCATAAATTGGCTTGAGGGCCACCAACATTTGAATGGTTGAACAATTTGGATTGGCAATAATATTACGCTTGGTGTAATCCGCAATCGCATGTAGATTTACCTCTGGCACGACTAAGGGGATATCCTTATCACGACGAAAATGTGCCGTATTATCAATTACCACACACCCTGCTTCGGCCGCAATCGGCGCATATTTCTCAGAAATACTGCCACCTGCTGAAAACAACCCTATTTGCACTTTCGAAAAATCAAAGGTACTTAAGTCTTGCACCGTCCAACTTTTACCCTGACAAAACACTTTCTTACCAGTAGAATTGGCACTCGCCAAAGGATATAAATTATTAATTGGAAAGTTACGCTGTTCTAAAATCGAAAGAATCGTCTTGCCCACCGCACCTGTTGCACCAACAACGCAAACGTTAAACTTTTTATCCATAAGCCTTCAAATTGAAAATTATAAAATAGCAGTATTATACTTGACTTACAGTTATTTTTTTTATTGCCAAGCCCAATGTTAGACGACTTATTTTTCCTTAGTTTGACTCTTTAAATATTGCTGTATTTTTCTTGCGCCTTTATAAGCTCGAACATCTTTCAGCATCAAAATAGCTAATATTGGAAATAAAATAGACGCGATTAGTAGAAAAATATAGTATTGATACCTTAAATCAAAAATACCTAAAAAAGATAAAACAAGGACAGGCATCCAAAATAAAAGAAAAAACACAGAAGAAAAGATATTAAAATAATAGTTAAATTTATCAAACTTGCTTAGATTGACTTCGATATCTAAATCTAAATAATCAGCATATTGACTAGCACACCTAAAATAGAAATCTTTAATATCATTATCGCCATTATGTATATTAATAACTCTGTCAATGTTCTTTGGACTGGCCAATATACCAGTTGCATGATAAAAATATTCACTGATTAATTTATCTTGCAAATACACTTGAACATCCTCTGATAAATTTGACAATCTCAAAGTTTGTTCTATCTTTTTAGCTTTAGATTTGCTTCTTCTTTCACGAAATTCCTCAATATAAGGAAGGCTATGCACAATCTTTACCGCAAGCGAAATTGCCACTATAAACATAGCAATAACAATAACAATGTCTTGCGGAAAATATTTTAACATTTCTTCCATAGCCTACACTATATTCTCAATATCAATAAATTGGTGTTGAAGTCCAAATTTATCACTCAAATGTTGACATAAGGCTTGCACACCGTAACGCTCGGTGGCATGATGCCCTGCGGATATAAAGGCAATGTTGTTTTCTTTAGTAATCGCCGGGATTTGCTCAGAGACTTCACCCGTTATAAAACAATCAGCGCCAATATTAATTGCGTGGTCAATGTAGGTTTGTGCACCACCACTACACCATGCGATGCGTTTTAATATTTTATCATCTGCGCCAAAAACTAACGGCGTACGGCTCAGGGCTTGTTTAATGGTCTTGGAAAAACTGCCTAGTATGGTGTTAACCTCCCCTTGCCAGACTAGCGTATTGCCAATTGGGGTGGGGTTTTTAATGCCAAAGCGTTGGGCGAGTTGGGCATTGTTGCCAACTTTTGGATGAGCATCAAGCGGCAGGTGGTAAGCGAATAAATTAATATCATGATCCAATAGTGCTTTAATGCGGTTTTTTTTGATGCTCGTTATGGCTAAATTTTCATTTTTCCAAAAAAATCCATGATGGACAAACAGCGCATCTGCTCCTTCATCAATTGCTTTATCGATCAAATCTTGATTAGCACTCACGCCTGAGATGATTTTATCAATATTAGGTTTGCCTTCAATTTGTAGGCCATTGGGGCAATAATCATCAAACGCGCCTACATTAAGATAGTCATGGCAGTATGCAGATAGGGTCTTATTTTCAATCATAGAAGCGTTTTACAAGGTTGATAAAGGTTTGGTTTTGTGTTTGCGTGCCAATGGTGACACGTAGACAATCTGTTAATACTGGGGCGGCGCTTAAATCTTTAATTAACACACCGTTTGTTTTTAAAAACTCAAACAAAAGATTGGCGCTGGGCGCTTTGAATAAAATAAAGTTAGCTTGTGATGGATAGACTTGCAAGCTACTAATTGCACCGAGCATGGATGACAATTCAGTGCGTTCTTTGAGAATAATTTGTGCGTTCTTGCTGATTTCGTCTTTTTCTTTGAGAAGAAAATTCGCACTCACCTGCGTGAGCGTATTGATATTGTAAGGCAGGCGTAGTTTGTCCAGTGCTGTCACCGTGTCCTGTACGCCAATTAACAAGCCTAGGCGTAAGCCAGCAAAACCGATTTTTGACACGGTTCTAAGCAATACTAGATTTGGATATTTATTAATATCTAGCAAAAAACTATCATCGGCATAGGCATAATACGCCTCATCAAGCACCACCAAAGCATTGGTTGAAGCAATAATTGTCTCGATAACTGTTCTATCAAACGTATTGCCTGTTGGGTTGTTTGGATAGGCAATAAAAATTAACTTAGGATTGTGAGTTTCTATCGCTCTTTGCATGGCATCAGCGTCAATCTCAAAATCATTCGTTAGTGCAACACTTTGATAATTAAGCCGTGTAAATTTTGCAATCATCCCATACATGACAAAACTTGGCTCAACACTTAGAATGGCGTCTCCCGTATCACATGCCAATGCCAATAGTTGAATCAGATCGTCTGAGCCATTACCCAACAACACGCCAAACTCATCAGGAATATCCATTAACTCACGCAAAGTTTGGTGCAACTCGTTGGCGCTAGCACTAGGATAACGGTTTAGTTGTACATCTGCCAAATACGCCAAATACTGCCCAATTAACGCATCTGGCAAGGGAAATGGTGACTCCATCGCATCCAACTTCACCATATCATCAGAAAGGGGTACATGATAGGCATTAATTGCTTTAATATCAGGACGTAGCCAGTTGTTAATAAAACTCATGATGGTGATTGTCGGTTGGGATGATATTGCATTTTACCGATACTTTTGGCATTTAATAAAGTTTGATAGGTATAGTCCAATGCACGCTTGCAAGCAATTTCAACACCCAAGTCCGATGCAATTAATGCGCTTATTACGCTTGAAAGTGTACAACCAGAGCCGTGATAACTACCTGGTAGCTTTTGATAAATAAAAGTCTGAACTAGTGTTTCGTGGTGATACAACCGATGTTCAATCACATCGTCAGATACATCAGTTTTGGTGAGTAAAATCCAATTGCAAAAGAGTTTTTTAATGGCTTTTTGTTCATTTTGCTCATCCGCTAAGATTTGTAATTCTGCCAAATTAGGCGTAATAACTTTTGCCAGTGGCAACAATTGTTGTTTTAAGGCATCAATTAAAGCAGAATCTAAAAAATCATAATCACTACTGGACTTCACAATTGGGTCAAGAATGATGGTTTTATTTTTAGCCAACTTAGCAATGGTTTTAATTTGCTTAATTGAGGATAATAAGCCAATTTTCACCACTTCAAAATCAACATCAGCTTGTAAATGCTTAAATTGCTTAATAAGAAAATCACAATCCACTTCAACCAAACTTTCAACTGACGCTGTGTTTTGCACAGTAAGATTAGTAGTAATAACGAGTGGTGTTACGCCAAATTGATTAATGCTTTCAATATCAGCAACCAGCCCTGCACCGCCACAAGGGTCAAGTCCTGATAAAACTAAAACCGCATTATTCAAGTTTGCTTTCTTTTTTTATTAAGAAGTCCACGACTTTTAGCATATCAGTATGTGAACCTGCATGTATGGCATCGGTTAAATATTTACCATTAATAATCATAACTGGCACGCCAGTAGTCTTATATTTAAATGTGTTTAACTTAGATTTATTGACTTTAATTTTCACACTAAAGGAATCAAATGCTTTTTCTACCTTGTTTTTATCAATACCAAAACTTGCCACCCAGTCAACAAAACTCTCTTTCGAGTTAAAACGCCTATTCTTTGTATGGATTGCATCAAATAACACCTCGTGCAATTTTTCAACTAGGTTTAATTCTTCTAATACAAAGTAAAAAATTGCCCCATTTAACCAACGCTTAGAAAACATCGCTGGTTGACGCACAAACTCAACATTACTAGGCTTGGTTTTAAGCCAACCATTCATGAGTGGCTCAAGATTATAACAATGTGGACAATAGTACCAAAATAACTCACGCACTTCAATTTTATCGCCAGTGGTAGTTTTGACTGGCTTATCGAGCACTATGTAATCTATACCGGCTTCATAATCCTGCGAAAATGCAAAACTAGAAAATGTAATCAACAGGGCGAATAGTATCTTTTTTATGATCATTCCTTGTTTAAGATTTCAATATTATACGATTTTAACTCATCCATAGTTGTACGTAACTGCGTATAAGTTTGGTGTTGCTGTGGATGAGTTAGATTTGGGCTTAATTCTGCCAATGGCATAAGCACAAAGTTATATTTCAAAATATCATCTCTTGGTAGGTTATGGCTTTTATCAATAACCGCATCATACAAGGTTAAATCAAGATCAATTGAGCGTGATGAAAATTTTGGTGAACGCCTGTCTCTACCAATATTATCTTCAATTTTATGTAAAATAATAACCACATCAGAAATGGTTAAATTAGTCGTTACATTAATACCAATGTTATAAAAATCATCGCCTTTAAAACCAAAGGCTTTGGATTCATAAACCCTAGAAAAAACTGTATTTTCAAACACTGTTTGAATGGCGCCAATAGCCTTAGACAAATTTTCCCTACGGTTTTGATTTGAGCCGATATTGATATGAATATTAGCCATTACTGCGCTCAATAATAACACCTACGCCTTGTGCACCTGTCAATACTTCGCCTTTATCCAAAGTAAGTTTTATCCAAGTAACCTCAAACTCTTCCAATACAATTTGAGTGATTTTTTCTGCCAAGGTCTCAACTAACTGGAACTCACTATTTTGCACAAAATCAATCAAACGCTTTGACACCGCCTTATAATCCAGCGTTTGGTCAATATGATCAGTTTCACTAGCCGCTTTAATGTCAGCTGACATTTCAATATCTAGTACAATATCTTGACGAATTTTTCGCTCCCAATCGTAAATACCAATAACAGTATCAATTTTTAATCCTTGTATAAATACAATATCCATTGTAACATTTTGAGCAACTAAAATTACTCATTTCAATTAAACCAAAAAAAGCATTATGTTACCTGAGTTACCCTTTGCCATTCTTATTCTCTTTAGTTATCTAATCGGCTCAATTTCAACAGCAATTATTGCTTGTAAAATGCTTAACCTGCCCGACCCTAGAACTCAAGGGTCAAACAACCCAGGCGCAACTAATGTATTGCGCATTGGCGGTAAAAAGGCGGCTGTAATCACACTCATGGGTGATGGATTCAAAGGTGCAATTCCAGTATTAATCGCCCACTACTTAGGCTTTAACATGCTTGATGTTACTTGGGTTGTTTTGGTGGCATTTTTAGGCCACGTATATCCCATTTTCTTTGGTTTTAAAGGCGGAAAAGGGGTTGCAACTTTTTTAGGTGCTTTACTTGCTCTTAGTTATCTTGTTGGACTTGGCTTTATAATCACTTGGGTTTTTGTGGCAAAAGTACTAAAAATTTCATCACTTTCAGCACTAATTGCTACCGCGTTCACGCCAATTTATTTTTATCTAATTACTGATAATTTAGCCTCTACTTACGTCATTACCTTAATCTGTCTGTGGATTTTCTACACCCATCAAAGTAATATTAAAAGGCTACTCAGCAACCAAGAAAATAAAATCAATTAGCACTCAAACTCAGTACCTGTGCATTAAAACAAATAAAACAGTGTATTCATTATATATATATGATACTATGATATATAGAACAATCACTTAGTTTTTTTAATTTACACACTACAATAACATGTCAATAAGAAAAAAATTTAGTAAAAAAGATGCTAAAAATAAGATAAAAAAATTACAAAACAATAAGTATGTTATGCATAAAAACAATGTCATGTCTGGCAATGCATTGTTAAGCTTATCAAAAATAGCAGGTGATTATCCTTACGCTAAAAAGATGAGCGTTGAAGAGTACGAAAATGAAAAATATTTACTTCAAACTGAACTACTAAAAGCGCAAGATTGGATTAAAAATCATAACAAAAAGATTATCTTATTGTTTGAAGGTCGTGATGCAGCTGGCAAAGGTGGCACAATTAAACGCTTCATGGAACATCTCAATCCACGTGCTGCACGCGCTATTGCTTTAGAAAAACCGTCAAAAGTAGAGTTAGGACAGTGGTATTTTCAGCGCTACATTAAGCATTTTCCCACCAATGGAGAAATAGTACTATTTGACCGCTCTTGGTATAATAGGGCTGGCATAGAGCGTGTTATGGGCTTTTGCAAAAACTCGGAATATCTTGAGTTTATGCGGCAAGCACCTTTATTAGAACGCATGTTGGTTAATGACGGTTTTATGCTTTCCAAATATTGGTTCTCTGTCAGTCGTCAGGAACAGTTAAGGCGTTTTCACTTACGTAAAAATGACCCTTTAAAAAGATGGAAATTAAGTGAAATAGATTTACAATCATTAACTAAGTGGGATCAATATACCAAGGCTAGAAAAGACATGTTCTTTTATACCAATACCGCTGACTCACCTTGGATTGTTGTAAAGTCAGATGATAAAAAACGCGCAAGAATCAATTGTATTAGGCACTTTCTTTATCATCTAGATTATCTTAACAAAGATACTAAAATAATTTTCGAGCCTGACTCGAAAATTATTGGCAGTGTAAGTAATTTATATAAAAATAAGGAGGACATCTAATGTCAAATATAAAGAAACAACTAAAAACCGTTATGCGAATCGCCAGAAAAGCAGAAATAGAAGCGTTGATTGCAACTGAAAAAGCTCAAAAAGCTATTAATAAAATAGCCAAACTAAAAAAAGAGTTGGATTTGCAACATGAAAAACTAACCAAAAAAATAAAAAATAATAAAAAAGAAAACGACAAAAAAATAAAACTATTCTCTAAAAAGAAGGTGAAAAAAGCGAAGAAGAAGAAATCTTTAAAATAATTCTGCTTTTCACCAATTTATAATGCCGGTCATAGATTGGCATTATGTTCTTTCTAAAATTAACCTGCCAACAAGCAACTAAGTCTTGACATTGACGCCTTTTTTAAGTAGATAAAAAGCAACTATTGCTAACACAGTAATCATGCTCAATAAAACTAAAATTGACACCCAAAACTCAGAAGTACTAATACCCAAAAACCCCAATCTGAAACTATCAACCATATAATAAATTGGGTTGAATTTAGACATATCCTGCCAAAATTGTGGCAATATTTCCACACTATAAAACATACCGCCAAGATAAGTCATGGGCATCAAAATGAAAGTTGGAACAATAGAGATGTCATCAAACGATTGGGCAAATATGGCATTAATAAACCCTGCCAATGAAAACAAGACTGAAGTAAGTAAAAAGGTAATTAACACGATGAGCATGCTGTCTACTTCAAAATCAATAAAAAACCACACGGCAATAAAAACCCCCAATCCGACTGTAAAGCCGCGTGCCACACCACCAGAAACATACCCTAGTAAAATAATCCAATAAGGCACAGGCGCAACTAACAACTCCTCAACGCTATGGTTAAATTTTGCTAGAAAAAACGATGCCACTGTATTGGCATAAGAATTGGTAATAACAGTCATTAAAATCACACCAGGAATAATATAATGCAAATAATCCACACCTTGCATATCTCCAATGCGCTCACCCATCAAACCACCAAAAATCAACAAATATAATGACGTGGTAATGATGGGTGGAAAAATAGTTTGCACCCAAATACGAGAGAATCTTAGAACCTCTTTAACAACAATAGTTTTATAAGCAATCCACATTACGCCTCCTTGTTGGTTAAGCATAAAAATAAAGTTTCTAAACGATTTTGCGTACTACGAACATGGTCCACATTAACGCCCTGCATACTCAAGTTTTGCAATACATTGGTGATATTAACATCTGAGCCTAAGGTAACTTGCAATGAATAATCATCTAAGCGTTCGCATTTAAAATTATCAGTTACTATTGTTTGAGGTAGTTTTGTTGAACTTTCTAAAATCAGCACCTGTTGGTCAACCTGTGATAACAACGCCTTCATACTAGTTTGCTTAATGACTTCGCCCTCATTTAGAATGGCGATATTACGACAAAGCGACTCAGCCTCTTCAAGATAATGCGTGGTTAAAATAATGGTCATACCTTGATGATTAAGCTTACTCAAAAAACGCCACATTGAGCAACGTATCTCAACATCAACACCTGCAGTAGGCTCATCAAGGATTAATATTTTAGGTTGATGAATAAGCGCCCTTGCCAACATCAAACGACGCTTCATACCGCCTGACAATGATTTGGCCATATCAAAACGCTTATCCCAAAGCCCCACCTCCTTGAGTAAAAGTTCAGCTTGAATTTTAGCTTTTGACTTGGCAATGCCATAATAACCTGCCTGATTAATCAAAATTTCTTCAATAGGCTCAAAAGGATTAAAGTTAAATTCTTGTGGCATTAATCCAATCAATTTTTTCACCTGATTGGCATGGCTGTTTTGATTAAAGCCCAATACCTCAATATTGCCTGAAGTTTTATTAAGCAGCCCGCAAATAATACCAATAACTGTTGTTTTTCCTGCGCCATTACTACCCAATAGTGCAAAAAAATCCCCCTTCTCAACGCGAAGATCAATGCCTTTTAGTACTTCCAATTGATTGGCATAGGTTTTTTTTAAACCTTGAATGAGTAGTGCGGCCGACATAATGAATATAACCTATAAAAAAATAGAATAAAAAATCAAAACATTTTAACATTTATCCCCTTTTATTAGCTATTTTTGCGATAATTACCCACTTTAAATTGTTTTCTAAACATGCAAAACTTATGACGAGCATAAAAAATATAGCACTGCCTGATATTGGTGATTTTGATGAAGTTGAGGTAATTGAGATTTTAGTGAATATTGGCAACAAAATAAACGCTGATGACAGCATAATTACCCTAGAAATCGACAAAGCCTCTATGGAAATTCCAAGCCCTTTTGCAGGTATTGTCACAAAAATTGACGTCAATATTGGCGACAAAATCAAACAAGGTGATATCATTTTGAGCGTTGAAAGTAAAAATGATGGCCTTCAAAATACTAACCAAAGCGCCGAAACTGAATATTCTGAGCCACAAATCGTACCCGTTGTTGTGCCTGATATTGGTGATTTTGATGAGGTTGAAGTGATTGAAATTTTAGTTAATACAGGTGATGAACTGTCTATAGAGGACAGTATAGTCACTTTAGAAAGCGATAAAGCCTCGATGGAAATCCCAACACCGGTTGCAGGCAAGGTCATTGATATAAATGTTGCACTAGGCGATAAAATCTCTTTAGGTACGTTAATTCTTAACATTGAAAGTATAGGTGTAGAAAAAGCACCTGAAACACATATCGAAACTAAAACTCAAAGCCAAGCGCCCGTACCGACGCCAACCCCTAGCACACCAACATCCATCACAACAAACGTTAATCAAGCAATCTCAACACTGCCCAAAGGCAATTCGCACGCCTCGCCTTCTATTCGTAAATTGGCTAGAGAGTTGGGTGTTGATTTATCATCTGTCACTGGTGCAGGGCAAAAAGGTAGAATTTTAGACGCTGACCTTAAAGGCTATGTCAAACAAATAATGACCTCTGGCAATTTAGGTAGTTCCATTCCTAAAACACCTGTGATTGATTTTTCTAAATTTGGCGACACCGAAACCCTAGCACTATCCAGAATTAATAAATTATCAGGCAAACATTTGACTGCCTGCTGGTTAAATATCCCTCATGTTACCCAATTTGACGAAGTCAATATTAATCAAATGGAGGCGTACCGACAAGAACAAAAAGCCAACGGTGTTAAACTTACTCCCCTAGTTTTTATCATGAAGGCACTGATTCAAACGCTAAAAAACCACTCGCGTTTTAATGCTTCACTTGATGAGTCAGGTGAAAACTTGATTATTAAAAAGTATTTCAACCTAGGTATTGCAATGGATACGCCAAAAGGCTTAGTTGTGCCTGTTATTCGTGATGTTGAGCAAAAAACCTTAGCTGATTTGGCTAAAGAGCTCTTTGAAACTTCAAAAAATGCACGAGAAGGCAAGCTAAGACCTGCTGATATGCAAGGCGCAGGTTTGACCATTTCCAGCTTAGGTGGTATTGGTGGTACACAATTTACTCCCATTGTTAATGCACCAGAAGTGGCTATCTTAGGCGTATCACGCTCATATTTCAAACCCGCTTGGGATGGTAAAAATTTCATCCCCACCTTAACATTACCACTGGCACTATCCTATGACCACCGCGTGATTGACGGCGCACAAGGCGGACGGTTTATGGCGGAGTTAAACAACACTTTACAAGACATGAGGGGCATTGTATGATTATAAAAACTCAAGTTGTTGTGATTGGTTCTGGTCCTGGTGGTTACACAGCTGCATTTCGAGCGGCTGATTTAGGCAAACAAGTGACGCTAATTGAACGTTATGATGTTTTAGGTGGAGTCTGCCTAAATGTTGGCTGCATCCCTTCTAAAGTACTTCTTCATACAGCTCAAATCATCAACGAGGTAAAAGAGGCCTCTCATTTAGGTGTTACATTCAATGAACCAGACATTAACATTAATGACGTACGCACAAATAAAATCAACATTGTCGCCAAATTAACAGGAGGCATTAAAGCTTTGGCAAAGGCAAGAAAGGTTGATGTTATAACGGGCTATGGTAAGTTCATCTCAGCCAATCAACTTGCAATCGAACATAGCGACGATATCATTGAATTTGAACAATGTATTATCGCTGTAGGTTCATGCGTTACCAAAATTCCCGCCTTTCCATTTGATGATGCTCGCGTGATGGATTCAACAGATGCACTAGATTTAACCAACATACCCAAACGCTTGCTTGTTGTTGGTGGTGGTATTATCGGCCTAGAAATGGCAACGATATATCACGCACTGGGTAGTGAAATATCAATTGTTGAATTATCAGACCAACTCATTACCAGTGCCGACAAAGACATTGTCAACCCACTTTTTAGACGCATTAAAAAACAATACGCTAATATTTTTCTAAACACCAAAGTAACCAGCATGGACGCACTAGATGAAGGCATTAAAGTTGGTTTTGAAGGCAAAAACGCCCCAGAATTTGACACCTTTGATAAAGTGTTAGTCGCCATTGGTCGCACTCCTAATGGCGAATTAATCGATTGCGAAAAAGCAGGTGTTGAAGTCAACGATTGGGGTTTTATTCCCACAGACAAACAAATGAAGACCAACGTTCAAAACATCTACGCCATCGGCGATATTGTTGGTCAACCCATGCTCGCCCACAAAGCCGTACACGAGGCCAAAGTTGCAGCAGAAGTTATTTGTGGGCATAAATCAGGCTTTGATGCGCTCACCATCCCATCCGTTGCCTACACCGACCCAGAAGTCGCTTGGACAGGCAAAACCGAAAAAGAACTCAAAGCTGAAGGCATTGCTTATGAAAAAGGCATATTCCCTTGGGCAGCTTCAGGCCGTAGTTTAAGTATTGGCAGGTCTGAAGGCATGACCAAAGGCTTGTTTGATGCAAAAACAGGTAGAATCTTAGGCATGGGTATTTGTGGCACTAATGCAGGTGAGTTAATTGCTGAAGCAACACTTGCCATTGAAATGGGTTGCGATATGGATGATATCGCACTCACCATCCATGCTCACCCAACCTTAAGTGAAACCACCGCCTTTGCAACTGAAATGGCACAGGGTACAATTACAGATTTATTACCGCCGAAAAAGAAAAAATAGGAAAAGATTATGAATACAAGGCAAGCAAGAAGAAACGTCATCGAACAACAAATTCGCCCTTGGGGTGGGTTAAATTATATTGCTAATAATGCACTTAAAGATACGCCAAGAGAAAATTTTGTGCCAGAGAAATATAAAAACCTTGCCTTTGCAGATATTGAAATTCCGCTGACTAGTAAAGCAAAAATGCTTTTTCCAAAGATTGAAGGGCGCTTATTGGATACGCTTAATATTCAAAAACATGAAACTGTGCTAGAAGTGGGTACGGGTAGTGGCTATTTAACGGCTGTTCTGTCAAAATTATGCAAATCTGTAACCAGTATTGAAATTGATGAGACACTTAGTCATAGCGCCCAAGAAAAAATTAATGCATTGGGGATTGGTAATGTTAATTTAAAAGTGGGGGATGCTTCAAAGGGCTGGCATTCTGATGATTTTTTTGATGTGGTTATTGTTGGTAGTTCGGTACCTAAAATTACAGGTCGTTACTTTCACTTATTAAATGTAGGTGGTAGAATCTTTGTGATTGAAGGTGCTGGCAATATCATGAGTGCAAAATTAATTACTCGCATCAGTGAGCATAAATGGGATACAAAATCCTTATTTGAAACACAATTAGATCCCATGCAAGGGTTAGAGTCATCAGCCAGTTTTGAGTTTTAAACCATGAATGTGTTTTTTAACTTTGTTCTGAAAAAAGCCTTATTAGGACTTGTACTTTTGTCACTAGTTGCTGTATTTTTTATTGCTCAAATTCCTGATTTTCAACTGGACGCCTCCTCAGATTCTTTAGTGCTAGAAGGTGATGAAAACCTACGTTACTACCAAAGTATTAAAAAAAATTATGGGTCTGATGATTATTTAGTCATTTCCTATCAGGTTGAAGACAATTTATTAGCACCTGCGCAACTCAACCATCTTAAAAAATTTAGACAGGATTTAACCGCAATTAACCAAGTCAAATCGGTGACGACTATTTTAGATGTTCCACTCTTTAGATCACCTCCCTTATCTTTAGCAGATTTAGCTAGTAAAAGTATTAGTATTGATAATGGTAATGCTAATTTGGCTTTAGCCAATGATGAATTTAAAAATTCACCTTTATATGCTAATAATTTAGTCAGCAAAGACGGCAAAACAACCGCTATTTTAGTCGCTCTAAGAGACAGTCAGAAATTTAAAGAATTACGTGAAAGTCGTGACAAAATGCGCATTCAAAGGGCTAATAATAAATTGTCAGATGACCAGCAATTAAAACTTAAAATCATCGAAAAGCAAGTTTTAAAGAATGCCGCTGCTCAGAGCGAATTACAAGCGCAAACAATTGCCCAAATTCGAACTACTATTAGCCAATATTCAGACAAAGCCCATTTATTCTTGGGTGGTTTGCCTATGATAACTACTGATATTGTGGCTTATATTAGTAGCGATTTGATTATATTTAGCTTGGCAGTTATTGGACTTATGAGCCTAATTTTAGCGATTATTTTCAAAAGCATTCGCTGGGTCATTATGCCAATTGGCATTAGCATTGTCAGTGCACTTATCATGACAGGTGTTTTGGCTTATTTAGGCTGGAAAGTTACCGTTATTTCATCTAACTTTTTCTCATTATTACTGGTGATGACACTTTCTGTGGTTATTCATCTTGTGGTTAGATATAGAGAAATTGCCCAGCTCAACCCAGAACTTGACTCGAACCAGCTTATTAAAGATACTTTGTCACAAATGTTTAAGCCTTGTCTTTTTACAACTTTAACCACGTTTGTGGCTTTTGGCTCTTTGCTTATTAGTGGCATTAGACCCGTAATTGATTTTGGCTGGATGATGTCAATTGGTGTCACCATTGCCCTAATATTATCATTTCTTGCTTTTCCGATAATCATGAGTTTATTACCAAAAGCAAAAATTGCAAAACACAAAACCGAACTAAGTGTCACCACTTCACTGGCCAAATTTGTAGAAAAATTTGGCAATCACTTGTTAGTGGTATTGATAATATTTATCATAGGTGCTGGGTTTGGGGTTAGTAAACTTAGTGTTGAGAACCGTTTTATTGATTATTTTAAAAAAAATACAGAAATTAACCAAGGATTAACCTTAATTGATAAAAAACTGGGTGGTACCATTCCGCTGGAAATTATTTTTGACGATTTAGCAGAAGACTATTGGTTTGATGAAGATTTGCGTGATGAGATATATGAGGTTCATCAATATCTTGATTCTTTGCAAGAAACTGGCAAGGTTTTGTCAATTGACACCCTAATGCAACTCTTAACCCAAGCCAACAATGATGAAGCGCTTAATGGATTTTTCTTAAACATTGTCCGTTCTCAACTGCCTGAAAGTGCTAAAACACAAGTGTTGTACCCTTATTTATCTGAGGACAGTGGGCAACTCAGAATGGTTATCCGCATTCTAGAAACTAATAAAGAATTAAAGCGCGGCGAGTTAATTGATAAAATCCAACGCCATATTTCTACTAATCTTGGGTTTAAGCCAGACAGTTTTCATTTAAGTGGCATGTTTGTTTTGTATAACAACATGCTACAAAGTTTATTTGATTCGCAAATCAAGACCATTGCCGTGGTATTTGTGATGATTTTTATCATGTTCTTGTTTATTTTCAAATCGATTAGTTTGTCTATTCTTGCACTAATTCCAAACACCTTGCCGTCGCTTTTTATTCTTGGTATTATGGGGCTATTAAATATTCCATTGGATTTAATGACCATCACCATTTCAGCAATTGCCATTGGTATTGGTGTTGATAATGCTATTCATTACATTCATCGTTTTAAAGATGAATTTAAAAAAGATAAGGACTATATGGCGACGATGTATCGCTCTCATGCCAGTATTGGTTTGGCAATGTTTTATACGTCAATTACGGTAACAATGGGCTTTTTAATTTTAGCCTTGTCTAACTTTATACCCAGTATTTACTTTGGCGTATTTACTGCCATTGCAATGCTTAGTGCGCTACTTGCTAATTTAACTCTACTGCCTAAATTAATACTAATGGTAAAACCAAAAATTAACCCATAAGACGCTAACGAATCAAAAAAGATTATGCCAGTAGTGTTCATTTATCGTTAATATCTATGTCAAAACAACAACATTTTGACGTTCTAATCATTGGTACAGGTAGCGCAGGATTAATGAGCGCACTACAGTTATCAGATGATTTAAACATTGCATTGATTGCCAAAGATAAACTATTAGAAGGCAGCTCATACTATGCACAAGGCGGTATATCTGCCGTGCTAGATATAAATGATAATTTCACCACACACGTACAAGATACCTTATCAACTGCGAAAGGCTTGGGCGATAAAACTGCCATCCGCTTTATGGTTGAAAATGCACCTAAAGCCATTGCCTCATTAGAACGCTCAGGTGTTGAATTTACCAAAGATAAAGATAATTACCACTTAACCACTGAAGGTGGTCATAGCCATAGAAGAGTGGTGCATATTGCTGATAAAACAGGGCAATCAATCCAAATTAATTTGCTCAAAAGCGTTAAAGAAAAAAATAACATAACGCTTTTTGAAAATTATATTGCCATTGATTTATTAATCAAATCCCACGATTGCCATGGCGCTTATATTCTTAATAAAAATACTCACCAAGTTGAAAGTTTTATTTCCCATAAAACCATTATTGCCACAGGTGGTGCATCAAAGGCTTATCTTTATACCTCTAACCCAGACACCTCAACAGGTGATGGTATTGCCATGGCGTATCGAGCAAAATGTGTTATTACCAATATGGAATTTACCCAATTCCACCCTACTTGTCTTTACCATCCACATGCAAAATCTTTTTTAATTACCGAGGCACTTCGTGGCGAAGGTGGTAAACTGATTTTACCAAATGGTAAAACTTTTATGCATGAATTTGATAGTCGAGAGGAACTTGCGCCTCGTGATATTGTTGCTCGTGCAATTGATGCGCAAATAAAAATCCATGGGCTTGATTGTGTTTATTTAGACATTTCATTTAAAGACAAAAATTGGATTAAGCAACACTTCCCAACTATTTATAAAAAGTGTCAATCACTTGGTATTGATATCGCTATAGATGCTATTCCTGTTGTACCTGCAGCGCATTACACTTGTGGCGGTGTGCAAACCAATCTTAATAGTCAAACCAATGTGGGCAATCTATATGCCGTTGGCGAGGTAGCATACACAGGCGTGCATGGTGCTAATCGTATGGCGAGTAATTCTTTGTTAGAATGTGTGGTATTTGCTAAATCTTGTGCCAATCATATCAACCAACAATCAACAACATTAGCGCATAAAAAATTTAGCCAGTGGGATGCCTCCAAAGCAGCGCCTTCAAAAGAAAAAGTAGTGGTATCTCACTTATGGGATGAAATTCGCCGTATTATGTGGAATTTTGTTGGTATTGTACGCTCTAACAAACGCTTAAAATATGCACAGTACCGCCTTGACCAAATTCAAGCAGAGGTAAACGATTATTACAAACTTTATTTAATTTCTAGTGATTTAATTGAGTTAAGAAACCTTGTTCAATCTGCACAATTAATTGTTCAATCTGCAATTTCCAGAACAGAAAGCAGAGGATTGCATTACAATGAGGACTACCCACAACAAGCAAACCAAGCAACTAACACCATCATTAAAAAATCATGATTCTACCCATCTTAAACTACCCTGATAAACGCCTAAGAACCAAAGCCAAACACGTGGACGTGATTGATGGAACCACACAAACTTTAATCAAAGACATGTTTGAAACCATGTATGCTAAAGATGGTATCGGCTTGGCTGCTACTCAAGTTAACCAACATTTACAAGTGGTGGTGATTGATGTGCCAGACTCGCAAAATGCCTATCAATTATTATTAAAAAATCACCAAAATAGCTCGCACAAGCAGCTACAAAAACATTACCCTTTGTGTTTTATTAACCCAAAAATTAAAGAAAAAGACGGACAAGAAAAACACACTGAAGGCTGCTTATCCGTGCCAGATTTTCAAGCAGAAGTACAACGCGCTAATCATATTAAAGTTGAAGCGCTCAACGAAAAAGGCGAGGTATTTACCTTACAAGCAACAGGGCTACTTGCCATTTGCATCCAGCATGAATTGGATCATTTAAAAGGTATTTTGTTTGTTGATTATTTATCCAAACTTAAGAAAAAACGCCTACTAGAGAAAACAAAAAAGATAATTAAAGGCTAATCTGTGTTAATCCAAATTGGTTCGTACAAGCTCAATTCTCAAGTATTACTTTGGGCAGCCCATGACTGGGGCACTAGTGACAAGCCATTTAGGCTGTTGTGCAAATCCCAAAGTGCGGTATGAGCAACCTCAGAAATAGTAGTACTGCAAAATCATTTACTGGATACTAATAAGTCCAAATACCGCTTAGACTTTGCAGAAGAAACAGCGCCAATTAGCATTCAAACAGCTAGCTCTAGTGCTTTAGAATTAGCAAAATCTGCCCAAAAAAGCAGTTAAATTTGGTGCACACATTGTTGATATCAACATGGATTGTCCTGCCAAAAAAGTCTGTAACAAAGCAGTAGGCTCTGCACTAATGCAAGATGAGCAGCTGGTTCAAGATATTTTAGAATCTGTTGTCAAGGCAGTTGATATTCCAGTAACCTTAAAAATGCGAATTGGCTGGGATGTTAGCCATAAAAACGCCCCAACTATCACCAAAATTGCACAAAAAGTTGGCATTCAAATGCTCAGCATACATGGTAAAATTTAGGAGTCTAAATACAAAGGCGAGGCAAAATATCACACCATTAAGGATGTGGTGCGTCAAGTTAATATTCCAGTGATTGCCAATGGCGATATTACCAGTGCAGATAAAGCTAAGCAGGTCCTGGAATATACAGGCGCAAGCAGGGTTATGGCTGGCAGAGCAACACAAGGAAACCCTTGGCTTATTCATGAAATTGTCCATTTTCTAAAAACTGGACAACATGCCCAAACTGTCCCACTTGAGCTTAAAAAGCAAGTCATTCTTAGCCATATTCAACAATTTTATGGCGATTTTTTAGGTTTAAGGCTCGCCAGAAAGCATATTTTTTGGTATGCTACGCACCTTGATAGAAAATATGCCCAGCAATTTTGGCAAAGCGTTAACCGAATTAATAACCAAAAACAACAATTCAACCTACTTGAAAATTACCTGCAACAACTATGAGTTCAACTGATTTACCAGCCTGCATCAATGCAAAACTTAAACGTTACTTTAAACAACTGGATGGCGAGAAAGCAAGTGGCGTGCATAAAATGGTCATCAATGATGTAGAATCTGTTGTGATTAAATTTGTGCTTGACTTTGTCAATAATAATCAAAGCGAGGCTTCAAGAATTCTAAGTATTAACCGTGGCACATTAAAGAAAAAAATTCAACGATACAAACTCTAACACTTTATAATTATTTCTTAACCGCCTATCAAATTTTAAAGGAATAAAATGTCTATACAACGCGCCTTAATCAGTGTTTCTGATAAAACTGGATTGATTGATTTTGCCCAATTTTTAGCAAGTAAAGATATCGAAATTATTTCCACAGGCGGCACAGCCAAACTGTTAAATGAGCATCATATTCCAGTCATTGAAGTATCAGACTATACAGGGTTTCCTGAGATGATGGCAGGTCGCGTTAAAACCCTTAATCCTAAAATTCATGGCGGCATTTTAGCGCGCCGTGGGCTTGATGAAGGCGTGATGGCAGAAAATGACATTAAGCCAATTGATTTGGTTGTGGTTAACCTTTATCCATTCCAAGCAACGATTGCTAAGGCTGACTGCACGTTGGAAGATGCGATTGAAAATATTGATATTGGCGGCCCAGCAATGCTAAGATCAAGTGCTAAAAATCATGCATCTGTGACAGTTGTAGTAGATGGTACAGATTATCAAAAAGTCATGAGTGAAATTAGTAAATCAGGCAATACCACGCTTGAAACTCGAACCAAACTAGCTCTTAAAACATTTGAACATACCGCAGCTTATGACGGTGCTATTGCTAATTATTTAGGCAAAGGAAAAGATAGTTTTTCTAACACCATCAATCTGCAATTTAACAAGGTTCAATCAATGCGCTATGGGGAAAATCCACACCAAAATGCTGCATTCTATGTTGAGAATAATATCACCGAGGCTTGCGTAGCGTCCTCAACACAATGCCAAGGCAAGGAAATGTCATACAATAATATGGCAGATGCAGATGCAGCACTTGAATGTGCGCGCAGTTTTGATGAGCCATGTTGCGTGATTGTTAAGCACGCCAATCCATGTGGTGTTGCCGTGCGTGATGACATTTTTAATGCTTACGATGACGCTTTTAAAACCGATCCAACTTCAGCATTTGGTGGCATTATTGCCTTTAATCGCAACCTAGACAAAAAGACAGCACAACGCATTATTGCGCGTCAGTTTGTTGAAGTCATTATTGCACCTAATGTTGATGATGATGCTAAAGAAGTGTTATCAGCCAAACAAAATATACGCGTACTAGAGTGTGGCGATTTAAACACAGCGAACCCTTCGCTAGATTACAAGCGTGTGACTGGTGGCTTACTAGTACAAGATAAGGACTTGAACGTTATCACAAAAGATGATATTAAATGCGTCAGTAATTTAACACCCACCAAAGACCAAATTAAAGACTTATTATTTGCTTGGAAAGTCGCCAAAGCAGTTAAATCAAACGCCATTGTTTACACTAAAAACCAGATGACCATTGGTGTTGGTGCGGGTCAAATGTCTAGAGTCTACTCTGCCAAAATCGCTGGCATTAAGGCAGCTGACGAGTCCCTCAGCGTTAAAGGCTGCGTAATGGCATCCGATGCCTTTTTCCCATTTCGGGATGGTATTGACGTAGCAGCACAAGCTGGCATTAAAGCCATTATTCAACCAGGCGGTTCAATACGTGATGCCGAAGTTATAAAAGCAGTAAATGAGCATGGCATTGCAATGGTATTTACAGGCATGCGTCACTTTAAACATTAACTGGAAAACAACTATGTCAGTCGAAACAATTAAAGTCTACCCACAAATAAATACGATGTCCATCACTGATGGTAAGCTTGATGCGCTTGCACAAGAATACAAAAAGACTAAAGATTTAAAGACAGCGATAGAGGATTGGGTGAATATGGTAAAAAAATATGACTCAATGGGTTATTATCCCTTGGTTAAGCCTGAATTCATTAGTGAGGTGTTGGCAGGTGCGTTCTCTAATATCAAACTAACCAAAGAAGCGGTTATTGCAGACAATAATTATCAAAACATAAGTGGCTATCCTCAATGCAATCGAGTATTTCAATTACCCAGTGAAATTAAAACCCAAATATTAAAACGCCTTAGCGGGTATCTTGTCAGCTATCAGATAGATAATTGGGAAATACTAAACGTTGAATCTATTGACAATCCTTAAATGCTAAATATTTATGAAAGAATTCTTACTTTAAACGACCTGCCTTTTAATTTATCATGACTTATCTTTTTTAATGCAGTTTTAACCAATTCTGAACTGACCGCAACATAAGACCAATGGCTAAGTACATTAATCTTACCAATCTGCTCAAAAGCAACACCCCCTTGTCCAGTTAGCCCACCCACAATGTCACCTGGGCGTAATTTTTGTTTTTTACCGCCATCTATCTTTAAGGTTGTCATGGGTGGTTTTTTAATGGGTCTATTTAAGTAATGTTCACTTGGTAATGGGTCAGGAATAATCTCTTCCTCAATGCCCAAATCCAACGCATTGAGTTTGTAAGTTTCTCTATCACTATACAAAGTACAAGCAATGCCAGTACATCCTGCTCTACCAGTACGACCAATGCGGTGTGTATGGACTTGTCCATCATGAGCAATGTTAAAATTAATCACCATATCAAGTGAGTCAATATCCAAGCCACGAGCTGCTACATCAGTTGCCACAAGAACAGATACGCTTTTATTAGAAAATCTAATCAGTGCTTGATCGCGTTCTCGTTGGTCAAGGTCACCACTCATTGCCAATGCGTAAAACCCGTAATAAATTAACTCATCAGTAACCTCTTGTGCATCGCGCTTGGTATTACAAAAAATCAAACTAGATTCAGGCTTGTATTTTGCTAATAAAAGCCTCAAAGCTGTCATGCGCTCATCATCCGTATTGGTTTTGTAAAAATATTGCTTAATGGTCGATTCTTCGTGTGTTGATGGTGCCTTAACCATAACAGGAGACTTCATCACACGCTGCGCAATATTGGCAATGGTATCTGGGTAAGTTGCACTAAATAATAAAGTTTGTCGATTGACGGGCATTGTTTCAATAATATTATCAATGGATTCTTGAAAACCCATATCTAGCATACGATCTGCCTCATCAAATACCAATGTACTAACCTGATTCAATTTAAGCGTGCCTTTTCGCAAATGCTCTTCAATGCGTCCAGGCGTACCTACCACAATATGTACACCATGGGCTAATGAGCCGATTTGTGGCCCAAAGGGCGTGCCACCAAACAGCGCTAAAATCTTAATGTTATGAATGGCTCTGGCGAGTTTTTGAATTTCAACTGCCACCTGATTAGCCAACTCACGAGTTGGACACAAAACAATGGATTGCACTTTAAACGATTTAACATCTAATTTTTGTAACAAACCCAATCCAAATGCCACTGTCTTGCCCGAACCTGTCTTACCTTGGCCAATCACATCTTTACCAGATAAAATGGCTGGCAAGCTCAACTGCTGAATAGGAGTCATTGAATCATAGCCTAAGGTGCTTAAATTTTTTAATGAATCTGGATGTAAATCCAATGAAGAAAAATCAATCGTGTTCAAAATAATAAAGGTCAATGAGCATGAGGTAGATTTTACGCCAATCTTTCATGCTAAAACCCTCATACCACTAACTTGAAAACAAGCCTCACTCATTCTAAAAATGCATTTTTTTTATAAAAAATTCAATACAGCATCTAAAAAAGGACAATAATAATACTTGTCTGTTGTGTTTGTGGTTGATATATATCCCCTGAGCCGATAAATAAAACCATCAGGAAATGCGATAGCTTGCTATTGATCAGGCCCATCTTGAAATGGGAAGCCTGTGGTAATCTTCAAACTTCCACCTTGAACTTATGATTCAGGTTTTTTTCAACACGGCACAATGGATCTTTTTTAAAAGTTAAAATGCTTATTATGCAAGCATTAAGACTCACACTCAGACAAAAAAGACGTGCTATTAATCACAATAACCGAGAAAGATTCGCCAAACGCTTATTGTCCCAAACACAAAAATTAGTCACTTTTAAACGCGGGCAAAAAATTGCCATTTACCTGCCAAACGATGGTGAAATTGATACTAAATATATTACTAATTTCTTAAAAAAACAAGGTTTTAGTATCTATTTACCAAAATTGGACAATGAAATCCTTAAATTTGCAAAACTTGGCAATGAATTTAAAAAAAACAAGTTTGGTATCGATGAGCCTGTTGTTACTGAGGCATTAAATGCCAAACAACTAGATGTTATCTTTATGCCACTCGTAGGTTTTGATGCGCAGAGAAATCGTATTGGTATGGGTGGTGGTTTTTACGACCGCACTTTAGCCTTTAAAAAACACCAAACAAACTACAACAACCCTAAGCTCTATGGACTGGCTTTTGATTGTCAACAAATTACTAAGATTGATAGTCGGTCTTGGGATATAACACTTGACATAGTCATTACCCCAACTAAAAGCTATTAGCTGATAGCTGATAGCTGATAGCTGATAGCTGATAGTAGTACAATACCCTCCCACAATTAAGCCCTCTCGCTAAGATGCTTTTATTTTTCTTGAGACTTACATATTAATTCGGCAGTTAAATAAATAACGTCAAAATTAAAAAAAGCCTAGCAATTGCTAGGCTTAAAAGTTTAAGATTTTTTAGAGTAAGAATTTACTTAGCAAATTCAGTAAAAATCTTTTTATAAGCGCTCCAATTAAATGGAGAATAAGTTTCTATTTCTGCATCTACAGCAGAAATGCTTACATCAGTATTAACGTTATAAGTTGATCCGTCTGATTTGAAAACTAGCTTGTATTCTGTTGTAATTTTATTATCATAATCCAACGCTGGATATACCCATACAGACTCACCTGAGCTTAGCTGATAAGAGGTAAATTCACCCAAATTGCGTTTTTCATCTTGACAGGTTAAATAATCATTAGTGGTTTCTTCATTCTCATCATCCACCCAATTACATGCCTCAATACTTTTGCCATCAGCTGAAAAGAAATAGGAAGTTCCGTTATTCCAATAAGAGAAATGCTCACCAGCACTAGGTAGGTGATTCAAATAAATCTAGCCTGTTATCAACAGTTACTGTTTTGTTTTTATAATCATCACTTTTACAAGCGATATTTTTACCATATTCATTAGCAATCAACTCATTACAGTTTAATGTTAGCCCAGCAATAGATTGTTTTGCTACATTAAAAACTAGAATTTTACCTCCATTGTTAAAAGAAAATTCAACCGAGCCATCGGCATTATTGGTCAGCGATTTTGAGTCTATTTCATTTTTAATTTTAGTAATAGCGGCTACCTCATCTAGCGTTGCATACTCATTGGAAAAATCTATAGTGCTGATAGGATTACTGTCAGAGTTAT
Source organism: Abyssogena phaseoliformis symbiont OG214 (assembly GCF_016592595.1). Classification (NCBI taxonomy): domain Bacteria; kingdom Pseudomonadati; phylum Pseudomonadota; class Gammaproteobacteria; species Abyssogena phaseoliformis symbiont. The sequence continues at coordinate 1,176,151 of NZ_AP012977.1, forward strand.
AAAGTTTGTCAGCAGTCCAAGTCTCTAGATAAACCTTGAATGATCCATCTTGCACCTCAGCGGCAGCAAAAAATAAATCTTTGTCAGTAAAGTTTTATGCTATGTCAAGTTTATCATTTGAGGTGTCACGATTAGCAATCTCTTTTTGGCGATTAACTTCATCAGTATTGGTAAATTTTGCCTCAATTTCAGTAGTAAAATCATTGCTATTAGCCTCTACCACTGTATCTGCTTGATGATAATCTACCTCATTGCCAGTATTAATAAAAGTATTGGTATTGGCAAATAAAGTTTTCGCTAATGATTCGATTTTATTTTATACTTGCTTTTGAATGAGTTTTGTTATTTCGGTATCTAATGTTAAACTCAAGGTTTCAAATTGGGTTTTTAGCGCTTTTTCAATTTCGCCCATCAGCCTAGCAACTGCTTGCGCAGTTTGATATTTTTTTTATATTCAATTGAATTTTTATTATCATCGCTAGCATAGTCATCATATAAGGCATTAACATTAGTATTTATACCTAAATCAACTTTTACCAACTTGGCAGCAGAATCGGCATCTAGTGTTGGATTGGCATCAATTTTGTTTTGTATCATTGTGGTGATAGGGCTAAATAAATGTCTTGCCCTTTGGTGCAGAGAGTACATGGGCATTTACCACTACAGCATCAGTATCTTCATCAATAGTGGAAGTGGTTACCTCAGCAATAATGGGATTATTTGCCGCATCTGCAAGCAGGGTAAAAGCACCTTTTGCACCCAAGGTAGTCTGCAGCTCAGAATCTTGACAAACTTTATCATTATTGGCATCTGCACAAACCTTGGCACCTATAAGGTAGCCATCTGCGATATTACCACTAATGTGGGTTGTAGATTCTCCACCACCGCCACAACCACTGAAAAACACTTGCAATAACTAAAGTTAGAATTTTTTTTCATCTTATTTCTCCACATTCATTTAAAAAAATAGAAAGGCATTTAAAAATGGAAATACCTAACATTTGGTATAAAGCACTGCCTTAAAGTCTTACTTTATATAAATAAAGCACTTTTAAAAAACACTAATGAGTTGATATTGTACATATTTATATTTTTATAGAGGGTAATAATGTTTATATGAATACTAAAAAACTACAAAAAATAGGGATTGGTGAAAGAATACAAATTGCGCGCAAAAAATTAGGCTCGTCTAGCGCAAAGGTGTCAGCGGCAATGGATCTTTCTAGGTCAATGTGTAGTCAATGGGAGCGTGGTATATCCAATCCGTCTACTGCACATCTAGTTAAACTGGCTAAAGTACTAGGGGTGTCGTTTGCATGGCTAGCAACTGGGGGTAGTGAAGTTGAAAAAGTGAATAAGGAAAAACAAATCAACCAAGAAGAATTAAAAATTCTTAAGCAAACTCAACTGCTCAAAATGACTGAGGAATTTAATAAAATGGATTTAGAACAGCAAGAAAAATTAGTGGATTTTTTGCAAGTGGCTACTAAATATTAAATGGTGTATTACCTGAGGCTTGTTTTTGCAAGAAAGACTTTAAAGTCAGGCTTTCGTTGATTAAATTCATACCAAAACCACGTAACCATCTAAGTGGCTCGTTATTTTCTTTATAAATCCAATTGAGCCCAGTCATGGTTTTTGCCATAAGTTCATTGTCCAATCTCATGGCTCTGGCGTATTTTCGTAATACTAAATAATCGCCTAAAGGTTTATTATTGGCTTGTAATTGTTGTGATAATTCTGCAACATCGTAAAAACCTAAATTAACGCCTTGACCTGCAAGGGGATGGATATTATGTGCGGCATCGCCGATTAATGCTAAATTATTTTGCACATAATCTTGTGCACTACGCTCAATGAGTGGTAAAGCTTGAATATTGCTAACAACTTTAAATCGACCAAATCTATACTCAACATCTTGGGAAAGCCTGTCAGCAAACTGCTCAGTTGAAAGTTGCATAAGTTCATCAGCCAAATGATTTTCTGCCGACCAGACAATAGATGCTTGTGTGTCGCTTAAAGGCAGTAAGGCAATAATGCTGTCTGACAAAAAGCGTTGCCAGGTTGTATTTTGAAAACTTTGCAATGATTCAATATTACAAATAATGGCTTTTTGTTGGTAATTATTCTCAATATATTCAATACCTGCCAATTCTCTAACGTTTGATTTAGCGCCATCTGCGCCAATCAATAAACTGCATGTTATCTGCTGATTATTATCCAAATCAAGCTGATAGCCATCATCAATTTTATGAATAGCAGTTAGTTTCGTACGAATAAATTCAATATGGACTTTTTCTAATGCCGTATACATTGCAGATTGTATGGCATCATTTTCAATGATATGGCCCAATTGCTTAACACCTTCATCTTCTTTATGAAAATCTAAACTGCCATGAGAGTTTTGATCCCAAACATGGGTATCAGTAAACGCATGTTTACGCTTAATTAGCCCCCACACGCCAATATTTTTTAAAAGTATCTCTGATTTAGGCGTAATCGCACTAACGCGTGCATGAAACTTATCCTGTAATCTTGGATTAAGGTGATTAGGTTCAATAATAGTAATCTTTAAGCCTTTATTAATCATAGATAGAGCAAATGCTTGCCCCACCATACCACCGCCGATAATGGCGATGTCATATTGCAAATTGTTTTCAGGGTGCATTACACCTCTCCTGCAATGGTCATCTGATTCACTAAAACAGAGCCAACTTTAATATTACTACGGTGGTCAACATCTGAACCAATGCGTTCAACGCCTAACAGCATTTCTTTAAGATTACCAGCAATTGTAATGCCTGACACTGGATATTGAATTTTGCCATTATCCACCCAAAAGCCCAAAGCACCACGAGAATAGTCACCCGTTATATCATTCACGCCTTGCCCCATCAACTCAGTTACCACTAAGCCCTGATGCATGTCCTTAATCATCTCATCAAGCCCACCTTCAAACCCATGCTCAATCATCACATTGTTCACTCCGCCTGCATTTGCCGTGGTTTTAAGACCTAACTGATTAGCTGAATATTGCCCCATAATATAACTTTTCACTTGGCCATCTTTGACAAAATATTGCCGTCTTTTTAGCACGCCATCTTGGTCAAAGGCCTTAGCACCAATGGTTTTTTTAACCAATGGGTTTTCTAATAAACTAATGCCACTAGGCATGACTTTTTGCTCAATACTACCTAATAAAAATGTTGATTTTTTATATTGACGAGTGCCACTTAATGCGCCCATTAATTGTGCAAATAATCCACCAGACAAGCGTGATGTGAAAATAACTGGACATTTTTTCGAGGCAAGTGATCTTGCACCGAGTTTATTAATGGCTAATTTTGCTGCTTTTTGACCGATAACCTCTGGTAGTTCTAAATCATTACTATCTAATGCTGATGTATATTCATAAGCTGTTTGCATATCTTTACCTTGTTTGGCGATAATGGAACAATGAAGCGAATGCTTAGCACCTTGTTGTACTGCCATCATGTCATGTGAGTTAACATACAAACCCTTACCTTGAAAACTTGATAGTTCAGCACCATCTGAGTTGTTAATATATTTTTGCTCTAGTGCTTTTGCTTCACAACGCATGGCCAATTCAATACTATCACTTGGATCTAGATCCCACGGGTAATACAAATCTAAATCAGGTGGATTAAACGCCATTAATTCTTTTGGTGCTAAACCATTAAACGCATCATTTTGTGTGTATTTAGCAATTAGACAAGCAGATTCAATGGTTTTACTAATGCCCTGTCTGCTCAAATCAACACTAGATGCGTGCCCTTTTTTATTGCCCATATAAACATTAATATCAAAACTCTTGTCTAAGTGATATTCTAAAGTTTCAACTTTACCTAATCTGACAGCAGTAGAAATGCCAGAACTTGAACTTAACGAAATTTCATAATCAGTAATACCACACTTTTTTAATAAATCAATAGCAAGTTGCGCGGTGTTTTCTAATGAGGATGACATGATAAAATTATACTAAATAATCAAAATTTGTAGACTTGGGGAAACTTATAGCGCTATGTGAATGATTCATACGCATGCTGTCAAATATCATAGATTTAATCGGCATCCATAATGCCATAATGCCTAATACAATAATCAACAAGCCGGATAAACGCCGTACCCAAGGTTTTTGAATTAAAAAACCCAGTTGGGTAGATAGGCTTGCCATTAGCAACAAGCTTGGTAATGTCCCTAGTCCAAATGCTAGCATAATTAAACCACCTTCAAGCATCGAGCCAGACAAAACAGCAAAACTAAGCGCACCATAAACCAAACCACAAGGGATGCCACCCCATAATAAGCCAGTAAAAAATGCACTTCTAAGATTTCTAATTGGCAAAAACCGTTGAGTTAATGGCTGTAATTTTGCCCAAAGTTTAGCACCAAGTTTTTCCAATATTTGAATACTGGATGACCAATTACCGATATATAGCCCCACCATAACCATCAACACACCTGAAAATATTCGCAAAACCTTATCAAATACACTCATTTGTAAAGTCTGTGCCAATAGCGTGCCAATTAAGCCAAAAATAGTCCCCATTAGCATATAGCTTAGAATTCTACCAAGGTTATAATTTAGATGAAAAAGTACTACTTTTTTTGGATTGGTTCTCACTTGTGGGTCAAGCCCAGCACTGAGCATACCTACCACACCACCACACATACCTAGGCAGTGCACGCCACCTAATAACCCCATTAAAAAAACACTAGAAAAAATATCCATTAAGTGTTACCGCCACCCAACGAGCACTCTACTTCAAGCAAATGAATACGCCTAGAGTCAGTTTTTAAAATTTTAAAATCAAAGCCTTGTAGTGATATTTCATCCATCTGCTCGGGCAAACGAGTAAAGCCCTTAATGACCAAGCCAGCTACTGTGTCAATATTTTCGACTTGTAATTTCACCCCAAAGAACTCATCAAATTCTTCAATAGGGGTGTTGGCTTTAAGCAAGAACCTACCTTCACCAAAATCAATAATGTTATCTTCTTCTAAATCGTGCTCATCTTCAATCTCACCCACGATTTGTTCTAATACATCTTCAAGCGTTACCAAACCTGCAATTTCGCCATATTCATCCATCACAATTGCCATGTGTGATTTTTTTTGTTGAAAATCTCTTAACAATGCACCAAGGGTTTTGCTTTCTGGCACAAGAATAGAATCTCGTAAATACTCTTTATAATTAAACTCAGACTTTTGGTCGCCTGCTAAAAACTCAAGCAAATCCTTAGCCAAAATCACACCTTGAATTTTGTTCTTATTGCTATTAATAATTGGAAATCTAGAGTGTGAAGATTTAATCATAATATTAAGCAATTCTTTAGTACTTGCTTGATGCTTAATCATCACCATTTTTGATTTTGGCACCATTACATCACGCACTTCTAGCTTTTCAAGCTGCATCGTACCTTCAATAATTGAGCGAGAATGGGAGTCAATGACATGGTTTTCCTCCGCTTCTTTAAGCACTTGTAAAAGCTCATCACTTGAGCGTAGTGGCGTATGCAGACAGCGTTTTTTAAGTCTTTGTAAAAAGGAGGATTTCGATGGAAGCTGTTCTTCGTTCATTAACGTTTATGTAGATTAAAGCATTATTTTAACAAAGTTCAAGTTTTTTTACCACTGCGCATTTTTTTACCTTGCGCAGCTCGCTCCTTGCGCACTGCTTTAGGGTCAGCAATCAGTGGACGGTAAATCTCAACTCGGTCTTTGTCTCTAAGTATTGTATCAAGTTTGGCAATTTTTCCAAAAATACCGGTTTTGTCTTTGATAAGGTCAATCTGTGGATAAATATCCAACATACCCGATGCCTCAATCGCTTGCTTTAAGGTCGTCCCCTCGTTCACTTTTAACTCAAGTAAAGTTTGCTTATCTCTTAAAGCGTAGGCGACCTCAATTTGCATCGCAAAATTGTTGTGCTTGTTTAAAATCAAGCGTGCCTTCATAAATTGCCCGTCCAGTAATCGCCCCCATAATGCCATGGTGCGCCTCAACTAATAATCCAGAGATGTCTTCCATATTGGTAATTCCACCTGAAGCAATGATGGAGATTGAGGTTTGCTTAGCAAGATTAACTGTAGCTTTAACATTCACTCCCCGCATCATTCCATCGCGTGCAATATCCGTATAAACAATAGAACTCACTCCATCTTGTTCAAATTGTTTCGATAAATCCACCACATTCAAATCCGTTTGTTGCGCCCAACCTTGTGTTGCCACCAAGCCATCATTCGCATCCAAACCCACAATCACCTTACCAGGGAATTCACGACACAGTTCAGACACAAACTCAGGATTTGTTACCGCCATCGTGCCAATAATCAAATAACCAATGCCCGCTTCAATATAAGTATTCGCAATCTGCATACTACGAATACCACCTCCGATTTGCACTGGTAAATCTGGAAATGCTTGAGTAATCGCCATCACACTTTGCACATTCACTGGCTTACCCTCAAACGCGCCATTAAGATCCACCAAGTGTAATCGTCTTGCACCTTGCTCTACCCATTGTGTTGCCATTGCTACTGGATTATCAGAAAATACCGTGGTATCTTCCATCAAACCTTGCCTTAGGCGGACGCATTGGCCATCTTTTAAATCTATTGCTGGAATAACAACCATACTTTTCTCTTAATTATCGTGCCAACAATACCCAATCACTTTAACCAAACATTACTGATTAGCATTCTAGCCACTTTTAAAATCTGACAACAAGCCCTGATGCAATTTATCAATCGCATCTTCTCAATAACCGCTTATTTTTTCTTGTCTTTCTAGTTGTGTATTATAACTTTTAGATCCTTGCTTGCTCTATAAGTTTTTCTACTCAATATTATTGACTTTTGGCTAACAACATCCCTTAGCAATAAAAATACACATTTAACACTGTATTAATATGCTTAAGTAGTGACCCTAAGAGTATAAACTTGTTGATTCAATTGAAGTCTCTATATAATTTATAGTTTTTAGATGTTACCCCTTTGTTTGTCCTTATTTATTGCCACTAATCACTAAGACTATATTTTTAGTGATAGGAACTAGTATTAAAATCAAAGGAATTACGTTAGGATTAAAGCCTAGATCTATTAAATTCATAAACAAAGAAATAAACCCAGACATGAAAAAAGCTATTATTAGCGCATAAAGAATACGCTGTGTTTTACTTTCAAACATTTTATACCTCTTTTAACTGATAACTATTATGGATACTCTTATCATTCACCAATGGTTGACATGCTAACCCATGGTTCTTGTATTTCTAACGCATCGCCCTCTTGCAATAGTTCAATTGATATATTATCAGGTGAGCGTACAAAAGCCATATGCCCATTTTTAGGCGGAAAATTAATAACAACACCTGCATCTATCAACCGCTTGCATGTCTCATATATATTTTTTACTCTAAATGCTAAGTGCCCAAAATTCCTCCCCCCAGCATATTCTTCTTTATTCCAATTGTGAGTAATTTCAATTAATGGCGGGTTTGGATGGTTAACATCTTCATCTGCTGCCAAAAAAATAAGCGTGAACTCCCCTTGGGGATAATCCTTCCTACTAACTTCAATCAAACCCAAAACATCACAATAAAAATGCAATGTTTTATCCAAATCAGTTGCTCTAATCATGGTATGTAAGTACTTCATATTTATTTCCTATTGCTCACAAAATTGAATCTTCTCAATTGGCTTGAGGAACTCTGGCACCGTATGAGCATCAATTGATTTGTTTTTTACAGTGTCTAAATGTTCCTGTATTTTATACCCCCATCTAGCCCATATCGTTGAAATACCTAAAGACTTTGACTCCAAAACATTTGGCAAATTATCATCGCAAAAAACCATGGGGACTTTTTGTTCATTGGCTTGTTTGTAAAGCGACTTTAACATCTCAACTTTTGACTTTAATCCGCCGAATACATTGTCAGGACTGATTGAAATTTTATTTTCATCGCAAATTGCGCAGATTGATTCTTTATTTTTACCAGAAACTATAAACAACTGTTGGTTTGAATCAAATACCGCTTCGATTCCAGAATACAAACCATGCATTAGGATTTTCACCTCTAAACTGCTGTCTTGTTTTTTGAAAAATTGTGGTAAAGTTATCAACTGTTTCTTTATCAATTGTAGAGAAAAAATCTTGGAAATCTAATTGTTTCTCTATTACAATTTCAGAGTTATTCTTAAGTATATGGCACAATAAAGTGGCCATCATATCTAACATAGTTCCGATAAAGCCTAAACATCTACTTAAAACTAGTAGGGATTTTCTCCAAAACAGTTTTTGGGTCTTTTGGCATCTTTTGCTTGTGCCAAACAATCCAAGATACAATCAAACATTCACCAACACCGTCAAAATCTAAACATAAAAACATCTTCTCACCTTTTTTTAATTGATTAATGAAAGCTAATTAAACTATGATTGGCTTTTCTAACACAGGGTCATTAGCTAAGTAGCGTTTTGTACGCATCAAATACTGCTCTCATAAACTTCCCACTTTCTACATAATATGAGCATGTCATAATATTCTTATCTGTAACCACATCTGCCTCTACGACTAAAGCGCCAGGATTAACCATATCGTCTTTTAAGCCCGGGTACGCACAAGCATTAACCCCTTTCATAATACCTGCTGATATCATAATCCAAGGACCGTGGCAAAGACCGCCAACAACTTTACCTTGTTTAGCCATTTCATTTACGAATTTTTTAACCCTTTCATCTTGTCTTACACGGTCAGGTGTTTCGTATCCACCAGTTAAAATAACACAATTATAGTTTTTTGTATCTAATTGATCAAAGGTGATGTTGTCTTTAGAACGTTTGACCATAGGTACTGTTATGCCATATTTCCCCTGTTACTAGCTCACCATCTTTTGTGGCAATGTCAACATCATATCCTTCTTCTTTATATCTATAGTATGAGTAAACCACATCATGATCCAGTAATAATAACCACTTTAATATTATTTTCTACTTTATTTTTCATTTTTTATTCTCCAAATTGTTAATAAATACTTCGATTGCTAATTATGTTTTATAAACCACTAATATATTACTCTCACCTTCATGGATTGTATTAATAAACTCACTTACCATATAAACATGTATACGGGTTTTTAAGTCAGACTTTTTCAGATGTTGTAAGTCATCAAGTTTGACAATAAACAATATCTGTGATGTTTTGCCCTTGACCTCTTTCAAAAAATAGGTACTTAAAATAAGTGAATAGTTAAACTTTTTTTCGAATTAGCGCATTAACCCCAATACTTACAGGCTCAGGTTACTCTAAATCTGCCTTATCGCTATGTCTTTCATAAATTGAATTATGTCTACCATAGCGGTCTGAAAGTCGAAGTAAATCAAGTTTATTTCTTGGGTTTTCTAACTCTATTAGATGTAAGTCTGACCCACCCGAGCTTGTTGAGTTATAAACCCCTTTAGGTATATGTATATACTTCCCAGAAGTGAGAAGTGCACTTCTGCCATCCAAATATGATATAACACCACTACCTTAAAGGCATAGTAGGACTATGTCTTTTCTAAGGTGGCAATGCATAGAGATTTCTTGTCTTGGTAAAATTTACAACTTCCATGCATCATGCATTTGATTGCAAAATATTCGATATTCATAGCCCCACGGCTTGCTTACCAATTCATTCAAATATGTATCATTTTTAAATAATCATTTTTTATAATTTGATTATTTATTGCACTTCTAAGTTCTCTTGTACCATGAACTGACATAGTATTTACAATCATAATATAACCTCTTTTTAAATTAAAAAAATAGAATTACTATTATGAAAACCAACAACAATTAATAAACTCCCAAATTTACCTCTACTGTTGCAATTTCCTTACCAATCTTTCCATTGGAAACATGAACAGCTTTGACTTATGCAACGTATAAATTGCCTTTTCCTCCAGAACATGGCGGTAAATAAGCACCAGCCTTACCCCATTTAGGCACTTGTTGTGGCTTGACGATAAAAAATAACTCAGGCAAGTCAAACGTATGCCCTTTAACTGGAGGAATGATCACCTTAATCATTCTTTTGTCAATATAGTAACCAATTTTCCCGTGCCCACCATTATCCATCGCCTTATAGGTTTTATTGCCCTACTCAACAACAATTGCGTTTGATTCTTTTGGAATATTGTTAACACAAATTCTTGGTGTTGAACCGTGCCCACCAAGCTTTTGACATTGTTGCCCATCAGGCACTTTGTCGCCTTTCCATGCATAATTTGCAAGAGTAGCAGTTCATGCCACCTCCTGCAAAAAGATTGCCAGATACAGTTACCGTTGAAAGATGAGATGATTATATCTATTCATTTTTTACTCTTTTGATTAATTATTTAGTTTTTTAGTTTTTTAATAATTGCCTTTGCTACACTTTTACTTAATTGAGGATTTTGACCCGTAATAATATTGTCATCAATCTCAATATGATCAGATCATTCCCTTGCCTTAATATAATTTGCACCATTTTAAAGAAGTTCATCCTCTAAAAGAAATGGCATTTTTTTCTTGCTCAGCCGCTATTTCTTCCTCGTTCGTAAATCCTGTAATAGAACGCCCAGCCAGTAATGATTTTCCATTTTTTAATGGTAGCGCCAACAAAACAGGCTGGGCCATGACAAACTGCAACAATGTTTTTGTTATTTTCATAAAAATGCTGAAGGACACTATTAATGTTAGGATTGTTGGGTAAATCAAACATCGTGCCGTGACCTCCAGGGAAAAATACCACATCATAATCATCAGGACTAACTTCTGATAATTTAGAGGTGGGTTGTAGCGAATCTATGGCTTGCATCCATTGTTCTGATTGTTCCTCTGTTGGATTACTTGGAGGGTCAATCGGTGCTGTTCCACCCTTAACACTTGCGGTTTCAACTATAAACCCTTCTTGTATAAAAAGCTGATAAGGCATAACTTACTCTTCTAGCCATATCCCTGTTGGCTTATCTTTTGGCATTATGCCACAACTCATTACTATAATTAAAATTCTTTTCATTGCTACCAACCTTTTTTGTTTAAAACAATGTATTCTGATGCCTTTTATAATATAACTAAAATCATTAAAACACCTCGTTGGTATAAATATATTTATGGTTAGCTTTGAATGGTGCCGTAGCTGTATACCAATCTGGCACAGTGATAGGCGCCTTAGGATTTCTTTTTTTAACACAGCCTGCTGTTAGTCAGCACACTACTTCTTTAGAAACAATGCTTGGTACAAAGTTATTTGAAAGAATGCCAAGAAAAATGATTCTAACAGATGATGGCGAGGCACTCTATTCTAGAGTGGTTTCATCGGTCAATATTCTTGAATCAACAACCAATACATATTATCGAGAAAGAAACAACCCAACATCCCTAGTTAGATTAGGCTCTCCTAATGAGTTTTTCCTTAAGAAAATTTTAAGCTATCTAGGTGAAGAGGATTACATATATCGCATTACTTTTGGGAGCGCTCATGGTTTGTGCTAGACAAATTAGAAAAGAGAAGACTAGATATTGTCGTTGCCACAAGAAAAGAGCTTTACAACAAAAGAATTGAATATCAAAAACTATTCGTAGAAAAGTTTGTTTTAGTGCAATCAACAAAATCAAGCAGTTCACTGAAAAAATTTACAGACAATGAAAAAGGGCGCCCTAGCAAGTCCTTATTACTACAACAGAACTAGATAAGTTACGATACAGGCCTGCCAATTATTCTCCGGTATTGGAATGACGTCTTTCAAACAAGACCAACCATCACGCCTTCTATTGTTATCCCCAACTTAAGCATTCATGGTAAAGGCCGTTGAAATGGACAAAGGTATCAGCACACTACCTTCCTACATTTGTGTTGATGCAATCAAAGAAGAAAAGCTAGAAATTATAAATTTACCTAAAAGTACTAACATTACTAATGACATATGGATTGCATATCGGAAAGAAGATTTGAAAAACAAAAGCATTGCATTACTCATCAAAACTCTAGTTAGTAACACCTAACCAAATTACTACCAACTCACAAGTTTCAAAACAATAAAACAAACGAGTAAACCGATAAATACTAAAACCATACTCTGCTGGTGTTTTAGTTGTCAAATCTCCGATACCCAATTACCTCAATTAAATGAGCTTTATCAACAATTTCATCACTTGCTAAATCTGTAATTGTTTTAGCAACTTTTAAAATACGACGATAAGCACAGGCTGATAGATTGAGTTTGTCGATGATGCTGGATAATAGTTGTTTGTTGTCTTGGCTTAGGTTAACCAATTTTTCTATTTCATCAGGTGCAAGTTTGTCATTAGATTTACCTTGTCTTTTTAATTGGATATTGTGGGCTTTAATGACTTTTTTTTGATGGTTTCACTGTTTTCCGTATTTTCAGTACTTTGATTAAGTAAAACCTCTTTAGGCAAGGGTGGTCATCTAGCGCCATGTCAATCCTATCTAGTAGTGGGCCTGATATTTTATTTTTATATCGATCAATTTGGTCGCTAGTGCAGTGGCGTTTAGCAGTGCCGTCGCCATAATATCCACAAGGGCAAGGGTTCATTGCGCCGATAAGTTGGAAATTTGCAGGGAAAGTGACCTGTTGGGTGGCACGGGATAGGTGGATTTTACCGTTTTCTAGGGGCTGGCGTAAGACTTCTAGAACGTCTCAAGGGAATTCGGGTAATTCGTCTAAAAATAGCACGCCTTCATGGGCTAGTGAAATTTCACCTGACTTAGGGGCTAAACCACCGCCGACTAATGCAACTCTAAAGATGAGTGGTGTGGGCTACGAAATGGGCGGATTTTTAAGTTGGGTTAGCTCTAGGGGTTTTATTGGCGACTGAATAAATAGAGGAGCATTCTAAGGCTTTATCGATGCTTAGTGGTGGCATGATTGAGGGTAGACATTCTGCTAACATGGTTTTGCCTGAACCAGGTGGACCGATTAAAAGTAAATTGTATCCGCCACTTGCGGCAATTTCAAGTGCGTGTTTAACGTGGTGTTGCCCCTTAACTTTGGAAAAATCATTATTATAAATTGGTTGACTATCAGCTAAATTGTGCGTTAATTTATTAACACCCCTAACACCTTGTAGAAACTCACATACTTTAAGCAAATGCGCACATGGGTAAATAATGGCTTTGTCAACCAGCGCATATTGATTTGAATCTTGATTTGGCAGGATAATGTAATGTAATGCAATGCAATACTTGGCTTGGCTACTTGCAATAATAGCTGGCAGTAATCCTTCAGTTACTTGAAGTGAGCCGTCTAAGCCTAGCTCACCATAAAATTCAAATGAGTTAATGTCAGCACTGGGTTTAATTTGTTTAGAGACCAGTAGTAATCCAATGGCAATAGGCAAGTCATATCTACCAACGCTTTTGAATAAATTGGCTGGGGGCAAGACTAACAGTAATTCGCCCTTTAGGGAATTTGAACTTTGAGGTCATAATTACGCTGCACACATGGTCTTTGCTTTCTCGCACTGCACCTTCAGGCAAGCCAACAATAGAAAACCCTGGCAAACCGCCTGAAATATGCACCTTAATAGTTACCAATGGTGCATCAAGCCCTGTTTGATGCATCAGTAAATAATTTGCTTAGTTTACTCAATTTGGCTTAATTCCTCTAAATTCCATCTGGGCTTGATGTTAATTTCATGATGGGTGTCACGTTGTCCACAGCTCAGGCGAAAATTCCCAACTAGAGCTATCATAGCACCGTTATCAGTGCAGAATTCTTGCCTTGGATAAAAAACATTCGCGCCCACTTTTTTACCCATTTGATTAAGTTCTTTGCGTAAAGATAAATTTGCACTAACACCGCCTGCAACTACAAGCGTTGTGTATTGAGTTTGTTCTAACGCCCTTCTACATTTAATCATGAGTGTTTGTGTAGTAGCCACTTCAAATGCTTTAGCAATGTCTGCTTTTTTGTTAGGATGCTTGGCAAAAGTATTACGTGCAAACGTTTTAAGACCACTAAAACTAAAATCAAGACCAGGACGGTCAACCATAGGGCGTGGAAACTTAAACGCATCAGGATTGCCTTGCTCGGCAAGCATCGCTAAAGCAGAACCGCCAGGATAACCTAAACCCAAAATCTTTGCTGTTTTATCAAATGCCTCGCCCACCGCATCATCTAAAGACTCGCCCAAAATTTTGTATTGACCAATGGCTTTAACATCAATCAGCATGGTGTGGCCACCTGAAACCAGCAAAGCCACAAAGGGAAATTTGGGCTGAGACTCTTCCAGTAAAGGGGCCAATAAATGCCCTTCCATATGGTGTACAGCTAAAGACGGAATATCCAAACTCCAAGCCAAAGATTTAGCCACCGCACCTCCTACCAAAAGCGCACCTGCCAGGCCAGGCCCAGCTGTATAAGCAATGCCACTTAAATCTTGTAGAGTAAATTTTGCCTCTGCTAAAACTGCTTTAATTAAAGGTAGTACTCTTTGAATATGATCGCGTGATGCTAGTTCAGGAACCACGCCACCATACTCGGCATGAATTTCAACGGATGAAAATAATTGATGCCCGATAAGACCAAGTTCAGAATGGTACAAGCCAATACCTGTTTCATCACAAGAGCTTTCTATGCCCAGCGTAATGAAGTCAAGCTGAGTGGTTTGTTGATCTTGATGATTGTGCATTACTAGTCATACTCGCCTAAATAAACCTCGCGAACTTTTTCATTGTAAAGAATTTGCTCTTTATTACCTTGTGCAATAATCGCACCATTATGCAGCACATAGGAGTGATCACAAGTATCTAACATTTCACGATAATTATGATCCGTAATTAAGATGCCAATATCTTTGCCTTTTAAGTGGTAAATAATTTTTTGAATATCCCCGACAGAAATTGGATCAACGCCTGCAAATGGCTCATCAAGTAGTACAAATTTTGGATCCATTGCCAGTGCTCTAGCAATCTCTACTCTTCTTCTTTCACCGCCAGACAAACTGATACCTTTGATGTGGCGAATATGTTCAATACTGAATTCTGCCAACAATTCCTCTAACCGATGAACTCTTTGTTTTTTATTAAGGCTAGAGTTTAACTCCAACACCGCCATAATGTTGTTTTCCACTGAAAGCTTGCGAAAAATAGAAGGCTCTTGAGGCAAGTAACCAAGCCCTAAATCAGCACGCTTGTGCATGGGCAAATGGTCAATTCTTTTTTTGTTTAAAGATACTTTGCCTGAATTTGCTCTAACCAAACCACAAGCAATATAAAAACAAGTGGTTTTCCCCGCGCCATTTGGACCTAACAATCCAACCACCTCGCCACCTTGTACAAAAAATGAAACATCGTTAACCACATCCCTGCCTGCGTAAGATTTACTAATATTTTGTATGCTTAAAGCGTTACTAGACATAGTGATTGATATTGATTATAGTCAACGATTATAACAGTTAACCTGCTATTATGTTTAATACTAAAAAACCTGAACCAAATAATAATCAAGAGCAAACAAGTGTTAGCACACAAAGAACTGTTGTTAGTGCTGAATAAAAACCCAATCTAAGACAATCATATCTAAAGGGTGTCATATTAAGGGCGATGTTTCTGGTGGCGATGATATGAGTATCTTTGGAAAAATTGAAGGTACAGAACCCTAAAAAAATAACTTGGTTACAATTGAAAAATTAGCCAAAATTAACGTAGATGTTTTTGCTAAAATTGTTAATGTTAATATTAAAGGCAACATTGAAGCAAGTGAAAAAATTGTCATTACTGGCAGTAGTAACGTTACTGGAGATATGAGCGCACCAAAAGTTATTTTAAAAGATGGTTCTTACTTTAAAGACATTGTTTCAATGACAGACACCAAAGTAAACACCGTGCCAATCAACACTAACAAAGATGTAAAAACTCAGATGAATAAATCGGTTTAACACCGTATTGGGTTTTAACCAATAAAATGCCTTGGTGATTGACCCCAAGGCAAGTACCACTAAATAACTGTGCCTTGCTTGTATGCTTAACTTGCTTGCCTAGTAAATAATCTACTTTTACCCACTTGGCATAAAACTCACCAAAGCCACTTGATTCAAAAATATCAAAATATTCTAAAATTTTGTTAATTAAATCTTTACTCAAATTAAGCTTATCAACCGGTGTTGAAATTATTTTTTTCAAATCTATCCAAGATGTTTCACACTGAAAATCTTCATTAAAGTTAACATTCAGCCCCAAGCCAATAATGACTGATTGATAATCACCTTGTAGTGAATTCTCAATCAAAATACCTGCTAATTTTCTACCTTCAAAATAAACATCATTTGGCCATTTGAGTTTCAAATCAGAAATACCGTATTTTTCTAACACATCAACCAATGCCAAACCAACCACCAAACTTAACCCACTCAATAAAATATTACTAGGAAAAACATAGCGAATTGATAACATAATGCTTGTGTCTTTCTGACTTAGCCATTTTCTATCGTATTGACCCTTGCCATGGGTTTGTTCAGAAGTAACACAAACTTGAGTTTTTGTGCAAAAGGCTAACTGAGCTAGGTAATCATTGGTGCTGGGTATTGAATCAAAAGCAAAGCACTTAATATCATCACTCAAATAATTTTTTAAATCAGAATAATTAGCCATGATATAACAAGTAGCGTTAATGATAACCATACTGCTGCAGAACCCATATCCTTTGCAGCGCCTGATAATACGTGATATTCATCACCAATTCTATCAACCACCGATTCAATGGCTGAGTTTAAAACTTCAACAATTAAAACCAAAAATATAGGCATAATTAATAGCACTTTATCAACAGATGACTCTCCTAGCCACAACACCAAAGGAATTAACACAATACTTAACCACAACTCTTGCCTAAAAGCTGCTTCAGATTGATAGCAAAACTTTAAGCCCTTCATGGAAAAGACAAAAGCATTGATAACTCTGCCCAACCCTGTTCGTTCATTTTTCATGCAAACTCATTTAAATAGTTAAAATAGTTAAAATAGTTAAAATAGTTAAAATAGTTAAAATAGTTAAAATAGTTAAAATAGTTAAAATAGTTAAAATAGTTAAAATAGTTAAAATAGTTAAAATAGTTAAAATAGTTAAAATAGTTAAAATAGTTAAAATAGTTAAAATAGTTAAAATAGTTAAAATAGTTAAAATAGTTAAAATAGTTAACTTAATTTTACCCAAAATTTGAATCATGAAAATAGCATTAGGCGTTGAGTACTTAGGCACAAACTTCCATGGCTGGCAGTGTCAAAAATCTAACATTCGCACTGTACAGCACGTAGTTGAGCAAGCCCTATCAAGCGTTGCCAGTCATCCCGTTAGGGTGTTTTGTTCTGGTAGAACCGATGCTGGCGTACACGCCACCTGCCAAGTTATTCACTTTGAAACCAGCGTTAAACGCGAAGATAAGGCTTGGCTATTTGGTGGCAATGTTAATCTGCCAAGCGATGTCAATTTTACTTGGGCAAAACACGTTGATGATAATTTCCACGCACGATTTAGTGCCACTGCTAGACAATACAACTATAAAATACACAACACAAAAGTTCGCTCTGCCCTCATAGCGACCCACTCATTATGGGAGCCAAGAAAATTGGACATAATGGCAATGGATAAAGCCAGCAAATATTTAACTAGCGAACATGACTTTTCAGCCTTCCGAGGTAGTTTATGTCAAGAAAAATCTCCCATTAAAACCATTGAATTTATAAAACTAGCTAAGTCTGCTGACAACATTTTACTAGACATAAAAGCCAACGCCTTTTTACACCACATGGTACGCAATATTGTTGGTACACTGCTCAAAGTAGGTAAAGGCGAAAAATCCATTGAATGGGTCAAAGAGGTGCTGGACAGCAAGCAACGCAAGCAAGCCGGCCCTACTGCACCACCCCAAGGGCTTTATTTTATTAAAGCCTTTTACTCTAATTTATAAATCAATTTTTTCGAAGTTGCTGGCTAGCTAGTACCATATTAGTCAATGCAAGATTTACCTCATCCCAATGTCTGGTTTTTAAGCCACAATCAGGATTAACCCATAGCCTTTTAGCAGGAATGTGCTTTGCTGCTTTTTTCATTAGTTCGACCATGGAAGCCACCGAAGGGATATTAGGAGAATGAATATCATAAACGCCTGGGCCTATTTCATTAGGGTAGTCAAATTTATCGAAAATATCCAATAATTCCATGTCCGAGCGAGAGGTTTCAATAGTGATGACATCAGCATCCATCCGTGCAATTGCCTCAATAATATCGTTAAATTCTGAATAGCACATATGAGTGTGGATCTGGGTTTCATTACTCACGCCATTAGCACTAATTCGATAAGCCTTAATCGCCCAATCAAGATAAGTTTGCCACTGAGATTTTCGTAACGGCAAGCCCTCTCTTAATGCTGCCTCATCAATTTGGATGATATTTATATTAGATTTTTCAAGGTCTAATACCTCGTCTCTAATAGCCAAAGATAACTGCAAACAGGTTGTCGCTCTTGGCTGGTCATCTCGCACAAATGACCAATTCAACATCGTAACAGGGCCTGTAAGCATACCTTTCATGGGCTTATTGGTGAGTGACTGGGCGTAGGTTATCCAATCTAATGTCATGGATTTTGGACGAGAAATATCACCAAAAATAATCGGTGGCTTAACACAACGAGAGCCGTAAGATTGTACCCAACCAAATTGGCTAAATGCGTAACCACTGAGTTGTTGCCCAAAATATTCCACCATATCATTACGCTCAGGCTCGCCATGCACCAAAACATCTAAACCCAAGTCTTCTTGTACTTGCACACAGTGCCTAATTTCAGAGCGCATCGCTTGCGTATATTTCTCTGCTGATAATTCGCCCAATTTATAATCGCGTCTGGCTTGTCTAATCTCTAACGTTTGTGGAAATGAGCCAATGGTCGTGGTTGGATATAAAGGCAGATTAAATTTTTCACTTTGTACTTTTGCCCTGCTCTTATAATTAGACTGGCGATTGCCTAGTTCATCATTCACCTTAGCGGTACGCTCTTTAACAGCGCTATTATGCACAAGTGGTGAATATTTTCTAGCATTAATAGCATCGATATTACTCGCCATTTCTTTAGTTACACTTGCTTGTTCTTGATTAAGTACTTGTGCTAATAGTCTTAGCTCTTCTAATTTTTGCACAGCAAACCCAAGCCACGCTCTAATATCGCCATCCAGTTCTTGTTCACTGTCTAAATCCACAGGTATATGTAACAATGAACAAGATGGAGCTAACCACAATCTATCCTGTAATTGTTGATGAATAGGCTCTAACCACAACAAGGTCGCACTTAAATCTGTCTTCCAAATATTACGACCATTGACCACGCCTAAGGATAGAACCTTACCATCTGGCAGGCCATTAATCACTAATTGAACCTCATCTTTTGCATTAATTGCATCAATATGTAGGCCATCAATAGGTAAACCACAAGCAAGGCTTAAATTGTCCTGCAAAGTGCCAAAATAACTAGCCAACAACAATTTAATTGGGCTATCTGCCAATGTAGCATAAGTTTTCTTAAAAGCTATTTGCCAGTCTGCCTCCAATTCTGTGACTAAAATAGGCTCATCAATCTGTATCCATTCTATATTTAGCTTTGCCAATTCATCAAATAGTTGCACATACACTTTAACCAATGAATCTAATAAATCTAGTTTGTTGGTTTTATCTTTGGACTTGCCTAGCCATAAATAAGTGACTGGGCCAATAACAACAGGCTTAGCCTTCATGCCTTGTTCTTGCGCTTGCCTAATTTGTGCAATCAAATGTTGTGCTTGGAGTGCAAAATTTGTCTCTTGACTAAACTCTGGCACAATGTAGTGATAATTAGTATCAAACCATTTGGTCATCTCGCCCGCTTGAATGCAATTGCAATCAGATTCATTAACAAAAGCCCGCCCACGTGCTACTCGAAAATAATTATCTAGCTCATTGTCTGATAAATTTTTAGCGCGTTTCGGCACATTGTCTAATAAAAAACTCATGTCCAAAACCTGATCATAAAAAGAAAAATCACCCACTGGAACCCAATCCAATTCATTTTGAATTTGCCAGTGCTGCTTGCGTAATGTACTAGCAATTTGCAATAACTCATCTTGAGAAATAGCGTTTGACCAATATTTTTCTAATGCAAATTTTAACTCTCGATGCTTGCCAATACGTGGAAAACCCAGATTGTGTATTGTGACCATAATTAAGACTCCTATTGATTAAAGTCAATTATTCTATAAGAACTATCATATGAAGTAAAATGATTATTTTTAACTTAATGATGAATTATATTCATATATGATAACGCTTAAACATTTGAAAATCATACAAGCATTACATGAAAATAGCACTTTAACGCGCGCGGCATCTGTGTTGTATTTGAGCCAATCTGCCTTATCCCACCAAATTCGTTACTTGGAGGAAAAACTAGGCATTGCGCTTTGGGAACGAGAGGGTAGAAATTTACGCCTCACAAAAGCAGGTGAATTACTATTACAAACTGCACAACAATTACTACCCATTTTAGAACAAACTGAGAAAACCCTAAAAGCCTATGCACAAGGTCGCCAAGGTATTCTACGCATAGGCGTTGAATGCTATCCTTGCTATGAGTGGCTAACAAAGGTCATTGGTGTGTTTTTGCAAAAAATGCCAAATGTTGAAGTAGAAATTATCAACAAATTTCAATTTTCTGGACACGGGGGGCTGCTCAATTACCATATTGATATCTTAATTACACCCGATATAGAGAGAAAAGCAGACATTCATATTGAAACACTCGCCCAATATAATTTGGTACTCTTGGTTGCTAATAAACACCCACTAGCGTACAAAACAATCATTACACCAAAAGACTTGACTCATGAAACTTTACTAACTTTTCCTGTGCCATTAGAACGGCTTGATATTTTAACGCAATTTTTAAATCCAGCGCACATCAAGCCCAAACATATTAAAAAAATTGAATCTATTGAACTCATGTTACAAATGACAGCGCTCAGGCGTGGCGTTTGCATATTGCCAGAATGGCTAGCAAATGAATTTATTAAAAAAATGCCTCTTAAAAAAATTCATATAAGTACCAACGGGCTTAGTCAAAAATTATTTGCAATTTTACGCAAACAAGACAAAGAAATTAATTACATTCAACGCTTTGTCAAAATTAGTAAAGAAATAGTCAATATCACTCAAAAATCACCCGTTTAAAAACAGACGTTTTTAATCAGTAAGGCTTTGTTAGTGGTGATTAGTAATGTTGTGATTATGGTATAATTTTACCTACTGTTTTTTACACTTAAAAAAATCAAGAACCATGTTCAATAAAAAAAATATTTCAGCCATTATTTTTGCTATTTTTGCCATATGGCTTTCAACAATTGCACCAACCGCCCCTATTGCTTGGATGTTAAGCATTCTCGTATTAACAATTTACTTATTTGCTTTTGAGGTAGTAGAAATTGATGAGGCTGCCATCACCATTATGATTATTTTAGGGTTAAGTTCTTTGCCATGGATTCATACTTTGATGGGGCTAGAAGAAGGCTTGGTTAATAATCAAAGACTGTTTGATGGATTCTCCTCTAATGCAGTGATGTCAATTATTGCGGTAATGATTATTGGCGCAGGTTTAGATAAAACAGGATTAATGGGCAAGGTTGCTACTTTTATTCTTAAAGTAGGTGGCACCTCTGAGCCAAGAATAATTCCAATTGTTTCTTCTACCGTTGGATTTATTTCATCCTTTATGCAAAATGTGGGTGCGGCTGCACTGTTTATCCCTGTTGTGAGTCGCATTTCATCACGCTCAGGCATTCCAATGTCACGATTGTTAATGCCAATGGGCTTTACGGCAATTTTAGGTGGCACAATAACCATGGTAGGTTCTAGCCCTTTAATCTTACTCAATGATTTAATTTTAACCACTAATCAGGGACTAGAAGTTGGTCAACAAATGGACACATGGGGGTTATTTTCCGTAACACCAATAGGTATTGCACTGGTCATAACAGGCATTATATATTTCGTGATTGCTGGGAGGTTTGTCTTACCTACAACCAAAAAGGAACGGTCAGAATCTGTGTCTGCCATTGAACACTTTCATCAAGTTTACAATATAGATTATGATTTATTTGAGGTCAATGTCCCTAAAGACTCTAACCTAATTGGCATGACGCTTGATGACATTGAAACAGCCGCTAAAATTAGAATCATCGCCATACAAACCATTGAGGGGAGGACCTTTATTGGGCATCACTCGGTTGAGCGTAGCACTGCAATTAAACCACAAATGACCCTAGGCGTATTAACAACAAAAGAACATTTAGATGCTTTTGTTCAAGGCTTTCATCTTGAACTATCAGACGCTATTGAAAAATTCTCTAACTTGCTATCTACACAAGAATGTGGCACAGCAGAAATTGTCATTCCACCTAACTCTTCGCTCATTAACCAAAGTGCTAGGGATGTATGGTTACGAAAAACCTATGGTATTGCCATGGTAGCACTACATCGTGGTGGCAAAACCATGCAAGAAGGCGAAGGTATTCGTAATATGCTATTCCAATCAGGCGATACATTAATTGTCCATACACGTTGGATTGATCTTGATAGACTACAATCCAATACTGATTTTATTGTTATCACTTCTGAGTATCCAAGACAAGAAGAGTACCGACCTGAAAAAATCAAATGGGCAAGTATTTTCTTTGCAATTGCACTTTTCTTAGTGTTATTTACCGACATTAAACTCTCTATCGCGCTCATGACCGGCGCTTTGGGTATGATTTTGTCTGGCGTTATTAAAATAGAAGAGGCCTACCGTGCGGTTTCTTGGAAAACAGTATTCTTATTAGCAAGTCTTATTCCGCTAGGCATGGCAGTTTCAAAAACTGGCACCGCTTTATGGATTGCACAAGAAACGGTTAAAGTAGTTGGTGATATGGCGCCTTGGGTGATACTAACCTCAATTGTAATATTGGCAACTTTCTTTACTTTGGTAATGTCTAATGTCGGTGCAACCATTCTCTTAGTGCCTATTGCCGTTAATATTGCCATTCAAGTGGGGGAAGACCCCGCAGTTTATGCATTGGCAGTCGCCATTGCAACTTCAAATTCATTTTTAATTCCCACTCATCAAGTGAATGCTTTAATTATGGGTCCTGGTGGTTATAAGGTGGCAGACTTCATCAAAGCAGGTGGCTTTATGACGGTGTTATTTATCATCGTTATGATGTCGATGATGAGTATTATCTTTTAAAATAGTTTTAGTACCTTTGATTATTTGCCACAAAAATAAATCGTTTTCAACAATATGAAACATTTAAATTCAGCTCAAGCAAAAAAAAGACTGGTTGATGGCAATCAACGCTTTGTTGATGGCACTGTATTACATCATGAGTTTCATCCGCATAGACATACAAAAGACATACAGGATCAGGCGCCTTTTGCGATTGTATTGGGTTGTTCTGATTCGCGAGTGCCCATTGAGACTATTTTTGATCAAAGTTTTGGTAATTTGTTTATTATCCGCATTGCAGGAAATATAGTCGCCCCATCACAAATGGGTAGTGTTGAATTTGCAATCTCGAAATTTAAGACTTCCTTAATTGTGGTGTTAGGACATTCTAACTGTGGCGCTATTAGTGCCACCATTGACGAGTGCATCAATAAAACACATTTATCAGGCAGTCTTCATTCTATTACTGACAGTATAAAACCATCAATCCTACCCCTAATCAGCCTAAATTTGCCAAATCATAAATTAATGGGCAAAGCTGTTGAGGTCAATATTATTAATTCT